>NZ_JAUSZT010000001.1:0-364133 GCF_030817885.1 Phyllobacterium ifriqiyense
ATGTGATCCTGGTAATGGATCGCGGCGACAATCACGCGACAGTCGACAAGGAGTTGCTTGCCAATAAGGCGATTGCTTCAACACCAGCAGGTGAGAACAAAGCAATCATACGTATGGGCGGGCAATATCTGCTAGGCTTTGGGCCTCGGACAGCGAGCGCGGTTCGCGACTTGTCCAAGCGACTTTACGGCGACGCAGTAAGCCAATGAGCGAGGCCATTCTCATGAAACCTGCTTCCCTGCGCTCAGAACGGGGCAGCAGGAAAGGCCGGGCGGATGGCGACCGGTCTTTTCTGGCCAGGTTCGTAATCGCGTTGCTCGGCTTGGCGTTTGCCGTGACTTTCCTGTTCAGTCTCACGGCCGGAGCCTCTGATGCATCAGTGGTTTCCGTTGTCGGATCATGGTTTCAGACAGGCAATAGCGGCACAGACGCTTTGTCGGCGCGCGATAGCATCATCATCTATGATATTCGTCTGCCCCGTGTCATTCTGGGCTCGCTGATCGGCGCTTCGCTTGCCGTCTCCGGTGCCGTCATGCAGGGGCTTTTCCGCAATCCGCTAGCCGATCCTGGCATTGTCGGCGTCTCCTCCGGGGCTGGCCTTGGAGCGCTTAGTGTGATCGTGCTCGGCAATACGGTCTTGGCACCCGTCATGGCGCTTCTGGGCCTATATTCGCTGCCGCTCGCCGCTTTCGTCAGCGCCTTGGCATTCACCTTCATACTTTACACGGTTGCCACGCGGCGCGGCCAAACCTCCATCGCCACCATGCTTCTCGCAGGCATTGCCCTTGGCGCCATGGCGACAGCCTATATGGGCGTGCTTACCTATATTGCTGACGATCGCCAGCTTCGCGATCTGACCTTCTGGCTATTGGGATCACTGGCCGGAGCAAGCTGGATGAAAATCGCCGCAACAACTCCGTTCATCGTGGTTGCATTGCTCGTATCGCCCTTTTTGGCGCGCGGCCTTAATGGTCTTGCCTTGGGCGAGGCGACAGCCAACCATCTCGGCATTCCGGTGCAGCGCTTCAAGATCATAGCGATCATCGCCGTTGCGGCAGCGACAGGCGCTTCCGTGGCCGTGAGCGGTGTTATCGGGTTTGTCGGCGTGGTTGTCCCCCATTTGCTGCGGCTCGTCATCGGACCCGATCACCGCTATCTTCTGCCCGCATCGGCGCTGTTTGGAGCCAGCCTTTTGCTTTTGGCCGATGCTGTCAGCCGGACAGTCGTTGCGCCCGCAGAACTGCCGATAGGTATTGTCACGGCGGCTGTCGGCGCTCCGGTCTTCCTTTGGATATTGCTGCGCAAACGCGGCATTCTGGATTTATAACAATGATTCACGTCTCGGACTTGGGTGTTCATCTGGGCAAGACCCAAATCGTGCACAATGCAAGCTTTGACGCTTTGGCCGGAGAGATCACTGTCATTGTTGGGCCCAATGGTTCGGGCAAAACCACGCTTATGCGCGCGCTCTCGGGTGATTTGCTCTATAGCGGGGCAGCCACCATCAACGGGCATTCCCTGAAACATTTGAAGCTCTGGCAGATGGCGGCAATGCGCGCCGTCCTGCCGCAATCCACCACGTTGGCATTTCCATTTACGGTCCGTGAAATAATCAAGCTTGGGCTGACGAGCGGCCGCTCACTTGGCACCGTAAAGAACGTTGAACACTTGCCTGACGAAGCTCTTGAAATGGTTGACCTTGCCGGATTCGGCGGTCGTTTCTACCAGGAGCTTTCCGGCGGCGAGCAGCAACGTGTTCAACTTGCCCGCGTATTATGCCAGGTTTGGCAGCCGGTACTGGATAATCAACCGCGCTTTCTCTTTCTCGATGAGCCTGTCTCAAGCCTCGATATCAAGCATCAGCTGATCATCATGGAAATCGCACAATCCTTTGCCAAACGCGGCGGCGGTGTGATCGCGATTCTTCACGATCTCAATCTGACCTCCATGTATGCGGATCGCGTCATTGTCATGCATAAGGGTCATGTGGATAAGGTAGGAGCGCCGCAGGATGTCCTGACTGATGAGCGCATTTTACGTGTTTATGAGTGCGCGCTCAAAGTGGGTGTCCTGCCAGCGGGACAAATGCCATTTGTTCTGCCGCAATCCGCCGCCATCTGACAGTTAACCGACATTGCAATGAAGCTATGCGTGCTTCGCCCTTCGAGAGGGTCAGGAGGGCGAGCCATCAGAGCACGGGAAAACACGAAAAGAACGCCCTGTTCAACTACGACATTTTATGCCGCTTGCAGAATTGATTTGTTGACATAAACATATCTTTATGTGAACCTTAAACCTCATCCCAATGTTGGTTTTGAGGCGTTCGAGTTATGAATAATGCGGTTGATAATCTCTTCGGTCCCATGGGCGCGCCACGGGACGGCAGGGAAGTTTTTGCAGCGCTGACAAAGGCTGCCAAAGAACGCATATTGATTCTCGACGGCGCTATGGGCACGCAGATTCAAGGTCTCAGCCTCAATGAGGATGATTTTCGCGGCGACCGGTTTGGTGATTGCTCATGCCATTTGCAGGGCAATAATGACCTTCTGATTCTCACCCAGCCACAGGCGATTGAAGATATCCACTATGCCTATGCGATGGCCGGTGCCGATATTCTGGAAACCAATACTTTTTCGTCGACCACCATTGCCCAGGCTGACTACAGTATGGAAGAGGTCGTCTATGAGCTGAACCGCGACGGGGCGAGGCTTGCGCGCCGCGCGGCCATCAAGGCGGAACAGAAGGATGGACGCAAGCGCTTCGTGGCCGGTGCCCTCGGCCCGACAAATCGCACCGCCTCCATGTCTCCGGATGTGAACAATCCCGGCTATCGCGCTGTCACCTTCGACGATCTGCGTACTGCCTACGCCGAACAGGTTCGCGGTCTGATCGATGGCGGTGCAGACATCATCCTGATCGAGACCATTTTCGATACGCTCAATGCCAAGGCGGCAATTTTTGCCACCAATGAGGTGTTCGAAGAAAAAGGTATCACCCTGCCAGTGATGATTTCCGGCACGATCACCGATCTGTCCGGGCGCACGCTGTCTGGCCAGACCCCCACCGCCTTCTGGAATTCGGTGCGCCATGCGCAGCCATTCACCATCGGCCTCAATTGTGCTTTGGGCGCCAATGCCATGCGCGCACATCTGGCAGAAATTTCAAACGTTGCCGACACATTCGTGTGCGCTTATCCCAATGCCGGTCTTCCCAATGAGTTCGGTCAATATGATGAAAGCCCCGAAGCAATGGCGGCGCAGCTTGAAGGCTTCGCCAGCGAGGGCTTGCTGAATATTGTTGGTGGCTGCTGCGGCTCGACACCGGAGCATATCAGGGCCATTGCGGAGGCAGTAAGCAAGTATCCGCCGCGCAAAATACCTGAAATTGAAACCCATATGCGCCTGTCGGGTCTGGAACCCTTCACGCTGACCAAGGAGATTCCTTTCGTCAATGTGGGCGAGCGTACCAATATCACCGGCTCGGCGAAGTTCCGCAAGCTCATCACTGCTGGCGACTATGCAACAGCCTTGGATGTGGCGCGCGATCAGGTGGCAAATGGCGCTCAGATCATCGACATCAATATGGATGAGGGCCTGATCGACAGCGAAAAGGCGATGACCGAGTTCCTTAATCTGATTGCCGCTGAACCGGACATTGCCCGTGTTCCTGTGATGATCGATTCGTCCAAATGGGATGTTATCGAGGCTGGTCTGAAATGCGTGCAGGGCAAGCCTCTGGTCAACTCCATTTCCATGAAGGAAGGCGAGGAAGCCTTCATCGCCTATGCCAAAAAGGTTCGTGCCTATGGCGCTGCGGTTGTGGTCATGGCCTTCGATACCGAGGGGCAGGCCGATACGCTGGAGCGCAAGGTCGAGATCTGTACCCGCGCCTATGAGCTTTTGACCAAAGAGGCTGGCTTCCCGCCGGAAGATATTGTGTTTGATCCCAATGTCTTTGCTGTCGCAACGGGCATCGAAGAACATAATGGCTATGGCGTCGCCTTCATCGAGGCGACCAAACAGATCACCGAAACCTTGCCGCATGTGCATATTTCCGGCGGCATTTCCAATCTGTCCTTCTCGTTCCGCGGCAATGAGCCGGTGCGCGAGGCCATGCATGCGGTGTTCCTCTATCACGCCATTCAGGTCGGCATGGATATGGGCATCGTCAATGCGGGTCAGCTCGCGGTTTACGAATCCATTGATCCGGAACTGCGTGAGGCCTGCGAAGACGTGGTGCTCAACCGGCGCGATGATGCAACGGAACGCCTGCTCGATCTGGCAGAACGCTATAAGGGCGCGGCTGGCAAGGAGGCGCGCGAACGCGATCTCGCATGGCGCGAGTGGACTGTCGGCAAACGTATTGAACACGCGCTTGTCAACGGCATTACCGAGTTCATCGACGCGGACACAGAGGAAGCCCGTCTTGAAGCAGAACGCCCGCTGCATGTCATCGAAGGGCCGTTAATGGCCGGAATGAATGTTGTCGGCGATCTTTTCGGCGCCGGCAAAATGTTCCTGCCGCAGGTGGTGAAATCCGCCCGTGTGATGAAACAGGCAGTTGCCTTGCTCTTGCCCTATATGGAGGCGGAAAAGCTTGCCAATGGCGGCACGGGCGAGCGCGAAAGCGCCGGTAAAGTGCTGATGGCGACGGTGAAGGGCGATGTCCATGATATCGGCAAGAATATTGTCGGCGTCGTGCTTGCCTGCAATAATTACGAGATCATTGATCTGGGCGTCATGGTCCCGGCCACGAAAATCCTTCAGACCGCGCGCGAGCAGAATGTTGATATAATCGGCCTGTCCGGCCTGATCACGCCATCGCTGGATGAGATGGTGCATGTCGCCGCCGAAATGGAGCGCGAAGGCTTTGACATTCCATTGCTTATTGGCGGCGCAACCACCAGTCGCGTGCATACGGCCGTGAAGATCAATCCCCGCTATCATCAGGGGCAGACGATCTATGTCACCGATGCGAGCCGCGCGGTCGGCGTTGTTTCGAACCTTCTGTCCGCAGATATCAAGCCGGGCTATATTGAAACCATTCGCGCCGAATATGCCAAGGTTGCCGATGCCCATGCGCGCAATGAGGCCGACAAGCAGCGCCTGCCTCTGGCGAAAGCCCGTGCCAATGCCCACAAGGTTGATTGGTCAGCTTACACACCGCCAAAACCGGCTTTCATTGGCACCCGCATATTCGAGAATTATGATCTGGCCGAAATTGCCCGTTATATTGATTGGACACCCTTCTTCCAGACATGGGAGTTGAAGGGTCGTTATCCGGCAATTCTGGACGATGAAAAACAGGGCGCCGCCGCCCGTCAATTATTCGATGATGCGCAGGCAATGCTCAAGAAAATCATTGCTGAAAAATGGTTCAACCCCAAGGCCGTCATCGGTCTTTGGCCAGCCGGTGCAGTCGGTGATGATATTCGCGTCTTTACCGATGAAAACCGCAATGAAGATCTGGCAACCTTCTATACGCTGCGCCAGCAGCTATCCAAGCGCGATGGCCGTCCAAACGTTGCTTTAAGCGATTTCGTCGCCCCTCTCGATAGCGGCAAACAGGATTATATCGGTGCCTTTGTCGTCACCGCTGGTATTGAGGAAATCGCCATTGCCGAACGCTTTGAGCGCGCCAATGATGATTATTCGTCCATTCTGGTCAAAGCTTTGGCCGACCGTTTTGCCGAAGCTTTTGCCGAATTGATGCATGAGAATGTGCGCAAGGACTATTGGGGCTATGCCCCGGATGAGGCGCTTGCTCCCGATGAGCTGATCGGCGAGCCCTATCGCGGTATCCGTCCGGCACCCGGTTATCCGGCGCAGCCGGATCACACGGAAAAGGAAACGCTGTTCCGCATTCTTGATGCGGAAGCAAAGATCAATGTCCGGCTCACCGAGAGCTATGCCATGTGGCCGGGTTCTTCCGTTTCCGGCATTTACCTTGCGCATCCCGAATCCTATTATTTCGGTGTCGCCAAGGTGGAGCGCGATCAGGTCGAGGATTATTCGCAGCGCAAATCCATGCCGATTGAAGAGGTCGAGCGTTGGCTTGGGCCAATTCTCAACTATGTTCCTCAGCCCCGCATTTTGGCGGCGGAATAGCTTGGAGATCATCATGCGGGCAGCAGCAGTGCAGTCATTTGGCGCAAAGGTGGAACTGATTGACGTTCCAAAGCCGCAGCCCGGTAAAGATCAACTTCTGGTCAAAATATCTGCCGCCGCAATCAATCCATTCGACTGGAAAGTGGCAAACGGAATTCTCAAAGACAAGGCGCCGCATGTTTTTCCCTTGATCTTGGGTAATGATGCAGCGGGTGTGGTCGAATCCTGCGGTGAGGGCGTTACCGACTTTGCCATTGGCGATAGAATATTCGGCCAGTTTCTGCATATGCCGCTCGGCGAGGGCCCTTATGCGGAATATGCGCGCGTGCCCGCATCGAACCTTTTGATAAAACTGCCAGAGGCCCTCACTGTCTTTCAGGCGGCCGCCCTTCCCACTGCCGGAATGACGGCGCTCCAAATGGTCGAAAATCTTGATCTGCCAAAGGGCGCGACCATCCTCATTGTCGGCGCTACAGGCGGCGTCGGATCATTTGCCGTGCAATTGGCGGTGGCTCGCGGTCTGAAAGTCATTGCGACCGCCCGCCCTGCAAAAGCCGCCGCAATGATTAAGCTCGGGGCCATTGCCACGATTGACCACACTGCTTCACCTGCTAGCGAACAGCTGCATAAGCTCTATCCAGGCGGCATTGACGGCTTGATCGACCTGATGAGCAATGCTGCGGAGTTTTCCGCGCTTTCAGCACAGGTCAAACAGGGCGGAACCGCCTATACAACAGCCTTTGTGGCCGATGATTCAGAGTTGCAAAAGCGCTCGCTCAAGGGCGGCAATTTTGAACTCGCCGCCGATCAAGCCCTTCTGGAGCGCCTTGTCGATCATGTGGTTGCAGGCCGCGTGGTCGTGCCGGTTGATCAGATCATTTCACTGGACGAAGTACCGGAAAATATCGAACAGAGCCGCGCGGGCCGCTCTGCCGGTAAAACGCTTATCAAGTTCGATTGACGTTTAAAGTCTTTGATGAAGATAGGCGCGGGGCGGCGTTCCAAGCATCCGCTTGAACATCGTTGTGAATGCCGGGACGCTGTCATAGCCAAGATCAAGCGCAACACTTGTCACCTGTTCACCCGCTGTCAGTCGTGGCAAGGCGGCGAGCAGACATGCCTGCTGACGCCAGGTGGAAAGACTCAAACCCGTTTCCCGCTTGAATATGCGGGTAAATGTGCGCCTGCTCATGCCAAGCTCATCGGCCCAATGATCAATATTCGTATGCGGCGATGGGCTTTTGAGAAAATCATGACAAAGCGCTGCCAAGCGGCGATCATCTGGAAAGGGGAGACCCAGCGGCCGTTCGGGTAGATTTGGAATCTCGTGCAATAGCAAGCCCATGACAAACGCTGCCCGCGTATTGGCAGTGGCATCCGCTGGCAGGTTAACGGCCTCCCGGATCAAGCTGTCCATCAGCGGCGTCAGCCCCACCACATGGAGGTGCCCTTTCAATCCATCCACAGCCTCTGGCCGCACATAGATCGACTGCATGGAAACATCACCAAACATGTCGACGGCATGTTCAATCCCTGCAGGCAACCACAAGGCATGATGTGGAGGAACCATCCACCGCCCGAACTTGGTTGTGACCATCGCCACACCCGCTATAGCGTGCAACAATTGCGACTGGTTGTGATAATGACGCGCGATATGATGTCCTGCCGGATAGGCTGTTGCAAGCGCAAGAACATCTCCTTCCGCCTGATCCAGCCACGTCAACCGGAGCTGGTGCAGGTTCTCCAGCTCCATTCCGGCAGAGTTCGTGCCCGGGAAGTTTTTGTAACGCATGGATTTGGCCCACTTACGAAAGAAGTAGACCAAACCATGAAAACGAGGCTGGCTCAACTGCTAAAGGCTTGCCGATCCTGGAGCATGCTTGTCGAACCCCTGCAAGCCGCCCGTTTCACATAGGATCGACAAAAGTCACTTTTCCGGCAGCTTTTTGCCGCGTCTTCAGCCAGTAGCCAAAGAGAGCGGCCGTGACAAAGGCGATCAGCCCATAAATTGCTGCGGGGACAGCCATTGTAGGATTGTTGAGGAGAAACGGGCTGAGCGCTATGGCGATGGCAAGCGTGCCGTTGTGAATACCGATCTCCATGCCGATTGCGGTCGACTGGCGGTTATCGATACCAACTGCCCTTGGCACGAAATAACCAATAGCGAGACTGACCAGATTGAATGTCAAAGTCGCGAGTCCGACTATCGGCGCCCAAATCTGGAGTGTCTCCCATTCCTGCACAAGCGCGACCAACACGACCATCATCAGAAATACCAGAGACAATATCTTGACGGGCCGTGCCATATTGTCGGCAAAAGCAGGAAAGCGGTGGCGTATCCACATACCAATGATCACCGGCCCGAGCATAATAATGAATACTTGCATCACTTTGGCAAACTGCAGCGGGATCGCTTGCCCTTCTGAGAAAAAATGCGCCAGCGACCAATTTACGATCAGCGGCAGAGTTATGATCGAAAGTGCGGAATTGATTGCAGTAAGAGAGATATTCAGCGCAACGTCCCCGTCAGCAAGATGGCTATAGAGATTGGCGGACGTGCCACCGGGGCTGGCTGCCAGAAGCATCATTCCGACGGCAAGTGCGGGTTCGAGATTGAATAGATAAATAATCGCAACACAGGCCAAAGGCAGAATGAATGTCTGGCAGACAAGTGCTACCAGAACCGCTTTGGGTGCCTTGAGCACCTTTTGAAAATCTTCCAAGGTCAAGGCCAGCCCAAGACCGAGCATGATAATGCCCAGCGACACAGGCAGGAATATTGTCAGCGCAAGACTATTTTCCATAGTTCCCCCTCACATATGTTTCCCGAGCACCTGATATGCTTCAGGAAAGAACGTTCATCACTCCCCAATGAACGGCCCCCACTCAACGTTATATTTATTTCGATTTCAATGAGACTAAAGTCCAGTGGTCGTACATAGGCTGTATCCAGTCGAAATATCGCACGACCGTGCACATTTGGCCCACCTGCGAAAGAAATGGACCAAACCACGAAAGCAGGTTCCATGCAATTTCTGTATGAGGATGAGCTGAGCGTCGCAACCTCGCTTATCCGCTCATAGTTGATGGACCAGTTTAATGACCGATACAGCCATGCCCGCGCAGCGTTCCGCTGCCGAAACAACCGTCTTCGCTATTATATTCGCCGTCAGCTTCTGTCATCTGCTCAATGATATGATGCAGTCGCTACTTGCGGCCATCTATCCGATGCTGAAAGAGAATTATGGCCTGAATTTCAAGCAGATCGGCATTCTGACCCTTATTTTTCAAGGGACTGCCTCCCTGCTTCAGCCTCTTGTGGGAACCTATACGGATAAGCGCCCCATGCCCTATTCACTGCCGGTCGGCATGGCCTTTTCACTGGCGGGTCTCGCCACGCTTTCGTTCGCCACCCATTATGCAATGCTGCTCGTCGGGGCCGCCTTGATTGGCATAGGCTCTTCCATATTCCACCCGGAATCCTCGCGCGTTGCCCGGCTTGCTTCCGGTGGCCGGCACGGGCTTGCCCAGTCGCTTTTTCAGGTTGGTGGAAATTTCGGCACAGCCCTTGGCCCATTGCTGGCAGGCTTTATCGTTTTGCCCTATGGCCAAAAGAGCATTATCTGGTTCTCGGCGGCTGCGCTGCTTGGCATGATCATTCTTTATCGTGTGGGTAGCTGGTATCAGGATTACCGTGTTGCCAATGCCAAGAAGACCCAGCCAAGAAAGATCGTGAACCTCACGCGCGGCAAGATCATGATGTCGCTGTTCATCTTGACCCTGCTGGTCTTCACCAAGAATATTTATATGGTCAGCATTTCCAGCTATTACACTTTCTACGTCATTCACAAGTTCCAGATTACGGTGCAGCAGTCTCAGATGATGCTGTTCCTGTTCCTTGGTGCAGCCGCTGCCGGGACCATCCTTGGCGGACCTATCGGCGACAGGATCGGCACAAAGGCCGTGATCTGGTTCTCCATTCTCGGTGTTCTACCATTCACGCTTATGATGCCTTACGCAAACCTGTTCTGGACCGGAGTGCTGACCGTCATCATCGGCTTCGTTCTTTCCTCCGCCTTTTCTGCAATTGTCGTGTTTGCGCAGGAACTGGTGCCCGGACGGGTTGGAATGGTAGCCGGCATCTTCTTCGGTTTTGCCTTCGGCATGGCCGGGCTTGCGGCGGCTGTGCTCGGTTTCGTGGCCGATAGTAAGGGCATCGATTTTGTCTATCAGATTTGTGCCTATCTGCCCTTCCTTGGATTGCTCACCATCTTCCTGCCAAGCATGCGAGAAGTCCGGGGCGAGATTGCAAAAGCCTAAGATCAGGATCTGACAATCCTTAAAAAAGGGGAAGCCTTTGCGTGGCTTCCCCTTTTTGTTTTTGGCTACTGACGCCATTTGTCAGCAGGGTGGTTTGAAATTCCTTTTTCAACACCATATAAGGAACGTCATTTCCTAGATGCTTCACATCAGGCGATCTGATTCATGTGTCAGTGTTCAGATTGCATAAAGTTTCCTTCCGGATACAAATCATGTCATCAGCAATCTCCGTCTCCAGCGTCAACAAGACCTATGAATCCGGGTTTCAGGCGCTGAAAAATATCAATCTTGAAATTCGTCACGGCGAGATCTTTGCCCTGCTTGGGCCAAATGGCGCGGGCAAGACGACGCTGATCAGCATAATCTGCGGTATCGTCAATCCGACATCGGGCACAATTCTCGCCGATGGTCACGACATCATCAAGGAATACAGAGCCTCCCGCACCAAGATCGGTCTTGTGCCGCAGGAGCTGACGACTGATTCCTTTGAAACAGTCTGGGCAACAGTCAGCTTCAGCCGGGGTCTTTTCGGCAAGCCTGCCAATCCGGCGCATATCGAAAAGATCCTGAAAGAATTGTCTCTCTGGGAGAAGAAAGACTCCAAGATCATGACCCTTTCCGGCGGCATGAAACGCCGCGTCATGATTGCCAAGGCCCTGTCGCATGAGCCGGAAATCCTGTTTCTGGACGAACCGACTGCCGGTGTGGATGTCGAGTTGCGCCGCGATATGTGGAATGTGGTTCGGGCATTGCGGGAGTCCGGTGTCACCATCATCCTGACCACGCATTACATCGAAGAAGCCCAGCAGATGGCCGACCGTATCGGCGTCATCAATCACGGCGAGATTATCCTGATCGAGGAAAAGGATGAGCTGATGCGGTCTTTGGGCAAGAAGCAGCTTCGGCTCCAACTGTCCGAAACGCGTCAGGATATTCCGGCAGCGCTGGAAAAATACGGGCTGGAACTGTCGCAGGATGGCGGCGAACTGGTCTATACCTATGACACGCAGAAAGAGAGGACCGGCATTACCTCATTGCTCAAGGACCTCGACAAGGCATCTGTCCGCTTCAATGACATTCAGACAAAAGAAAGCTCACTTGAAGAAATCTTCGTGAGCCTGGTGAGAGAACGCAAATGAACCTCTATGCGGTCAAAGCAATATATTTGTTCGAAATGCACCGTACATGGCGCACGATCATGCAGAGCGTTATTTCGCCTGTCGTGTCGACCAGCCTGTACTTCGTCGTTTTCGGTTCCGCGATCGGTGGACGTATTCCCGAGATCAGCGGTGTCAGCTATGGCGCATTCATCGTGCCGGGCCTGATCATGCTGTCGCTGCTGACCCAAAGCATTTCCAATGCTTCCTTCGGCATTTATTTTCCGAAATTTGTCGGCACGATCTACGAGCTTTTGTCGGCGCCCGTCTCCTATGTGGAAATTGTCATTGCCTATGTCGGGGCCGCCGCCACGAAATCCATCATCCTCGGCTTGATCATTCTCGCCACAGCAGCGCTGTTCGTTCCGCTGCGCATCGAGCATCCATTCATCATGCTGCTGTTCCTCGTCCTGACGGCGGTGACTTTCAGCATGTTCGGCTTCATCATCGGCATATGGGCGGATGGTTTTGAAAAGCTGCAACTCGTGCCGCTCATGATTGTCACGCCGCTGACCTTCCTTGGGGGCAGTTTCTACTCCATCGACATGCTACCGCCATTCTGGCAGACGGTGACGCTGTTCAACCCGGTTGTCTATCTGATCAGCGGCTTCCGTTGGAGCTTCTATGGTCTGTCCGATGTGCATATCGGCACCAGCCTTGCCATGACTGCCGTATTCCTTGTGGCCTGCATGCTGATCCTGCGCTGGATTTTCAAGACAGGATATCGGTTGAAGAGCTGAGGCTAAAGCGCTTGGCGTTTTGATTGAATCAAAACGGTGCTCCAAGGAGACGCAGTGATTTTGCATGAATTTGATGCGTGCCGGTCACTTGGCCTGCCTACTGATCTATGACATGGAGGCAACCCTTGCCTCCATCTACAGCATCCGTTACCAGCCTCCGGTCGAATGTCGCCAGTTGGCCGCCTCGCATACGGGCGAGCGCGAGCAGATAAGTATCCGTAACCTGGCTGAAACTGAGAAGCCTTGTTGGATCAATAAGGTCAGAACTTACAAAGCTTAAATCATCTTGCCAAAAGACGTGTCCGGGCAAAGCTGTCAGGCTGGAAAGTAGCGGCATGACCGCCGCCGGGGTGCCGGGGGAATTGGGGTAGCGTGGATTGCCTATGATCCTGAGCACGCCATTTTGAGTCAGCGGAGACGTTGCCCACGATGCTTTGCCTACACGATCAAACCACTCATGTGCTGCATCATGATGGACATGTACCGGGTCGAATAAGGCGATCAGTACATTAACGTCGAGTAGAAATACCATTATGGCAGTTCATCACGAAGCTGATTGACGAATTCCATTGTTACCGGGGTGTTGTCTTTTATCCGAAGCAGAGGCACGCCATTTCGCTTATCTTTCCCCATGCCTGGAGTCTGAAGCGACTGACGAGCCAGCGTCGAAATCACCTCTCCGACAGTCTTGTGCTGCCTTGCCGCCAATCCTTTAGCCGCCGCAAGTACATCATCATCTATTGCCAGTGTCGTTCTCATTTTCGTGCCCTGCATCACGCATCAAACATCTCGCATCAGATATAAGGCATTTGTTTGATTTTTTCAAACAGCAAAGCCAGCACTCAAATATAAAGCGCCTTGGCGGTCATAGGATAGACCCGCTTGCTGCCAAGCATATAGGCGATGATGGCCTGTGCATCGAACAGCCCGTGAAATGGCCGTCCGAGAATATTCATGCCGCCCGTATAGGCGCCGAAAGCCGGCATGATCATGCGGGAGCGATCGCTGACAAAACAGCGGCGTTGCACCGCCTGTCCGCGGCGAACCACTTTGGCAGCTGGATGCAGATGCCCGGCGATCTCGCCGGGGCAGGGGCGTTTGGAGGGTTCATGCCGGAAGATCAGATTACCGAAAGCCAATTCGGTAAATGTTTCACCCGGAAGCTCCGCAGGATGGTCCGGATCATGGTTTCCCGTGATCCATACCCATTCGCGTCCAGCCATCAGTGAACCGAGCTGCGCCGCATATTGCTCCGGCAAGCGCGCAGCCGCCTCTCCATCGTGGAAACTGTCGCCAAGGCTGATGACACTGGCAGGATTGTAGCGCGCGATCACTCGCCCCAAGGCGGCAAGCGTTGTTGCCGTATCATAGGGTGGCAGCATCATGCCGCGCCGCGCAAAGGATGAACCTTTTTCGAAATGCAAATCCGATACGACAAGAATCCGGTCATCTTCCAGATACATGGCACCGGAAGGGTCGCAAACGCATCTATGCCCGGCGACAACCATTTCGGCCGCCCCATGCAACATCGTCTTGGTTATTTGCGATACGAGATTCATGAATGGTCCGACATTTCCCGGGTCAATTCTTCGGCGATTTCTTCAAGCAAGGTTTCATGCGCTTCGCCGGGAACACGTTCCTTGCCGATTTCCATCATGACTGGAACGGCCAGCGGCGAAATCTGGTCCAGATCCTTATGGATGATATGGCCTTTGATTCGCCCCAGCATATCGCTGAGGCGGCGAATGTCCAGAAGTCCAGTCGCCGCATCGGCGCGGGTTGCCTGAATGAGAATGTGATCCGGCTCATGCTCCCGCAGCACATCATAAATCAGATCGGTGGAAACCGTCACCTGCCGCCCGGTCTTTTCCTGTCCGGGATGCCGCTTCTCAACGAGACCGGAAATCAGCGCGCAGTTGCGGAAGGTTCGTTTCAGCATGAAGCTTTCCGACAGCCACGCTTCCAGATCATCGCCCAGCATGTCTTCGTCGAAAAGTTCCGAAAGCGGTAGCTCGCCCTTTTTGAACATGCGGCCCATGTCGCGCAGGCCCCAGATCGACAGCGCATAATCGGTGGCGATAAAGCCGAGCGGCCGCGCCTTTGCCCGCTCCAGCCTGCGCGTTAAAAGCATGCCCAGCGTCTGATGCGCCAGCCTGCCTTCAAAGGCATAGATTACCATATAGGATCGCTCGCCGCGCGGAAATGTTTCCACCAGAAGGCTTCCCGGTTGCGGCAGCACGGATTTTTCCTTCTGGATCCGCAGCCAATCGCTCACCTGATCGGGCAGCGCGCCCCAGCGAGCCGGGTCCGCCAGAATATTGCGCACCTGATCGGCGAGATAAGTGGTCAGCGGAAATTTGCCGCCCGCATAGGAAGGTATCTTTGCGTCAAAACCATCCGCCTTGGACACAATACATTCGCTCTCGCGTATTCCCTCAAACCGCAGCACGCGGCCGGAAAAGAAAAACGTATCGCCAGGGCTGAGCGCCTCGATAAAATGCTCTTCGACTTTGCCAAGCACCGGCCCGCCGCGCACATTGCTGCCCTTGCCCCGCTGCCGTGTCAGCCGCACATTGAGCGAAGGCGCTTCAATGATTGTGCCGACATTCAAACGGTATTGCTGGGCGACACGCGGATGCGTCACCCGCCATGAGCCATCTGCCGCCTGCCGGATTTTTGCAAAGCGTTCATAGCTTTTCAGCGCATAGCCACCCGTCGCGACAAATTCAATAATCCGGTCAAATGTATCGCGCGGCAAAGCGGCATAGGGCAGAGCGGTGGTGACTTCCGCATAAAGCTCATCCGCCTGAAATGGATCGGCGCAAGCCATGCCCAGCACATGCTGGGCCAATACGTCCAGCGAACCTTCGCCCAAGGCTGGCGTATCCTGCGCCCCGATATAATTGGCATCGAGCGCCGCCTGACATTCCATAACTTCGAAGCGATTGGCTGGAACCAGTATCGCCCGCGATGGCTCATCCATCCGGTGATTGGAACGCCCGATCCTTTGCGCAAGGCGACTCGCGCCCTTTGGCGCGCCTACATGAATGACCAGATCGACATCACCCCAGTCAATACCAAGATCGAGCGTCGAAGTCGCAACCACGGCGCGCAAGGCATTGGCAGCCATCGCCTGTTCCACCTTGCGCCGCTTGCTTACATCGAGTGAGCCATGATGCAGCGCAATCGCCAGATTATCCTCATTGGCCATCCAAAGATCGTGAAACAAGCGCTCCGCCTGACTGCGCGTATTGACAAAGATCAGCGTCGTGGCGTGCTGTTTGATTGCTTCATATATGCCCGGCAAAGCATAGACCGCCGAATGTCCCGCCCAGGGAACCCGGTCTTCCGTTTGCAAAATGGTGATATGCGGTTTTGCACCGCCTTCAACCTTGACCAGACTTGCCAAGGGCGAGCCATCGGTTTGCGGCACAAGCCAGCCGCGCAATTCATCAGGGTCGGCAACGGTTGCCGACAGGCCGATTGTCTGCAATCCCGGTTGCAGGCGGCGCAATCGCGCCAGTCCCAGCGATAGAAGATGCCCGCGTTTCGATGTTACCAGCGAATGCAATTCATCAAAGATGACATAGCGCAAATCTTCGAAAAACCGCCCTGCATCCTTGGCCGCAATCAGCAGTGCCAATTGCTCCGGCGTAGTCAGCAATATATCGGGCGGCGCCAGCTTCTGCCGCTGGCGCTTATGGGCAGGCGTGTCGCCGGTGCGCGTTTCAAGCCTTATGCCAAGCCCCATTTCTTCGATAGGTTTGGCAAGATTGCGCTGAATATCGACGGCCAGCGCCTTGAGCGGCGAAATATAGAGCGTGTGAATGCCGCGGCTCGCTGCATTGCTTTTGCCGCGCTGGGCTAAATCGACCAGCGAGGGGAGAAAACCCGCCAGCGTCTTGCCCGCACCGGTTGGGGCAATCAGCAGGGTCGACTGCCCTGCCTGCGCCGCCTCAAGCAGTTCCAGCTGATGGGCACGCGGCGACCAGCCCTTGGCCTGAAACCAGTTCAGGAAAAGCGGAGGCAAAAGGGCGGAGCCGGTGTCGGCGGTGGGTGCTTTGCTGATTTTCACTGGGGCGAATGTAGTGGTCCGGCATCAAAGCGCCAAGTTTTCTTTTGGCAAGAATGCAATGTGATGGAGCATTTACGAAGATTGCATGGAGCCAATTATGCCCTATCTTCGTTCTGTATTTTGGCAACAGCTTTGTGCGTGGTTCGACGGCAATGCAACACGGCATAAACGGAACATCAGCTTGGTTAAACGACCCGAAGAACTTCTGCGATCCACACCTGCCGGTCTCTATTCGCCAGCCGGTGATTTTTACATTGATCCGATCCGTCCTGTTGAGCGCGCCCTCATCACACATGGCCATTCCGATCATGCCCGTTCCGGCCACCGCAAGGTCATGGCGACACAGCAAACGCTCGATATTATGGCCTTGCGTTATGGAGCGGATTTTGCTGGCGAAACGCAAGCGGCAGAGCTTGGCCAAACCACCGGGCTTAATGGCGTGACTATCAGCTTTCATCCGGCCGGGCATGTGCTGGGTTCTGCGCAAATTGCTGTTGAAAAGGATGGCATGCGCATTGTGGCGTCGGGTGACTACAAGCGAGCCAGCGACCCCACCTGCCTCGGTTTCGAACCCATCGCCTGCGATGTCTTTATCACCGAGGCGACCTTCGCCCTGCCGGTGTTTCGCCACCCGGACAGCCGCGATGAAATGGCAAAGCTGCTCAAATCGGTCGAGCAATTTCCCGAGCGTTCGCATCTCATTGGTGCCTATGCGCTTGGCAAGGCGCAGCGCGTGATCCGCCTGTTGCGCGATGCCGGATATGATCAGACGATCTATATTCACGGGGCACTGGCCAAGCTTTGCGACTATTATGAAACGCAGGGCATAAAGCTTGGGCCTCTTGCCCCCGCCACACTGGAAAAGGATAGCGCGCCGGACTTTGCCGGAACCATTGTGGTCGGGCCTCCATCGGCCTTTCAGGACAGGTGGGCAAGACGTTTCCCCGATCCCGTTTCCTGCTTTGCCTCCGGCTGGATGCGTATTCGCCAGCGTGCGCGTCAAGGCGGTGTCGAACTCCCGATCATTCTTTCCGATCACTGCGATTGGGATGAACTGACGCAGACAATCACCGAACTTGATCCGGAGCAGGTCTGGGTCACGCATGGGCGTGAGGAGGCCCTGGTCCGTTGGTGTGATCTGAATGGATATGCAGCCCGACCGCTCCACCTTGTCGGCTATGAAGATGAGGGCGATTAATGGAAGAATTTGCAGCGCTTCTCGACAGGCTCGTATTGACGCCCTCACGCAATGGAAAATTGACCCTGCTTTCCGATTATTTCCGCGATACGCCAGACCCTGATCGCGGTTTGGCACTTGCCGCCATTACCGGCGATCTGAACATCGCCAATGTCAAACCGGCCATGCTGCGCACTCTCATCGCAGAGCGCATGGATGAACAGCTTTTCGCCTATTCTTATGATTATGTTGGTGATCTTGCCGAGACTATTTCGCTCGTCTGGTCCGCTGACGAGCCTTTACGTTCCAACAGTGTGCCAACACTTGGCGATGTGGTGACGGCTCTTGAGCGTGCCTCGCGCAGCGATGCCGTCCGCATGGTGGAAAAATGGCTGGATCAGCTTGATGCATCTGCGCGCTACGCATTGTTGAAACTGGTAACAGGCGGCATGCGCATTGGTGTTTCAGCCCGCTTGGCAAAGCAGGCTCTGGCCCAGTTCGGGCAAGTCGATGTCACCGAGATCGAAGAGCTATGGCATGGGCTGACCCCGCCCTATCAACCGCTCTTTGCCTGGTTGGAAAAGAGCGCGGAAAAGCCTGAAAGCCTCAGTGCTGCGCCATTCCGCCCCGTCATGCTGTCCACGCCTTTGGAGGAGCCCGATTACTCACGCATCAATGCCGGAGAATATGTTGCCGAGTGGAAATGGGATGGTATCAGGGTTCAGTTGACTTCCGAACGGGGGCAGCGCCGCATCTACTCGCGCACCGGTGACGACATTTCCCACGCCTTTCCCGATATTGCCGACTATATGACATTTGAAGGCACGCTTGATGGCGAGTTGCTAGTAGCGCGAAGCGGAGACAATGAAATGGAGATCGGCGCATTTGGCGATCTCCAGCAACGGCTCAACCGAAAGACGGTTTCAGCCAAGCAGCTTGAAAGTCATCCTGCCTTTGTCAGGCTCTATGATCTGCTTGTCGATGGCGGGGATGACATTCGCACCCTGCCATTTGCAGAGCGGCGCACGCGGCTTGAAGCTTTCGCAAAGCAGCTTGAGCCGACGCGGTTCGATCTTTCGCCACTCATCGCCTATGATCATTTTGACGATCTGGTGGAACTGCGCAAGACACCGCCGCATCCCATCATTGAAGGGCTCATGTTGAAACAACGCTCTTCCACCTATGTGCCCGGACGACCGAAAGGCCCCTGGTTCAAGTGGAAGCGTGATCCATTCATCATTGATGCGGTCCTGGTCTATGCGCAGCGCGGCCACGGTAAAAGGTCGAGCTATTACTCCGACTACACATTTGCAGTCTGGACCGGACCTGAAACAGAGCCGCATCTGGTGCCGGTGGGCAAAGCCTATTTCGGCTTCACCGATGAAGAGTTGAAACAACTTGACGCTTTCGTGCGCAACAACACAACGGAACGCTTTGGGCCGGTTCGCTCGGTGCGGGCCGAACCCCAGCACGGTCTGGTGCTGGAGGTTGCTTTTGAAGGGCTTAACCGTTCTAAGCGGCACAAGTCTGGCGTCGCCATGCGTTTCCCGCGCATATCGCGCCTGCGATGGGACAAGCCGCCCATCGAGGCGGACCGGCTGGAAACGCTTGAAGCAATGCTGCGCGACGACCAGCCCTTGGTCTGAAACCGGTCAGGAAAACTCACCATGAAGGTTATGAGAGAGCCTTTGCAGTGGTGCTATGCGTGGTTTGCCCTTCGACAAGCTCAGGATAGCACCATGAGGGAATGTGATGGGCTGCAAGTTGGTCGCCAACCTTGCAAGATCTGACTCCCTGCGATCAAATCACCTTCCTCATGGTGAGCTTGTCGAACCACGCACAGCAATAATTGCAAAATTTATGTTGAGCTATCCTGAGCTTGTCGAAGGGCAAACCACACACAGCACCACTGCAAACATATGGCAAACCACCGACTACTTGCTTTGAATCTCCCAAGCCTTCGGGCCGAAAGTCACATTGAATCTGGAGAGGAACGAACGGCCCAAAAGCCCGTCAATCTCATCGCCGAGTGCTTTCTTGTCGGCCATGACAATCATCGCCACGTCATTGGCTTCGACATTGCCAATATTGACCTTCGATGCGGATGTGTGTTGGGCCAGAGACACGCCATTCGCCGTTTGCATACGCACCGTGAAATCTTCTGAAAGCGGCAGTTTGATGCGCGTCGCAAAATCCCTGCTTATCGATACAAAACTTGCGCCTGTATCGACAATGAAGTTGCCTGCCACACCGTTAATGCTGACGGTTGCCCGGATGACATTCTTTCCCGTAATGGGAAAACGGTCTTTACCCTTGGCATATTGCTGCTCACATTTGCCCTTTGAAGTGTAGTCCTTCAGCATTGTCTGTGAACGCGCCGTGTCATTTTCAGCTGGATTGATCGATACCCACATCTGGATGGGGGTAATCGCACCACAATAGTCGCCGAGTGCAACATAGCTCAGGGACATCTGACGAAACACTTCGCCACTTATGTTTTCCAGATTATCTGTCAGACCAATCGTCGATTCAAATGCGTTGATCGCTTCCTTGTAGCGCTTTGCATCGCTTAAAATTTGCGCTTTGAGATAGTAGAATTGCGCAAGGTCAGGGGACATGACAAGCAGGTCATCAACGATTTTGAGCGCGCCGTCGAAATCGCTCAGTCCATACAGGGCGTCTGCCGCATTATAGAGTGCCACATCTGATGGTCGGCATTTGTTGGAGTATGATTGAAAAACCCTCGCGCTCTCGCGGCTATAACTCTCTCTTTTCAATGCCGTTGCAAAATCATAAGTGACGTTCCAGTCGCAAGGTTCGCTTTGCAGCCTTGCGATTTGCCCTGCAATCGGAGATTTTCTGGCAATCTCCGCCGGTAGTGGCTTCATTTCATAACGCGCATAAAGCCTGGCAAGTTCGAGGTTGGGCTGGGAATCCCGCACTTCGACCGGCTTGGCCGCAGTCAATTGTTGCAAATCTGAAGGGAAAAGATCACCGCCCCAAAAGAAGGCGGCGACAGCAACGATCAAAATGCAAATGACGGTGGTGATGGCCGCATATTCACGCCATGCATTATAGCGTGGCGGGCCGCCATTACGGTCTTCCATATCAGCTTTGAGCATAAAAATCTCTTTAATATCAATATAATGGCAATGAATAATCAGGCAACCAAATCTACATTCAAAAGTTTATAGGAAATGGGATTGCCCGGCAAACAAAAACAATGGCAGTTGCATTATGTGCACGCAATGCTCGACGTGGTTGAATGAATATGGTCAGAAAAATCGGAAGTGATACAACCGAAAAACCGGTAATCGTCCTGTTCCGCCATGATTTGCGCCTGGCGGATAATCGCGCGCTTTATGCTGCCTCCCAGACCGGAAAGCCTGTCATTCCGGTCTTTGTCCGCGATGAAGAGACCGCCGTATCGACAAGGCCCTTGGGTGGTGCGCGGCAATGGTGGCTGCACCACTCGCTCACATCGCTGACCAGATCGCTTGAGGCAATTGGCGCAAAGCTGATCTTGCGACAGGGCCGGACTCAAGCCATCGTCGATGAGCTTATTAGCCAGACCAAGGCTGACATGGTCCTGTGGAACCGCCGATATGATCCGGCAGGAATCGAAACCGATACTGCGCTCAAAGCGCGATTGCTCGAAAGAGGCTTGAGAGCAGAGAGCTTTGACGGGCATTTGCTGCATGAGCCCTATTCGCTCAAAACAGGAGCGGGCGGATATTACCGCGTTTTCACGCCGTTCTGGCGCGCATTTCTAGGCGGCCCGGAGCCGCGCGATCCGGTTCCCGCACCGGCAAAGCTGAAGCCATGGATTGGCGAGATTGCTTCCGCCGATCTTCGCGACTGGCGCCTGCTGCCAGAAAAGCCGGATTGGGCAAAGGCGTTTCATCATGATTGGACGCCCGGCGAGGAGGGGGCGAAGCAAAAGCTGGCGGATTTTCTGGAGGATAGGGCGGCGTCTTACAAAAATGACCGGGATTTGCCCGGCAGAGAGGGCACTTCGCGCCTGTCGCCGCATCTTGCCCATGGTGAAATCACGCCATTTCAGATCTGGCATGCATCAAAATCACCGGCAATAAAGGACCAAAATGCCGGACTCGACACATTCCGCAAAGAGGTGGGATGGCGGGAATTTTCCTATCATCTCCTCTTCAACAACCCAAAGTTGCATGAGGATAATTTCAACGAAAGCTTCGATAGTTTTGAGTGGATCAGCAGCGCCAGAAATTTTAATGCCTGGAAAACCGGCAGGACCGGCTATCCCATTGTCGATGCCGGCATGCGCCAGCTTTGGCAGACCGGCTGGATGCATAACCGGGTGCGGATGATCGTGGCGTCGTTCCTGATTAAGCACCTGCTGATCGATTGGCGGGAAGGGGAGAAATGGTTCTGGGATACGCTTGTCGATGCCGATCCCGCCAGCAATGCCGCGAGCTGGCAATGGGTTGCAGGATCGGGTGCGGATGCTTCACCCTATTTCCGTATCTTCAATCCCATCCTCCAAGGCGAAAAATTCGATCCAAAGGGAAATTATGTCCGGCAGTTTGTTCCGGAGCTTAAAGACCTGCCGGATAAATATTTGCACAGACCATGGACCGCACCGGCTGTCGTCCTGAACTCGGCAAATATCGAACTCGACAAAGACTATCCCGGCCCGATTGTGGAGCATGGCGCAGCGCGAAAACGCGCTCTGGAAGCCTATTCACGCACACGCTGACGGGTTTTCCACATAAACGAAAAAAAATATTGCAGGGTCAATATTGGCGCATCAGCACGCAAAAATGGCGTAAAATGGCCCTTGGGTCCATATAGTGCAATATTTTTTGACGCCCCCGTAACTCTTATTAAACCAAAATATTACGTCGAAACTATTAGAGCCTCCTTGCTTTGCGGCAAATTTTGGCATTTGTTCAGCTCTTCACAATTCTCTTAGAGGGGAAGGAACAAGAAATGACCCTAATGAAACTTAATTTCCGCACCGCGCTGCTGCTCGGATCACTCATGCTCGGCGCCAGCCCGGCCCTGGCTGAAGCTGTGCTCCATCGCGGCAATAGCGGCGAGCCACAGACACTCGACCAGTCCCAAACCTCGATTGATATCGAAGCATTCATCGTGAAAGATCTCTATGAAGGTCTCACAGTCTATGATGCCGATGGCAAGATTGTTCCCGGTGCCGCAGAAAGCTGGACCGTTTCCGATGATGGTCTCGTCTACACATTCAAGCTTCGCGCGGATGCAAAATGGTCCGATGGCTCGCCGGTAACGGCTGAAGACTTCGTATTCTCCATGCGACGTGTCGAAGACCCCAAGACTGCTGCTGGCTATGCCAATATTCTCTATCCGATCAAGAATGCGCAGAAGGTCAATAAGGGCGAAGCAAAGCTTGAAGAGCTTGGCGTAAAATCCGTTGATGAAAAGACGCTGGAAATCACCCTCGAACAGCCAACGCCTTTCTTCATCGAGCTCTTGTCGCATCAGACAGCGCTGCCAATCAACAAGGCGAGCTTCGAGAAGAACGGGGCTGAATTCGTCAAGCCCGGCAAATTGGTCGGCAATGGCGCATTCAAGCTCACCGAACATGTGCCGAATGATCATCTGACCGTCGTCAAGAACGAGAATTATTGGGACGCCGCCAATGTCAAACTGGATAAGGTGATCTTCTATCCAATCGACGATCAGGCAGCCAATGTCCGTCGTTATGAGGCGGGTGAACTCGATCTCGTTTACAACTTCTCATCCGATCAGATTGACCGCCTGCGCGCCGCAAATCCGAAGCAGGTTCATGTCACTCCGGCAGCTGCAACCTATTACTACCCATTCGACACACGCACAGAGCCATTCAATGACGTCCGCGTCCGCCGCGCTTTGTCCATGTCTGTCGATCGTGACTTCCTTGCCAACGAAATTTACGATGGCACAAAATTGCCGGTCTACTCGCTCGTTCCTCCGGGCCTTGAATCCTATGGCGATCCCGAGAAGCCAGATTTTGCCGGCCTTTCGCAACTTGATCGCGAAGACAAGGCTGTCGAGCTGATGAAAGAGGCGGGCTATGGCGAAGGCGGGAAGCCGCTCAACATCGAACTCCGCTACAACACCAATCCAAACCATGAGCGTGTTGCAACAGCCGTGGCCGATATGTGGAAAAAGACTTTCGGCGCAACCGTAACGCTGATGAATCTCGATATTTCATCGCACTACGCCTATCTGCAGGAAGGCGGCAAGTTTAACGTCGCCCGTGCAGGCTGGACCGCCGACTATGCGGATGCCGAAAACTTCCTCAATCTGAACGTCAGCACCAACAAGACCTTCAATTACGGACATTATGAAAATCCGGAATTTGATGCGCTGATGAAGAAGTCCTATGCGGAACGTGACCCTGCTGCGCGCTCCAAGATCCTGCACGAAGCTGAAGCATTGATCGCACGCGATCAACCGATTGCTCCCTTGATGAACGATGCCAATCTCTGGCTCGTTGCCGACAAGGTCAAGGGTTGGGGCGACAACCCCAACAATGAACATCTGAGCAAATATCTGAGCATCGCAGAATAAGGAAAGCCTGAATGTGGGTGGCCGCCGGTCACCCACATTCCGCTTACCGATGTCCCGTGCCAAATTTACAAAACTCAAATCCACATGATTTTGGACGCCACCTCATTTCACATGAGGATTGGCAAAGGCTCTATGCATGGTTCGCCCTTCGACAAGCTCACTTTGCAGGTGGCGGTCTGGCATTAAAACCTCTGCAAAGGTGCTGTGCGTGGTTCGACAAGCTCACCATGAGGAAGATTGTGAGCTGCAATGATAATTGCGACATTGCAAATCTGCGCTCGTGCAGTCCTCAACCTCCCTCATGGTGAGCTTGTCGAACCACGCACCAAGAACCAGGCTCAGCCAAAGCACTGTAGAATTTGGGCAGAAATAGGAGTTTTCATAAGATGTACTTTTCAAAGTTCACTTTAACAACAGTAGTCGCTGCCTCGCTGCTTTTGGGCGCTGCTCCGGCACTGGCGGAAGCTGTCCTGCACCGTGGCAATAGCGGCGAGCCGCAGACACTTGATCCCTCGCAGACTTCTCTGGAGATCGAGGCGTTCATTCTGAAAGATTTGTATGAAGGACTGACGATCTATGATGCGGCGGGCGATATCGTCCCCGGCGCAGCCGAAAGCTGGACGGTTTCCGATGACGGCACTGTCTATACATTCAAGATCAACCCTAAAGCCAACTGGTCCGATGGGTCGCCTGTCACTGCCGAGGATTTCATATTCTCGTTCCGGCGCGTGGAAGATCCCAAAACAGCAGCCGGCTATTCCAATATTCTTTATCCGATCAAGAATGCCGAGAAGGTGAACAAGGGTGAGGCCAAGCTTGAAGAGCTGGGCATGAAGGCACTCGATGCCAAAACCCTGGAAATAACGCTCGAACGCCCGACGCCTTTCTTCCTTCAGCTACTGGCGCATCAGACTGCCCTGCCGGTTAATAAGGCAAGCCTTGAGAAGAATGGTGCCGAGTTCATCAAACCCGGCAAGCTGGTTTCCAACGGCGCTTTTGAACTGGCCGAGCATGTGCAGAACGATCATCTGACGGCTGTCAAAAATCCGGATTATTGGGACGCCGCCAATGTAAAGCTGGATAAGGTTATCTTCTATCCGACCGAAGATCAGGCAGCGGCAGTCCGCCGTTTTGAAGCTGGTGAAATTCAGCTGGTCTATAATTTCTCGGCAGACCAGATCGAGCGCCTGCGCGCCTCATATGGGGATCAGGTCCATGTGAATCCGGCATTGTCTACCTATTTCTACTCATTTGATACACGCGTAGAACCGTTCAACGACGTCCGCGTCCGGCGCGCGCTTTCCATGGCAATTGATCGCGACTTCCTCTCGCGGGAAATCTACAAGGGTGCGCAGCTACCAGCCTACTCATTGGTCCCTCTCGGTATAACCAATTATGGCAAACCGGAAGAGCCAGACTTTGCCACGTGGACCCAGATCGATCGCGAAGACAAAGCTATCGAACTGATGAAGGAAGCCGGTTACGGCAAAGACGGCAAGCAGCTCGAAATCGAGATCAGATACAATACAAACCCCAACCACGAAGCTGTGGCCACCGCCGTCGCCGATATGTGGAAAACGGTCTTCGGCGCCAAGGTCACTCTCTCGCAGATCGATATCAGCGCCCATTACGCCTATCTGAAGGAAGGCGGAAAATTCAATGTGGCGCGTGCAGGTTGGACAGCCGATTATGCGGACGCGGAAAACTTCATGACAATCAACATGAAGAAAAATCCGACCTTTAATTACGGCCGGTATGACAATCCCGAATATGATGCTTTGGTCGAAAAATCCTACACCGAGAAAGATCCGGCCGCCCGTTCCAAGCTTTTGCATGAAGCCGAAGCCATGGTTCTGCGTGACCAGCCGATTGCACCCATGATGAATTTTGGACAGCTCTGGCTTGTGTCGAACAAGGTCAAGGGCTGGGTGGATAACGGATCGAACGACCATCTCAGCAAATATTTTAGCGTCACGGAATAAGACCTTGAGGCGCGATCCGGTTTACGGATTGCGCCCATGATTGGAGAGTAGCCCATGTTCCATTTCATCCTTCGCCGACTGGCGAGCGCGGTGCCGACATTGTTCATTGTCGTCACCATTTCGTTTTTCCTCATGCGCTTTGCGCCCGGAGGGCCCTTCAATCTTGAGCGGCCATTGCCACCGGCGACGATGGAAAATCTCATGAAGGCCTATCATCTTGATCAGCCTCTATGGAACCAGTATCTCAACTATCTGAAGAACGCCGTTACCGGCGATTTCGGGCCGAGTTATATTTACAAGGACAATACGATTGCCGAACTCATCGGCAAAGGCCTGCCCTATTCGGTCAAGCTGGGCAGTTTTGCCCTTCTGTTCGCGCTCATCGGCGGCGTGCTTGTCGGCACCCTGGCAGCACTCCGGCAAAACTCATTTTTTGACTTCTTGACCATGTCGGTCGCAACGACCGGTGTCACGGTTCCGAACTTCGTTGTCGGCCCGGTTCTTCTGCTGATTTTTTCACTGACATTCTCGCTTTTGCCCGGAGGAGGGTGGGGAGACGGCTCTTGGCCGTTTTTGATATTGCCCGTCATAACGCTTGGGCTTCCGCAGCTGGCCGTTTTTGCACGGTTGACGCGCGGGTCCATGATTGAGGCGCTGCATGCCGACCATATTCGAACGGCCAAGGCTTATGGATTGCCCTCCCGCTCTGTTGTGATCACCCATGCCATGCGCGGCGCTCTTCTCCCCGTGGTTTCCTATCTGGCACCCTGTGCTGCCGCGCTTCTCACAGGTTCCGCTGTCGTGGAGAGCATTTTCACCATTCCCGGTGTCGGACGTTATTTCGTCCTCGGCGCCATTAATCGTGACTACACATTGGTGATGGGAACCGTCGTCCTCGTCGCCATTTTTGTCATCGTATTCAATCTAGTGGTCGATATTCTCTACGGCCTTCTCGATCCGAGGGTTCGTCATGACTGATATTCCTGCAACAATTATTCCACCGGAAGAATCCAAAGGCCGCAGTCTTTTCCAGCTGGCTGCCATTCGCTTCCGCCGCAATAAAGCAGCAATGACGGGCAGTATTCTGCTGTTCCTGATCACTGTTTTCTCGTTCCTCGGGCCCTATGTCATCAGCCATAGCTATGATCAGGTGTTCTCGTCCTATGTCACGGTGCCACCCAGCATCGAGCCGCTTCCCAAGGCGGATAGTCTTGGTGAAGTGATGAAAGGCGTCGCCGACCGCGCCAGAGTTGAGTTGCGCGAATTTGCCGTGGACGGCAACACATTCACCGCAACCATCCATTCCGACAAGCCGATTGACCCGCGTTCAACGCGCTATTTCGATCGCGCCAATGAATTCGACAATACACAGGTTGCGGCCACGGAAGATGGTGGCGCAACTCTGAAATTGACGGGCGATGTCAATCGCGAATATTTCCCGTTTGGTACTGATAATAACGGGCGCGACCTGCTTGCCCGTGTCATGCTGGGCGGCCAGATATCCCTTGCTGTCGGCTTTTTGGCCAGCCTCGTTTCGCTGGCTGTCGGTGTCACCTATGGTGCCATATCGGGTTATCTTGGCGGGCGTGTCGACAATGTCATGATGCGCCTTGTCGAAATTCTCTATTCACTGCCCTTCGTGTTCCTTGTCGTTGTCCTCGTCGTGTTCTTCGGGCGAAGTTTCATTCTCATCTTCCTCGTCATTGGTGCCGTTGAGTGGCTGGACATGGCGCGTATCGTGCGTGGCCAGACCCTGGCCTTGAAACGCCGCGAATTCATCGGCGCTGCACAGGCATTGGGCTTGACTGACTGGCAGATTATCCGTCGTCACATCATTCCAAATACGATTGGTCCCGTCATTGTGTTCGTCACAGTGGTTGTGCCGAAGGTCATTCTTTTGGAAAGCTTTCTGTCGTTCCTCGGCCTTGGCGTTCAAGCGCCTTTGACAAGCTGGGGCGCTTTGATTTCCGAAGGAGCCAACAAAATGCAGTCTGCACCCTGGCTGCTGATTTTCCCCGCCATCTTCTTTGTCGTCACACTGTTCTCGCTGAACTTCATCGGCGATGGGCTGCGCGATGCACTCGATCCGAAGGACCGCTGAGATGACGGACAAGAATGAAACCATATTGTCCGTTCGCGGACTGAAAGTAGACTTCACAACACCGGATGGTGACGTGAATGCCGTCAAGGGCATTGACCTTGATGTGAAGGCCGGAGAAACGCTTGCCGTCGTCGGTGAGTCAGGTTCCGGAAAAAGTCAAACCATGATGGGTATCATGGGATTGCTTGCAGCCAATGGCAAAGTCACCGGCTCCGCGGAATATCGCGGCAAGCAATTGATCGGGCTTCCGATCAAGGAACTCAATAAGGTCCGCGGCTCAAAGATCACAATGATCTTTCAGGAACCCATGACCTCGCTTGATCCGCTTTATACGATTGGGCGGCAGATTGCCGAGCCTATCGTTCACCACAAGGGTCTCAGCTTCAAACAGGCTAAGGTGCGTGTGCTGGAATTGCTCAAGCTTGTCGGCATTCCTGAGCCTGAGCGGCGCATCAATTCTTATCCGCATGAAATGTCGGGGGGCCAGCGCCAGCGCGTTATGATTGCCATGGCGCTTGCCAATGAGCCCGACCTCTTGATCGCCGACGAACCCACAACTGCGCTCGACGTTACCATTCAAGCGCAAATATTGGACCTGCTGCGCGACCTGCAAAAGCGGTTTGGCATGGCCATCGTGCTCATCACCCACGATCTTGGCATTGTGAAACATTTTGCCGAAACTGTGGTTGTGATGCGCAAAGGTGAAGTGGTCGAAAGAGGCACTGTCGAGCAAATCTTCGAACGGCCGCAGGAAGACTACACCAAAATGTTGCTGGACGCTGTTCCCAGCGGCAGCAAGGCTCCCCCGGCGGAAACCGCTCCTGTCGTGCTTGAAGGGCGCAATGTTTCCGTCGACTTCAGAATAGGTGGAGGGTTCCTTACCAGTGCCCACACGCTTTTCCGTGCTGTGGATGGCGTGACTATCCGTCTTCAGGAAGGCCAGACAATCGGCATCGTGGGGGAATCCGGATCGGGCAAATCGACCTTGGGTCGCGCTCTGCTGCGTCTCTTGCCGAGCAGTGGCCACTATCATTTCGCCGACAAGAATATTTCGAGCTTTGGCCGGTCCGCCATGCGGCCATTGCGCAAACAGTTGCAATTGGTATTCCAGGACCCTTACGGCTCGCTTTCGCCGCGGCAGACTGTTGGTGAAATCATCACAGAGGGGCTGCTCATCCATGAGCCGCAACTAAGCCGATCAGACCGTGACAAACGGGCGGTTGCCGCCTTGAAGGAAGTTGGGTTGGATCCCGCTGCCCGCAACCGTTATCCGCATGAGTTTTCTGGCGGACAACGGCAACGCATCGCCATTGCCCGCGCTATCATTTTGAAGCCGAAGGTCGTTATCCTCGATGAACCGACATCCGCGCTGGATCGCTCGGTGCAGGGACAGGTTATCGAACTATTGCGTGATCTTCAGTCAAAGCATGGACTGTCCTATATTTTCATCAGCCATGATCTGGCGGTCATCAAAGCCATGTCCGATTATGTGGTGGTGATGAAGAACGGCAAAATCGTCGAAGAAGGTCAGACCGAAGACATATTTGAAAGCCCGCATCATGAATATACAAAGACGCTCATTGGTGCTGCTTTCGATCTCGATTAACCGGGGGCAAAACCAGGCGTGATCCAGCTTCACACAGGACAGGCACGGGAAAAAATCGAAGCGATTTTCCGTGCCTACCTGGAAAACCACAAAAAGGCAGGAGTTCTTCCCGACTTTATTTGAACTGGGAAGACTTTTTCCGCAAAAGGGCGGAATTTTGCTGAAGAATCGTCGATTTTTACCCAAAAATACAACCTACGCATGCAATTTAGTTGTTGTCGGTTGAATGATGCCCGATCTGGATATTGACGCTTTCTGAAAGCGCCCGCTTGTCCCCGCAAGCGGGCGTTTTGCATTTGCCTCCATGGTTATGCGGAAAACTCATCACCTTGTCGCTGGACTAACTTTTGAGGCTGCTCACCCAATTCACCCGAGGAGCACAGGCAAGTCCCACAGGCTTCCTGACATTCCTGTTTGACTCCTGGTTTCTTTCGTGCTCAATTGGCACAATGGTCCAACCAATTTAGAAAGAGCGTCGCTTGATCAGCCAGATCCTTTCTCCAGTTCATACATCTTCACGGGACGATGCGGTTTTGCAGGCGCTTGTTGGATTTGTGACGGATGAGGGGCTTGTGCCAGGCGACCGTTTACCGACGGAACGTGTCCTTGCCGAGCGCTTGAAGGTGAGCAGGACAACTGTCCGCGAAGCGCTCACCCGCTGGCAGGAATTGGGCCTCGTGGAGCGGCGGCAGGGCAGTGGTACTTATTTGAAGGCAGCCGTTACGCGCAATATGCTGCACATGCCGCTTACTCTTGCATCCGGCAATGATTTCAATAGCTTAATGCATACATTGGAAATTCGCCGGGGTCTTGAAGCTGAGGCGGCGGCTCTATCGGCAGCACGTGTCAGCGATGCGGATATCGCCATGATCGAGCAAAAACTGATCAGGATGGAAGAAGCATTTCATGAACGCCATGGCATGTCCGCCGATGAGGATTGGGACTTCCATCTGGCTGTCTTCCGCACATCTGGCAATCCTTTATTCGAGCAGATTATCGCTGCCATGTATGAAATGTTTCACCGCTTCTGGGAGCACCCGCTTGGCGTGCGCGACTTCGGTCATGCCAGCTTTCCCTACCATCGCACCTTGTTCAATGCGATAGCCGCGCGCGATCCTATTGCTGCCAGAGCAGAGGCACTGAAGTTGATCGCCACAGTCGAGGATGACCTGAAGCGCGGCGCCGCCAACCTGAAAAAACAAACCCAGAAAAACCGAGTTCATATTTAGAATGAATGATAACCCTTTTTTCCACGATCAGGACATGATGGCGCAAGCCGCGACTTTGCTGGCGCATGACGATCCTTTCCCCGGCGGTTCTGTTGTTCCGCCAATCTATCAAACTTCACTTTTCACCTTCACGAATTACGCCGAAATGGCCGATGCTTTCGCCGGTCGCAAGCGCCAACCAATGTATTCCCGCGGCGATAACCCGACTGTCATGGAGTTTGAAAAGAAGATCGCGGCGCTTGAAGGCGCTGAGGCGGCACGGGCTTTTTCCAGTGGAATGGGTGCGATCAGCGCCATGGTTCTTGCCTTCGTCGGCGCAGGCGAACGCATTGTTTCTGTTCGCAATTGTTATGGCGATGCCTACCGTCTGTTCGAACGTCTTCTGCCTCATCTTGGCATCAAAGTAGACTATGTCGATGGCTCCGATCCCGATGCTGTCGCCGCTGCTTTGCCGGGCGCCAAGCTGCTTTATCTGGAAAGTCCAAGTTCCATGATGTTCGAATTGCAGGACATCGCTCATTATGCGCGTCTTGCCAAACAACATGGCGTCGTCACCACAATCGACAATTCCTGGGCAACGCCGCTTTTCCAAAAGCCAATCAGCCATGGCATTGATTTGGTTATGCATTCCGCGTCCAAATATCTGGGCGGACACAGCGATACGGTCGCTGGCATTGTCTCCGGCTCGCAAGAAATGATCGACCGGATCAATGGCCGCACCTACTCTTACCTCGGCGCAAAGCTCTCGCCATTCGAGGCCTGGCTTCTTTTGCGCGGGCTGCGCACGCTGACATTGCGGTTGCCGCATCACATGAAGAGCGGCCTTATAATCGCTGAAAGGCTTAAAGGCCACGGCAATGTCGAGCGGGTCATGCACCCGGTCTATTCCAACCATCCTGGCAAAGCCACGCTTAGCGGTTATTCGGGCCTGTTTTCATTCGAAGTTACAGATGAGATCGATGTGCCCGCCTTTGTCGATGCGTTGAAACTGTTCCGCATCGGCGTCAGCTGGGGCGGTCATGAAAGCCTCGTTGTCCCCGCACTTGCTTCCTTGCAGCAAACGCCGGACGCAAATTCGATCGGGCGCTTCGGTGTCAGCCCCCGAACGATCCGCCTACATGTCGGACTGGAAAATGTTGAGGAACTCTGGGCGGACCTCGCCAACGCATTCACCGCGGCAAAACGCTGAACTTAAAAACAAGATGGGAGCATAAAATGCAAAAAAGAATGGGAACATTTCTGGCCAGCGCAATCGCAGCACTGTCCATGACCGTATCGGCAGCCTTTGCTGATACGACAATCAAAATGGTTGAAGTCATCACCAGCCCGCCTCGTACCGAGCTGTTGAAAAAGCAGATTGCCAGCTTCGAGCAGGCAAATCCCGGCACAAAAGTGGAGCTCGTATCGCTTCCATGGGGACAGGCGTTTGAAAAATTCCTGACCATGGTCCAGGCCGGGGACACGCCTGACATTGTTGAGATGCCAGAGCGCTGGATGGGTCTTTATGCCAATAATGCCCAGCTTGAAGACCTTGGACCCTATCTCGCCAAGTGGAAAGATGCCGGCACGCTCGGCGATCGCGCCAAGCAGTTCGGTTCGGTTGTCGATAACAAGCAGTACATGATCCCTTACGGCTATTACATCCGAGCCATGTTCTGGAACAAGAAGCTCTTCGCCGAGGCAGGTCTCAAAGAAGCACCGAAGACACTCGACGAATTCATGGAAGCCAACAAGAAGATTTCCGCGATCAAAGGCAAATATGGTTATTGCCTGCGCGGTGGTCCTGGCGGCTTCAACGGCGTTCAGATGTTCATGAACATCGCCAATGGCAAGGGCGGCTATTTCAATGCCGATGGCACAGCGACAATCAACGAACCCGGCTCGGTCAAGGGTCTGGAGTTGCTGGCCGACATTTACAAGAATGGCTATGCTCCAAAAGACAGCGTGAGCTGGGGCTTCAACGAGATCGTCACCGGCTTTTACTCCGGAACCTGCGCAATGCTTGATCAGGATCCAGATGCACTGATCGGCATTGCTGAAAAAATGAAAGCGGAAGACTTCGGCGTCGCTCCCTTGCCAACAGGACCAAACGGTAAATCCTACCCGACTTTGGGTTATGCAGGTTGGGCGATGTTTGCTGATTCCGAGGTCAAGGATGACGCATGGAAACTGATGGCGACATTGCTTTCGCCTGAAGACAATATTGAATTCGCCAAGAATGTCGGGGTTCTGCCGATCCACAATGGCGCGGACAAAGACCCATATTTCGGCGCTGAAGCCTTCAAAGGATGGTTTGAGGAAATCAACGACCCAAAAACCTTCGAATTGGTGACACCACCAACCCATCTTGAAAACCTCGGCAATTTCTATGACTCCGTTTCAGTCAAGAATTTTCAGGAAGTATTGCTCGGCCAGAAAACGCCAAAAGCAGTCGCTGATGAGTGGGCTGCTTTCCTCACCGAACAGCAGCAAGCCTGGATGGCGAAGAACAAGAAATAATCTGAGTTGAATAAATGCTCCGGTGCGCTGTGCCGGAGCATTCATTGCGGGGATTGCAATTGCCTTGTGCGTGGTTCGACAAGCTCACCATGAGGGAAGTTTATAAGCTGCGGGGAGCCGGGTTCTGAGACGTTGCAGAAAACCTTGCAACTAACCACGTCCCTCATGGTGAGCTTGTCGAACCACGCACAAAACCTATGCAAACGAGCTTAAAGCATTGTGTCGTGTATTATGGAGAAAGATTCTAATGACACACGCAACAGCGGCGGGTTTGCCGCAGGGAAATGGAAGGGAAGGTGGCAAGCGCCGCTTCTCGACTGTTTTCGAACCATGGCTCTATCTGAGCCCCGCACTTGTCCTGCTTTTGCTCGTGCTCGTCGTTCCGCTGATATTCGGTATCAGCTATTCTTTCCGGAAGTTCTCGGCGTTCAAATCTGAATTTGTCGGCCTTGGTCAATATGAAGCCCTGCTGCATGATGCAAATCTCGGTCAGGCGCTGATGAATACACTGTGGTGGACTGTTGCCAGCCTCGTTTTGCAGTTCTTCCTTGGTTTAGGATTGGCATTGCTGCTTGATCGCAATTTTTACGGCAAGAAAGTGGTGCAGGCCATCGTATTCCTGCCTTGGGCAGTTCCGTCCTTCCTTTCAGGTCTTACATGGGCGTGGCTTTTCAATCCTATTGTCGGGCCTTTGCCACACTGGCTGTTCGCTTTGGGGCTCAAGTCCGAACCCACCAATATTCTCGCTGATCCAGCGACCGCCATGTGGGGGCCTATCATAGCGAATGTTTGGTTCGGCGTGCCCTTCTTCGCCATCACCCTGCTGGCTGCGTTGAAATCCATTCCCGGCGAGCTGCATGAAGCTGCGGCCATTGATGGGGCGAGCCCGTGGCAGCGCTTCATGAAAGTGACCCTGCCTTTTCTTGCGCCCACCATTGCGATCACAGTGATGCTGCGCACCATCTGGATCGCCACTTTTGCCGACCTGATTTATGTCATGACCGAGGGCGGACCCGCGGGTTCAACCAATACAGTTGCAACCTATATTTATGTGAGCGCTTTCAAGACGCTGGACAAAGGCTACGCCTCAGCGGTCGCGGTACTCCTGCTTGCACTCCTCATCCTCTACGCGATTGTTTTGATCCGCATTCGCAAATCTCTCGTGAGGTATTCCTGATGATCGCCGGACGCTCACGCAATGCCAGGATTCTTGGCGGAATTGGCCTTTATAGCGCAGTCGCCGCCTATGTAATTTTTGCGCTCTTTCCCCTGTTCTGGACACTGAAAATTTCAGTCACGCCGCAATCGCTTCTCTATTCAGAGGGCATAACGCTTTGGCCGTCATCAGCAACATTCGAGAATTACAAGACTGTTTTGCGCGCTACAGACTTTCCGCGCTACTTCGTCAATAGTGTCATTGTATCAGTCATAACGGCAGTGCTGGTAACAATCATTGCATCAGCGGCCGGCTATGCAATGTCGCGCTTCTCATTTCGTGGAAAAACGACTGTCGCCGTCACACTCCTGCTGACCCAGACGTTTCCTCTGGTCATGGTGATACCGCCAATTTATCGAATAATGGGCCAGCTTGGGCTGACTGACAGCCTGACCGGTCTGATCATCATATATACTGCCTTCAACATCGCCTTTGCCACATTTCTCATGCAATCATTCTTCGATGGCATACCGAAAGACCTGGAAGAGGCGGCGATGATCGATGGCTGCAATCGCAGCCAAGCCTTGCGCCGCGTTATCATTCCTCTGACCCTACCGGGAATGGGGGCAACGCTCGGTTTCGTATTCACTGCGGCATGGAGCGAATTGCTGTTCGCATTGATGCTTATTAGCAGCGACAACCAGAAAACCTTCGCGGTTGGCCTACTCACATTCATTGGCAAGTTTGCGGTCGACTGGGGTCAGATGATGGCCGCCTCGGTGCTGGCTTTGATACCCGCATGTCTATTCTTCGCCTTCCTGCAACGATACCTCGTCACAGGCCTCACGGCCGGTGCGGTGAAGGGCTAATAAGGGATTTAACACGATGGCTTCTGTCACTATTACCAACGTCCAGAAAAGCTACGGCGCCATGAATGTGCTCTCTGCCGTTAATCTCGAAATTCCGGATGGCGAATTTGTCGTGCTTGTCGGGCCGTCAGGCTGCGGCAAGTCCACCCTGTTGCGCATGATCGCCGGGCTTGAAGAAATCTCCGCCGGAGAGATCAGGATTGGCGACCGCGTCGTCAATGATGTGGCGCCCAAGGATCGCGACATCGCCATGGTGTTTCAATCCTACGCGCTCTATCCGCATATGGATGTGGCCTCGAATATGGGCTTTAGTCTTATGCTGCGGAAAGCGGCCAAGGAACTTGTCCTGGACCGCGTCAGCAGCGCCGCAAAGCGACTGGGGCTGGACGTGCTTTTAGAGCGGCTTCCCCGCCAGCTTTCCGGTGGTCAGCGCCAGCGGGTTGCCATGGGCCGCGCTATTGTTCGTGATCCCAAAGTGTTCCTTTTTGACGAACCACTCTCCAATCTCGATGCCAAGCTTCGTGTGCATATGCGTACGGAAATCAAGGCGCTGCACCAGCAGCTGAAAACCACATCGGTTTACGTCACCCATGATCAGGTGGAAGCAATGACCATGGCAGACCGCATTGTGGTCATGCATGATGGCATTATCCAGCAAGTCGGCACGCCCTTGGAACTATACGATAATCCGGCCAATATTTTCGTTGCAGGATTCATCGGATCTCCGGGAATGAACTTCCTTCCAGCTGTGGTACGCCGCGAGGGGGATAAGGCTTGGGCCGAGTTGAGCGACGGTCAGACCATTGGCCTGCTTCCGCAATTGGAAATCTCGGACAGCGAAAGAGTGACAATTGGCATTCGCCCCGAGAATATTGAAGTCGGCGGCGGCACTGATCTGAAGGCACAGATAGAGGTCATAGAGCCTCTTGGACTGTCGACGCAGTTCTATACGAAGCTTTCCGGGCACCAGACCTGTATATTCGCCATGGGTAGGACAGACCGGCAACCCGGAGATATGATTGGACTTGGCATCAAGCCAGAGAATGTCCATCTTTTCCATGGCGCGAGCGGTTTGCGCATCGGGTAGGCCATATAGAGAGCATAGACGTCTTTGCGTGGTTCGCCCTTGGCAAGCTCAGGAGCTCGCATGAGGGGATGGGTGGGCTGCAAGTCTCGTGAATCGAGCTCGATGCAATGGCATAAACCTTCCTCATGGTTAGCTTGTCGAACCACGCGGAAGGTCTATGCAAAATGGTTCAAGAAATTGTGCCTGCGTCCGTAAGGTTCGGCAATTGAAGAAAACAACCGCACCGAAATTATATTCCTGATATCCCGTAAAATGTGGTATGAATTTCGTCTAATTCTACTTTCATGACGCTAGAATGCCTATACAGGCGATCTACAAAGTGACATTTTCCAATCATTAGCCCAAATGCGTACAAAGACGCAGCGGCGCATAGATATCGGATGGAAATAAAATGAACTGGCTGAAATCAATCGTCGTCATCGGTGCTCTGGCAATCTCACCCGTGCATGCATTCGCAGGCTCGAACCTTGAGGAAATCAAGTCCGCAGGTGTTCTCAAGATTGGTACTGAAGGCACTTATGCGCCATTTACCTATCACGACGCCGCCGGCAAGCTTGTTGGTTTCGATGTGGAAATCGGCGAAGCCATTGCCAAAAAGCTCGGCGTGAAAGCCGAATTCCTGGAAGGCAAATGGGATGGTTTGATTGCCGGTCTTGACGCCAAGCGCTACGATACTGTTATCAATCAGGTCGGCATTACCGAGGCCCGCAAGGCCAAGTATGACTTCTCCGAACCCTACATCGCATCCAAGGCCGTTCTCATCGTCAAAGGCGACAATGATGAAATCAAGGGTTTTGCTGATCTGAAGGGTAAAAAGTCTGCTCAATCTCTTTCCAGCAATTTCGGCAAGATCGCCCAGAGCAATGGCGCAGAGCTGGTTGGAACTGACGGCTTCGATCAATCAATCCAGCTTCTGTTGAGCGGACGCGCCGATGCAACCGTCAATGACAGCCTGTCGTTTCTTGACTTCAAAAAACACAAGCCCGACGCCAATGTAAAAATTGCAGCTGAACAGGCCGATGCGGATTTCTCCGGAATCATCATTCGCAAAGGCGAGCCTGAATTGCTGGCAGAAATCAACAAGGCGCTTGAAGCAATCAAGACCGATGGCACTTATAAACAGATTGCCGACAAATATTTCGGCCAGGACGTTTCCAAGTAATCACCGTTTACGGCAAACAGAATTTACGCTCTAACAGGGCAGGGGGTTTGTCCCCCTGCCTTTTATTTTTTCCAAGGAGAAGAGGCCGTGCCCAGCTGGCTTACTTTGATGCTCGAATCCTTGCCCTCACTTTTGTGGGCTGGCTTGATCTTCACCATTCCGCTGACGCTTTTATCGTTCGTGCTGGGGCTCTCTGTTGGCCTGCTCGCAGCGCTTATAAGGCTTTTCGCTCCCGCGCCCTTTGCGGCCATCATCAAATTCTACGTCTGGATTATCCGTGGCACACCGCTGCTGGTTCAGCTTTTCCTGATCTTCTATGGCCTGCCAAGTGCCGGAATTGTTCTTGATGCTTTCACCGCTGCACTGATTGGCTTCACGCTCAATATCGGTGCCTACACTTCGGAAATTCTGCGTGCGGTCATTTCCTCGGTCCCTAAAGGCCAGTGGGAAGCCGCCTATTCCATTGGTATGAACTGGTCACAGGCCATGCGGCGCACGATCCTGCCACAAGCCGCCCGCGTCGCAGTGCCCCCCTTGTCCAACACATTTATCTCACTGGTAAAGGACACTTCTCTCGCTGCCGCCATCACCGTGCCCGAGCTTTTCCAGGCGGCACAGAGGATTGTCGCCACGACCTATGAGCCACTTATTCTCTACATTGAAGCGGCGATCATCTACCTCATTTTAAGCTCGGTTCTCTCATCTTTGCAGGCAAGACTGGAAACGCGGCTCAACCGGTATGGTGGCTTTCTGGAGGCCCGATCATGATGATCCAACTCAAGAATATCGAGAAGAATTTTGGCGATCTTCAAGTCCTGAAGAATGTGTCTCTTGATGTAGCAGAAGGTGCGGTAATGGCACTTGTCGGCCCTTCCGGTGGCGGCAAGAGCACATTGCTTCGCTGCATTAACCTGCTTGAAATTCCCACCGCTGGCAGCGTCGAAATCGCCGGAGACCGTCTTGAGTTTCAGCCGGGCGTCAAACCTTCGACGAAGCAAATTCAATTGCTCCGGCGTCACACTGGCATGGTCTTTCAGAACTTCCAGCTCTTTCCCCATCGAACCGTGATTGAGAACGTGACCGAGGGCCTGACCACCGTTCTCAAATGGCCCAAAGAGAAGGCGAGGGAGCGCGCAAAGGCCCTCTTGGAAAAAGTTGGCCTTGCACATAAATCGGAGGTCTGGCCCTCAACACTTTCCGGCGGACAGCAACAGCGTGTCGCCATTGCCCGTGCATTGGCTCCATCACCCAAGGTCCTTTTGTGCGACGAACCTACCTCTGCGCTCGACCCGGAACTATCGGGCGAGGTGGTCGATGTTCTGGCTCAATTGGCGCGGGAAGGCACAACAATGGTCATGGCCACGCATGATTTGCGGCTGGCTTCACGCATCGCCAATGAAGTAATCGTATTGGATGGCGGCGTAATTGTTGAAACGGGTACTTCACGTGATATCTTCACTCAGCCCAAGCATGAACGTACAAAACGCTTCATAGCCACGCTGACTCACGATGGTCATATGCATGGCGAGGGTATTTAAAAAGCTGATCTAAGCGACCTCGACGCGATTTCGGCCGCTTAGTTTTGCATGATAAAGTGCCTTGTCAGCAGCCTTGAGCAAGGCCTCCATGCTTGCATATTTCTCGCCCAAGCTGGCAACACCGGCGCTCACAGTGACATTGACGCTTTCCGATCCCGAGACAAAATCCGTATTTTCAATCTCGCTGCGCACGCGTTCTGCCAATGCATTGGCAGCATCCTGTTTTGTATTGGCGAGCAGTAGCAAGATTTCTTCGCCGCCATAGCGGACCACAACATCACCAAGGCGCACATTCTTCTGGATGATTGCCGCCACATCAGCCAGTACCGTGTCACCCGTATAATGTCCAAGCCTGTCGTTGATTGTTTTGAAATGATCAATATCAATCATTATCAACGAGCAATGGGCCGCTTTGGCTCGATTATCATTCATTGCTCTTAAAGCTGCCTTGTCGAAGGCCCTGCGATTCTGGAGCTTTGTCAGGGGATCCACAGAAGCTTCATGCTCCAGCGCCCTGATGATCCTCAAGCGGGATTTTTCCCTTTCCAGGAAATTGACGATAATGACGACATTGGCGATATTGGCCAATATGACTGCGATCAATGGCGCGCCGACAATGGTTGCAACGACTTCACCTGGCAGCAGCACAACGGAAATAATCGAGAGTGATGCAGCCAGCCCGATGAGCGTCGAGCGACCAAAGCCAACCGGAATTTTTCGGACCGGAACACGTGCTGCAGCATAACTCACGCAGCAAAGCATTAAGATGGACAACAGCCCTGGCACGACACCAACGCCGCCGAGCCATATGCGATAGGCAGCGATCAATAAAGCAGCAATGACGGTGCCAATAAGTCCCCCATAAGGATAAACAATTGCCAGGAGAGCGGTGCGGCCATCGAAGAAGACACCCGGTGCCGGCATCACCGCATCGTTCATCGACAATATGGCACCAGTGGCAAAGAGGATGCCGATAGCAGCACTCTTTTTCCAACCATTCGGAAAATTACGAATGACCATCGAATAGGAAAGGATGACGAGCGCGGTTATACCAAGTATCCGCACAATCCCCGTCGCCAGTATGCTTAATTCCATTTCATTCTCAACGTATAGAACCGACAGTTGATCTACATTCGGTATTGTTGGAGCATGGCCTGTGCACCACGCAAAAACAACCTCTGAATGTCACTGGGGCTTTCATTTGATGTTAAACCTGGTCCAAGCACCTTGGGAGCAAGAGACTCTAAAGCCTTTAGGCCAGTCCTTCTTCAGTCAAAGCTCGTTGTACTGAGTGCATACGCTCGATCCTATCCCGATATTCGAGGAGCCGCGGCGATACTTCCATATTCGACATGCGCGCCCAGCGTAACATGACATAGAGAAATGCATCCGCCACGCTGAAATCGCTGCCCAACAGAAATGGTTCATCGAGCACCTCGGTGAGATAGGCGAACCGCCCGGCGACCATTTTGGTCAGGTCGCTTTTTGCTTCGTCACCCGGCAGGAAAAAGGAAAAGACGAAGGGCTTTTGAATTTCGCTTGATATGAAAGCCAGCATCTCAGTTTGCCTGTCGATATCAGGCTTTGACCCTTCCGAAAATCGCGGCGAGTTTCGTGAGATCCAGTTGAGAATTGCAACATTTTCCGTAAGTTGCCGACCATCGTCAAATTCCAGCAGGGGTACATAGCCCTTGGGATTTACCTTATTGTAATCGCCAGGTTCCTTGATCGTTCGCGTGAAAACATCGACCTTGATCAGCTGCGGCGTATGACCGCCTTCCGCAAGGGCGATATGCCCGGCTAAAGCACAAGTGTCGGGAGAATAGAAATATTTCATGATTGGACCCTCTCGAATAGCGTTAGACCCGATTTCGGCGCGCAGCCAAGATAAAAGCCTGTTTCAGTAATTTGCAACAGTGAGCCTTGTCTCGGCGCAACATAAGGGATTTTGCAGCGCACCATTGGTTCATGGGGAAAACAACTTCTAGGGACTGGACCAATCCGGGAGAGGGGTTCAACTGTAGCTGAAGCGAGTCTCCTGGCAGGCTGGCTACGACCTTCTGACAGAAAACCCCACTGATAAAGGAATAATCATGCAGCAGCCTCACAAAGTGCCGGTGCGTAATCTTGTTGCTGCTGTTATCGGCAATGCGCTCGAATGGTATGATTTTCTTGTGTTTGCCTTTATGACACCCATCATCGCGCGGTTGTTTTTTCCGGTCGATCCCTCCGCCTCAAGCAGCGATCTGAATGCTATCCTGATGACCACGGCCATTTTTGGCGTCGGGTTTCTGATGCGTCCCGTCGGCGGCATTATTCTTGGTCTTTATGGCGACAAGCATGGCCGCAAGGCTGCCATGGTGTTGATCACTTCGCTCATGGCGGTTTCCATGGCGATCATCACATTCGCTCCGACCTATCAGGCGGCGGGCGTGTTGGCTCCATTGCTGATCCTTATCGCCCGGCTGATACAGGGCTTTTCGGCCGGCGGCGAATTCGGCACGGCGACAGCATTGCTCATCGAGATGGCCCCTCGCGAAAAGCGTGGCTTTTATGGCTCCTGGCAAATGACCGGCCAGATGATCGGACTGTTGATTGGCGCCGCTGCAGGCACGTTAATGACAGTCTATTTTACGCAGGAGCAGATCGAGGCATGGGCTTGGCGCATTCCCTTTTTCGTTGGCCTGGTCATCATTCCTGTTGCCGTCTATATCCGTCAACGCCTTGATGAGACAGAAGTATTCCGCAATGCCAAACGGGAAGAGACCGTTAAAGGCACCCACATCAGTATCGGAGAATTGCTGGCAAGCTCATGGCGCGAAACAGTATTGGGCATCGGGCTTGTCGCAGCTGCTACTGTTACGGTGTATATAACCTTCACCTATCTCGTGACCTTCGCGACGAAGATTCTTCAGCTGCCACTTCAGGAGACGTTCGAGGTTCAGATGCTTGGGGCATTGTGGGTTGTTGTCCTGACACCCTTGATGGGTATCCTTTCCGATAGGGTGGGCCGAAGCAAGCTGTTGATCACCTCGCTTGCGGTCTATCTCGTCATCTTGTTTCCGCTCTATTCGTGGCTGACAGCCGCTCCCACGATCAGCAGGCTTATCGTGGTACAGCTGGCAACCGGTCTTTGCGCGGCAGCATTCTTTGCCGTGTTCAGCACAGTCATGGCCGTGCTCTTTCCAACACGCGTGCGGTCTTTGGGTCTGTCAATCTCGTACAATATTGCCGTGATGCTCATTGGTGGTTTTGCACAGTTCATCGTGACCTGGCTGATCCAGAAGACCGGATCACCCATGGCGCCGACTTATTATGTCATGTTCGGCGTGGCGCTCGGCCTCATCGCTGCATTGATCCTCGGCAAGAGGGCAGATAGCAACGAGCACTTCTGATAGCAGGGTACTTTGGCGAAGTACGCGTTAGATTGGGATGCACCGCCGGGCGCGTTGCATCCTCCTAAACCAGACATTCAATACGTGTCGCACTTCATCCTTGACCCCGTCCGGATACACATAGTTATCACGTAATCTATCTTATGGAACCAAGCCAGGTCCAGCAATGCGCGATCTGAAGCAATTCGAATTTCTCTGTTTTAGCTTAAGATTTCTAAATCGCGGCTGCGTGCAATTCTGCCGCCGGTCTGTGGTTTTGCAACGCCTGTTGTGTGCGGAAAACTGAGTGGCAGTCCCTTAAGCGAACGCATTGCCAGATAAGCGAAGCATTCCGCTTCTACCGCATCGCCGCGCAGGCCCACATCGTCAGCGATGATCACCTCCACACTAGCTCGCTTGGCAATTTCCTTCATCATTACCGGGTTCTTGCGCCCACCGCCACATACGACAATCTTCTTGGGTCGTTCCGGCAGAAGGTCCAACGCTTTTCCCACCGCGCCAGCAGTAAAAGCTGTCAGGGTCGCTGCACCATCTTCAAGACCAAGACCGTCAGCCATGGATGCCGGGAAATCAAACCGATCAAGCGATTTCGGATATGGTGCATGGAGGAATGGATGGCTGAGAAGCACGCGCAAGCGCTCCTCATCAACGTTTCCACTTGCGGCAATCTTGCCGTCACGGTCCATTTCCTTGCCCGTTTTCGCCCGAATCCAGTCATTGACCGGAGCATTGGCCGGACCGGTATCAAAGGCGATCATGTCGCTTGAATTGCACCAGGTGATGTTGGCGACACCGCCCAGATTGAGCATGGCATGATCGGCGCCAGCTCCAATCTTTTGCAACATGGCCTTGTGATAAATCGCCGAAAGCGGCGCTCCTTGCCCGCCTGCCTCTACATCCGCAGAACGGAAATCGAACACAACATCCGTTCCAACAATCCGCGACATGATTGCGCCATCGCCCAATTGTCGTGTGAATCCGCGATTTCCGCCTTGAGGCGCCACATGGAGAACCGTCTGACCGTGAAAGCCGACAGCTGCAATATCGGAAGACTGGAAGCCATGCTTTTCAAGGAATAGATTGACGGCAAGCGATTGCGCTTCCGTCAACGCGATTTCCGCTTTGCGAAAGATTTCCGGCTCAGGGCCCTTGAATTGCCATTCACGGGCAATGTCCAAAGTTTCCGCCAAAAGCGAGCGAATATCGGTGGGATAAGGTGCCAATTCCCAGGGGCCGAACTCGTCAATGGTTTCGCCATCACTGCGTATCATTGCAATATCGATGAAACCATCCAGCACAGTGCCGGTCATGAGACCGACTGCCCAGCTTGACTTCATATCGGAGGTTTTAGGATGGTTCATACGGCGGACTGCGCTCCCGAGCGATTGCGGTATTTCGCAGACTTGTTAACTCGTTGGCGGCATGATCCGCAAGCGCCGTTTCCTATTGTAATCTGGGCAAGAGAGGGAGCTATTTGCGAACGGCTCCAGCTATCCGCCACTGGCAATATATTGACTGTAGACCTCAACGCCCAGCCAGATAAGCGCTGCTAGCCCGAACAACACGACCAGCACTACCAGAATTGGGTAACCCTGTTCGCCCTGCTTTATCCTTGGCGCTTCGATCCTCTTGGCCATTGTTAATCCTCAAATCTTATGGTTCTGACCAACAAAAAATGGTGCGGCCAGCCGTTTCAAGTGGTGGCTTGAAAGACTGGCCGTACGGATGCCAAAACTTACGCTGCAGCAGCGTTGATGCGATTTTCTGCCATGCCGGTCAGAGCCTTATCCGTCTTTAGCTCTTCATCGAGATTTTGCTGAAGCAGGGCGGCGCAATCATGGCGACCAAGCTGCTTGGCCCATGCGACGAGCGTGCCATAGCGTGTAATTTCATAATGCTCGACAGCCTGAGCGGCAGCGATCAACGCCGCATCGAGAACATCATCATCATCTACCTCGCCTGCAATGTCGTCGGCCTCTTCCAGAATGCCATCAATGGCCGGGCAATTCACACCACTGACTTCAACACCATGCTGGGCAAAAACCTGCTCCAGACGCTCAATCTGCAGATGTGTTTCCTGCAGATGTTTTTCAAATCCATCCTTGAGAGTTTGATCAGTAGCCTTGTCGATCATCTCGGGCAAAGCTTTTACGATCTGGTTTTCCGCATAGTAAATATCCCGAAGCGTATGGACGAACAGGTCGTCCATCGTTTTGATATCCTTGGAAAAAAATCCCATGTTCATTCTCCTGATTACAGACACAGACCACCATCCGCAGCCAGGCGGCTTGCGTTCGTAGTCGTTGATATTTGGTTACAGGGAAGAAACGATGATGCCCGGCAATGGTTCCTGAGTGGCAATTACAATTGCACAGGTCGATCAAAGCGGCCTTTACCAGCCAGCTCAACAAGGTACGTATTGCCCGCATCAGGATCAGTCTTGTGATAAGCCTCGCTCATATCATGATAGGCCGTTGTAACGATCATGCTCGCCGTATCCTCGCTGACAAATGCGGGACAGGAAGGCTGCTTTACGGGCATCGTGATGGAATGTATGCGCTTACCGGATGGCGAATAGACATCCACGGCTGAACGGCCCCAACAGGCATTCCACAGATTTCCATCGCCATCGACTACAGAACCGTCAACACCGCCCTTTTCCTGGTGTCGATAAAACTCTGTCGGCTCGCCAATGGGAAGCCCGGTTTCAGGATCGGTATCGACTCGCCAGATTATATTTTTATCTGTATCTGCAAAGTATGAAATACTGCCATCGGGCGAGAAGCAGATCGAGTTTGGAATTGTTATGTCGTTGAATATTTTACGCAATTCGCCTTTTCGATACCAATAGATCGAGCCCGCCCCCTGCTCTGCTTTCTTGCCCATTGTGCCAATCCAGAAAGCACCGGCTGGATGCACGCGCGCATCGTTTGAGCGCGTAATCGGATTATCCGCCTCGATTGGCTGGTGCATTTTCAGCACGCCCGTATGGCGGTCACGAAGCACAAGCCCGGTCTCCGTGGAAATCAACTGATGCTGCGCGTCGACCACCGCCAGCGCACTCGCCATTTGCCCGAGTTGATGGATTGCGACGTCGCCGCCAGCCAAGGGTTTTTCGAACAGACGGCCCGTGACGATATCGAACCACCAGGCATTCTTCGTTAGTGGATCGTAACCCGGCCCCTCGCCCAGTTGACATGGAATATCGTAAAAAACGCTGATTTTTGGCTGATTCATCGTCAAACTTCCCCAAAAACCCGATCATATGCAGCAATTGTTGCTCTTGCGCGGTCACCCACCTCTCCCGCTGTCGCGCCAATCTTGTAAAGACTGGAACCTAGCCCGAACGTTCTAACGCCGACCTTCGCATAGGACGCGAAGCCGTTTTCATCGACACCGCCAACAGCACCGATAATGGTTCCCTTGGGTAGAATTGCGCTGATCGCCTTTATGCCGTCGGGACCGAGCACACTTGCCGGAAAGAACTTCAAGCCGGATGCACCGGCTTTCAAAGCAGCAAGCGCTTCAGTCGGCGTGAAAACGCCCGGCATGGACACCATCTCTGCTTTGGCAGCGGCTGCCAGCACGGAAGGATCGATATTTGGCGAAATGACAAGACGCCCACCGGCATCCCCAAGCCGTTGAACGTCATTTGCATCGAGCACTGTCCCAGCGCCAACAAGAACGTGCGAAGGCAGTTTTTTTGCAAGCAGTTCAATGGATTGGAACGGATCAGGGGAATTGAGCGGCACTTCGATGACATCGATTCCCGCAGCAACAAGCGCCTCCCCAATTGCCAAAACTTCATCTGGCCGGACGCCCCGCAAGATCGCGATCAGGTCGCGTTTAAGCTTGGGCCATGGAGCGGAAGAAAGGGTCATTTGAAGTTTCCTTTAACGTTTGGCCAAATACCGGAGGCAGCAACGAACAATCCTTTACGCACGGCTTCATCTGCATCCACCAGATCAAAATCCAGTCCGGCGACGTCGAACGCCTTGCCATAAAGAGTGGCCATTGCACCCGACGCGACTAAGACTATCCTATTGTTTGTTATGGATTTTTGCCCGGCTATCTCTGCACCGATAAGCAGGCCCGAAAGCCGTGAAGCAGCTGCCTCCGGTTTCAAATCATTTAGAAGCATGGCGGCGCGTATGCCAAAGAGCTGACCCAGGAGAGAGTTTCCGGCGAGCATGGATTTCAGCGCGGCAATAAATTCCGGATGATTCGCCGAAGCGGATTCCGCTGCATTCTGAATGGAATGGCGCAGGATCGATTGCTGGCTGACTAGCGCATAAAGCTCGCCGGTCATATAGGTGCCGAATGACTTGGCCCTGCCCTGTTTCAACTCTACCCATTTTGAATGGGTTCCGGGCATCGCTATGATTCCACTGGATAAATTTCTATCCAGAATGGCTCCAAGCAACTGGGTTTCTTCGCCGCGCATGACATTTGGCGTATCGTCCAACTGGCAAAGACCAGGAATAATGCGAACGTCGCGCGCCATGTCTGGCAGTTTGACGGCACCAACAAGAATGGCATTCAAATCGGCAGGAACCGGCACATAATTCGCCTCGACCCAACCCTGACGCGAGCCTGCCATGCCGCATATGACGACCGGCAGATCTGAGGGTGCTGAAAGGCTTGCAAGATGCCCCTCAAGCACAGAGGCAAACCCCTTAACGCGCGATACATCAAGCCCGTCATCGGCACGTTTTTCGCCAAGAACATTGCCCGCGCCATCGACGAGCCAGAGCCTGAAACGCGTTGTTCCCCAATCACTTAGCGCATAGATCGGGACCTGGCTCACAGATAGCCTCCATCAACGATCAGGGTCTGGGCACTCAGCATGCGCGCTGCATCGGAAGCGAGGAAAAGACAAGGTCCGACCATATCACCGGGCTGAATTTCCTCCCGCAAAACCTGCCGTTCAATGTGGTGTTTCAGGCGATCTCCCGATACCCACAATTCGCGCTGGCGTTCCGTAATGACCCAGCCAGGGGCAATGGCATTCACCCGGATTTTCTCCGGCCCCAATCGTCCCGCTAACCCCTTGGTAAGACCGATGATTCCGGCTTTCGCGGCCGTATAGGAAGGCATTTCGCCATGGTTGATCATGAACGAAGTCGAGGTGAAATTGATGATCGAACCACCACCCGCCTGACGCATGCAAGGTACAACGGCCTGCGCTGCGAAGAACTGCGGACGCAGGTTAATAGACTGGTTCTTATCCCAATATTCCGGCGTCACTTCATCAATATCGTGCCGGTCATCCCAAGCAGCATTGTTGACAAGCACGGTGATTAGGCCAATATTTTCAATGGCTTGCGCAACAGAAGCCCGCAGAGCGGCCACATCTGAAAGATCAGCCTTGATATAAAGCGGGCGGTTTCCGTATTGGCTTTCCATCTGTTCCACCAGCGCATTGGAAGGCTCGTCGGCAATGTCGATGAAGGCAACGCGCGAACCCTGACGCACAAAGCCTTCAGTCAATGAAGCGCCGATGCCGGAACCCCCGCCGGTGATAAGCACAGATCGATCTTTCAGGTCGGGAAAAATAGCGGAAGGCATCATGGCAGGATTCTCATAAGGCTGAGTTAATTCCATTATATGGAACTATGTTTGACTATGCTGAATTGTCATCCTATGCTGCAAGAAGTCAAGGAAAATGAGTCTGGTCAATGGTTCAACTTCGCACAACCAAATTTCTATTGGCGATTGTAAATTTTCAGCAAAAATCGGGGATTCTTCGGTAAATATTGCTCAAGTTACAGCAAAAGCGGGAGCAAATCGCCCCAGACACTCCAGGAACAGGAAAAACATGAGCAAACCGCAAAGAGTGGCGACCGATAGGGTAAAAAAATCCGGTGGCAGTCAAGATACCGGCACGCTCGGCAAAGCCATCAGCGTTCTTGACATCATAGCCAACTCTTCCGAGGCGCTGCGTTTCACGGATGTGCTGAAACTTTCCGACCAACCGCGCGGCACCCTCCACCGGCAAATTTCCAATCTCATCGACGAGGGGCTTATCGCGGTTAACAGGGATAATTGTTACACGCTAGGATTGCGATTGTTGCAATTTGCATCCAAAGCGTGGGCTGGCAATGAATTTCGCAATGTCGCCGCCCCTCACATCCAAAAGTTGCATGAGGCGACAGGCGAGACAGTGCATCTTGGCGTGCTGCGCGATATAGAAGTGATCTATCTGGACAAGATCGAGAGCCGCCAGAATATCCGCATGGTTTCACAGATCGGCAACACCGCGCCCGCCTTTTGCACCGGGGTCGGCAAAGCTGCGCTTTCGGCCCTTCCAGACGATGAATTGCGCGAGCGGGTCGAGCGCATCGAATTCCGGCCATACACCCCCAACACTTTGGCCGATGCCGCAGCCCTCCTATCCGAGATCAGCACCATACGAAGCACCGGAAATGCCTATGACCGGGAAGAGCATGAACTGGGGATTACCTGCGTTGCAGCACCGATTTTTTCCCGCACCGATGCGCTGTTCACTGCCAGCGTTTCCGTGACAGGTCCTGCCTACCGGGTAACGCCGGAAATGCTGGCCTCCTGGACGGAAATAACCCGCGATACCGCGGCGGCCATCATGCAGAGTATGGCAATCCAATTGTCTCCGCGCAGCTAATATACTGAAAAAATTGAATTAATTTTTTTTAAAGCTGCACACGCGGCTTTGTCAAATTTCTGTCATTGAAATCAAAAAGTTACCACAAAGTTAACACAATTGGCCTTTTTCCCACTTGACGTAAGATGCCGATAAATTTCAACCTCCTAGTACTTTCGGATTAGGTGATCCGAGAATCGGAGGAATATTATATGTCTTTTTATGCTTCTGACGCAGCTGTTTCCGCCCGTAAAACCCGTCTAAAAACATTCCGCAAACATCTTACTACAACAGTCTTCACCACCATCTTACTCACCGCGGCAACGGCAGGTGCAATCGCCCAGCAACAGCCCAGATATTACAATGCTGACGGCACGCGAACCGATGATTTCGAAGCCGCAAAGAAGAGCTGGCGCGATGATGCCGAGTTCAACGGCAATGATGTCCTGAAAGCATTCAATGCCGATGCAGCCTATGCAATGGGCTTCACCGGTAAGGGCACCAAGCTTGGCGTCATCGATCAGCCGGTCTATGCCGCTCACTCGGAATTTGCCGGTGAAGGCAAAATGAACTTTGTCAAAACCGAAGGCACGAGGCTTTACACCGATCCCTATATTCCCGTGAAAGCCGGTGACCACTTCGTTGCCGATGGCAGGCAGTATATTGACGGCTATGGTGGCATTTCCAGCCATGGTACGCACGTCGCCGGTATCGCTGGCGCCAATCGCGATGGCAAAGCCATGATGGGCGTGGCCTTCGATACCAGTATCTTTGCCGCCAGCAATTATGACGCAGGTCCAGAAGATGGCGTTGTACTTGGCAATGATGGCGCAGTTTATGCTGCGGCATGGGATGCCATGATCAATAGCGGCGTCTCGATCATCACCGACAGCTGGGGCATTGGTCTTTCAAGCTCATCCTGGACCTATGCGGAAGCCTATGGGCAATATCAGGAGATCAAGGCTATTCTCGGCACTCCCGAAGGCGGTGCCTATAACGGCGCGATCAAGGCTGCAGAAAGCGGCATCGTCGTCGAATTCTCAGCCGGCAATGATGGTGGACTGGAACCAGACGCCCTTGCAGGGCTTGCAACTTTTCGTCCTGAACTGGAGAAAAATTGGCTGACGACAATGAGTGTCGTTGCTGACGAGACAAACCCGGATGGCTATTCACGAAGTGGCTTTTCCAGCATTTGCGGCTATTCCAAATATCATTGCGTCGCCGCTCCTGGCACAAACATCAATAGTGGTGTGCCGGTTGGCGACATTACCGGCCTTAATCCCGGCGATGTAATGGACGACAGCAGATTCACGTCTGGCTATGAAGAACTGAGCGGTACTTCTATGGCAGGCCCGGCCGCGACCGGTGCCTTCATGGTGCTGAAGCAACGCTTCCCCTATCTCTCCAATGGCGATGTCAACGAAATTCTCAAGACGACATCCACCGATCTTGGCGAAGCCGGGGTTGATAATGTGTTCGGCTGGGGTCTGATCAATCTCGACAAGGCAATAAAGGGCCCCGGCCAGTTCCTGAGCCGTGTCGAGGCAAATCTGCCCGCCTCCTATCGCGGCACCAATGAAGAAGTCTGGAGCAATGATATCTCACAGGACGCGCTGGACCAGCGGTTCGTTGAAGACCAGCAAACAATCGCCGATTGGGAAGCCAAGAAAATCACAGAAGGCTGGCAGAATGGCATAACCGAAGCCAGCAAGGAAAAAATCCGGCAACAGGTCATAACGCAATTTCCGGATTCCAACTTCCCTGCGGCCATCGAACTAGTCAGGGACCGATACGCGAAACTCGACATTATCAATCTTCCTCAAAACCCGCCTTTAACTGATGAGCAGCTCGAAGCTGCCAATGCAGCATTCGAGGCGGCGGATGCCAAGATGCTGGCGGACCCTGCAGCAACTGCCCTATGGAATGCATTCGTGGCAACAGCTCCAAACACAAGCATTCCGAGGGCGCCGCAATTTGTCGATTTCTCGGCTACGCCTGAAGCCAGTGCCGAAACAATTCGCGGCACGATCACCGATGACCGTATTGCCGGAGCGCTGAAAGAATTTACTGCCTATGAAGCACTCGTTCCGACACTGACCGAGAAACTGAATGACCCGAACAATTATATTGGCGGATTGACAAAAACCGGCATGGGCACGCTGCGGCTGACAGGCGACAGTACCTATAGGGGTGATACGCTCATCAATGGCGGCTTGCTTGCAATTGATGGGTCCATCACTTCCAAGGCTGTCATCAACGATAGAGGTACGCTCGGCGGCATTGGCGCAGTTGGCGGTATCATAGCCAATAATGGCGGCACGGTCGCTCCCGGCAATTCGGTAGGCACCTTGACCTCAAATGGCGATGCAACCTTCAACACGGGTTCAACCCTGCATATTGAAGTCAATGGCAGTGAGGCTGACAAGCTCGTCGTCAATGGCACGACGACCCTGCTTGGCGGCGTTGTTCTCCTGACGCCGGAGACCGGAGCCACGACAAAACCCAGCGCACAGGAGGTGCGCTCCGCCCTCAATAGTAACAGCTATAATTTCCTGACATCGACGGGCGGCATAAACGGCCAGTTTGCAAGTGTTCAGTCGGCCTATGTGTTCTATGATGGCGTTCTCGCCTATGCTCCGACCGGCATTGCGGCAAGCTTCAAACGCAACGCATTGGGCTTTGACGATTTCGCCAAGACGCGCAATCAAAGAGCGGTTGCAAAATCCATTGAAACTGGCGGCGCTGGAAGCTCTCTTTACGACACAATCGAAACCAGCACGGTTTTTGACGCCGTTGCAGGCACCTACCAATCGCTGACCGGCGAAATCCATGCGACGCTGGACGGCGTTCTGATTGAGGATGGGCACTTTATCAGTCAGGCGGCAACAGAACGTCTTCGCGCGGCCTTTGACGGCGTGGCTGTCACCCCGCAGGCAACGATCACCCCTCTCGCCTATGGTCCGGGCGAAAAAGCAACGGGCAGCGAAGCCTTTGCCGCAATTGCTCCGGCCGATCTCTCCCCTACCCTTTGGGGTCAGGCCTATGGCGCCTGGGCGCATGCCGACAGCGACGGCAATGCCTCCGGCTACAGCCGCGATACGGGCGGGTTCGTCACCGGCCTTGATGGCGTGATTGCCGAAACATGGCGCTTCGGCCTCTTGGCAAGCTATGGCAATACCTCGTTGCATAGCGGTGGGGCCAAGGCCGATGTGGACAGCTATCAGGTCGGTGTCTATGCCGGTACGCAGTGGGATGCGCTCGGGCTTCGCCTGGGTGTCAATCTTGGTCATCATGAGATCGACACGGATCGCGATGTGGTGCTTGGCGGTGTTACCAACGGCCAGAATGCATCCTATGATGCCCAAACCGTTCAGGTCTTCGGTGAACTCGGCTACAAGGTCGAGACGCAATATGCGGCGCTCGAACCCTTTGCTGCTGCCCGCTACACGCATCTGAAAACCGATAGTTTCCAGGAAGATGGCGGCGATGGCGCATTGACCGGTCTGTCCGGCTCCAGCGATGTTACCACGACAACGCTCGGGCTTCGCCTTTCGCGCAATTTTGCGCTTAGCGAAACAACCGTGCTGACGGCACGCGGCATGGTTGGCTGGAACCACGCCTTCGGTGATGTAACGCCTGAACGTGAGCTGGCCTTTGCGGGCGGCGCGCCCTTCTCCATCGAGGGCCTGCCCATTGCCAAGAATGCCTTTGCTGTCGAAGCCGGGTTTGATGTCGGTATCGGCAAACGTACAACGCTCGGCCTCGCCTATACCGGCCAGTTCTCCGGCGACACACGCGACAATGCCGTCAAAGCCGACCTGACAGTCAAGTTCTGAGACTGCACAACAAACTAAAAACCCTCCCCGCATGCGGGGAGGGTTTCGCATTTGAAATTGATAGCTGGATTAAACAAAGAACGCTTCCAAACGAGCCTGCCGCAAGCGTTCTTTACTGGTTGGCTTCGAGCGCTTCCTTGGCAAGTTCATTGCCCTGATCGGCGGCAAGCTTCCACCAATGGAGAGCCTTCTTCATATCCTTTTTAACGCCGCGTCCCATATTATAAAAGACGCCGATATTATATTGCGAGGCGGCATAACCTTGTTCTGCAGCCAGCTGAAACAGCTCCATGGCCTTTTTATAATCCTTGTCCACGCCAACGCCTGCCGCATATTGCAGGCCAAGATTGTCGAGCGCGACCGAGTAGCCCTGATCGGCTGAAAGCTGATAAAATTCAACAGCCTTTTTCGGGTCCTTGGGCAAACCGCCCCGCCCTTCAAGATACATGTTTCCAAGGCTCATCTGCGAGCGGTATGAACCCTGCTCCGCTGCCTTCGTATACCAGACAACTGCCTCCTTATCGCTCTGCTCGACGCCTTCGCCACTCTCATAGGCATAACCCAGATAGTTCTGCGCATCCGCATTGCCCTGATCCGCAGATTTCCGGTAGAGGGCAGCAGCAGCAGCCTTGTTCACCTCAACGCCATAGCCATTGGCATAGACATTGGCGAGGTAATATTGGGCCAGTGCATCGTCCTGATCGGCACCTTTGGTCAGCCAGATGAGTGCCTGCGCATCATCTTCTTCAACGCCAATGCCGTTGGAATAGAGAAAGCCGAGATTGCGTTCGGCCCGCGCCAATCCCTGCTCTGCCGCCTTGCGATACCAGAGCACGGCTTCCGCCGGATTTTCCTCCGTGCCAAGCCCCAAGCGATAAACATCTCCTATGGCATTTTGCGCGAGCGCATAATTTTGATCCGCCGATTTGTTGAGCAGATCGCGGGCCTTTGCATAATCTTCCACGCCGGTATAGCCGTTGAGAAAAATGCTGGCGACGCCATATTGTGCTGCAGCTTCACCCTTATCGGCGAGCGGCTCCCAAAGCTTCAATGCAGTGACATAATCTTCATTGTCAAAGGCGATCTGGGCCGCATCTGACCAAGCCAAGGACGGAACGGACAGCACAAGGCTGGCCGCCAGGAAAATAGCTCTGAAATTCACAATCGCACCCCGCGCCTCATTGATCCCTTGAGGACTATGGCGCGGCATGCCGGAATGCAAGTGGCCCGATTCTGAAATTTTCTTTCAATCGGGAGCCACCAAGCTCTAATTCTTCAAGATGAAATCCGCAGGCCGTGAGTGCTCAAGCACGAGATCGGCATTGGGCATATCATTGGATAATGCCCTCGCCTGTGCCGAGCCGACATTATAGCCGAAACCGAGCCAGCGCTGCACCAACCGGTTTTCAAGCTCAAGCCGGTCCACCTGCAAGAATACCGTCATGTCGAACAGCGGTTCCAGACGGTTCCAGGGTGCCTGATCGAGCAGGAGATAATTGCCTTCAACAAGCAAAATCCGCTGATCCGCCTTTACGATATCTGCTCCCGCCCGCGCTAGATCAAGCTTGCGGTCGAAAAGCGGGATAACGATATCCTCGCCGCCCTCGCGAAGCCGCCTCAGCATGACCTCGAAGCCAGCGCAATCAAATGTGGGTGGAGAACCCTTGCGCTTGCGCATGTCCCGCGCATCGAGAATGGCATTATCAAGATGAAACCCATCCATCGGCACGACCACCGCCGCATCCGGATCGCGCGCATTGATGGCGGCGCAAAGCGTCGCTGAAACCGTGGATTTGCCGGCACCCGGAGGGCCGGCAATCGCCACGACAAGCCGTTTCGTATCGGCGGCACGGGCGAGAATAGCCGAGACCAGATCTTGCGCGGTCACGGCTTCCTGCCTGTCGTCCAAAAGGGTCAGGCCAGCCATTTGTCGTAATCGGAAACGAGCAAATGCAGCGGCGCTTCATCTTCTTCGATATTGGAGAAGCGGCCGATCGGCTCACGGAAAATATTGTCGGTCAGATCGTCATTGACCGTCGAAACTTCACCGATCAGCACATCGCCGCCCTCGCCCCAGAAAGCGTGCCAATTGCCCGGCAACAGCGTCACGCTCTCACCCGGTTGCAGCTTCAAAAGGCCGCCTGCCTTCTGGCGCACGATACGGCCATCAGTGGCAACTTCCACATCGGTCTTTTCGTCTACGCTGCCATCTTCATTGGAGTTGAAAAGTTCCAGCACCAGCGTGCCGCCGCCGCGATTGATGATATCTTCCGCCTTGACGATGTGGCGATGCATGGGTGACAGCTGCTTCTCGCGGCTGATCATGATCTTTTCGGCATAAAGCATGCCGCCACCCTTTTTCAGATCTTCCTGATTGCCGTTCCGGGTGGTGAAGAGAAACAGACCAAGTTCATCGAACTTGCCCTGACCGTAATCGGTGATATCCCAACCAAGACGCGCATCGAGAATTGCCTTGGCATCGCTTGATGTGCGAGCCTTCAATTCTTCCGGCGACCAATAGGCGAAGGGCGGCATGACATAGCCGAACGAGCGAATGAACTTGTCGCTCTCGCGGATGATCGCATTGATTTCAGAACGCTTCATTCTCAAAAATTCCTATGGGTATAGTGGGTCGATTGGCAGCTGTATATCTCCCCTTTGCGGGGGAGATATACTTGTAATATTCGTTCAGTTTACCTGTGCTGGCGGCGTTTTCGCTCCGGTCATAAAGGCGACGGCGTCCGACATCGTATATTCCTTGGGGTTGATCACTGTTAAGCGTTTTTCCCAGGCGGTGGATGTGAATACGGTCTGCCACTTCGAAAACATGTGGCATATTATGCGAGATCAGCACAATTGGCAGCCCGCGTTTTTTTACATCCTGAATAAGCTCCAGAACGCGGCGCGATTCCTTGACGCCGAGTGCAGCTGTCGGCTCATCCATGATGATGACTTTGGAGCCGAAAGCCGCCGCACGCGCCACGGCAACGCCCTGACGTTGGCCACCCGACAGGGTTTCCACCGTCTGGCTGATGTTCTGGATGGTCATGAGGCCAAGCTCCGTGAGCTTGTCACGCGCCATCTTTTCCATCGCCTTGCGGTCGAGCATGCGGAACAGGCTTCCCGCAATGCCGGGTTTGCGCAATTCACGGCCGAGGAACATATTGTCGGCAATTGAAAGCGCGGGAGACAGAGCGAGGTTCTGGTAGACCGTCTCGATACCCGCATCGCGCGCTTCCATGGGCGAGCGAAAATTGATGACCTTGCCATCCAGTTTGATCTCGCCCTCATCGGGATGCACGGCACCGGAAATCGCCTTGATCAGCGAGGATTTTCCAGCGCCATTATCGCCGATAACCGCCAGCACTTCGCCGGGGTAAAGGTCGAAATCGGCGTGATCCAGCGCCGTGACACGGCCATAGCGCTTGACCAGACCGCGTGCTGTGAGCAGCGGGGTCGCGGAGGTTTGTGTCGTGCTCATCAGCTTGCCGCCTTTCTGATCCACTGGTCGATTGCCACAGCTGCGATAATCAGCACGCCAATCATGAGATAGGTCCACTGCACATCCGTGCCATACATGCGCATGCCGAAAGAGAATACGCCGACTATGAGCGCACCGAAGAGCATGCCGAGAATGGAGCCGCGCCCACCGAACAGCGACATGCCGCCGATAACCACAGCCGTTATGGATTCAATATTGGCGAACTGGCCAATCTGCGGTGAAACCGAGCCATTGCGGCCAATCTGGGCCCAACCGGCCAGCCCGCAAATGAGGCCCGCAAAGAACATAGACCGAGACAAGCACGCGCTTGGTGCGCACGCCCGAAAGCTGCGCAGCCTCCGGATCGTCGCCGATCGCATAAAGATGACGGCCCCAGGCAGTATAGTTGAGCACATACCAAAGCAGCATGATCAGCAGGATCATGGCGAACACGCCATAGGTGAACATGGCCCCGCCACCCAGATTGATCTTGTCGCCGAAGAATTGCAGCAAGGGAGCGTTCTGCTCGATCTCCTGGGCGCGGATCGTCTCATTATTGGAATAGATATAGGTCGTGGCAAGAAATATCTGCCACGTGCCAAGGGTGACGATGAATGGCGGAAGTTTCACATAGGCAATCAGCATGCCGTTGATGAAGCCGCAAAAGGCACCGAGCGCCAGCCCGCAAGCGACAGCCACCTCAACAGGCAGGCCGTAGCGGAAGGTAAACTGCCCCATGACCACCGAAGACAGAACCATGATGGCGCCGACGGAAAGGTCGATACCGGCGGTAAGAACGACGAGGGTCTGCGCCGCTCCGACGATGCCGACAATGGCCACCTGCTGCAGGATCAGCGTCAACGCGAATGGCGTGAAGAAACGCGATCCGACCAGCGCGGCGAAAATGACCAGCGACAGGACCAGAACAATAAGGGGGACGGCTGCCGGACTTGAATGCAGGAAATGCCGTATCTTTTCCAGCGCGCTCTTGTCATCGCTGTCAAAGCTGGCGACGGTCGTCGCGCTTTGCGTCAGCACGCTTTCGAACTCCTGCCCCTTATGAGGCGTTCGCTCTGTTTCTGTCATAATGTGACCTCCCTAGAACAGGGTAATGAATTCTGTTGAAAACAAAAGGCTGGGCGCGATGCTAACCCTCCTCCTTGTGGGAGGGAAGCTGCGAAGCAGCAGGGAGGGGTCTTTACAAAGTGAGAAGAACCCCTCCCCGTCGCTACGCTCCGTCCCTCCCCCCAAGGGGAGGGTAAGACCGCTTAGATCAGCCCCAGCACTTGGCCAGGCCGTCCTTGACGCTGATCGACTCAACACCCTTGACCGGCTTGTCAGTGACCAGCGCGACGCCGGTATCGAAGAAGGTCTTGCCTTCCGTTGGCTTTGGCTTTTCGCCAGTATCGGCAAACTTCTTGATCGCTTCGATGCCGAGCGCTGCCATGGCAAGCGGGTATTGCTGCGATGTCGCGCCGATAACACCGGCTTCAACATTCTTGACGCCCGGGCAACCACCATCGATGGAAACGAGCAGAACGTCCTTTTCCTTGCCGACCGCTTTCAGAGCCTCATAGGCACCGGCAGCTGCAGGCTCGTTGATCGTGTGCACGACATTGATGCTTGGGTCTTTCTGCAGAAGGCTTTCCATTGCCTTGCGGCCGCCTTCTTCATTGCCATTGGTGATGTCGTGGCCAACAATGCGCGGGTCAGTTTCGTCGCCGATCTTGTTGATATCGGCAACATCAATGCCAAAGCCCTTCATGAAACCCTGATCGCGCAGAACGTCAACCGATGGCTGCGATGGGGTGAGGTTGAGGAAAGCAATCTTGGCATCCTTCGCCTTGTCACCCAAAGTACCGGCAGCCCACTTGCCGACCAGTTCACCGGCCAGAAGATTATCCGTTGCGAAGGTCGCATCGGCAGCATCGACAGGATCAAGCGGCGTATCGAGCGCGATAACCAGAAGACCGGCATCACGTGCCTGCTTGACCGAGGAAACAATACCGGCTGTGTCAGATGCTGTGATCAAAATACCCTTGGCACCATCGGCGATGCAGGTCTCGATTGCCGCGACCTGGCTTTCACTGTCGCCGTCGATCTTGCCCGCATAGGCCTTCAGCTCAACGCCGAGTTCCTTGGCTTTGGCCTGCGCACCTTCCTTCATCTTGACGAAAAACGGATTGGTGTCTGTCTTGGTGATCAGGCATGCGCTGACATCCGCAGCCTGTGCAGGCGCGGCCAAAGCGGCCAGAGCAACGACAGCCGCTCCAAATACCGTGGATTTCAAATATAGATTCTTAGCCATGTGTGACTTCCTCCTATGGACGCGGCAAGCGCATACTCGTCCGCATTGAGACCGTGTTCGACAGGTCCCTGTTCAATTTTCTAAACATCTCGGACAGTTATCCTCCCGGCCAAGTGCACTATAAGCAAATACCACTCGTCCCAACCTGTCAACATTAATAAATCACTGTGATTTAATATTGACAGAAGCCGGTCCCCGTTCCATTGTCCCAGGGAAATCGGGAGGAATTTCGTTGGCTATTCGAGTATCGGAGCGAAGTGCCGCCGCGCGGCCGTCGCATCATCACGGTACGAACCAGAGCGGCATGCGCGATCACAATGAGCGTGTGGTGCTGTCGCTGCTTCGCCAGCATGGCAGCCTTGCCAAGACGGCGATTGCGCGGATGAGCGGGCTCTCCGCCCAGACAAGCTCAATCATCATGCGCATGCTGGAAGCCGATGAACTGCTGATCCGCGAAGAGCCTTTGCGCGGGCGGATCGGTCAACCCATGATCCCCATGGCGCTTAATCCTGAAGGCGCATTCTTCTTTGGCTTCAAGATCGGGCGGCGCAGTGCCGACCTTGTGCTGATCGATTTTCTCGGGCGCATCCGCTCAATGCGCCATACGCCCTATGATTATCTGGCACCGACGCCGATCTTTCGCATTGCTGCAGAAGGCATGCGGGACATGCTGGCCGAACTGACACCCAAACAGCGCGAAAGGGTCGCCGGGATCGGTATTGCCGCGCCGTTTGAGCTGTGGAAATGGGCCGATGCCGTCGGCGCGCCGCAGGAGGTGCTGGACCAGTGGCGCGACTGCGATATCCGTGCCCGAATCCAGGAACTCTGCTCCTTCCCCGCCTATTTGCAAAATGACATGACCGCCGCCTGCGGCGCAGAGCTTGTCTTTGGCCAAACCAAAGATATCAATGATTTCGTCTATTTCTATATCGGTTCGTTTATCGGCGGCGGTATCGTCATCAATGGCAGTCTTTATCCCGGGCGCAGCGGCAAATGCGGGTGCGCTTGGCTCAATGCCGGTATTCGGGAATGACGGCACGGCCCGCCAGCTCATCGATATGGCTTCAATCACCGGTCTTGAGCGCGTCGTCACCACGCTTGGCCGTGACCCCTCGCCGCTCTGGGCTTCGCCTGACGATTGGGGACAGATGGGCCCTGAACTCGACGAGTGGATCGACACAGCCGGCAAAGCGATTGCGCAGGCCGTCGTCGCATCGGCCTCGGTTGTGGATTTTGAAGCCGCAATTATCGATGGCTGGATGCCTGAAGATGTTCGCGCCCGTGTCGTGGAGGCCGTTCAAAAACATATAAATACGTTCCGGCTGGAGGGACTATCGCTTCCCTCAATTCTTGCAGGAACTGTTGGGATCCATGCCCGTTCACTGGGAGCCGCCAGCCTGCCCCTGGCTGACCGTTTCCTTCTGGGCCAGAAGATTTTCAGGAAAGAAATTTAGTGCATGCAAAATTATGGCTTTAAGAAAAATGGGATGCCGATTGCTATTCTCTCTGGTGATGTCCCATGTTGATTGGAATTTCCCCAATGCTGGGGCCGGAACTGCTGGCCACACTGCGCGCCATGGGACATGGCGACGAGATTGCACTCGTCGACGGCAATTATCCGGCGCAGGAAGATGCACGGCGGCTGATCCGCGCCGATGGTCTGCCGCTGATTCCGCTTCTCGATGCAATCTTGCAAGTGCTGCCTGTCGATGACTTCGTACCACAGGCATTGTTCCGCGCTTCCGTAATGGGCGATCCGGACCGCGCCGACCCTGTTCACCACGAAATGCAGGCTGTCTGCTCCAGACGCGCACCGGGGTTTGAATTGGTTGCGCTCAATGGCGAGGCACTCTATGCGCGCATCAAAAAGGCGCACACGATTGTTGCGACAAGTGAACCTCGACTTTATGCCAATATCATCATCCGCAAGGGTGTGATTTATCCAGATAAGTCCTGAATCCAGAGAGATATTCTATGATTTTATGTTGTGGTGAAGCCCTGATCGACATGCTGCCGCGCCAGACCGGCGCCGGAGAAGCTGCTTTTGCTCCTTATGTCGGCGGCGCTGTTTTCAATACGGCGATTGCCCTCGGACGGCTTGGGGTGCCAACCGAATTCTTTTCGGGAATTTCTTCGGATTTCTTCGGCCAGATGTTGCGGGACAGCCTGGCACAAAACCATGTTGGCACACGCTATGCGCATATTTCGCCGCAGCCGACCACATTGGCTTTCGTGCGGCTTGTTGACGGACAGGCCAGCTATATTTTCTATGATGAAAACAGCGCGGGGCGGTCCCTGACAACAGACCATTTGCCGGTGCTGGACGATAATGTCACCACAGTGCAATTTGGGGCGATCAGTCTCATTCCGGAACCTTGCGGCGCGACCTATGAAGCGCTGATGGCGCGCGAGCATGAAAAGCGCGTCATCGTGCTCGACCCGAACATCCGACCCGGTTTCATTCCTGACAAGGAAAAGCATCTCGCCCGCATGCGCCGCATGATCGCCATGACCGATATTGTCAAGATTTCCGATGAGGATATGCGATGGTTCGGTGAAGCCGGAACGATGGACGAAATCGCAAAACGCTGGATCGTTGCGGCAGATCAACAGGGACCGAAACTCATTCTCGTCACCCATGGCGCTGATGGCGTTACCGGCTATACGCAGGATCAGACCGTGCATGTCGATGCGCAGCGTGTTGAGGTTGTCGATACGGTGGGCGCTGGCGATACATTTACCGCCGGTGTGCTGGCTTCATTGCAGGAAGCCGGACTTTTGACGAAAACGGCCCTGCCCGCCCTGACGCAACAACAGATCAGCGCTGCGCTGACACTTGGTGCCAAGGCCGCCGCAGTGACTGTTTCCCGTGCAGGCGCAAACCCGCCCTGGCGGAGTGAGTTGGGCTAGGTTGCCATCCTTGATGCTCCCCCGTTGGCTTATGTTCAAGGTTAACTATTCGCATTAATATAATGCGTGCTTCGACGGGCTTGTCGAAGGGTGAACCACGCATCACCCAAATGCATGCCGAAAATCACTTCAATTCTCTCGCCCGCCGATCCAGCTCCAAGGCCTCCGCTCTTGTCAGGCCAATATCATCGAGCATGCGATCGCTGAGGCGGGCCAGAGGCGCATCTTCCGCGCTGACCACGCCACCGGAAGCAAAACTTGTGCGGACTCTTTCGACAAACCGCTCAAGCAAACCGGCCTTATTGGAGTTTCGCAACGAATAGCTGCGGCCAGTGCGATAGTTGCGGTCAATTTCTAGTAGACCAGTCGTCTCTATATAAGCCATAATAAACTCCTATGATTTGCGGGTCAGCAGGCCGTCGAGTGTCATCGTGCGGAACCGCTGTAATGGTTTGATGCTTCCTTCCGCCTTCATTCTGATCAGCGCGCCCTCATAGGCATCAATCAGAAAGGCGGCCGTCTCATCCGGATCAAGATGTTCCGGCAATTCTCCGGCATCACGTGCCTCACGCAACACCGTTTTAAAATCCTCCTGCCAGGCGGTGAATGAGCGATTCAGCTCGCGCTGGAGCACTTCGCTATGGGCCGCAATGGACTGGGCAAGATTGCCAAGAAGGCAACCGCAAGTTGGATCGCCGCTGCTATAGACTGTCTCGTAATAATCGAAATAATCACGCAGACGTTGGAGCGGTGCTTTCGACCTATTTTCCAGCAGAAGACGCGTGCGTACCTTCTGGTTGTTGGTGCAATAGTTTGCAAGCACCGCCGAAGCAAACTCTTCCTTGCTTTCGAAGAAGTGATAGAACGAACCCTTGGGCACGCCCGCCGACTTGAGGATCGGGCCGATTCCCGCGCCATCATAGCCGTGGGAAAGAAGCGCCTTCAGGCCCTCATCAATCAAAACTGCTCGTGTGTCGATCTTGCTCATAAGGTTATAATAGACCAGTCATCTAGTAATTGCAAGAGGCGTTTTTTTGCCCTTTGACTAGCTCGGTCTAACGCTCCGGTAGGGCCTGCTGCAAATAGTATAGTGCGTGGGTTGCAATGACAGTCTCCAGCGTTGCAAGAGCTGGCTGCCTGCACTCAGCTCTCTTCCTCATGGTGAGCCCTCCTGAGCGAGCCGAAGGGCGAACCACGCACAATCAAAAGCCACGCAAGCATGTGCCTTGAGATGACCGAAATACTAACCGAAAGGATTTTCCACTCTTGGCCAGATTTCACGCGAGAGCTTGCGGTAGTCTGTCTTTTTCGGATTTGAGGGATAAGGCGCGCCCGCATCGATATAGATGATCTCCGACGCCACCGGCTCGAACCCCGCGTGGAAATGATTGGTTGATTTGACCAGCAGAATATCTTTCGACAAGGGATCAATGCCAATATTGGAAAAGATGTCAGGCTCAAAAGTCTGGGTGCGGTTCGTATTGAGGATGACGTCGATATCCGTGCCTTCAAGGCGGATCAGCGCTGCGGGCCCAAGCGTAACCCGGCTCTTACCAAAGCTTTGCCAGCCTTCCTCGACAGCCCGTACCACCTCGACACGCGCATCAATAGGCGCGCCGCCATCAGGACCGGCCTTGCCACCAAAGCGCAGCTGTATCAGCGCGCCCTCGCCTGCGGCGAGGCAAAATGTGACGGCGATAGGGTCCCAGATCGTCGCAACAGCCACATTGCCAATACCGCGCTCGATAATGCGATTGAGGATCAGCGTGCCATCGCCCGCTACACCGCCGCCGGGATTGTCCCAGACATCGGCGACAACGACAGGCTTGCCCGGGCGTTGCGCGACAATCGCCATGGTCGCATCAAGCCCCGCTTCCGTGTCCAGCATTGGCATAGCCGTTGTGCCACGCAGGGCAAAAAGCTCCATGCCCAGCTTTTCCGCCAAAGCATCGCCCTTGGCCTTTTCATTATCCGTCACAACCATGAGCTGTGTTCCCAGCTCCGGCACGTCGCCCGCCATAAAACCATGGATCAGCGAGACGGAAAGAATACCATCCTTGCCGTGCAGCGCTTTCATGCGATCCACATAGGACCGCATCGGCTCGCGGCTTGTGGGATAGACGCCGATCATGCGGCAATCGAAGGTTGAAATGACCGGCTTGATCTCGCCACGGAGTGTCCGCAGGGCCAGGTCAACCACATGTTCGCCGCGCTCGTAAAAATCCGTATGGGGAAATTCGAGAAATGCCGCCAATATATCCGCATTGGCGACGCGCTTTTTCGTCAGATGGCTATGGGGATCGAGTTCCGAAGCAATAAGAATATCCGGGCCGACAATGGCGCGGATGCGCTCCAGAAGATCGCCTTCGCAATCATCATAACCCTGCGCGACCATGGCACCATGCAGGCCAAGAATAACGCCATCAACCGGCATTGCCGCCGTGAGCTGGTCGAGAATCTCGTCGCGCAAATCCTCATAAGCCTTGCGCTGCAACAGGCCGCCGGGCTCGGCCCATGTTGCTGTCCCTTCGATAAGCTCGAAACCTTCTTCCCGCGCGCGGCGGCGCAGGACCACCATGGGCGCCGAGCACAATGTCGGCGTATCCGGGTGCTGGCCGGGACCGGCATAGAATGCCATCTCAAAGCTGGCGCGATCTGTCGGCACTGGCGAGGAGGTGTTGGTCTCGGTAGCGAAGGATGCGGTGAATATACGCATTTTATGCTTTCGGTTGGGTGGTTCAGTTCATTTGAGGGTATGTTGCAGCAATGAAGTGCGCCCTTCGACAAGCTTCAGGATGAGGGAGGTTAGTTGATTACAGGGAGCTTGATCTGAAGCGTTGAAGATGAGCTTCTTTGCAACCCGCTACCTCCCTCACCCTGAAGCTTGTCGAAGGGCGCACAATATTCATGCAGGCTTATAGGCCACCGCTTCAATCTCGATTTTGATATCGATCATCAGCCGCGATTCAATGGTTGTGCGCGCGGGCGGGTTCTGCGGAAAATAGGTGGCATAGGTCTTGTTGAAGGCGGCAAATTCGCGCGCATCTTCTAAAATGACGAATGTCTTGACCACATCGGAAAGCTCGGCACCCGCAAGGGCGAGCGCGGCTTTGATGTTTTCCATGACCTGCTTGGTCTGGGCTTCGATACCGCCGATAATGACTGTCCCATCCGCGCCGACCGGCACCTGACCGGAAATATAGATGAAATCCCCTGCCCGAACCGCTGGCGATAATGGCACATGCGACTGGCCGAAATGCTGTTTTGTCATGATCTGTTTCCTGTTGTTGAATTATTTCACTGCGCCGATGGAAAGTCCGCGCACCAGATAGCGTTGCAGCCAGGCGAAAAGTATGGCGACCGGCACTGACGCGACGAAAGCGGCGGCCATAACATAGTGCCAATCGACCGTATAGCGCCCCGCAACCAGCGAAAAGACGCGGATCGGCAAAGTATAGCTGCCTTCCGTGCGCAGCATGGTCAGCGCAATGACAAACTCATTCCATGCATTGATGAAGGTGAAAATCGCCGTAACCACCATGGCGGGAACCGCCAGCGGCAGAAACACGGTGAAGAGCGTGCGCGTGCGGCTTGCACCTTCCATCCACGCGGCCTCTTCCAGATCGCGCGGGATGGTGGAGAAATAGCTTTGCAGCATCCACACGCAAAAGGCGATGTTGAAGGCCGTATAGATGATGACGAGCACATTGAGGCTATCGATCATACCCGCCCCGGCAACAAGGCGGAAAAGCCCGATGACCAGAACAATGGGCGAGAGCATTTGCGAGATGAGCAAAAACTGGCGGAACGCATTGCGCCCGGCAAATTGATAGCGGCTGAGCGCATAGGCGGCAGGAATGGAGACAAGGATCGTCAGGGCGGTGGACAGGCCGGACACGTAAAGCGAATTGGCCAGTGCCGATGCAATGCCGGAGGTACGCCACATTTCCGGGAAATTTTGCCAATGCAACTCGTCCGGCCACCAGGTCGGATTGAGCACTTCGGTCGCCGATTTCAGTGAGCTTATGGCCATCACCGCATAGGGAAACAGGATCACCACGACAATAGGCGACAGGAAAAGCCAGAACAGGATGGAGCGTTTCAGTTTCTTGCTCATTGCTTTTCCTCCCGCATGGCGAGGCGCACATAAAGAATAGTGAAAATAATGAGAATGGCGAACATGATCAGCGAAACGGCGGCGGCTTCGCCCAGCCTGCCCATGCGGAAGGCGGTTTTATAAAGATAGGTGACCAGAATATCGGTGGAATTGGCCGGACCGCCCTGCGTCGTCGCCCAGATGATGGGGAAGGAATTGAACACATAAATCGTGTTCAGCACGAAGGCGATATTGATGAAGGGCTTGAGCAGAGGCAGCGTGATCAAGCGAAACTGGTCCCAGCGTCCCGCACCCTCAGTCGCCGCCGCCTCATAGAGATCTTCCGGCACGGAAGAAAGACCGCCAAGAAAGATCGTGACGGTAAAGGGCACCGAGACCAGAATGCCGATGAGTATCTGCATGGGAAAAGCGGTCGAGGCTTCCGCCAGCCACTGAATATTGGTGTTGATGATCCCGAGATCACGCAGCGCCGAGTTAAGCATGCCGCTTTCGCCATTCAGCGCCCAGCGCCAGACAATTGCAGTCATGGTCAAGGATATGGCCCAGGGCAGCATGATGAGAATGCGCGCAATGCCGCGGCCATAAAAATCCTCATTGAGGATAAGCGCGATGGGAACGGAAACAATCAGCGTGCCAATGACAACGGCAGCGGTCCAGAACAGGGTGCGCCATGTCGCGGCAATGAAATCCGGATTGGCAAACAGGCTGCGATAGTGCTCAAGACCGATGAAATCCTTCAACATGCCAAAGCGGTTCACATCATGCAGCGATAGCGAGACGATCTCCTTTAGCGGCCAAAGGATGATGGCAGCCGCCAGAAGAAAGCTCGGCAAGATGAGAAAATAGGGGACTGAAGCCCGTTGCATCGATGGAATTACCTTTGGTTAGAAAACCTGGCCGACTTTCGGGCTGGGCGCATAGTCTGAATTTGATTGCAGTTGTGTTTTGCGTGGTTCGACGGGGCTCACCATGAGGAAGGTGATTTGATTCCAAAGCCCACCTGCAAGGTTTCAAGACTAGAACCCTGCCGACTCCAACCTTCCTCATGGTGAGCCCTCTGAGCTTGTCAAAGGGCGAACCACGCAAAACACAACTGCAAATGTTACCCGCTCCAGTTTCAATCCGGAGCGGGTAACAAGCTTACTTCAACGTCTCATTGATCTTGGCAGCGGCTTCTTTCAGCGTTGGCTCGATCTCGCCCTGCCCCAGATAAATCTTCTGGATGGCGTTGGACGTTGTCTGGGCAATGTCTTCCCAGCCCGGAATGACCGGAGCAAAACGCGCATTCGGAAGAAGGCTCGTGAACACTTTCAGATCGGCATTATCGGCAAAATACGGGTCTTTGGCTTCTTCGGCATTGACGGGAAGGAAGCCCTCGATCTTGTCAAATTTTGTGCGCTGTTCCGTCGTGAACAGGAAGTCGAGGAATTTCCATGCTGCTTCCTTGTTCTTTGAATTTTCGAACAGGACGATGGAATCCGTCACGCCATAGGTACCCTTGCCGCCATCAGGACCGGCGGGAATGGGTGCCACGCCATAATTGAGATTTGGCGCTTCGTTCTTGATCTGACCGGAAAGGAATGGCGCGGTGATGACGGTTGCAACCTTGCCCTGCTTGAACAGGTTCTGCACATCTTCGCGGCTATAGGAGGTAACGCCCGGCTGGGTCAGACCGCCATCGATAAAGCTCTTGTAAAGCGTCGCCGTATCAATGGCTGCTTTTGAATCAAGACCGGATTTCCCATCCTTGACGATCTCGCCGCCATTGGCCCAGAGCCCATAATAGAAATAGACATCCGTCTCGATTTCCTTGCCCTGCAAGCCGAAACCATAGGTCTCGGTGCCAAGCGCCTTGATCTTTTCGGCGCTCGTCTTGAAGTCTGCCCAGGTTGCAGGCGGGGTATCAATGCCAGCCTTGGCGAAGATATCCTTGTTATAATACATGGCGCGCGCTGAAGCTGCGATCGGCAGGCCATAAACCTTACCGTCCATGACCGATGGCGTGAGGAATGTATCGATGAAGCGCGCCTTGAAATCCGGCGTAATATTGCCGTCAAGCGGGGCGATAATGCCTTCCTTGACATAATCCAGCAGCCAGCGCGTGCCGATAATGGAAAGGTCGGCATTGGCACCGGCCGAAATATCGGTCGTCAGTTTTTGCTGAAGGCTGTCCCACGGAACAACTTCGATCTGGATTTTCGTATCTGGATTGGCCGCTTCGAAGGCTTTGGCCGCTTCTTCGAAATAGGGGCCTGTGCCCTTGCTATATTCAGCAATGGTGACGCGGACGGTGTCGGCAAATGCGCCACTTGAAAGGGCGAGAAGGCCAATCCCCGCAAGTAGGCTTAGTTTTCTGATCATCATGATGTTCCCCTTTGTTACACGCCGCATTCTCCCATCGGCGTAATTTTGAAACTTTCACCATCATTCTATGTAATTTATTTTCATGCAAGTCAAAAATTGAGGGGTTATGACAGTTTTATGTTGCTTTTTTTCATATGCCGTCATTAATAAGCTAGGGGAACATTTCAAAACAAGGTCACGATATGACTTCAGAGACATTGCACAGAGCCCTTGGTTTGTATGGCAAACAGGTGTTTATAACCGGCGCGGGTGGCGGCATCGGGCAAGCATTGATCGACACGTTCAATGCGGCAGGGGCCATTGTTTCAGGCGCCGATCAAGATGAGAGCTTATTGACCGGACTGCCGCTGGCAAATGGGCTTGTCTTCAACATCAATGACAAGGCGCAGACCGGCAGCGCAATTCGAAACTTTATTGCCGATCACGGCACACCGGACGTATTGATCAATAATGCCGGCTTTTCCCGCGGCGAGATTCTCGATCAGGTCGATGGCGATGTTTGGGAGCGCGAAATTGCGACCAATCTGAATGGCGCATTTCATGTCACGGACCCGATTGCCGAGGCCATGGCCGCAAAAGGCGGCGGCAGCATCGTATTCATCTCATCGGTCAATGCGCTCAGCCATTTCGGCAATCCCGCCTATTCGGCCGCTAAGGCTGGCATGATCGCCTATATGAAGGCGCTCGCAGTTGAGCGCGGCCGGTTTGGTATAAGGTCCAATGCCGTATGTCCGGGTTCCGTTCGCACCCCGGCATGGGATCATCGTCTGGAAAAACAGCCGGAGCTTCTGGCAAAGGTTCTGCCGCATTATCCGCTCGGACGCCTTGTGACATCTGGCGAAGTGGCGCAAGCAGCCTTCTTCCTCAGTTGCGCCTCCGCATCGGGAATTACCGGTGCAACGCTGACTGTTGATGCTGGCCTGACAGCAGGCAATCTCCATTTCATCAATGACGTGCTCGCCGGAGACAAGTGACATGGCCGGACTACAGATCAAGCAACTCGCCAAATCCTATGGCGCAATGAATATACTGCATGGGATCGACCTCGAAGTGCGGGACGGCGAATTTCTGGTGCTGATCGGACCTTCCGGCTGCGGGAAATCCACGCTCCTGCGCATGATTGCCGGATTGGAGGATATTTCTTCCGGTGAGTTATGGATCGGTGACCGCCTGTCCAATGGTCTGCCGCCGCAGCAGCGCAATATTTCAATGGTGTTTCAGAGCTATGCTTTGTTTCCGCATATGAGTGTGCGCAAGAATATCGGCTTTGGTCCGAAAATCCGGCGCGAGTCGGCTGCAGCCATTGACGCCAAGGTCGGCAAGGCTGCGGAAACGCTCAATCTGCATGACTATCTGGACCGCGTGCCGCGCCAACTTTCCGGCGGGCAGCGCCAGCGGGTTGCAATGGGGCGTACAATCGTGCGCGAGCCGGACCTGTTCTTATTTGACGAGCCGCTTTCCAATCTTGATGCCAAGCTGCGTGTGCAGATGCGCACGGAGCTGAAGGCGCTTCACCAGCAGTTAAAGACCACAATGGTCTATGTTACCCATGACCAGATCGAAGCCATGACCATGGCGGACCGGATCGTCGTCATGAATGCGGGGCGTATTGAGCAAGCGGGCTCGCCGCTTGAGCTTTACGACAAGCCGGTCAACAAATTCGTTGCGGGTTTCCTTGGCTCGCCCGCCATGACCTTCATTCCTGGAACATTGGAGCGCGGCGATGGCGCGCCAAAGGTTCGCACCGACAATGGCACCATCATTCCGGTCGGCGATACCACTGCCGCTTCGGGCCAGCCGGTCGAGATCGGCATACGCCCCGAACACTATCGCCTCGCACCCGATGGTAATGGATTTGCCTATCACGTCGAGGTGATTGAGCCGACAGGTTCCGAGACCCATTTGTTCGGCACGATTTCCGGTGTTGCCGTGCGCTGCGTGTTCCGTGATCGTTTGGCGCCGGAGCCCGGCACTCAATTATCATTGACGGTTGACCCGGCAAAGGTGCATGTCTTTGACGCTAAAACCGGAAACAGAATTTGACATGTGCTTGGTTCGCCCTTCGACAAGCTCAGGATAGCCAACCATAAGGAAGGTGGGTTGCTTGCATAAAGTTGTGAGGTTACTGGCTTTTGTTTTGCCACTAAATTCCTCCCTCATGGTGAGCTTGTCGAACCACGCACATCGTTATTGCAAACGAGATGGATAAAGCAACAGATGGCACCACCGCATTTCGACATCGTTGCAAGGCTGAGGGAGGTTGCCGATACAGGCAAACATTCCGACAGCCAGGTCGCAGCTGCGATCCTGTCCGATGCGGATTTCGCCACTCATGCGCCTATCAACAAGCTGGCCGAAAAGGCTGGGGTGAGCGAGCCGACAATCACGCGTTTCTGCCGTATGCTCGGTTTTGAGGGCACGCGGGATTTCAAGGTAAGGCTGGCGCAATCGCTTGCCATTGCCGGGCGGTTTATCGCGCCGGGACCCGCGCAGGATGAAAACGGCAGTGTGACGTCGGTCATCGCGCGCAGCGCCGTCGATGCTGTCGAAACCGTGTGCAATCTGATCAACAGAGACGATCTTGAACTTGCGGCTTCACTCATTGCGCAAGCGGGAATGGTTCGCGCCTATGGTTCCGGCGGGTCGTCCTCAATGGCAGCTACCGAAATGGAAAATCGCCTGTTCCGCCTGGGCATTGCCGCCTCATCGCATATTGATGGCGAAATGCAGCAGATGACAGCGGCAACCAGCAACAAGGATACTGTTATCATTGCCTATTCGCTTTCAGGGGAAATCAAGCCCTTGATCGAGGCCGTCATGATCGCGCGGCGCTATGGCGCCAAAACAATTGCCTTCACGGCGCCGGGCACGAAGCTTGCGGCGGCGGCAGAACTTGTCATGCCTTTTCACATTGACGAAGGCACCAATGTTTACCGGCCTTCCCCCGCCCGCTATGCCCTGCTCGCGCTTACCGATATGCTGGCAATGACCGTTGCCGAAAAAATCGGTGCCCCTGCCGTCGAGCGGATGCGCCGCATCAAGAACCTGCAAGCCATGCACGCCAATAACGCGACCACACTGCCGCTCGGAGATTGAGATTGAAGCTGACCGATATTGATACACCCGCTGTTCTCATCGACACGGACCGCGCAGAGGCAAATCTGCAAAAATTCCAGACCTATGCCGACAATCATGCCTTGACCGTGCGTCCGCATATCAAGACACATAAATTGCCGCGTTTTGCCAAACGAGCCATAGAGCTTGGCGCTATCGGGATTACTTGCCAAAAACTCGGCGAGGCTGAAGTGATGGCCGATGCGGGAATGAGCGATATTTTCATCCCCTACAATATTATCGGCAAAGCAAAGCTTGAGCGTCTTGCCAAGCTTAATGAGCGCATCACGATCAGCGTAACCGCAGATAATGAAACGGCCATACGCGGTTATGCCGAGGCTTTTGCCGGGCGCAAGAAGCCACTGACCGTTCTGGTCGAATGCGATACGGGCATGGGCCGCTGCGGCGTTCAATCCCCGCAGGAAGCGGTCGCGCTTGCCAAGCTGATCGACGCATCGGAAGGGCTTAACTTTGCCGGCTTCATGACATATCCGAAAACTGGCGGTATCGAAACCACGCAGGCATTTCTCGCAGAGGCGGAAAAACTGGCGATCGCAGCCGGGCTGGACCCGCACACCATTTCCAATGGCGGAACCCCCGATATGTGGCGGGCCCATGAAGTGGCGAGCGCAACGGAACACCGTCCTGGCACTTATATCTATATGGATCTCTTTCAGGTCGCCAAAGGTGCCGGCACCCTTGATGATTGCGCTCTCACCGTGCTTGCAACTGTCGTAAGCCGCCCGACCGAAAATCGCGCCATCATCGACGCGGGCTCGAAGTCGCTGACAAGCGATACATTGGGTTTAAGCGGATTTGGCAGGGTGGTGGAATATCCAGATGCGGTCATTTCCTCGCTTAGCGAAGAGCATGGCACAATCGACCTGTCTGCATGTCAGCACAAGCCCAAGGTAGGCGAGCGCATCCGCATCATCCCCAATCATGCCTGTGTCGTGTCCAATCTCTTCGATAGTGTCGTGCTTATTTCGGGCGATACGGTCACTGAGATCGCCCCGGTGGCCGCTCGCGGGCGTGTTGATTAGGGGGTGGGTCGGCTTGTTGCATTTGGCCCCTCGCCTAGCTCGGCAATTTAACTTGCAACTATATAGTGCGTGGTTCGACGGGGCTCACCATGAGGAAAGTTGGTAAACTGCACAGATAATCTTCACCGTTTAAAATCATCTCAGCTTCCTCATTGTGAGCCTCATCGAACCACGCACAAAGTCGGTGCAGACGTCATCTGCTCAGTGAGCGGGCTCATTCGAGAACATGGCAGCGTTCTCGTCATAGCGCGACAGAAACTCCTGTTCCGAGCCCGAATGGCCAAACCATGGACCCCGGCCAAAATTGCAGCCGCATTTTACCAATGGCTCGATGATGGCATGCGTATCAATTCCAACGGCTATTCTTTCCATATCCAGTTTTCCTGCCAGTTCGCATACTGCTGACAGAATGACCCGCTCGGGGCCTGGCTGGTCAATGTTCCGATAGGCCTCCGACCCAATCATCATTCCATCATATTGGAGCGCCATGGCTCCATTTACCGTAGAATGAGACATGGCAAACTGGTCGACTATCAGGCGGAAACCGATATCCCGCAGCCTGCGCATGACACGGAAGATCTGCTGATCGTCAAGCATCGCAATATTCTGCGAAATAATGAAATTTACTTCCGAAGCATTGACGCCCCATTCGGCCTGCAGCTCCCTGATGCGTTCAATGAACAGCGGGTCCATGAGCTGGGGGAAAGAAAGCTTGATCCCGATCAGTAATTTATTGTCGGGGTAGTATTTTTTGAAATTGTGCAGGAATTCAAATGCTCGTGACATGATAAAAAGGCCGAGATGAAGAATGGAGCCATTTTGTTCAAAGATTGGAATGAACTTATGCGATTTGATGTCTCCGAATTCCGGATGATGCCAGATAACACTTGTATGCGCTTCGCAAATCCGGCCTGTCCGCAAATCCACGACAGGGCGATATCTCACTGAAAATTCGCCGCGCCCGATGGCCCGCGTAATATCACCGCCAAAATCCAAAGCTGCCCGCAGATCCTGAATGAGAGCGGAATTGTGCCAGACAGCATCTTCGCTCTTGGTGTCTTCCGCGTGATACATGGCACCATTGGCGCGGCGCAGCAAAGAGCCGAATGGCTCTATTTGCCCCTGTTTCTGGGCGACAGAGCAGGCAATAACCGGTGAAATACGTATCCCCTCATTTTCATAAGGCAACCGCATTTCCGCAAGCATCTTGCGCATGAGAGGAATATCCACCCCCTCGTCGCTGGGATAGATATAGGCTATCAGATTATTGTTGAGGCAGCCCACGACGCCCCCTGCAAGCGTGGCTTGAAGCTTGTCGATCTTGCTGCTGATCATTCGTGCCAGAACCTCATCGCCAAAAATGCTGGCGATCTGATGGTAATTGCATATTTTTATGAGGATCAGATCAATCTGGCCTTCCTTGCCAACCAGCAAATCATACTCTTTGACCAAACCGGCCTGATTGAGAAAACCGCTGGCCGGATCATGATAGGCCAGAAATTCGAGGCGCGTCTGATTGCGTTGCAGAACAAGACGCATTCTTTCAATCACCGAGGCCAGCAGGCCGACTTCTCTAATATTGGTGGGAACGGAGATGGGCGTGTCCAGATTGAGATTGCCGACATCTGTCACAGCCCTTGAAAGCCGCATCAATGGATTGACGACAAAGCTCGCGGCCCAGGCAGTCAGCGCAATACTTATTGCAAGCCCGATCAAGCAGACGGCCGTATAATACCAATCCCAATCCGCCTTCGCCGATAATTCGTCACCAAGTGTAACGACGACGCGCCAGCCTTTGAGATCAAACTTATCCAGAGATACGGCGTTTCCCAGGTCGGCGGAGATTTTGCTTGTGTCCCGCCCGATCGTGAATTGACCGCCCGAAACCGAAAGCTCCTCTCCGGAAGGCGTGAAAACGCTAATTTCCTGGACAGTATTGCCTGTCGCGCTGCTCAGGAATGCGCTGATGCGATTGACGCACATGTCGAGTGCAAGGACCCCTAAAGGCTTCCGATCCGGACCAAAAATCGGCAGAACCCGGGTCATGGTCCATACGCTGCCTTGCGTGGAAGCGCACAGATCACTGGTATTATTCACCACATAGGGAGCACTCCAGGTCGGTGTCCTGCCGACAATACCGCCGCGATACCAGCCTCGCTCAAACAGATTGAAGTCACGTTCTTGCATGGGCCTGTCCGGCCTTGTCACAAGAAGACGCGATGGGTTGTCCGATTGCGTCTTGCCCTGCCCCTTAAAATCCCGGTCGGTCTCCTTGATCTTGAAAACGCTTAACAGATGACCATTGCTTGCACCGAAACGGAGAACCGACACCTGGATAGGAACCCGCTCTGGAGTGGCCCTATCCGCCTCGATAAAAGAAAAAACGCATTCAGCATTGCTGCATCCAGCAGCTTTTACCCGCGATGCAAAAGCATCGGCATATTCCTCAAGCGGCGTAACAAGATGGCCGAGTTGATTGGCGATATCTCTGGCCAGAAACTCCGCCGTCCTGTCAGCATAAGTCTTTGTCAGATCGGTACGTTGCGTCTGCAAGATCAGGCTAAAACCCAAAAACAGCACAATCAGCAGGGCCAAAAGCGGAAGGCCAATAACGGCGACCACGGGAACGCCAAAAATGCGTTGACGGGATGTGTCCAGTGATTTGCCTGAATCCGTTTCCATAATATTCGTGAAACTTTCCAAAAAACGCACAATACCCAAAATGAAATGGTTTACGGGCAATTTTTATATCGTAAATATTACCTGGTGACGCGCCTAACGGCACATAATTTCACAAAGCTTTTAATCAGTCGTCAAAGAACAGCCCGTTCTTATCGAAATATCGTGCACGCTACTATAAAATCAGAATTCAGTCTCGACGAAAGGTTGTACTTCATCGGCAATACAACCGGATACAATCTCGCTTCGGTGTATATGCGTAAACTGTGCAACGCATAATTGCAACAGCTTTCCCCGCAGTGATCCTCCGGCCCGCTCCAGCAGAAAGCAAGCGCTTGCCAAAACTAAAATATTAGAATATTTATATTTCAAATCCTTTGGGAGGAGGTTTTCTTGCAGTATCAAAAGTTCCGGTTGCCCCTGTTAACGACTCGCCTTGCGGGCGATTGCGGCTTTCAGTGACCGATAACCCCGTCGCATCATCGGAGCGCAAGCGTGACCGGGCCCACCCGCTCGCGACATCCAGCACGGACTATGCTCAGCAGCGGGCAGCCACCCCCCGGGCTGCAACCCATATTTACAAGCAACTGCTTGACGACATTATTTCGCTGCGCCGCAGACCGATGGAGCCCATTCTTGAGAAGGAAATCGCCGCGCAGTTTGGCGTGAGCCGCACGCCTGTCCACCAAGCGGTTTTGCGACTTGCCGATGACGGGCTGATCGATATTTTTCCACAATCGGGAACTTTCGTTTCGCGCATTCCGCGACGCGCGCTCTATGAAGCAATCCTCATCCGCAAATCCCTTGAAGAGACGACCGTGAAGCTGGCTGCCGAACAGGCGGGACCTGCCGATATTGCCCGGCTGGAACGAAGCATTGCCGATCTCGTGGCCGCCGAAGCATCTGGCGACAATGAACGCTTTCACAGCGCTGATACGGATTTTCATCTGTCGATCAATTCAATTGCCGGATTTCCCGGCATATGGAACGTGATCCAGCAGGTAAAGATGCAGATCGACCGCTATCGGCGGCTGACACTACCGCTCAGCGGGCGTCTTACCCGCGTCATTGTCGAGCATGAAGCAATTCTCGATGGCATCCGCCGCCACGATATAGCGCACGCAACAGAAGCCATGGGCTTTCACCTCGGGCAGATGCTGAACGAGGTGAAAGACACGACGAATGTCGACCCGGCATTTTTCATCGATGATGACTGACTGACCGCTTTTAAAGCGGCAAAACACCGACATGCAAAGGTTCTGAAATGAAGATCGAAGTGAGACAGGTTTGCCATCCGGATGCGGTACGCAATTTTGACACGGACGAACTGCGTCGCCATTTCCTGATGGAAAACATGTTCGAGGCCGATGAGATTACCCTCACCTATAGTCATATTGACCGGTTGATCATTGGCGGGGCGGTGCCCCTCTCCAAGCCTCTGCCGCTGACAGCGCCCACTCCCGTGGGTCAGGAATTCTTTCTTGCGCAACGCGAACTTGGCATATTCAACATTGGCGGCGCTGGCCGCGTGTCGCTTGACGGCACTGTGCACGAACTTGCCGCCCGCGACTGTCTCTATGTCGGCAAAGGCGTCGTCAATGTGATCTTCGAGAGCGTGGATGCGGCAAATCCGGCTAAGTTCTATCTACTTTCAACGCCTGCTCACGCTTCGCATCCAAATGTGCTTATCAAGCCTGAACAAGCCAACAAGCTGATACTGGGCGATCAGCTGACCGCCAATAAGCGTACGCTTTACCAATATATCCACCCGGATATTTGCGAGAGCTGCCAGCTTGTCATGGGCATGACACAGCTCGAACCCGGCAATATGTGGAACACAATGCCCTGCCATACGCATGACCGCCGCTCGGAGGCCTATCTTTATTTCGACCTTGCCACCGACACCCGCATTTTTCACATGATGGGCGAGCCAACCCAGACACGCCACATGATAGTGGCAAATGAGCAGGCGATCCTTTCCCCCGGCTGGTCGATCCATTCCGGCGTGGGCACGGCCAATTATGCCTTCATCTGGGCAATGGGCGGCGACAATAAGAGCTTTACCGACATGGACCACGTACCGATGAGTGTGCTGCGATGAACAATCTTTTCGATCTTCAGGGCAAGGTAGCGATTGTTACGGGAGCCAATACCGGCATCGGCCAGGGTATCGCCCTGGCCCTCGCACAGGCAGGCGCTTCCATCGCTGCCGTCGGACGTTCGTCCATGGATGACACGCGTCATTTGATAGAAGCGGCAGGCAGGCAATTCATCGAGATCAAGGCCGATCTCGGGACGATTGAACCTGTTGGCAGGATCATCGACGAAACGCTTCAATCCTTCGAACGTCTGGATATCCTCGTCAATAATGCGGGCATTATCCGGCGCAATGACGCCGTGGATTTCACCGAAGAGGATTGGGATGCGGTGATTGACACCAATCTCAAATCGGCATTCTTCCTGTCGCAAGCCGCCGGACGGCACATGATCGGTAAAGGGCAAGGCAAGATTATCAACATTGCTTCGCTTTTGTCGTTTCAAGGCGGCATTCGGATTCCATCCTATACGGCATCGAAAAGCGGACTTGCCGGCATTACCCGGCTGCTTGCCTGCGAATGGGCCGCCAAGGGCGTAAACGTAAACGCCATCGCTCCCGGCTATTTCGTGACCAATAACACAACTGCCTTGCGCGAAGATCAGGACCGCAGTGCGCAAATTCTGGCGCGTATTCCAGCCGCCCGTTGGGGCGAGCCTTCCGACATAGGCGGCGCCGCGGTCTTCCTCGCCTCCAAGGCCTCTGACTATGTGCATGGAACAGTTCTGCCTGTCGATGGCGGTTGGCTGGCTCGATGACAAACTCTAAAAAGCGTAAGCCTTCGCTTACGATAGGTAAGCCATGAATTACCAATTCGATTTCGCTGCTCTCCTGCCCTATTGGAAGGACTTCCTTGCCGGAGCGCTCACAACAGTCCAAATGACTGTCGTTGCGGTGGCGATCGGATTGGTCATAGGCGTGCTTTGCGCGGTCGCCCGGCGCAGCGCCTATGCCTGGCTTCGCCTCATTGTCGGCATCTATATCGAGGTCGTTCGCAATACGCCCTTTATCGTGCAGATATTCTTCATTTTCTTCGGCCTTTCTTCCATTGGCATAACCATGCCGGTCTTTTTTGCCGCCGTATTTGCAATGGTCATTAATGTAGGGGCTTATACGGCTGAAATCGTTCGCGCAGGCATGGAAGCTGTGCATCCAAGCCAGATCGAAGCAGCAGAGGCGCTTGGGCTTTCACGTTTCCAGATCTACCGCGACATTATCCTCATGCCAGCGATCGAGCGGGTCTATCCGGCGCTGACCAGCCAGTTCATTTTGATGATGCTTTCCACATCGATCACCTCGCAGATTTCGGCGGAGGAATTGACCGGCGTCGCCAATAATATCCAGTCCTACACCTTCCGTTCATTCGAAACCTACATCGTCATCGCCCTGCTCTATCTCGCAATCACTTATCTTTTGCGGGCTGGCTTCCATCTCATCGCGCTTGGAATTTTTCCGCGCCGCCGCCGTCTCGGCACACCCTTGTGAGGATGAGAACATGACTGGCGGTTTCACCACAAATCATCTCGTTTATCTGCTCAACGGCCTGCTTTGGACTGTCATACTTTCCGCGCTTGCCTTCCTTCTCGGCGGCGTTGCCGGGTTCTTCGTCATGCTGGCGCGCACGTCAACCATGCGCTGGCTGCGGCGGGTTTCACTACTCTATGTCCAGTTCATTCAGGGCATGCCGCTGCTGATCCTGATGTTCGTCATTTATTTCGGCCTTGGCGTTATCGGGATCGAGGTTCCGCCGCTCGTGGCTGCCAGTCTCGGCATGATGATCTATTCCAGCGCTTATCTCGGCGAAATCTGGCGCGGTTGCGTTGAATCCGTGCCCCGCACGCAGTTTGAGGCGGCTGAATGTCTTGCCCTCACCCGCTGGCAGACCCTGAAAGACGTGATCCTGCCGCAGGCGCTGCGCATAGCGACACCGCCCACCGTTGGTTTCATGGTGCAACTTATCAAGAACACATCGCTTGCCTCGGTTGTCGGCTTCGTCGAGCTGACCCGCGCAGCGCAAGTCATCAACAATTCGCTTTTCCAGCCGTTTCTCGTCTTCGGTATCGCTGCCGCCTTTTATTTTTGCGTCTGCTACCCGCTTTCGGTCTGGAGCCGTTCGCTTGAGAGGAAATTAAATGTCGGCCGTCGTTAAGCTCAACGAAGTCATCAAACGCTTCGGCACTGTCGAGGTACTCAAGGGCGTTTCCTTCGAGATCGAAGCCGGTGAAGTCGTGGCTTTGATCGGACAATCGGGCTCGGGCAAGAGCACGGCCTTGCGTTGCATAAACAGGCTCGAAACCATTCAGGGTGGAACAATCGAAGTTTGCGGTCATCAGGTGCATTCACCCAGTCTCGATATCCGCGCGCTGCGGCAGGATGTCGGCATGGTTTTCCAAAGCTACAATCTGTTTCCACATATGAATGTTGCCGAAAACATCATGCTGGCGCTGCGGCGCGTTAAAAGCATTGGCCGCAGCGAAGCAATGGAAACCGCCAAGGCCGTGCTCTCAAAGGTTGGCCTGTTGCAGAAGATCGATGCCTATCCCGAACAATTGTCGGGGGGCCAGCAGCAGCGTGTAGCGATTGCCCGCTCGCTCGCCATGCAGCCAAAGGTCATGCTTTTCGACGAGGTAACGTCAGCGCTTGATCCGCAGCTGACCGGCGAAGTTTTGCGCGTCATGGAAGATCTCGCCAAAGGCGGCATGACCATGATCGTCGTCACCCATGAAATGGCATTTGCCCGCAAGGTCGCAAACCGCGTCATTTACATGAATACCGGGCGGGTCTGGGAAACCGGCACCGGCGAAATGCTCGTTCATCCGCAAACCCAGGAATTGAAGGATTTTCTGGCCAACGACCTGTGACAGAACCAACCTCATAATCACAAAAGGGAGAGAGAATAATGAGATTGCTTACGAAATTCGGCATTGCCGCGAGTGCGGCCCTGCTCATGCTGGCGTCAGCCGCTCATGCGGATTCGCTTGAAAACATCAAGAAAGCCGGCAAGGTGCGCATTGCTGTTGCCATGGGAATTCCGCAATATTCCTATGTCGACGAGAATTTGAAGCCGACCGGCTCGGACGTCGAAACCGCCAAGCTCATCGCCAAGGATCTCGGCGTCGATCTTGACCTGATCGAAATTACCAATGCGGCACGCGTTCCCACGATCCAGACCGGCAAGGCCGATATTCTGGTTTCGGCACTCGGCATCACAGAAGAGCGAAAAAAGGCGGTCGACTATACGGTGCCCTATGCAACGCTGAGCATCATTGTCATTGCGCCCAAGGAAATTGAAATCAAGAGCTATGCCGACCTTGCGGGCAAGAGGATTGGCGTGACCCGCGCAACGACCAATGACATGGATATCACCAAGAATGCACCGGGCGCACAAATCGTCCGCTTCGAAGATGATGCAACGCTCATTACTGCTGCAGTCACCGGGCAGCTCGACATCATTTCCAGCCAGTCGGCAGTTCTCGGCGGCATCAATGCCAAGCGCGCAGGCAAGGAACCGCTGGAAGTAAAGTTCACGCAGGCTGAAACCAATCTCGGCATAGCTTTGCCCAAGGGCGAAAAGCCATTGCAGGATTGGCTCAACACCTGGGTGAAAACCAATTTCGACAATGGCACGCTGCGCGAAGTATTCCGCAAATACCAGCACCGCGAACTGCCGGACGATCTCACATCGCGTTGATCGGAACATTTAACGGATTGAGGAATTGGGGCGCTTCGGCGCCCTTTTTCTTGCGCTGTGTATTGTATTGACCACGCAAATAATTCCAGTTACTGAATCGGGTTATGAAAGCTGCAATGGTTATTCTGGTGGTGGGATCGCGCATGGGCAGGATGGTTTGACCATCCGGCATTAGCACCCATGCGCGGCAAACAAGCTCCTGACGGAGCTTTTTTTATGCCCGGAATTTAGTTCCGCCCTGCTCCGTCACAACCATCCACTTCAATCATTGCACAAAGGAACTGCCATGAAAGGCATGTATGCTAACGAACCCGCACGTCCTGAAATGACCGGAGCAGAAATTGTCCTGCAGGCGTTGCGCGACAATGGCGTTGAGCACATTTTCGGTTATCCGGGCGCCGCGGTGCTACCGATCTATGACGAGATATTCCAACAGAACGAAATAAAGCACATATTGGTTCGCCACGAACAGGGCGCGGGCCACGCCGCCGAAGGATATGCCCGTTCCACCGGCAAAGTCGGTGTCATGCTGGTAACGTCCGGCCCCGGCGCGACGAATGCGGTGACGTCACTACAAAATGCCATGGCCGACTCCGTGCCAATCATCTGTCTGACAGGACAAGTGGCAACCGACCTGATCGGTTCTGACGCTTTCCAGGAATGCGACACTGTTGGGATTACACGGCCCTGCACCAAACATAGCTGGCTGGTCAAAGATGTGAAGGAACTCGCCGCCACAATTCATAAGGCATTTCATCTGGCCCGCTCAGGCCGACCCGGTCCGGTTCTAATCGACATGCCAAAGGATATGCTTCTTCAAAGCACTTAATATGTGGCTCCTTCTGCCGACCCGCATGTCGATGATAATCCGCAACTTGCCGAAGACGACCGGCAGATAAAGGCAAACATTCCTTTGCAACGCGAGCGCGAAGAAAACACCGGGCTGCACTACGCACTCAAACGGCTTTACATGCTGACCCGCGATCATGCGCCCTATATTGCTACCGATACGAAGCACTATCAGTTCGCTGAACACTTCAATTCGCCCCTAGTATCAAGCGGGTTCGGCACGGCCGGTTATGGCTTGCCGGCTGCAATAGGCATGCAAATCGCCCATCCTGAAAGTCTCGTCATTGATATTGCAGATGAGTCATCTGTCCAAGCGACGATGAAGGAGCTTTCCACGGCAATCCAGTATGATGCACCGATAAAGGTTTTCATATTGAACAACCCGAACTTGAGCTTAGGCGGAAAATCGCAAAAGCACGGTTCCTACTCGAACGCCCTGCCGGATTTCGTAAAGCTGGCGGAAGCTTTCGGTGCCGTTGGTATCCGATGCGACGAGCGCGACAATCTTGACCACGCAATTGGAGAAATGCTTTCGGTGAGACGACCGGTGCTTTTTGACTGCCGGATTGCCGGCTGACCGGTTAAGTTGGCGGGGCGCATCCGCGCCCCGACGATAGCAATTCCAGATAGGATCACTGTGACCCGGCTTTTTTCAAGCTCGTCCCTCGCCATTCAATGCTTTGATCACCGGAATGACCGAATACTGCCCAATCTCGGCCCGGTCGGTCAAAGCTCTCAAATAACCGCCGGGAGAGCGGATTTCACCCACGCGTTCCAAAATGGCAGCAATCGTGATGGAAGCATTGATATCACCCATGGCGTCACGCGCCCTTTCCCAGGCATCGGGCGAAACGCCAAGCATCGAGCGGACCAATCCTGCCGTTTGCATCAGATCGCGCCAGTCCTCAATGCCGTTTCGGGCATAATCGCGAATTTGCGGACAGGCGGACAGCACAGCATCCAGCGGCATGGGGATCGATTTTGTTTCCAGCTTCGGCCAATCATCCACGGGTCCCGTGGCTTTTACAGTTCGGCGGGCGCTATCAAGCCTTTGCCGCATCTTCGTCATTGCGACTGTTCGTCCAGGTATATTGTCTGCCGGTACGGGTTCACCGTTTTGCCTCTGGCCCTTTTCTTGGGCCCTTTCAAAATTGGGTTCTATATTTGAATTCTGAATATGGCGCTCAAAAGAAGAGTCAGTGCCGCTCATTTCTTTGTCTGATAATGTATCCAGATAGGCATTTTCGACCTTCGTGCGGAGCTTTGCCAGGCTGTCACAGCGTGTCTGGAGTGTCTCGAGCGGCAAATGCCTGCTTACCCGTCCGGACAAAGCTGCAAGCTCATCCGCATATCCCATCCAGTCGCCTGCCCGCTCCTCGCCAAGACCCGCATGGATCGTTTTGGAGATATCTCGCAGATGAATGGTGATCTCGCTGCGAACGCGGTGGATTGCCCGCGCCAGATCGCGTGCCTGAACCGCATGGGCTTCGATTTCGTCGGCACGCAGCGCCAAAGGTGACAGATCAAAGCCGAACGCGTGCTCGATCTCGCCGGTTTCGCCACGCCGGGCATAACGTTTGCCGTTTGGGCTATCGCGGCGGATAATCAGGCCCGTCTCGACCAATGCCGCCAGATGCCGGCGAATTGTCGCGGAAGACATGCCGCGTGTGCGTAGCGACAGCTCTGCATTGGACGGAAAGACGATCAATGGCGCTGCGCCATCAAGCATGGTTTCCGGGTAGAAACTGAGCAGCGCTTCCAGAACGGCAATCGTGCGGTCTGAAAGGAAAAACGCTGCGCGCGCCTCGGTTAATGAGCGTAAAAGCGCCCATTTTTCCGGCTGACTTCCGCCGGTTTCGTTCAGTTTTTCTCTCGCTCGCGCTGTCTTTTCCTGCACTGCAAAAATGGCGTGCGACAGCGATCGTCCGCCAAATGGCGACGTTGCAAAACGATCGGTCATGTTTCTTCACCTCAATTTGAGGCAATGAAAAGGTATGCCGGAACGCGTCCGACTCTTGACAAGTCAGGGTGGAAGTGATTCTCTAAAATTGCTACATTGAAGAGGGCTTCCGGGGCGGTGACGTTCTGGGGGCCTTTTTTCTTGCCGTTGCTTCCTTCTCTTTCAGTCCCTTTGTACGGCTCCTTACGAACCGGCTTGTACTAACACTTACACACACTATCCGGCTTTTTGACCCCGTGGATAAGTCACCACGTTATTTGTCATTCGTCCGGCTGTTGTAACGGGCGAGCAATGCTTCAAGCTCTTCCGATACAAATGCCGCAAACCCTTGCGGTATATGGTCGGCGAAGGTCAGGACCTGCCTGCCTCCACTTGAATCCAAAAGTGCAATTTTCTTGGCACCCGTGTTTATTTTGTCCACGCTCGGCGCAGCATTGCGCGGAGCCAGCACGACCGGCTCAACACGCTTGAGCAACCGCTCAAAAATACGATTGAATCGTGTATTGCTGTCTGCGATTCCAAAAGGCTCGAGCGTAATTTCGTTCAGCGCAGCAGCCTGTGCTTCACTGGATTTGAGCAATTCTGCAAACCTGACCCAGCGTGGACGGCCAATCTTTGGAGCCGGGCCAATTGCCCGCACGATCGGATAAGGCACTGCGGCCGCAACCTGCAGAAAGCGGGTCATTTCAGCCTTGTCGATCGACAGGGCGTCTTGAACAAGCCCGCGCTCAAAGCCGCGCTCAACAAGATTTCGCGCAAAGAAGGCACGCTCGATAAAGGAAAGATCGCGGCGCTCGGTATTTTCCTTGCCCTGAGCCAATACCAGCTGGACATCGCTGAGTTCACGCACAATGGCATGGACCGGCTTGCCAATGCGCTGGGCAGCACGCAGGCGGCGATGCCCATAGGCGGTCTGATAATGCCCCGGCTTTTCCGGATGCGGTCGCACAAGAACCGGCACCTGCTGGCCATTCTGGCGGATGCTTTCAACGAGATTTTCGAAATCTTCATCGAGCCCTGCCGCATGGCTGAGTCGGTCTTCGACAAAAGAGGTTTCGACCAGCGCAGGATCAAGTTCAACCACGCGCTCGACGCCTTCGAGACTTTCCTTCAAGCGGCGCGCATCTTCGATTTCACGGGACATGCCACCGAGCGAAAGCCCCATAGCCTTAACCGCGCCTGATGCAGCGCGAGGCTTGAGCGCTTCATTGCCGATCAGCGGCTGCGCTACAGGCTCAACGGGTTTCTGTTCCGGTACGGGAATGTTTTCCACCGTTCCGAACAATGCCTTAAGCTGATCCCTGCGATTATTGCCTGTCATCATCGCGCCCTCATACCGGCCTCTTCCAGGCCTTGTAGATCAAGCCCTGGATTTCGGAGTTGACGGAAGTCAGCGATTCAATTGCGCGGTCATAGGTTGCGCGGGTGAAGCTGTCGCGGGATACTTCGTAGAGCGTCTGCTTGGTAAGACCTGCATCGGAAAACGCAGTGGACTTGACCACCGATGAGGTGAGCACGCGGTCCCCGAACAGCGAACGCAGGAAACCGGCAATCTGCTGCTGCGGCGCATCATTTGGCTCAAAGCGCGTAATCAGATAGCGCATGAAATCGAAATTAAGCTCGCCGCCAGCCTCTCGCACGACCGCAAGCAAATCCGCTGTCATGAACAGGAACTGGCTCATGGAGGCGACATCCAGCATTTGCGGATGAACGGTAACAAGCACTGACGTTGCAGCGCAAAGCGCCGATAGCGTCAGAAAACCAAGTTGCGGCGGACAGTCTATGACCACAACGTCATAATCGTCTGACACTGTATCAAGCGCTGCCTGAACACGGGCAAAGAACAATTGCTGCTCGACAGTTTGGGCAGCGCCGTGTTGGCGGTCGGCAAGCATTTGCGGCGTGGTGTGTTCAAATTCCTGCAATTCCAGATTGCCCGGAATGAGATCAAGCCCATCAAAATAGGTCTTGCAAATAATATCGCGCAGCGGACGGCGCTCGCCATCATAGCGGATTGCTCCGTAGAGCGTATCATTGCCGGTCAGATCCAGCTCCGGTTGATAACCGAACAATGCAGACATTGATGCCTGCGGATCAAGATCGACGGCAAGCACACGGAAACCGGACATTGCCAGATGCTGCGCCAGATGGGCACTGGTCGTGGTCTTGCCGGAACCGCCCTTGAAATTGGTAACGGCAATGACCTGCATGTGCTCATTGGCGGCAGGATCGCGATGCGGCAGATAGGTTTTTGCCTTGGCGCCCCCGGCTTCGGACAGATGGCGGCGCAATGCATTGATCTCGGCAAGCGTATAGAGCCTGCGGCCGCCGCTGCCCGTCTCCGGTTGCGGCCCCTCACCTGCAATTGAAAGCTGGCGCAGATACCCGTCCGATACGCCGATGAGCTTTGCCGCCTCGCCGCTGGTGAACTTGCGCAATGTCTTCATGGCTGTCGGCGGAAAGAGCCGGTTGCGCATTGCTTGAAGCTGCGCGGAAAGCATTTCCGCATCGGCAGCGATTGCCCTGTCGGCTGGCAGAACAACAGGCAAAGAAGCATCGCCCACCAAGGATGGGTCGGGTTGGTTTGCCTGTGCTGCATGCATCATAGTCAAGGTAATATCCTGTACGTCCGTTCGGTCATTCCCGGCGCAAGCAGAACATGCGCCGATTCGACATAAAAACCAAAGGGGTAACGCCAGATAGAGATATAACGTTGTAAGCCAGCACTAACACCGCATGAGCTCGGTAACGTTTAATTTGCCGCAAACCCCTCAAAACCGTAACTAGGGTGCTAAAATATCCGAGTCGCGTCAACAACTTTATAGTTAACGCAAATTAACCAATAAGGCATCCTGAGCTGTGGATTGTGGTCCAACGCGCCAAGGCGCTTTCTCACACAGAAAAGCCGCCATGCTGGGTGATGAGTGCGACAACGAAATCCATCACGGCCCGAACGGACGGTGCCTTGCGTAAGTCCCGATGGACAAGAAGCCAAATGTCCCGACAGAAGGGCGGAACGTCCTCTGCGATACGCACGAGGTCCGGGTCTGCATCGCCCAAAAAGCAAGGCAGTCCGGCAACGCCGGCGCCCGTGCGCGCAGCGATAAGATGCCCGCCAATATCGTTCAATTCGCATGCAACCGGCCGTGCACCAGCAATGCCGAGTAGCCATTTTTGCTGCGGCATATCCCCAAAGCTTTCGTCAAAAGCGATGAACTGCCATCGATCGGGCACGTCACGATGCACATAATCGCGGCTGGCGTAAAGACCGAATGCCATGACCCCAAGTTTTCGCGCGATGCTTCCGGTCTCATCGGGCCGTACCAGGCGGAGAGCCACATCCGCCTCCCGCCGACTAAGTGACACCTGCTGCGCCTGCGCCGCCAGTGAAAGACGGATATCCGGATAGAGGGATCGGAAGTGCGCGAGATGCTGCGTCAGAAGATGCATCGTCAACACGGGCGGAGCGCTAAGTGTGACCTTGCCGACGAGCGGCCTATGCGCTGCCTGAGCAATCCGGGCAATTCCATCCGCCGCATTTTCCATCGCGACGGATTGATCGAACACCTGTTGGCCGATAGCAGTCAAGCGGCAGAATCGCGGCAGTCTCTCAACCAGCGCTACGTCCAGTTCCGCTTCAAGCGCCGTAAGTCGGCGACTGACTGTCGCGTGGTCCACCTTCAAGGCGCGCGCCGCACCGGACAGGGTGCCACTGCGCGCCACAGCGATGAAATGACGAAGATTTTCCCAATCGGCCATCTGTGCAATTTCTCAAGATTCACTGGCACATATACCGAATTACCGCACAGAAGTCATTGCCGTAATTTGGAGACAAATTATCATTGCAGGATTGTCTCCATGTCCGCTTTTCACCCCGTTTATCCGCGTATCACGCTCATCGCCGCTTCTCTCGGCTTCGTGATCGTGCTTCTGGACGTCAGCGTTGTGAATGTCGCACTCGATGCTTTGCGCATGAGTTTCTCCACCAATGTGGCTGGGCTCCAATGGGTGGTAAACGCCTATACACTCATCTTCGCGGCGCTGCTGCTCATGGCGGGCGCATTGGGCGACCGCTTTGGTGCGCGCGCTGTCTTCATAGCGGGTCTCATTCTTTTCACCCTCGCCTCCCTTGGCTGCGGCGTAGCGCAGACGTTAACGGCACTGGTTGCAGCACGGCTCGCACAAGGCATCGGCGCGGCGCTGCTAGTTCCAAATTCGTTGGCGCTGCTCAGCCAGGCATTCCCGGACAAGGAACAGCGCAGCCGGGCTGTCGGCTGGTGGGGGGCAGCGGGAGGCGTCGCACTGGCGGCCGGACCCGTGGTCGGTGGCTTTCTGGTAACGCAAGTTGGCTGGCGCGGCATTTTCCTGATCAATATTCCGATCGGGCTGATTGGTCTGGCCTTGACCCTCGGCTACTCGAAGCCAAGCCCCAGAAATGACCACCGCTCACTTGATCTGCCTGGGCAGGCGGCGGCTATCCTTGCGCTTGTAGCGCTGGCAACGACGCTGACGGATGCGGGGCAATTGGGCTGGACACATCCGCGGATTATTGTGGCCATGCTCGTAACCGTTCTTTCCGCCATCGGCTTCATTCTGATTGAGGTTCGAAGCCGCGCACCGATGCTGCCGCTGTCATTATTCTCTAATTCCGCATTCACAATCGCGGCGGTCACCGGCGTCATCATCAACTTCGCTTATTACGGCCTGATCTTCGTCTTCAGCCTGTTTTTCCAGCTGGAGCAGCATCTTTCAGCTCAGGAAACCGGCATGGCGTTCCTGCCAATGACCATCATTCTGATGGTCACAAACATTATAGCAAGCCGGTTGATCACCCGCCTCGGCGCGCGCAGGCTGATAATGTTCGGTCTTGTTCTGGCGGCGGCCGGGTATCTTCTGCTGCTTCCCATCAGCGTCGAAGGCTCTTACTGGCAGTTGGTGGCACCAATGTTGATGGCAGCGAGCGGCATCGCACTGGTTGTTCCGACGATCACCAACGTCACTCTCTCGTCTGTCGATCAGTCACGGCCCGGGATTGCATCTGGCGTTCTCAACACGGCGCGGCAGATGGGCGGCATGCTCGGCGTTGCGACGTGCGGTTATCTGGTGCGGGACACCGCACCAGTCGCGTTCATACAAGGTATACATCTCTCGCTCATGGTCGCCGTGGTGCTGCTGTTTCTCGGTGCCGCACTCTCGCTCTTCTGTCTCAGCCGGGAGACTTGAGACGAACACAAACATTTACACGCTAAAGAAGTCTTGGGGCGTCATCATTCAGGGCGTGGGGTGCGCCCTCTACTGATTTTGCAATTACAGCATGTCCAGTGGTTGTTTTCGATTGGGTCGTTTGAACGCTTGATCCAAAGTTTCCAGCTGCGCGGGCGTTAACGTGATATCCGCGGCTCTTCTGTTGCTGCGAATATGGTCCGGGTTGCTGGACTTTGGAATGGCGATGACGCCATCCTGGTTCAGGACCCATGCCAGCGCAACAACAGCCGCAGTCGTCTCCAACTCGCGCGCTATTCCCGTCAGGGCAGGATGGCTCAGCAGTCTTCCCTGCTCGATCGGTGAATAGGCCATGATCGGAATATTTCGCGATTGGCACCACGGCATTAATCCAACCTCGGGGCCACGCCGTTTCAAATTGAAAAGAATCTGATTTACCGAAACGGCGGTGCCGCCCGCAATCGCCTCCAGCTCCTCCATATCGTCCACGTCAAAATTGCTTACGCCCCAACTGCGGATTTTGCCGGATTCCATCAAGGTTTCAAAAGCGGCAACAGTCTCCTCTAGCGCATATCCCCCTCGCCAATGCAGAAGGTAGAGATCGATGAACGCCGTCTGCAACCGGTGCAAGCTTTGCTCGCAAGCGGTGATAGTACCTTTTCTTGACGCATTGGATGGAAGAACCTTGCTAACGACGAAGACCTTGTCGCGCTGGCCCTTTATGGCCTGTGCCACAACTTCTTCCGCGCCGCCGCCTGCGTACATTTCTGCCGTGTCGATCAGGCTCATTCCAAGATCAATCCCGAGCTTCAACGCATCAGCTTCAGCGCTACGTTTTCGGGCGTCATCCCCCATATACCAAGTACCTTGCCCAAGTATCGGGACATTGTATCCGGAGGGGAGTTTTATGGTCGGTATTTCAGCCATGACGCGTCATTTCAACATATTAATGAATTTGTCGCAAACCCTGTATACAGGTCGAGGAGTTCTTGAGCTGAAACGAATAAGGCCATAGAGATGAATTCGGGGGCACCGCGCGGAACATTCCTGCGCGCTACCAGTTCATGAGCATGGAGGAACTGCGATGTTCATAAAATCTCTCACGGTCGTTACACTTATTGGGTTGTCCGGCATTGTCCTGTCCGGCTGCGTCGCCGATGATGGCGGCGATGGCTATTATGGCGGATCAGGAGGTTATATCTCCAGCTATCCGGACAATGGATATTACGGCAGGGACCGCTATGACCGCCGTGACAGATATTGGCGTGAAAGCAGGCGCGATCGCGACTGGAGAGATCGCCCCCGAAGGGACTGGGACGACAGAGGCGATCGCCCCCACCGAGGCGACAGACCTGATCGGCCAGATTGGAACGACAATAATAATCCAAGGCCACGCCCGCCAGTCGTAGAGCGACCAGATCGGCCCGAGCCAAGCAGACCGGATCGCCGGGAGCGTACAAAAGAGCGCAGCCTGTCTTCTGATGCCGAAAAATCTATCCAGGAACGGCAGGGTGTCGGCGGAACAAGGCCCATTTTGCCGCGTATGCCGGGAACGTCCGACCGGAACTAGGTCTCTTCAGGACAATGCTTGAGGCTCTGTTGAAAATCAGAGCCTTGAGCCACCAAGCTTCATATGTCTGTTGACGTCCTTATAAAGCAGATAGCGAAACGGCTCCGGACCACCCGCGTAGCAAGCTTGCGGGCAGAAGGCCCGCAGCCACATGAAATCGCCAGCCTCGACCTCCACCCAATCCTGATTGAGGCGATAAACCGCCTTGCCTTGGAGGACGTAAAGCCCGTGTTCCATGACATGCGTCTCGGCAAAGGGAATGACAGCTCCCGGTTGCAACGTGACGATAGTGACATGCATGTCGTGACGCATGTCCGAAGGATCGACGAAGCGCGTCGTGGCCCATCGTCCGCCCGTGTCGGGCATGACAGTCGGGGCTATGTCATTTTCATTCAGGAGAAGCGGCGGTGGTGTTTCAATGCCATCTACCGCTTCATAGGCTTTGCGCACCCAATGGAACCGAACATGCGCGTTGGATATGTTCAACGCCTGCCAATTTGTCGAAGGTGGAATGAAGGCATAGCCGCCGGGCTGCAGGATGTGCTCCTTGCCCGCAATTGTAAGCTGCAATTCCCCCTCCACGACAAAGAGAACGCCTTCGGCTTGCGGATCGATTTCGGGACGCGTGCTGCCACCCCCCGGCGCCACTTCCATTATGTATTGTGAAAAAGTTTCCGCAAAACCGGATAACGGCCTGGCGATGATCCAGCAGCGCGTTTTTTCCCAAAATGGCAGATAGCTTGTAACAATATCCTGCATGACCCCTTTCGGGAGCACCGCATAGGCCGTGGTGAACACGGCACGCCCCGTGAGAAGCTGGCTTTGCGCAGGATGCCCGCCTTGTGGCGCATAATATGGATTTTGGGACATGGTGGACTCCTGAGTCTGGTAAGAAACTTTGTGCTCAATTTTGCCACAGGACTTCGCATGTCAAGCGCGAAGGCCCTTAGCTTACATGGTTGAACACAATCATTTTGTCGTCCGCCATTTCTTCCATCGTCCAAGGTATGCCGCCAACACCATAGCCTGACTGACGACGGCCGGTGAAAGGCATCCAATCGGTCCGGAATGCCGTATGGTCGTTAACAAGGACAGCGGATGCATCAAGATGTCTGGCAGCTTTCAACGCAACCGCTATATCTGATGCGAAGACGCTTGCCTGAAAGGCAAAAGGCAGTGAATTGGCGATATTGATGGCTGCATCAAGATCGCTATATCCGTAGACGCACGTCAAAGGTCCGAATACTTCGAGCCTGGATACTTTTGTTTCGGCGCCTGGATTAAGAAGAATGGACGGGCGCAAAGTTGTTTCAGACAGACGTCCGCCACCGATTTGTGTTGCCCCCTGCTCCGTCGCTTCCTTGATCCAGGCTTCGACGCGATCCGCCTCCCTGGGCAAAATCAATGGGCCGACTTCCGTATCCTTCAGGACAGGATCACCCACACGCAAAGCGGTAACTTTGGCAGCGAAAGCCTCGGTAAAACTGGCCAATATGTCTTCATGCACAAATAGCCGCTGCGACGAAACGCAGACCTGCCCGGCATGGTAATAGCCGCCTTTGACAACGCTGGCGGCGACCCTGTCCACGTCCACACCGCGGTCAATAATAACGGGCGCGGCACCGCCATGTTCGAGTGCACAACGCGTGCCAGACGGCAGCTTGCTTTTCAGATACCAGCCGATCTTGGCCGAGCCAATGAAACTCAGGAAGGCAATGCGTGGGTCTGTCGCCAATTGCTCTGCCAGCGCATTATCATCTGTAAGGAAAGTCTGGCACCACTGTTCGTCGAGCCCGGCTTCCCGGAAAAGCTTGACCAGTTCGATACAGGAGATCGGCGTCGTGGAAGCGGGCTTGATGATGACCGGGCAACCAACAGCAATCGCCGGTGCAATCTGATGAACGATCAGATTAAGCGGATGGTTGAAAGCCGATATAGCCGCAACCACGCCGATTGGCTCCTTGGTTGTGAACGCCCATCTATTGGCACTCGCGGCAGTAAGCCCCATTGGGATTTCCTTGCCGCCGAAATTGCGCAATTCATCTGCTGCATTGAGAATGCCATCAATTGCCCGTGTCACTTCAATGATGGCGTCCGGCAATGGCTTGCCGCCCTCACGGGCGATCATTAGGGCAAAACGGTCACGATTCGTCTCAAGCAGCACCGAGGTTTTGCGCAAAACAGCCATGCGCTCATGGGTTGGCAGCCAACCGGCCTTGTCAGCAAAAGCTTGCGCAGCCATCTGCAACTTGTGCTCCAGGGCCTTGCCGTCGTCGGTTGGAATCTCCTGAATGATTGCGCGGTCAAACGCCTGATATACTTTCATTGCAAGCGTCACTTCATGACTCCAATATCGCTGGAAGCCGCTCACGCAACTCCTTCACCAGAACGCGCTCGTTTTCCGAATAATCGATCGGCACATTGACCAGATGCACGCCACCTTCAGCAAAAGCCGTCGCTATCACCTGTTTGAACTGCCCGATTTCCGTGACCCGCGTTCCCTGGGCTCCATATGACTGCGCATATTTAACAAAGTCCGGATTGCCAAACGTCATTCCGAAATCTGGAAATTCATCCACAGCCTGTTTCCAGCGTATCATCCCATAAGCGCCGTCCTCAATGACGAGCACAACCAGATTGAGCTTCATGCGAACTGCAGTTTCAAGCTCCTGGCTGTTCATCATGAATCCGCCGTCCCCGCAAACAGCCATGACGCGGCGTTCGGGATAAAGCATTGCTGCCGTCATGGCCGAGGGCAATCCGGCACCCATTGTCGCCAAGGCATTATCGAGAAGCAGCGTATTGGCCATTCTGGTTCGGTAATTTCTTGCAAACCAGATCTTGTACATACCATTATCGAGCGCGAGGATACCGTCATGCGGCATCGCTTCGCGAACATCATGGACAAGCCGCTGCGGGGTAAACCGGTCCTCGGTGGCGCGTGCCGCAATCCGGCTTAAAATGCCCTCCCTCAAATGCAGCAGGGCCTGGGCATTGGGGAGTTTCCCTTCGATGCGATCCGCCAATGCTTTGAGCGATGGACCAATATCACCGATGACTTCTGATTGCGGGAAATAGACTTGCTCAACTGTTGCTGGCAGATATCCCACATGGACGACATTCGGGCCCTCCGCCCCCATGATGAAAGGCGGCTTTTCAATCGTATCATGCCCAATGGTAACGATCAGATCGGCCTGCTCGATGGCCTCATGCACATAATCGCGCTCTGAAAGCGCCGCCGTTCCCATGTATAATTCAGTGCCGCCGGGAACAGTGCCCTTTCCCATCTGCGTTGTGAAAAACGGAATTTGGGTACGAAGCACGAATTGCGCAATGTCTGACGTGGACCGGGGACGCGATGCGGCCGCGCCGAACATCAACAAAGGACGCTTCGCCGCCATGATGATCGAGGCAGCGCGTTCAAGAGACAAATCGCTGGCTGTTGGCAGTTCGACCGCATGGGGCGCAATCAGCGGAACCGGCTGACACTCCTCCGCCGCAATATCTTCCGGCAGTTCCAGATGCACTGGCCCCGGCCGCTCCTCCTGCGCAATCCTGAAAGCCTCGCGCACAGTGGTTGGAATCATCTGCGGAGACACGATTTGCCGCGACAGCTTGGTCAAGGGCTTCATTGACGCCACCACATCAACCACCTGAAACCGCGCCTGCCTGGAAGATAATATTCCCTTTTGGCCGGTGATCATGATCATGGGCATTGCGCCGAGCAGCGCATAGGCCGCCCCTGTCGAAAGATTCAACGCGCCCGGGCCCAATGTCGTCAGGCAGACGCCCGGCTTGCCCGTCAAGCGCCCGTAGGTCGCCGCCATGAATGCCGCCGCCTGCTCATGCCTGGTCAGAACTAGCTGGATGGAAGATTTTCGGATTGACTCGACAACATCAAGGTTCTCTTCACCCGGTATGCCAAAGATACGGTCAACGCCTTCGTTCTCAAGCGCTGCAACAAGTAGATCGGAACCTTTTGTCATGGATTTATGCTCGGCTGTTGACTGGAGCTATCGAGGGGACCCTCGAAAGTTGCGACTATGTGCAAGATAAGCCGTTTTCCCTGCCTGTCCACCCAAACGGTTCATCAACCAATAGTGATCTCAGGTGTTAAGCCCGGCCACCAATGAGCTGTTTTTGGCCACGGCGGCGAATGCCGTGTTTGTTCGCCATGCTTTGCAACATTTTCTCGGTCGCAAACGGAAATTCGCGGCGCAGTTCCATCCATGACAAACGCGGAAACAGATCGGACAGACGGATGATTTCCTGCATTGTCCAGTTATGTTTGCTGGGCGAAAGATTAAGCCTGCGACATTGCCCGCGAATGGCCGCAGGGCTGCGCGCGGGCAGCATTTCTGCAAGTCTGGCATAGTTTGGATAGAACTTGCGGACAATGGACATTTCTTTTTCAGTCCATGGTCCGGTTTGGTATGTCGACATGACAATTGGCTTTCGGAGCGAATGCGCCTTCTGTATGAGAAGCTGAAGTCAATGACTTATGAGGCTTCCGCTGAAGCAATCAATTGCAACTAGTTGTGAGGAAGAACCGATTTGGCGGAAATCTGTCCGACTTAACCGATAAACTGGAGATATTTCCATGCCAGCACTCATATTTCGCAAAGCGGTGCAAACGGACTTACGCACCTTGATTCTTCTGCTGGCCGATGACGAACTCGGACAAAATCGTGAAACGGTATCGGACCCCATAGCTGATTGCTATATTCGGGCTTTAAAGGCTATCGAAGAAGACCAGAACCAACTTTTGGTTGCCGTCTTAGAAGATGACCAAATCATCGGCTGCATGCAGCTTTCCTATATACCTGGACTTTCACGCAGCGGGATGTGGCGCGGCCAGATCGAAAGCGTGAGAATCGCGCCAAGCCATCGGGGTCGAGGCATCGGTCACCGCATGATCGAATGGGCGATTGAAAATTTCAGAGAGCGCGGATGCGGGCTCGTTCAATTGACATCGGATAAAACGCGGCCGGATGCGCTGAGATTCTATAGCTCGCTTGGATTCGCGCCAACACATGAAGGTTTCAAGCTTTCGCTTTGACGATCCATTCCGGATAAGTTGCTACGTTTTCCTCAAATTGCTTTAATCGTCCAAACCTTTGCCCTCAAGAATTTTTGGCATTGCCTTTTCAATCCTGGCCTCGCGGGTTTTGGATTGTTTTGCCGATGAGAAATGGAGAAGATATCCTCTCTGTCTCCCCGGTGTCAGCGCCTCAAAAGCCGTTTTCAACGCAGGCATATTATCGAGTTTGATCTGGAATTCTTCAGGAACAGCGAACTCTTTCGTCTTTTTAAATTCGACCTTCAAACCCGCCTTCTGGACCTCAATGGCTTCCTGAATATAATCTTTGAGGACGTCTCTCATCCCCGTTATTTCCGACAGGCTGGTAAACCGGACCTGGCGCGCGGACTGCACATTTTCAGTTTGCCGGATCAGAATATTCTTGTCGTCTTTCAACAGGGCGCCTTGGATAAACAGCATGGCGCAATAGGCCTTAAACCCATGAATAAGAACGATATTGCTGTTTTGAAACGTATAGCATGGAACACCCCATTTCAGCTCTTCGGTCAGTTCGCATTCCAATGCAATGGACCTAAGCTCCGCGAACTCCTCTTGCCAATTTGTCTCCCTGTTCAAAACAGCGTCGACCTTTGGGTTCTTACTTTTTGTCATGCTGCGCCTCCCAAACAATTTCACTTCACTAGTCTATCAGCAGCCCTCGGCCATTCCACTCGCTTCTGGGAATACTGCCTCCAACCGCAAAGCTGAACGAGACAACCTTGCTCCTGCTATTGTCAACCGTGCACTGGAAGTTGATGTTGTACCAATCTCCCCTGCTGCGAAATGCACCCCCGCTCGCATCCAATGCGTATTCCGAAATTCGCCCGCCTGAGCGACCGAATGGCACAAGCAGATCCGGGAAAGAGCCCGGTCTTTGACGTCGCACTTGCTCCAAAGCCTCGATTGTGCAGAGCTGCATGATACGATCTCTGGCCGACATTTTACGCGCCGATTGCCTCACCCGAAAGCTCGAGAGCGACTCTTGCGAGAAAAGCTCCTTGGCGAGAGTGGGATTTGCCGTCTCTTTTGCCTTGGGTTTTGCAGGCTCGGCAGCCGCCTTTTTCGGTTCCAGTTGCGGCTTGGCCTCAGACGCGGGTTTCATCCCGTCTGGTGCTTTTTCCTGCTCCTGCGGCTTTTCGGTTTCTGCGGGTTTTTCCGGCTCCGGCTTTTCCTCGGTCTTGTCTGATTGCGATGTCTCTGGAGCAGTCACCGGTGGCAATTCTTTCTCTTCTGTCCTCTGCTCGGTTTTTGCAGTGGCAGCCGCGAATGCAGGACTGCCTGCTGCGGGTGGCGGCGCAGGGGCCGGCTGGGGCTTGGGCTGCGTTTTTTCTGCCGGTTCGGGTGAAGGGGCTGGAGAAGGCGGCGGAACGAGCTTAACATCAATCGTTTCCTTTGGTGCCGGCATTATTTCAAATGAAAGCCCGGTCCATAACAACAAACCTATCAATAGATGCAAGGCGAGTGAGAACGGCAGCCCGAAACTTAGTCTTTTCCAGGGTTTTGCAGCATATTCGAACATGCCTGAAAGATAAGCGATCACACGAACAAACCCATATTTGCGGTCAGCTTTCAACTCATCGGGCTGTTTGGGCGAATTGGACATGCCAAGACAGATTTCGCAAACCGCATAAGCACTTGCTACCAAGCTTCGGATTTACCTTCTCGCTTGATTTATAACAAGGGATCAAAGCGGTTTTCGATTTTAGGTGCAAATTGCAGAAAGCGCTTTCTAATCGTTGTGATTGCATTACTTTGATCTTGCGGAGTTGAACCTTCGCCAAATCAGAGGATGGAACATGAAGAAACTGCTTTTATTCAGTGCCGCTGTCATCGTGGCATTAACGTCGGCTGCAGGCGCTCAAGAAGCCACCATACGCATAGCTACCGAAGGCGCCTACCCACCGTTCAATACTTTGAACGCGGACGGCACACTGGCAGGGCTGGATGTCGATATGGCGAATGCGCTGTGCGAAGAAATGAAAGCAAAATGCACAATCGTTGCGCAGGATTGGGACGGCATTATTCCGGGGCTAATGGCTAAAAAATATGATGCCATCATCGCATCAATGAGCATTACGGAAGACCGTAAAAAACAGATCGATTTCACCAACAAATATTACACCACACCGCTGGCCGTTGCCGTTCCAAACGACAGCACCCTGGCGGGCGTCGCTATCGCCGACCTGAAAGACAAGACTGTTGGCGCACAGGCTGGTACGACCCAGGCGATCTACGCCACTGATGTTTACGGCAAGGCCGGTGTGGATGTGAAGCTCTATCCCACGCAGGATGAGGCGGCGGCAGATATGACAAATGGTCGTATCGATGCGCTGATCTCAGACAAATTCGTTGTCGTGGATTGGCTCAATAATGCCGGAAAAGATTGCTGCAAGATGCTGGGTGACGTTCCCGGAACCGAGACCGAAGCAGGCATCGGTATCCGCAAGGGTGACGACGCGCTGAGGGAGAAATTCAACAAGGCGATCGATGCCATCGTGGCAAACGGAACGCATAAGAAAATAGTTGCCAAATATTTCCCCTTCGACATTTACTAAAAGACAAGAGCCATCCGCCCGAAAGCGGGTGGCTCTTTCCCCCAGTCAGCGGGATCAGGGTCCGTTGACCAGCTTGAGAATAAGCTGCTGGATATTGCCTCCATCACTCATTTCATCACGGTCGAAATCGCGGCTTTTCTGGCGCTGGGCTATTGAAAGAGCGGAAAGTCGAGGCTGCATTTCCAACCGGATTTTTTGGCAATCAGGGTCGTCGGGAACGGACAGGCCAATTGTCGATGCCTCTATCGCGCGCACCATTTCCTTGATCTGCTCGCCATGCACGAGTTCATGATTTCTGACGCCCGTGATGAATGCGTTCCAGCTTTTTTCCACCGCATCCGGCAAGCGATCTGAAGGCTTTGGTAACGTATAGGTGATTATCAGCTTGGGCCGGGCCGAGACGAGTTTGCAAGCATTGTCAGCCTGCCGCTCATATTTCCTGGTCCATGTCAGCTTGAAATTGGTATGCGCAATGGTGCGGACTCTGCCGCCCAGTTGCGGGCCTCTCTCGCCGATGGAGGCATAGAGCGATGCGCCGGACTTTCCCGCGATTGCATAGGGCTGGACAGTTTCGGTTGCGGTCCATTCAGCCGCTGCCGCTCCCGGCATCAAACCCAGGAGACATGACAGCAAGAAAGAAAATGAGATAGGTCGTTTCAATCCGGCCTCGCTGATGCTGCAAACGATGTCCCGCAACGAGCTCGAACATGTTCACAGTTGTAACGATTCGACCAGTGCCGAATGTGTGCCCCGCCCGCCTTTGCGGACGGGGCAGATGCAATTAGTTGACAGATGTCAGCGTCATTGATGTTCCGGTAGCTGCGACATTGAGACCGAGCTGGCCGGTCACGCTTACTGCCTGAAGATGAATGGAACCCGATGTCCCGCCAAACAGGACATTCGTACCAATACCGGCACCGACCGTGGCTTCAGCTGTCGCACCGCGATACAGGCCGCTCAAAGAACCGTGATGATAGCCTGCAGTTGGTGCAAACACTGCCCAAATCAGACGGCTGCGGGTGGTAAAACCAAGGTCAACACCCAGCTTCTTGATGGCGCCCGAGTAATTGTCGATACGCTCTCCGCCCATTGTGGACCGGAACGAACACTCAACTTCCTTGGCTGAACCAAGCACATAACCGACGCCGCCGCCGATTGAGCAATCGAGATAGCCGATCTTTACGCCATTGCGCACATCTTGCTCTTCATATGTTGGCAATTGCATATCGGCCGCTTTGGCGATTGTTGTTCCGGCTATTGCCAGCGACCCTACGGCAAGCGCCATTGTAAGAGTCTTGTTCATGCTTCTCTCCTTACTTATTTATTTCGCGCAATTCCGGAAAACCGCTGCACGCTTTTCCGGAGTTGCTCTAAATCCTGACCGGCACACCATGCCGGATTGTCCCGTCCGCAAACTCGGCGATAGAACGTTGGTCCAACGATTCCAGTCCGGAAAGGTTGCAACGAAACGTATCCATACGTGAAGGCGCGATAACAGACGGCCCACAGTTCAACGGCCATTAGGACATTTTAAAGGCATTCTGTGCAGCGGTGCATCTATCTTCGCTTGGTGTGGCATTTGGGTCATGACGACGCTCCACTCCAATCGGGATTACGGGCGCCGCGCTAAATGAGTTTCAACGGATGCGTGGAGAAAAATATCAACGCAGAGCGAGCGAACTGGCGAATGTGCCACCATCCCTTGCGCGCAGCATTTCCGCCTTCGTGGACAATTCTGACTGTCGGCACATAAGCGATTTCCGCAAATTTTGCCGTTCGCAACGATATATCGAAATCTTCGAAATAGAGCAGATAACGAGGATCAAAACCGCCTGTCTTTTGAAAGACATCGCCGCGGAAGAACATAAAACAACCACTTATGATGGGCGGGTTCCAAAAGACGGCATCCCCAATTTGATCGCGCATTTCGTAGCGATTCAAGCGTGCTGTGAATAGCTGCTTGACACCACGCGGAGCAAATCCACGAAGAAGTAAATCAAGCACCGTCGGATATCTTTTGCAAAGATATTGTCTCGTTCCGTCAGGGTTGAATGCTTGTGGAGTCAGAAGCCCGCAATCGCCGTGAGCCTCCATGAATGCAATTGCATTCGCGAGTGCCTCCTGATCCATTTCGACATCAGGATTAAGCACTAGATGATATTTGCCAACGGCATCTGCAACTATGTTGTTTGCTCTGCCAAACCCGACATTTCCCTGGCCATTTATGATCTCAAAGGACAAGTCCGCCATTGTTTCCAACAACCAATCATAGCTGGAAATCACAGGGGTATTATCAATAAGGAAAACCTTGACCCTCTTTAGACTAACGAATTGAAGCGCATGCCGCAGACTTTGGATGGTTTTCAGGACCGTTTCCTGGTCGGGCTGGAATATGACAATGGCAATGGTCAGTTCATACGTCTCAGCATCGGGATATGCACTCTCGACCATTAACCGACTTTCTTTCCCATTTTCCCCGTTAGACCATGCCAGACACCAAGGGTCATCATTTTTGCATGTTCTGCGCGAGGGGCTGTAATCAGACTGTAGAATACAAATTTTCGTACCAAACGGGCCATATCAACCATTTTCCAATTTAAATGCAGCCATTTTTGGCGATAGAGCCAAATCGCATTTCTGAAATGATAATAATGCCGCAACGGGCTATGCACAGGTATGTGCCTGCCCCGAAAAAGCACGGGGCTATCGCCCAAATCGTGCTTCATATGGGCGCTGCATATGCCATATGATTGATAGCCCATCTGCTTTGCCCGCAAACCCCATTCAATATCAACATAGTCGATAAAAAGTTCTTCCCGCATTCCGCCTACACTATCGAGGGTCGATAGTGGAATGAGGCAGCCGGAAGCAATGAGATAGTCCACCTCCACTATCGAATCATTCTCCGCACAGATTTGCCGTTCAAGCCGCAGGCCCGTCACTTTGATGAAGGGCGGAGGATTTTTCTGCCGTGGGTCCTCATATCGAGGTCCGACACACGCCACTCGAAGATTTTTCGCCAATTGCGCCTCAGCGGCGTTCAAAAGCCTGGCAACCATATCTCCTGCGGGGATGCTGTCCTGATCAAGCAGAAGCACGTAAGCTGCATCCTGGACTCGGGCTTTCGCGATACCGATATTCTGAGCTTTTGCGATTCCAAAATTTTGTCCGAGCTTCTCAATATCCACCATTGGATACAGCGAAGCCAGTCGGTTTTCCACGTCTTCTCCACTGCCATTGTCGACGATGATCAGCTTTCCAACTTGGGGAATTATTGCCTCAAGCAGGCTCTTCAGGCCATCCAGATCAGGATTATATGTAACGATAATTCCTGTGACAGACCGGTTATCAACCCGCATTTTTAAAAGCTTCCATTTAAAGTTCAACTGACGGGTTAGCTAGCAGATAGCGCGTTGCAAGGAAAACCAAAACACTTATGAAGATTGACATGTGTTTCTCTTGCCGCCAAATGTCTGCGACAAATGCAATCGAGTTCCGGTTGTCACGATGGTAATAAGGAAACGTTGAATGAAGGGCATTATTCTGGCAGGCGGAAGTGGCACACGCCTTTATCCATTGACGATTGCCGTCTCCAAGCAAATGTTGCCAATCTATGACAAGCCCATGATTTATTACCCGCTAAGCGTGTTGATGCTTGCGGGTATACGGGAAATTCTCATCATCTCGACGCCGCATGATCTGCCGCTCTTTCAAAAATTATTGGGCGATGGGTCAGATTTTGGCGTCAGCTTCTCTTATGCTGAACAGCCGCAACCAAACGGTTTGGCAGAAGCATTTATTATCGGACGTGAGTTTATCGGCAATGACAGCGTTGCCATGATCCTTGGCGATAATATCTATTTTGGCGATGGTCTGTCGCGGCTTTGTCAGGAAGCCGCCAGCGGTGACAAGGGGGGCACTGTCTTTGCTTACCACGTTGAGGACCCTCAACGATATGGCGTGGTGCAGTTTGAAAAAGCCACAGGGAAAGCACTTTCCATTGAAGAAAAGCCGGTAAAGCCAAAATCGAACTGGGCTGTTACTGGACTCTACTTTTACGATAATGAAGTGGTCGACATCGCCAGATCTATCAAGCCATCCGAACGAGGCGAGCTTGAGATCACGAGTATCAACAATATCTATCTGGAACGTGGCGATTTGCGTGTACAGCAATTGGGCCGGGGATATGCCTGGCTCGATACCGGTACCCATGACAGCTTGCACGAGGCATCGTCATTTGTGAGAACGATTGAACATCGGCAGGGCATCAAGATTGCGTGCCCCGAGGAAATAGGGTTGGAATGGGGATGGGTCGACGCCGACCGAGTCCTCGAGAGAGCAACAAAAATGGGCAAAACCGAATATGCAACCTATCTGCGCCGCAGAGCTGAAGAGGTCGGTAAATAATGATCGAAGTAAAGCCTCTCGCACTTGAAGGTGTTCTGGAAATTCTGCCCAAAAAATTCGGTGATGATCGCGGATTTTTTTCAGAAACGTATAATGCGCAAAGTTTTGCCGAAGCGGGCATTCCCTTGCAATTCGTCCAGGACAACCACTCCTTGTCTGCAGCTAAGGGCGTCTTGCGCGGATTGCATTATCAGCTACCGCCACGCGCTCAAGACAAGCTTGTGCGCGTCGTCAAAGGGTCCATTCTGGATGTAGTAGTAGATATCCGGAAAAGCTCGCCAACCTTCATGAAGTGGCTGTCCTTGGAAGTCTCTGCAAAGAAGTGGAACCAGATATTGGTGCCCAAGGGATTTGCACATGGCTTTGTGACACTCGAAGAAAATACCGAGGTGGTCTACAAGGTTACGGATTACTATTCTCCCGAACATGATAGGTCGCTACGATTTGACGATCCGTCAATTGGGGTGGCATGGCCTTTCGAAAAATCCGTCCTACAACTGTCCGATAAAGATCGAAACGCCCCTGTGCTCGATGGCGCCGATATTTTCCCTTAAGGAGCAATTTGGTTCATGAATATTCTAGTTACCGGCGGCGCCGGCTTTATTGGTTCTGCAGTTTGCAGACAACTGGCGGCCAACCCGCAAAACCGGGTCGTGAATGTTGACAAGCTAACCTATGCTGGAAATCTTGCATCGCTACGACAGATCGAGAACTACCCAAATTACAGCTTTATCCAGGCGGATATATGCGATGATGCAACAATTCTAGGTATTTTACGTGACGAGAAAATAGATGCGATCATGCATCTCGCCGCTGAAAGCCATGTCGATCGTTTCCATTGACGGGCCAGCAGCCTTTATCGAAACAAACATTATCGGTACGTTCCGCATGCTCAATGCAGCGCTGACCTATTGGCGCGAATTGTCGGAGCCAGCCAAATCTGCGTTTCGGTTCCACCATATTTCCACCGATGAGGTCTTTGGCGACCTGCCTTTTGACAGCGGGATCTTTACGGAAGAAACGCCCTACGCACCTTCTTCGCCCTACTCGGCATCAAAGGCTGCATCAGACCATTTGGTCCGCGCTTGGCATGAGACCTATGGCCTGCCGGTCGTTCTATCCAATTGTTCAAACAATTACGGTCCGTTCCATTTTCCGGAAAAGCTGATCCCGCTGGTGATCCTCAACGCCTTGGACGGTAAGTCGCTCCCGATTTATGGCACAGGAGCAAATGTCCGCGATTGGCTTTATGTCGAGGACCATGCGCGCGCGCTCGAACTCGTCGTCACAAAGGGCAAACCGGGCGAGAGCTACAACATCGGAGGCCGAGCCGAACAAACGAATTTGAGCGTTGTTGAAACGATCTGCGATATACTTGACAAGAAGCGGCCGCGTGCCAATGGCGGGCGATACAGGGACCTGATCAGTTTTGTCAGCGACCGGCCGGGCCATGACCGTCGTTATGCAATCGATGCATCAAAGATCGAGCGGGAGCTCGGCTGGACCCCGTCAGAAACGTTCCAGTCAGGCTTGGAACGCACCATTCAATGGTATCTGGACAATGATTGGTGGTGGCAGCCTATTCGCGGCGAACGTTATGCGGGCGAGCGGCTCGGTTCTACAACAGCAAAGAGTGCAGTATGAAAATTGTCGTCACAGGGCACGAGGGTCAAGTTGTTCTCAGCCTGATGGAGAGAGCAGCCTTGCATCCCTCCATTGAGCTTGTTGCTCTGGGACGGCCAAAACTCGATCTGGCGCAACCACAAACGATATTTCAGGCAATTGTGGACGCTGCGCCGGATCTCGTTGTTTCTGCCGCCGCTTACACGGCTGTCGATCAGGCGGAAGACGAAGCTGAACTCGCTTCAGTGATCAATACAGCCGGCGCTACCGCTGTTGCGGAGGCGGCAGCACATATCAACGCGCCGATTATTCATCTTTCTACGGATTATGTGTTTTCAGGCGAAGGCAGAGAACCTTACAAAGAAGAAGACCCAACTGGACCAAAAGGCGTTTACGGACAGACCAAACTCAATGGTGAGTTGGGTGTTATCCAAGCAAACAAACGCCATTTTATTTTACGGACCGCATGGGTCTATAGCCCCTTTGGCAAAAACTTCGTCAAGACGATGCTGCGCCTGGCTGAAACACGTGACCAGTTGTCGGTCGTTTCCGATCAATGGGGAAATCCAACCTCAGCGCTGGATATAGCCGATGCAATTTTGCATATGGCAGAGCGGCTTCAAACCGACCCTTCATTTAACAGTTTTGGCGTCTATCATCTGGCTGGTACAGGAAGTACCAACTGGAGCGGTTTTGCTCAAAAAATCTTCGAGTATAGCCGGGCGCGTAACGGACCTTATGCGGATGTGGCCGGCATCGCGACTGCCGATTATCCGACAAAAGCAAAACGGCCTTTGAACTCGCAATTGTCGACTGATCGCTTCTTTGAAACTTTTGGCTGGCGGGCGCCTGAATGGCCGCAATCGCTGGAACATGTTGTCGATAGAATTCTGGCAGACAACAGCCAAGGCTGAATTCGCATTCTTCGTGGCAGCAAATATTGATCTTTAGAGCCGGTTCTGACTGCGCTGACGAGCCAGACCACCAATTCTGCAAGACATTCCCGTTTTTTGCACGCCCATGACTCAGGCCATGGGCGAGTGTCATTGTGCTTGCCTCCAACTTAACAATTTTATATCGTCATTTTATCTATATATTATCAATGTAGTTGTCCGTATTGGCAGCCATGCATTCGAACAGAGGAAATACACATGAGTAGCTGGGATTTCTGGATAGATCGTGGCGGCACCTTTACTGACGTGATCGGTCGTGACCCGGCAGGAACGCTGCATGCCAAAAAGGTTCTTTCCGAAAATCCGGCAGCTTATAGCGATGCAGCGGTGCATGGCATTCGACAGCATCTGGGACTGGAACCAAATGACGCCATTCCGGCGGGGCTTATTGGCGAAGTTCGCATGGGCACCACCGTCGCAACGAATGCCCTGCTGGAGCGCAAAGGCGAGCGTCTGGCACTGGTAACGACCAAAGGTTTCAGAGACGCGTTACGCATCGGCTATCAGGAACGCAAGAATATCTTTGCAACCGAAATCATCAAGGCCGAAGCGCTGTATGACCAGGTTTTGGAAATTGATGAGCGCGTGCTTGCCGACGGGACGGTCGAAGTTCCACTCAATATGGATCAAGTCCATAAAGCTTTGAACTTATTGAAGGACGAGGGATATGACGCGCTCGCCATTGCCTTCATGCATGCCTACAAATTCCCAGAACATGAAGCAGCGGTTGCGGCAATTGCCCGGGATCTCGGCTTCTCGCAGGTGTCGGTCAGTCACGAAGTCTCGCCCTTGATCAAGCTGGTTGGACGCGGCGATACAACGGTTATCGATGCCTATCTTTCCCCCGTTTTGCGGCGCTACGTGGAACAGGTTTCCAGAGAGCTTGATGTGGCCCGTACCGGTGCGCGTGTCATGTTCATGATGTCGTCCGGCGGATTGACTGCTGCCGATATGTTTCAGGGCAAGGATGCCATTCTATCTGGACCCGCAGGCGGCGTTGTGGGCCTTGCCAGAACTGGCATGGAGGCAGGCTTTGGCAATGTCATCGGCTTTGACATGGGCGGCACATCCACCGATGTGGCGCATTATGATGGCATATATGAAAGAGCCTTTGAAACGGAAGTCGCGGGCGTGAGAGTGCGCGCTCCGATGATGCTCATTCACACCGTGGCCGCAGGCGGTGGTTCCATTCTGCACTTCGATAATGGCCGCTTCAGCGTCGGGCCGGATTCGGCAGGTGCCAATCCCGGCCCCGCCTGCTATCGCAATGGCGGCCCGCTGGCAGTCACAGATGCAAATGTCATGGTCGGCAAACTCATCCCTGAATTTTTCCCGCCGATCTTTGGTCCGGGACAAAATGAATCTCTCGATATTGAAGTCGTACGCCGTGGCTTTGCGCAACTTGCTGAGAAGATTGGCGATGGGCGAAGCGTGGAAGACGTGGCAGACGGCTTCATACGGATTGCTGTCGCCAATATGGTAGAGGCGATCAAGAAGATTTCAGTACAGCGTGGATATGATGTGACACGCTATGCCTTGAGCTGTTTTGGCGGTGCAGGCGGCCAGCATGCCTGCCTTGTTGCCGATGCGCTCGGCATGAAGAGTATTCTCGTGCACCCCATGTCGGGCTTGCTCTCGGCTTATGGGATGGGCCTTGCCGATATAAGAGCGACGCGGCAAAAGGCGTTGGGCATATCATTGGATGAAAATGCCCCTGCCCAACTTGCGGAGATGGGCCGGGAATTGGAAAACGAATGCGTTGCGGAGCTTCAGGCACAAGGGATTTCGCGTGATGCGATCACCAGTTTTGTTCGAGCCCATATTCGCTATGCCGGTACGGATACAGTGCTCAGTGTAGAGGCGACTTATCCCGCTTCTGACAACATAACACGGCTGCGCCGGGAATTCGAGATTCTGCACAAACGCCGCTTCGGTTTCGTTGCTGAAAACAAGGCCCTTTTTATTGAGGCTGTTGAGGTTGAAACTGTCGGCGGCGGTAGCGAACAAACTGAAAAGAGTGTCGAACTTCAAGCGACAGGCGAACCCCAAGCGATCAGACATAATCGCATATTCTCGCAAGGCAAAGCCTATGATGCGCCCGTGATCTTGCGTGATGCGATGAAGCCGGGCCAGCAGTTGACAGGCCCTGCGATCATCATCGAACCAAACCAGACGATCATCATCGAAGATGGCTGGCAGGCCCAACTGACAGCAAAGAACCATATTGTTCTTAATCGCATCAAAGCATTGCCCAGTCAGGCTGCTATCGGGACAAAGGCAGATCCGGTGATGTTGGAAATATTCAACAATCTGTTCATGTCGATTGCAGAACAGATGGGCGTGACGCTGCAAAACACCGCCTATTCGGTTAATATCAAAGAGCGGCTGGATTTCTCCTGCGCTGTTTTCGATGCGGAAGGCAATCTGGTTGCCAATGCCCCGCATATGCCCGTGCACCTGGGCTCAATGGATGCTTCTGTAGCAGCAGCAATCCGTGAAAATCCCGTAATCCGTCCAGGCGATGTTTTCCTTATTAACGCGCCCTATAATGGCGGCACGCATCTTCCCGATCTGACGGTGTGCACACCGGTTTTTGACGATACAGGCAAGACGATCCGTTTCTGGGTAGCAAGCCGCGGACATCATGCCGACATTGGTGGTATCGCGCCGGGCTCCATGTCCCCCTTGGCGACGACGATCGAAGAGGAAGGCGTCTATATCGACAACTTCAAACTTCTGGATCAAGGACGATTCTGCGAAGATGAACTGGCGGAACTCTTGACGGGCGCCAAATATCCCGTGCGCACACTGCTGCAAAACGTCAATGACCTGAAAGCCCAGGTGGCAGCCAATGAAAAGGGTGTGGCCGAACTTCGCAAAATGATCGCCCATTTCGGCGAGGATGTGGTTGAGGCCTATATGGGCCATGTGCAAGACAATGCGGCGGAAAGTGTTCGCCGCGTCCTGGACCAGCTTCAGGATGGTAAATTCACCTATGAGATGGATCAAGGATGCAGCATTGTCGTCAGCATCTCTGTCGACAAATCAGCGCGTGAAGTAACTGTCGATTTTACCGGCACCTCAAACCAGAGGGCTGACAATTTCAACGCCCCCCGCCCTGTTACACGCGCTGCTGTGCTTTATGTTTTCCGCACGCTTGTACAAAGCAACATTCCCATGAATGCCGGATGCCTGCGCCCGATCCGTATCATTGTTCCAGACGGCACAATGCTCTCGCCTGAATACCCTGCTGCGGTTGTTGCAGGCAATGTAGAGGTCAGCCAAGCCGTAACGAATTGCCTGTTTGGTGCTGTGGGCGCGCAAGCAGCAGCGCAAGGCACAATGAACAACCTTACTTTTGGCAATGACGAATACCAGTATTACGAAACCATATGTTCCGGCGCGCCGGCTGGGCCCGGTTACAATGGTGCGGATGCAATTCACACCCACATGACAAATTCGCGCCTGACAGATCCGGAAATTCTGGAAACCCGCTTCCCTGTTGTGCTTGAGGATTTTCACATCCGTGCAGATTCAGGCGGCAAAGGAAAATGGTCTGCGGGCAATGGCACAAAACGGACCATTCGAGCGCAAAGAAAACTGGATTTTGCGATACTTTCCGGACACCGGCGCATTGCGCCCTTTGGCCTGAATGGCGGTGAACCCGGCCAGCTTGGTGCCAATGCCGTGCGCCGGAATAATGGGCAGATCGAAATGCTTGGCGGCTGCGCTCATACGGTTCTTGAGGCGGGAGAGGCTTTCATTGTCACGACGCCGACCGGCGGCGGGTTTGGAAAGAAGTAAGGCCGGACACGCCTGACCAGTGCTCCAGCGGCGCGTCCGCTGGAGCGTGCTCTTGATAAATTTTCAGCAGCCCCCATATATGTTTCGTCGACCCGATTAACCGGGCAATACCGCAGCTCAACGGAGCGCGGGTAACTTCCAGGATCGCTGATGGCCATTGTCATCCTTAATGGCGATCCGGAATATTCACATCGGCATATTTCAACACATAAAGCCGCGGAGTTTTTCTGCGTGGCCAATGGATTAAAATGCACATCATTATCGAAAAACATGACAAGTCATCCGTATATAAACGGCCGGACATTTATCGAGACTCTATAAAATCAAAATCGCCGGACCATCAATACGAGCATCAATCATCGGGATTTACCCGGGAAGAGCTCCGCCGGATTGTCGCCGAGCAGATCGATTGATCGCTCGGTTGGCGAAAAAACCAGATAATACCAATCAGGAGTGGGCCGCAAACGGCTCAGCAATAAAATCGACAAGAACTCAACCAAATCACCGGGCAAGCGCCGTTCGCAGGTGCCTCTCCCCCGCAACCAAAGCTCCCATAATCAAAGCCCAAAGCTGAGTTATGAAAGCTATCTCAGCCAGGCTCAGGCCGCGGCGCGCTCGGGAAATCTCGTGGACGCAGAGAATTTTTATCAGCACGCGGAACATTATTTTCGGATTCTCAAAAATCACGCGCATCCGTCTCATTAAGGTCATGGCTTTATGCCATGGTAGCTAAAGAAAAGTTTTGAAGGAAAATCCAATGACTCACATTGAATACAGACTTCACGCTTTCGACCTCGCCAGCAAGCGGGGATTTGCCGATGGCAATATGTTCGGCCATCTCTTGCAGGAAAAGCTGGGCAAGTTCGCGCCAGACAAGCGCGCCGTACTGGTTGAATGCGTCAAGCGGTACTTGATTCCCGCAATCCCCCGCCTACTGATCACAACGCTGTCTCGAACGCATAACCCAATTCGGATCGCCGATACGGAGACTGTCGATGACGTTGAGGATATTACAGTTGCGATTCCTGAAGAACTGGTGCTGAAAGTTGCAGCTGAACTTTCGGCAAAATCGGGTTCTGAAGCTTAACGCCTCAAACTATTGCCGTTCCGCGCCACGTTGAGCAAGTGTTGCAACAAGATCGCTGAAACGATCGCCCTGCACGGCAATATGCTGACGTAGAAGGTTGCGCGCGACTTCCGGCTCGCCCGACAAGATCGCGTCCACGATAGCTGCGTGCTCACTAAAGGAAGTCTTCATGCGGTTACGGACCCGCAACTGCAGACGGCGATAAGGACGCAGACGGCGATGAAGCGCCGTGCATTGCTCAATCAGAAAACCGCTATGACTGGCCGCGTAAACGGCGTGATGAAAAAGCTCATTGTCGTAGTAATAGGTATCGCTGTCTTCTGCATTGGCTGATCGTTCGCATTTGGCATGAGCGGCCAGCAATTCCTCGCGATCCGCATCCGTGTGACGACGTGCGGCGAGAGACCCTGCCATACCTTCCAGTTCCGCCATAACCTCGAACATTTCGTAAATGCGGTGGGGCGCAGGATCAATGACAACAGCGCCGCGGCGTGCCCTGATCTCAATCAAACCAATGGCGCTCAACTGCATCAACGCCTCCCGCACGGGAGTTCTGGATACGCCAAAACGCTTGGCCAGTTGCATTTCATCCAGCCTCTCACCCGGCGAGTACTGGTTGGTTACAATTCCATTTTCGATCTCATCTCTTAGCCCCTGCACAATGTTCTCGGCCATACCCGCCCCTTAAAATGCAACAATTGCTATCTTGTATACAAAAACATTGACATCTCATACAAGATCGATAGGTTTATATATAACACCGCGCCAATGAGATGAAAATAAACGATCTTCATCGCCAAGGATGGCAACGCAAATGCGATCATCTGAGTTGCAACAGGACAAATCCGATCAATGGAAATTCCAATGAGTGGCACATCCTTTTTTAGCGACATGCTGCAAACCATAACCGACCGGGGTCGCAAATTATTGTCCTTTGGACCCCGCACGCCATTAATTTCCGGATCGTCCAATATTGATCGTCTCTGCGAATTGCTTCTCACAAGCCGGGGTGAAGCCTCGGGCATGGCACTGGCCGCGCAAATTCTCCAACATTGGTCACGACTGGATGAAAAGGGCCAGCGCGATTTCATGCTGCTGCTTTTCGAAAAGTTCGGCCCGGATGAAACGAAGCTCGACGCGGCAATTCAAGCCTACCAGACAGACCGCACGCCACGCGCTGTGCTGGAATTGCATCAGGCCGCCGAGCCGCGCAGACAAGAGCTGATACGCCGTCTCAATCTCGCGCCTAATGGTATTTCCACACTCGTCAACATGCGCGAATGCCTGCTGGCCCTCAAGGTCAAAACTCCCGAACTAGAGGCAGTCGACGCCGATTTTTCCCATCTATTCGCGTCATGGTTTAATCGTGGCTTCCTGATTTTGCGGCCCGTTGATTGGTCAACGCCTGCCCACATCCTTGAGAAAATCATCCGTTATGAAGCGGTGCACGAGATCGGCGACTGGGATGAACTGCGTCGACGCCTGGCTCCTGCCGATCGCAGATGTTTTGCGTTCTTTCACCCGCAACTTTCCGATGATCCTTTGATCTTCGTCGAAGTAGCTCTGACAAAGACCATCCCTGAGGCGATATCTGACGTTCTTGATGAAACGCGCGCACCTATCCCGGCGCAGGATGCGAAAACCGCTGTTTTCTATTCCATATCCAATTGTCAGGTTGGATTGCGGGGAATTTCCTTCGGGAATTTCCTGATCAAGCAGGTGGTTGAAGATTTACGCCGCGACTTCCCGAACCTTGACACCTTTGTCACCCTCTCGCCAGTGCCGGGATTTGCAAACTGGCTGTCAAAGGAAAAACAATCCGAGCACTCCGAATTACTGACGACCGAAGATAAAAAAGCCCTTGAGATACTGGACGAGCCAGGCTGGGCGAATGACCCAGCGCTTGAAACAGCTGCCAAAGAGATTTTGCTGCCGCTTGCGGCACGGTATTTCTTAAACGCCAAGACGCCAGATGGGCGGCCTCTCGACCCTGTGTCGCGTTTTCATCTTGGCAATGGCGCACGGCTGGAACGAATAAACTTCCTGGCTGACCGCTCTGATCGGGCAATGCGGCAAGCATACGGACTCATGGTCAATTATCTCTACAAGCTTGATGATATTGAAGCCAATCACGAGGCATTTGCCCAGCGCAATGAGATCGTATCAGCACCACCCATACGCAAACTGCTGCGCCACGACAAACCGGCAAAGAACTCCGCTCCAGCCAAAAGTGGCACAAATCCAAAATGAACAAGCCAGCAAGGAACTGAGTGCATGAGCAATCATCTATTCGATGCCATACGCGGAACGATCACAAGCGAAGACGCTATTTTCATTGAAACGGAAAATGGCCGGTGCTGGACGTATGGCGATATGCTGTTGTGGTCTGGAAAGATTGCCGGTGCCATTGATACGCTTGGTGTGCGTCCCGGTGACCGGGTTGCTGTTCAGGTGGAGAAGAGCGCCGAAGCCTTGATGCTCTATCTGGCCTGCATTCGCTGCGGCGCGGTCTATCTGCCGCTCAACACCGCTTATACATTGGCGGAATTGGACTATTTCATCGGTGATGCGGAACCTCGCCTTGTCGTCGTTTCACCCAAAGCCGCCGACGGGATAGCCGCGATTACTTCAAAATATGATGCACTGGTCGAAACTCTTGATGAAAACGGCAAGGGCTCGCTGATTGACCTTGCAAAAGATGAACCGGAAGACTTCATCGATGCAACAAGGGGCCCCGACGATCTCGCCGCTATTCTCTACACATCCGGCACCACAGGACGCTCCAAGGGTGCGATGCTGACCCATGATAATTTGCTGTCGAATGCTCTGGCCTTGCGCGCGTTCTGGCGCTTTACACCACAGGACCGGCTAATCCACGCATTGCCCATTTTTCACACACACGGGCTCTTTGTTGCCACCAACGTTACCCTCACTTCCGGCGCATCAATGTTCCTGCTGCCAAAATTCGACCCGGCGCAAGTCCTGTCCCTGATGCCTCGCGCCACAACCATGATGGGCGTTCCAACCTTTTATGTTCGGCTGCTGCAAAATGAAGGATTGACCCGCGACGCGGTAGCCGGCATGCGACTTTTCATTTCCGGTTCTGCCCCGCTTTTGGCTGACACGCATCGCGCCTTTCAGGAACGAACGGGTCAAGCCATCCTTGAGCGTTATGGAATGACTGAGACAAATATGAACACGTCAAATCCCTATGATGGGAAGAGGATAGCCGGAACCGTTGGCTTCCCGCTCCCGGGCGTGAGCATAAGGGTTACCGATCCGGAAACTGGAGTGTCGCTTGGCCAGGATGAGACGGGCATGATCGAAGTCAAAGGCCCCAATGTCTTTAAAGGTTATTGGCGCATGCCGGAAAAGACCAAGTCAGAATTCCGCGATGATGGTTTCTTCATCACGGGCGATTTGGGCAAGATCGATCCTGAGGGATATGTTCATATTGTTGGCCGCGGCAAAGATCTCGTGATTTCGGGCGGATATAATATCTATCCAAAGGAGGTCGAGAGCGAGATTGATATGCTTCCCGGCGTCGTTGAAAGCGCGGTTATCGGCATAGCTCATCCAGACTTCGGCGAAGGTGTGACGGCCATTGTCGTCAAACGCGCGAACGCCACGATTGACGAGCAAACAATCTTTGATGCCCTGAAGGATCGCCTTGCCCGTTACAAGCAGCCAAAGCAGATCATCTTTGTCGAGGATCTACCGCGCAATACCATGGGCAAAGTACAAAAGAATATTCTGCGCGAGCAATATAGCGATCTCTATGCGGCTCGGACCAATGCCTGATTGACCTAGTTATTTTATGCAATTCCGCCTGGAAAACCGCTGAAACTTTTCCGGGAATTGACTCAAAGGCGTCGGGGGGAGCTCACGCCAAAACAACGATGAAAATATGGCTCACCAGCGGTGCGTCATAGAGGGAGGATATTGCTGTGAACATTGAGATTCTATCTATTCTTGTCCTGATCGGGATGTTCGTTATTGCAACGATATTGCCGATCAATATGGGCGCGCTGGCCTTTGCCGCCGCATTTATCGTCGGCTCGCTGATCATGGGGATGACTCCCAATGACATCTTTGCCGGCTTTCCGAGCGATTTGTTTCTCACGCTTGTGGGCATCACCTATCTGTTTGCCATTGCCCAGAACAACGGAACCATAGATTGGCTGGTCGAGCAGGCCGTCCGCATGGTGCGTGGACATATGGCGCTGATACCGTGGGTGATGTTCCTGGTCGCTGCGATCATCACCGGGTTTGGAGCACTCGGACCGGCGGCGGTTGCCATTCTTGCGCCAGTCGCTTTGCGCTTTGCCACGCAATACCGCATCAGTCCGGTCATGATGGGATTGATGGTCATTCATGGCGCGCAGGGTGGTGGCTTCTCCCCCATCAGCGTCTATGGCGGCATAACCAATCAGATCGTTGAAAAGGCTGGTTTGCCCTATGGTCCAACCTCGTTGTTCCTGTCCAGCCTGTTTTTCAACCTGGCGATTGCCGTTGTCGTCTTCTTTGTCTTTGGTGGTTGGAAAAGCCTGCGTGAACATGCAACGGCTACAGGTCCAGATCCTGATACACATACAGCCGGCGTATCACGCGCCATTGTTGGCCATGGCGGCACGCCTGCTTCTCCTGCCTATCACCGCAGTGATGTTTCGCCTTCCGGTGCACATATTCCGTCAAGCGAAGGCCTCACAAGCGAGCGCCTTATGACACTGGTGGGTCTGACAGCTCTCGCCATCGGCGCTCTTGTCTTCAAATTCAATGTTGGACTGGTCGCAATGACTGTGGCGGTTGCCTTGGCTCTGTTATCACCGAAGACGCAAAAAGCTGCGATTGATAAAGTGAGCTGGTCAACGGTGCTGTTGATCGCAGGTATCATCACCTATGTCGGGGTGCTTCAAAAGGCGGGAACGGTGGATTACGTTGCGTCAGGCATTTCGAGCTTAGGCATGCCGCTTCTTGCAGCGCTATTATTGTGCTTTACGGGCGCAATCGTCTCCGCCTTTGCGTCCTCAACAGCCCTGCTTGGCGCCATCATTCCGCTGGCTGTGCCATTTTTGATGCAAGGTCACATCAGCGCCATTGGCGTGGTTGCGGCAATCGCGATCTCGACGACGATTGTGGATACGAGCCCATTTTCAACAAATGGCGCTCTGGTCGTAGCCAATGCTCCAGAGGCCGAGCGTGAAAATGTTCTGCGTAAACTTCTGATCTACAGCGCGCTCATTGCCATTATCGGCCCTGTCATCGCCTGGCTCGTTCTCGTCGTTCCTGGCGCTGTGTAACGCGTAATATAATGCTCTATCAGGCCGCAACGGCCTGATAGAGTTATAACCTTTAGTTTTTCCGACTATTGTCCATTCTCTTGCCGTTCGCCGCATCAAACAAATGGCTGGTTTTCGGATCAATTGCCACTTGAATAGTGTCGCCCGGCTTTATCGACAAACGATCCCGGAAGAGACAGGAAATTTCCTGATCGCCAAGTTTGCCAACGACCATAATCTCCGAACCCGTTGGCTCGACCACCTCGACGTCGATCTTTATGCCCTTCTCAGCAATCTTCATATGTTCTGGCCGGATACCATAGATTGCCGAATTTTCGGTGGTGGGTGAAATGCCGCCCGGCAAAGGCAATTCGATACCATCCGGAGTGACGAAAATACCGGCTTTCACGTTGCCCTTGATAAAGTTCATGGCAGGAGAACCTATGAAACCGGCAACGAACAGATTGGCCGGATAGTCGTAAAGATCCAGCGGTGTTCCTACCTGCTCGACCAGCCCATCCTTCATCACGACAATCTTGTCAGCCATTGTCATGGCTTCGATCTGATCATGTGTCACATAGACAATCGTCGTGCCCAAACGTTGATGCAGGCCCTTGATTTCACTGCGCATCTGGACACGCAGCTTTGCATCGAGATTGGACAGGGGTTCGTCGAAAAGGAATACCTGAGGATCGCGTACAATAGCGCGGCCCATGGCAACACGCTGGCGCTGACCACCGGAAAGCTGACGTGGAAAGCGGTCAAGCAGCTTTTCAAGACCCAGGATTTCGGCCGCACGACCAACGCGGCTGGCTTTCTCTTCTTTAGGGGCCTTTTTCAGCATCAGCGCGAAGCCCATATTATCAGCAACGGTCATATGCGGATAAAGCGCATAATTCTGAAAGACCATTGCGATATCTCGCTCTTTTGCAGGCAGATCATTGACCACACGCGAGCCTATGGAAATCTCACCACTGGTGATTTCTTCCAGTCCTGCAATCATCCGCAGCAATGTCGATTTACCGCATCCTGACGGGCCGACCAGAATGACGAATTCGCCATCATCAATATCAACGGAAACGCCGTGCATAACGTCGACGCTGCCATAGGTTTTTTTAACGTCCCTGATCGAAACCGTGGCCATTTAATACTCCGTTCGCATGTGTTAGCCGCCCTTGACGGCACCGGCAGTCAAACCGGCAATAATTTGACGTTGCGCAAAAACTGTCAGCAACAAAACAGGCAGCGTCACAACAAAAGCAGCGGCCGCCAGCGGACCCCAACTGACCTGCTCGAAAGACAACATGTTATAGACCGCCACCGGCAAGGTTCTTGTTTCACGGCTCGCCAGCACAATGCCGAAGACGAAATTGTTCCATGAGAAGATGACTGCCAAAATCAATGCGACGACCACTCCGGGCTTGGCAATCGGCAAAGCGACCATGCGGAACACCTGCCATGAGGTTGCCCCATCAATCATGGCAGCCTCTTCAAGCTCCATCGGCGTTGTCTCGAAATAGCCGATCATGATCCAGATAACGATCGGAACTGTCACCACAAGATGGATGATGATCTGCGGCCATAAGGTGCCAAGCAGACCCAGTGTCTGGAACAGAAGAAACAGCGGAATGAGGTATGATAGCCCCGGTGTCATGCGTGCAATCATGATGACGATTGCCGATTTGTCGGCACGCAACCGTGCAATCCCATAGCCAGCAGGCACACCGACAAGCAGCGCAAGCAAGGTCGCCGTTCCCGTTACCAATAGGCTGTTCCAGAAGTAATGGAGGAAATCATTGGTGGCGAAAATATCGCTATAATTCGACCAGGCAAATTGCTCCGGAATGAAGATCGGCGGATAGGCTCCATTGTCGATTTCATATTTCAGCGACAGGGACAGCATCCACAGGAAGAAGAAGATTGCCGGCGATACGATCACGAAGACGATAAAAGCCGTGCCAAGAATTTTCAAAGGATTGCGACGTGCCATTTTCGTTCCTCAACTATTCCACTTTGTTCGCTGGCGCAGATAGAGCAGCGCGAGAGACATGGTGATGATTACAATGAAGAAAACGACGGCTATCGCAGAGCCATAGCCAATGTCGTAATAGGCAAAGGCAACATTATAGAGATAGATGTTGATGGTCTCCGAGGCTGTCCCCGGACCGCCCTGCGTCATGGCGAAAATGATGTCGAAGCTTTTCAAAGCATCAATGGAGCGGATGATCACGGCGACCATCATGAATGGCAGGATCATCGGCAGCGTAATATAGCGAAACTTCTGCCAGCCATTTGCGCCATCAATCTCCGCACTCTCAAACGGATCGCGTGGCATCGCCGCAAGACCGCCCAGAACAATGAGCATAACCAGAGGCGTCCACTGCCAGGTTTCGACCAGCACGAGTGACGGTATCACCGTGTTCTGGTTGAAGATCCATTCCTGCGGGCCTATTCCGACAAGAGACAGGAGATAGTTCAAAACGCCAAGTTGCGGATGGTACATCATTGTCCAGACCAGAGCGACTGCCACTGGCGTCGCCATCATCGGCATGACGAAAATACCGCGCAGCAGGCCGCGCATGGGAAGCTTGCTATCGAAAACCAGGGCGGCAATCGTACCCAGGATGAGCGGCGCGACAACCGACAAAACCGTGTAGAGCACAGTGTTGCTCATGGATTGCCAGAATCTGGTATCACCGGCGAGACGGACAAAATTTGCCATGCCGACAAAGCTTTGCTCGCCGCCAAGATGCCATTCATTGACGCTCATCCACAATGTGAACGCCCAGGGGAATATGATGACCGCCCCAACAATGACCAATGCCGGAATGACGAATGGCCAATAACTGGGCGTGAGCCGGCTTTTGCCGGCCTTCGGCTTTGCTATGTCGGTTATCGGGACGGTCGCAGTCATAATACTCAGCCTTCGCTACGTGCGAGGATAGGCGCGAATTCTTCCGTCGCCCGCTTCATTTCGGTCGCCGGATCAGCGCCGCCAATAATGTTGGTCAATCCGACCCCCATCACGTCACGGAACTCCGTCACGGGAACGATAACCGGGAGACATAATTGGCTGACTTTGGCCGACTCAGACAGGACCTTTGCCCATTCCTGAGGCATGGTAACGCCCTTTAGAACTTCAGGATCATTGACAATGGAATTACGGAAAGGAACGCCCGATCCGGACTGTAACAATCGAGCACCCATTTCTTTCGATATAGCCCACTGGCAATAAAGATAGGCGGCTTCCTTGTTCGCCGAACCCTCTGTTACGCCGATACCGTCACCAAAGGTTGGTGCAGCCTGGGCAGCTGGCCCCTTCGGCATCAGGCCGTAACCGACTTTGCCAACAACGCGCGACTTTTTCGGATCTTCCAGTGGCGGAGCAAAACCAATGCCGTCCAGCCACATGGCAACCTTGCCCTGAAGGAAGCTCGACTGGCACTCTGCCCAGTTAAACCCGGTGACACCGGGAGGTGCCGATTTGGTCATCAAGCGCTGATAAAGCGTTGCCGCCTCGATCGATTCCTTTGTCGCTGTTTCCAGCTTGCCGTCTTCAACCGTGCTTTTGCCATAGCCAAGCATGAGGCTGGCCCAGACAGGCGTATTGGCGTTTTTCATTCCGCGCGCGACAAAACCATATACGCCATTATCGCGGTCGGTGAGCTTTTCAGCTGCTGCAACCAACTCTTCGAATGTTGTTGGATATTCGACACCCTTGGCGGCGAAAAGCTCCTTGTTCCAGTAGATCATCCAGTAATCCACCGAGAAGGGAAGCCCACCAAAGCGGCCATTCTTATCCTTGGCGAATGCAAGACCAGCTTCCGCAAAATCGCTTTCGGTAAGGGAAGGCTCGGTGAGGCTTGGATCTTTCAGGAATGGCGTAAGATCGGCAAGCCAGCCACCCTTTTCGAATTGTCGTTTTTGAACATGGTAGCTGATATGGATGACGTCAAAGCTTGGCTTGCCTGACGTCAGTTCGATAACGGCTTTCTGGCGCTGCTGCTGTTCTGGCGTCTGTTCCGAATTGACCTTGATGCCGGTCAATTCTTCAAATTCTTTCTGATATTTTTGCAGGATATCGCCACGTGGGCTCTTGATCAGGTTAACTTCAAGCGTCGTTCCAGCGAACTTTTTCCAGTCCACATTGGCAAAAGCGGGCTTGAGCCCGGCGAAACTCGCAGCGCCCAGCGCTGCCGTACCCGCCAGAAACTGCCGACGCGTCGGTTTGACAAAATTCATGCTCATGGTTTTCCTCCCTTTTGTGTTTCCGGCATTGCAACTCCCATTGCGAAGCCGGTTTTAGATTTTAAGAGCCAGATTTCTCGCATTATTGATATGAACCGCAATTGCATCCATTGCCGTTTGCGGATCGCGTGTCTCAATGGCCGCCAGAACTGCGAGATGCTCCCGCATGACCGGTATGACGCGCCCTGTGATGCGGAAACGCTCCTGATTGATCAGCCGCATCTTGATAGCGTTGATCCGGTAGGCCCGCCCGATAATGCCATTGCCGAGCGAGTCGATGATCGTCTCATGCAGATTCCAGTCGATGGCTTGCGCACGCAATTCCAGCTCGGGTGTTTCCTGCCCTTGCAGCGCTTCCTCAAGCGTATCCTCGTGCTCTTTCCTCAGCCGCGCCAAAAGCTCATCCGATGCGGTGACCGCGAAAATGGCAACCGCTTCCTTTTCCATAAAAAGACGAAACTGGAATGCTTCCCGGATCAAATTAAGATCAATATGTGCGATCTGAATGCCGCGCTGCGGGATGGTCTTGACCAAGCCTTCCGCCTCAAGGCGAGGAACGAGCTCCCTGATAGCGCCCAAGGGCATGCCGGTCATTGCAACGAGCTGCCGTTGTGAAACGAATTGCCCCGGGCTGATGTCGCGCGCCAGCAGATGCTCCGTAAAGCTGACATAAGCTTTCTCCCGCAATCTTACCGGCTCGTCGCCATCATCCATCTGGACTACCCCTTTATTATGCTGCCGCAGATTTAAACAATCGATCCAAGGTTGAGATCAAACGTCCATAGTCTGAGTCGGACAAACTACGAAGCGGAGCCCGCGCCCTGCGCCAATTTTCATCGCCACTCTGGTGAGCAATAAGGGCCTTTACGGCCGGAATGACCGGAAATGCCACAATCTGGTTTACAGCCTCAACCACATCGGCATCATCTCGCCCCTCAAACACCATGGGCAAGAGCCGGTGGGCATAAATATTGGCAAGACCGGATATCGCCCCCTGCCCGCCCATCCGAACGCCCGCAGCCAATCCCCGCTCATCACCAATCAAGATGGCCAGATCATTGTGCTTTGCCAGCAGGGATTCGGTAAATGGCCAATTTCCCGATGAATCTTTGACGCCAGCAATCACGCCCGGGAAAGCCTCGCGCAAACGCGAAACCAGATCAACCGAGATCTCAACTGCCGTTACGGACGGAATATTGTAAAGGATGACGCCCCGTGCAGAACTGCCGATTTCGGCAAAAACTGCGGAGAACCAATTGAACAATCCATCATCGCTTATATTTTTGAAGTAAGACGGGGGCGCCAGCAAAACATTGCGGCAACCTGCGTCCAGCGCTTCAAGTGATTGCAGCGCTGCGTCTATGTAGGAATTTGCCATAACGCCGACAACAATTTGTTCCGGCGCTATATCGGACTTGAGAAAAGCGCCGAGCATTGCCGATCTTTCTTCATTGCTGATCGACGATCCCTCGCCCGTCGTGCCGAATAGTGTAACGCTGCTGCATCCATTTACCAGACAGTTCCTGGCATGGTTGATCGCCGCATCAATATCAATGCGCATGTCGGCATCAAAAGGCGTTGCCAATGCAGCTGAAAGTCCAAATCTCTCGAGTTTAGCCAAGTACCTTCTCCCCAGAACAGGGGTAGACACATACTAACATGTTAGTTGATAGTCAACCAGTAATCACTATCAACATGAGAGGTCATGCAAGCTGATTCATGTGGTCTGAGATAGAAAGGTCTGAACTTCCGCACGGGTTGGAGCACCTTGCCGCCCGCCGAATCGGGTGCATTTGATTGCGGCTGCGGCGCTTGCAAATTGCATAACCGCTTCGATTTGCCAGCCTTGCGCGAGCCCCCAGGCGAAAGCGCCATGGAAAACGTCGCCAGCGGCCAATGTATCAACAACCGGCACTTTGAACGCCTGCTGGCTACGAACGGTCCCGCTTGCACTATCAAACCAGAAAGAACCTTTGTTTCCGCCGGTAACTGCGATGAAAGCACCCGCTCGACCATAGCGCGCAGCCAGCGCTATGACTGCGCTTTCCAGATCGCTTTCACCCGTAACCAGCTCTGCTGCCGGTTCCGAAGCAACGATATGGGTGGCGAGCGGAAGGAGCATTTCCAGCGTTTCAAGGGGTGCAGTATCGGCATCCAGCACGGCGTGAACACCAGCAGATTGCGCAGTTTTTAACGCCAGTGCAGCACCCAAGGGCCAACGAACATCTGTCATGACGACATCGAAGGTCTCACGGGAAAGAGGCGGCAAAACATCTGGCGTTGCCAGCAAAGCCGGATCGTAAAACGGTACGATCATTCTCTCCCCATCCTGATCCACAAAAATTGATGAAAAGGCTGAGCGAGCGCCCGCAATCCGGCGCACGTGGGTGCAATCCACCCCTTCTGATTCAAGCTCAGCGACAATGCGATCACCAACAGCGTCTTGCCCCGCTGATGCCCAGAGCGAGACGTTTCCGCCAAGCCGGGCAATGCTCGCAGCAGCGCTTGAGGCCATCCCGGCAGCAACTTCAACCGCTTGGACAGGAATGAATTTGCCCGGTCCAGGAGGCAATTGCTCAAGCTGAAAAATCGTATCCAAAGTCAGAGCGCCGACGCAGAGTATTCGAGGCATTTCTTCATCACCACATTAATTGCTTACGCTGAGTGACGTGCAAAGGAAAAGACGCCTTCGTCAAGCCAGCAATGGGATTGTTTCGCGCTCAATGCTATTTTTGGATAAGAAAACCTGTCTAACCCGGCTTTGCAGCTGTTATTATTGATAAGTGGGCGATCAAGGCGGCTCCTTAGGCAGAATTGGTTCAACGTTGCTTTGCAGCAACGGATCAGAATCCAAATCTACTTCCCACAAAAAAATGAAACAACAGCTCTCGTCATAAACCTGTTGTGCAGTTAAGGTAGAGCCAAGCCAGAACTGCACGGGGAACGCAGAATGGAAAAAACGAGCAATATCTCGGAATATGAAGACCTGAACGAGGATGATGAATCCGCTTGGTCATGCAACTCATGTCCAATCAGATATCTGACAGTCTTGGGTGTGGGTGTCGCCCTTGCAGTATTGCTGGCTAATCTCTGCAGTACATTCTGATACACGTTAAGCTGGATTGCAGAATTCGCGGAGCAACTCCTGACGAAACCCATCCATAGGCTCCGCCTGCTGATTTCCCGGGGTCATGCCCGGATTCCATTTTTTCGGATCGAGCCTTTCCAGTAAAGCTGGATCATCGGAAACGATGTGAACAGGCACCGCGCGAGAAGCACCATTTCCCGTGATAATCGGCGCCGGTTGATGATCGCCAAGCAATATGAAAACTGTATTGCTTCCATACTTCGCCATGTAAGACCCCAATGTTTCGAGCGTATAGTCGATCGAACTCGCATATTGCGTCCGAACCCGCTCCTGATCCTGCCAGACAACTTCCGGCGCATCGCCCACAACCGCCTGTTCATTGAAGATCAACCCATCGCCGATTGCAGACCAATCAATCAATTTTGGGATCGGGGTCCAAGGTGCATGACTGGAAATAAGCGCGATCTCAGCCATGACAGGGCTGTGTGGACCGGCACGCTCAAATTTCTGAAAGGCTGAAAGTGTGTATTGATCCGGCATGGTCACCCAATTGAATGGCTTGCCATGATAGCCGAGATTATTTGCAGCATAGACCTTGTCATAGCGGAAATAATCGCTTTCCGGCCAATCCATCGTAATGGCTGGCATCACGGCGACACTGCGCCAACCTGCCTGCTTAAAGAGCAAATTCAAACTTGGCCGTTCACTGGCGATCAGTTGGTCATAACGTTGCTGGCTGTCGACCCAAACACCGGACAGCAACGTTCCGTGGGCGAGCCAGCTCAACCCACCCGATGTTGGTGACACCAGCCAACTGCTCCTCGACGTCAATCCCGCAGCCGAAATCTGCTGCTCAACCTGCGCCAATCGCTTTTCTGTCAGCTTCGAGTAATTCGGATCGCGTATTACGCTTTCACCATAGGACTCAATGAAGATTACAACTACGTCCTTGCCTTTCAATGCCTCAAAGCGCCCATTTTGCGGAATATCCGCTATGGGATCGCTGCCGAGCAAAGCTGCAAATTCGTGCCTGTCCCTCCAAGATTTTTCGACAAGCGCGACACGATCTACGATCAGCTTTATCGTTCGTGTTTCGATGAACTTATTGTTCGGATGATATGAGGCAATAGCGGGAATCACCAGCAGACATAGGCCTGATACGAGCGCCAGCGGGCGGCGGCCACCTGCTGATTGGAACGCACCTAATGACCAATAAACAAGAGCGATGGTCAATATCAGGCAGAGCAAAGTTGCAGACACCAGGAAAAAAGCCTGAATCGCTCCCAATGTTGCGTTAAGCACAATCCAGCCGTCAAATAATAGTTTTGCATCAAACAACGGGTTAAATTGGCGCGAAAAAGCCGTATAAGTTGCCATGTCTGCGAGTTTAAGCACCAGCACCGATGCCAAAATCATTGTAACCGCCAACCGGGCAGACTGGAAATATTTGCCTCGCGTGGCGGTCAATAAAAGGACAACGCCCAACAATTCGATTGGCAGTTTGATGAAGTGCTCCACGCCCAAATCTGCGGGATTGTCGGGCAAGTTTAATATGAGCAGGAGGCCGGCAATTGCAAACACCATCCGGAGCCGTTCCGCAGCTTTGTACATGAACCCGATAATCGTGCGATACTTCATAAATTCAATACGAGCCTTCCTCTTATGCAGGTGTCCGGCCACGACCATCTTGATTGAGGGCGATACTGGCTCATGACGTCCGGCAAATATAGAAATTTTTTCACACCGATATTTGGCATAATATTGTTGGTGACGGTGTTTTCCGTATCTAACACGGATGCAATCCTTGCCAGCCTTGGCAATGCAAGGCTGGAACTCGTTTTTCTCGGACTCTGCCTCATACAAATCCAGATAATATTGTCTGCGCTTCGTTGGTGCTATACGGCGGCTCAATTGGATCATCCGCTTCCACCAGCCAGCGCCATCGCTGACTATTACCTTGGATCATTCCTGAATATGGTGCTGCCCGGCGGCGTTGTGGGCGACATGATGCGCGCCGCACGCAGCCGTTCGGCAGACAGGAAATGGAGCATCCCGGTTCTGGCGGTTCTGCTGGAACGATTTGCGGGACAAATCGCGTTGTTTTTCGTAGGCGGATTAGGTTTCATCCTATGGCCTTTCCTTGATGCCGAGTTGAGACCGTCCGAGGCGTTGGCATTGGTGCTTGCGGCTATTGGCGTTTTGATTGTCATAGCCGCCGTTTCGTTGCTGATATGGCTTTCCGGATCATTGTGGTGGCGCAATTTCATTCGCAAAATCGGCCGAAGTATCACCGTCTGCTATGGTCTTCCCTATGCGTGGCTGGTTCAGGGTGTTCTCAGCCTGACGATCGTCATCAGCTATATTGCAGTCTTTGCCATGGCATCTGTCGCTATCGGCGCTCCACTACCGCTTATCGGTTTGATTACAGCAATCCCGCTGTGCCTTTTAACCATGGTTTTTCCTATAACGGTCGGTGGCTGGGGAACACGGGAGGCAGCCGCAGCTGTCCTATGGCCACTACTCGGATTGACTGGCGATCAAGGCATTGCTGCAAGTGTTTTATATGGTGCAATCGTAACATTGGGAACTTTGCCCGGTCTGGCATTGTTCATCTGGTCGACCTCTCGACGAAGGTAGAGTGCGCTTGCGCCTGCAGGAATAGATGCAAAACATCGCAACCGAAAGAGTAGCTCAACGCTGCAAGGCTAAGCGCTGCAATTGCCGTTGAAATGGGCGGTTGAATGGCCGGCAAAAAGAATTATGCCAAGAGAAACTATCTGTAACACGCAAATTGCCTGCCTTCTCAGCGAAGGCATCAGCGCTCCCCGAAGCCGGCCATCCAAATATTGTGCCGCAACAAACACATAGCGCATGCCGCCAATTATCATGACCCACCAGCCTGCCTTGCCGAACAAGAATGCCAGGATTGACAGGCAAAGGATCAGCGCCGCATCGACTTCCATATCGTAGCGCGCGCCGAATTCGGAGTTCATGCGGGAGCGGCGAGCAATGTAGCCGTCAATTCCATCGAGACATAATGCGACAGCGGCAATGCCAAGCAATGCTAGGATCATCCTTGATTCCATCAGCCACTCCGCTTCAAACAAAGCCCCGCCTATCAAACAGCTTATCCCTGCTCTTATGGTGGTTATGGCATTGGCCGCACCAAAATGCGCGTAAGGGTGAGTTTTCAATTTGGTCAGTACAAGCGTGCCGGAAAAGACATAAGCAGCAATGGCAAACAGACAAAAAGTCCAGTCGAGATCACTGTTGAACACTAACCAGATGGAGGTTCCAGCCACGAAGCTTCCAACGAGCATCAGGGTGATAATCGTGCTTCTCAGAAGTTGCGGAAATTGCGCAGGGTTGACGCTGTGTGCCACGCCTAATGTCTTGGGAAGCTTGTCGTTTCCGTGATAGGTCTTCTGAAAACTGTCTTCCGATAAGATTGTCATTATACGCTCCGCACTCAGCATTAGCTGACTACGATTAATCTGCAACATCAGGGCAAATTTAAAACCTTCAATAAAAAGTGACGATCTGGCGGTTACAGCCTTTTATCCGGCACTGCGAATGACTAATTTGAGCGGACACAGAGGGATGGACAAGCACCATGAAGCAAGACTGCCCACACGGAACGTCCCGTGCTTTATGGATTGAACGACAGGGCATTTGCGCATTTCGAACCGAAATATTGCCACCGATGAAGAGCGACGAAGTGCTCGTACAAGCGCGTTTTGGCGCGATAAGCCGTGGTACGGAGTCGCTTGTGTTCAATGGTCAGGTGCCGACAAGTGAATATCAGAATATGACCTGCCCGCACCAGGAAGGGTCGTTCGCCTTTCCCATAAAATATGGATATTCCATCGTTGGCGATGTTCAAGATGGGCCAAAGGAATTGCTCGGTCGTACGGTGTTTTGTCTCCACCCACACCAAACGCATTTTTTGGCAAAGTCAGCGGACATACATGTTATTCCGAACACTGTACCTGCCGAACGGGCTGTGCTCGCAGCCAATATGGAAACTGCTCTCAACATAATCTGGGATGCCGGAATTTTGCCGGGAGATCGCGTCGCCATATTTGGCGGCGGTGTCGTTGGCATGCTTGCTGCTTATCTTGCCACTGGAATTATTGGAACTGAAACCACGCTCCTCGACATAAATCCCAAGCGAAAGACGGTCGCTACGAACCTTGGAATAACTTTCGCTTCCCCCGATGCCGCGCCCCGCGATTGCGATGTCGTGATCAACGCTTCTGCCTCTTCTGCCGCTCTTAACCAAGCACTTGAATGTGCTGGATATGAAGGGCGAATTGTAGAAGCCAGCTGGTATGGCGACAAAAAAGTCGAGATCAATCTCGGAAGGCAGTTCCACTCCAAGCGCCTTTCCATTACCAGCTCGCAAGTTGGTGGCATCAGCAATGCACGGCGATCGCGCTGGACCTTTGCAAGGCGTCTCAATGCTGCAATGTCGCTGCTAACAGATCACAGATTCGACGCGTTGTTCTCAGGAGAAACTGCGTTCGATGCGCTTGATCGAAATTATGCCGAAATTATCGCCTCGCCTTCCACCCTTTGTCATCGCATCGTCTACTGAACTTTCAGAAGGAATATCCATGTTTGCCATTGAAGTTCGCGATCACATTATGATTGCTCATAGTCTGCCGCGACCGGTTTTCGGCCCGGCTCAAGCAATGCATGGTGCAACATTCGTTGTTGATGCTGCATTTTTTACCAAGGAACTGGATGAGGATGGTCTGGCAGTCGATATCGGATTGGCCACGTCGGTATTGTCAAAGATTTTGAAGCCTCTCAACTATCAGAACCTTGACGAAATGGAGGTCTTTTCCGGCAAGATTACAACGACCGAGGTTCTCGCAAAACATATATTCGACCAGCTTTCAGTGGCAGTTCAATCGGGAGAATTCGGCAAAGGAAGTGCTCGTATCTGCAAGATTCGAGTGCTTCTCAATGAGTCGCATGTCGCTCGCGGATGGTATGAGGCAGAGCTTTGACCCGTTCGGTCCATTTTGCCTATCCAGGCGATCTTGAGGCAAAGACCGGCGGCTACGGCTATGATCGCCAGATAATTTCGCAATTGCAAAAGCTTGGATGGCAGGTCAACCCCGTTCCACTTGGGGACAGCTTTCCTTTTCCGAGTAATGAAACGCTTCGGCAGGCTGAAGAGACCCTCGGCGCATTGGCAAAAGACGCGCTCGTGATGATCGATGGTTTGGCCTATGGCACTTTCGACCGGATTGCCTCGCGACTGGCAACGAAACTCAATCTAGTGGCGCTCGTCCATCACCCGCTTGCGTCCGAAGGCAATATGCCGCCGCAAAAACAGATCTCACTCATGAAATCTGAGCGAGACGCTTTAGCTTATGCGAAAAGCGTAGTGGTAACGTCCTCGGCGACGCGACAGCAACTTGTCAGCGATTACGACGTTCCGCTCGATCGTATCGTGGTCGCTATTCCCGGCACAGAACGGGGCATTCGTGCGAAACGAAACTCCGAAGTTCCGCAAATTTTGAGTGTCGGTTCCCTGATACCGCGCAAAGGCCATGACGTGCTTATAGGCGCACTGGCGAAAATTGCGGACCTTGCTTGGGAATGCAAAATTATTGGCAGCCGGACCATGGATGTTGTCTATGACGCGGCGCTTCAACAGCAGATAATTGACAACCAGCTTACTGATCGAATTATCTTGGCCGGACAGGTCGATGACACGCGCAGCGAACTGGCACGTGCTGATATTTTCGCGCTGGCAAGCCGCTATGAAGGCTACGGCATGGTCTTTGCCGAGGCTTTGTCGCATGGCCTTCCCATCATTGCCTGCCATGCCGGTTCTGTACCGGAGGTTGTGCCCAGCGATGCTGGTATACTCGTGCCTGCAGACGATCCTGACGCATTTGCTGATGCTTTGAGGCTGGTGCTCAAAGATAAGGAACTGTCAGATCAAATGGCAGAGGCTGCATACGGCCATGGCAAAACACTGCCCGAATGGGCCGACACCGCAAAATTGATCTCGGCAGCACTGATAAAGGCGGCGGATGAGCGGATTTGATCTCAACTGGCTCGATCTGCGCGAGCCTTTGGACCAACAGGCTCGTGATCAAACCTTGCTGGAAAAGGCCGCGAGATTTGTTCAAAGTGCACAGCGGCGAACAATACTGGACCTTGGCAGCGGGACAGGATCGACCTTTCGTGCCATGGCGCCATACGCACCTGACGCCCAATGGCGCTTGATCGATCTTGACGAAAAATTATTGCAGGAAGCCGCCCGGCGTCACGCACAAGACAACAACGTTGCGTATCAGCATAGCAACCTGAACGATCTGGCATCGCTGTCACTTGATAAAGCCGATCTTGTCAGTGCGTCAGCGCTCTTTGATCTATGTTCACAAGAATTCGTAGACGATCTGGCTGACCGCCTCGTCAAATTGAGAAGCGGACTATATGCTGCGTTGAATTACACGGGAGAGATTTCGTTCAGCATTTCTCATACCGATGACGAACTGATGGTCCGGTCATTCAATCATCACCAAAATTCAGACAAGGGATTTGGCCCTGCCCTCGGTCCTCGCTCGACACACGCTCTTGCAGCGGCGCTCAGCAGGTCGGGCTACAGGGTTGAAATTGCACAAAGCGATTGGCTTATCGACAAAACTGCCATCGAACTACACCGACTATTCGTCGATGGAATGGCCTCTGCAGTCGCCGAGACCGGCATGGTAGGCCTGACCAAAAATCAACCAATGGCGTGAATTTCGTGTCGCACAAACGACGACGGCAAAATGTCGTGTCGGGCATTCCGATGTGCTTGCGCTGCCTCAAAGCATGCGCTGAAAAACATCGTCTTTGCGGATCATTCGATGGAAAAGCGCGCCCGCAATATGAAGGGCGACGAGTACGAGAATTAACCACGCGGTCGCCGCATGGATCACACTAAAAACAGGGGCGATCTGCGGCTCGCGGCCGATTGGACTCCACACCGGAAGAAACCCAAACCAACGGAGCGGAAAGCCGTGCGCATTGGTGGCAAGAAAACCACTGATGGGCATGAGGATCAGCGCAAAGTACAATAACCAATGAACAATTGCTGATACTGTGCCCGCCCAATCTGTCTCGTGCGCGGGTCGGCCCTGGATCAACCGTATTCCCAACCGCAGCAGCATGAGCCAAAGCACCAGAAACCCGAAGGATTCATGCAGAAGGTAGAAGTCGAGTTTTACATCATCCTTGAAATATTTGAGCAGCAGACCGAGAGGCCATACTGCGAAGACCAGCATCGCAATAAGCCAATGAAGAATACGAAATGATGCGCTAAAACCTTGCGATTCTGTCAGGTGATGTTCCCGTCCTTAACGTTATGATCCGTCATAAGGATGATGCAGCAAACTGATGACGACTGCAATCAGCCGATAAGCCTATATGGGTAGACGCCCGTCTTCCTTAAGCGTTTCCAGAACGATCGCCGTCTTTACATTCTGCACCGATTCATGAGGCAGCAATACTTCATTGACGAATGCTGACAATGCCCGCAAATCCGGCGTGACGACCTTAATGAAATAATCCATCTCACCGGTCAGCGCGTGAGCTTCCATCACTTGCGGCAGCCTGGAAATAAGATCGGAGAAGCGCCGGGCATTGTCACGATTATGCGTGGCAAGCGTAACTGAAATTATGTTGACGATCCCAAGCCCAAGTTTTTCACGATCAATTTCAGCGCGATACCCACGAATAAATCCTTCCTCCTCCAGCCGCGTTCGTCGGCGTGAACATTGCGAGGGAGACAGATTAATTCTCTCCGACAATTCATTATTCGTGAGTCTCCCGTCCTCCTGAAGGCAGGAGAGTATTTTGCGGTCTGCAGTATCAATATGTTCCAATCATGCACCATTTTTAGTTATTATGCACATATCTTGCATATCATAGCCTATTCAAGCGCAAAAATGCAAACACATTGCGGGTGATTTGCGCGATAATCCTCGCAACAAATGGAGGATAAAATGGGTCCGTTTCCGCACGATGCGCCAAAGGCAACAATCAGCAATGAAAACCCGGCAGGAACAGACGGGTTTGAGTTTGTGGAGTTTGCACATCCGGAACCTGAAAAGCTCGAAGAGCTGTTCACACGCATGGGCTATATGCCTGTTGCCCGGCATAAAACCAAGAACATCACCGTCTGGCGTCAGGGCGATATCAACTATCTGCTGAATGCAGAGCCCGGATCACACGCCATGAAATTTGTCGAAGAACATGGCCCCTGCGCGCCCTCCATGGCTTGGCGCGTGGTCAATGCACAGCACGCCTTTGATCATGCGGTCGCGAAGGGCGCTACTCCTTATGAAGGAGACGACAAGACAATTGACGTGCCAGCCATTGTCGGCATTGGCGGTTCGATGCTCTATTTTGTCGACACTTATGGGGAAAGCGGCTCGGTCTACGATGCGGAGTTTAACTGGCTGGATGAGCGCGATCCAAAACCGGAAGGCGTTGGTTTTTATTATCTCGATCACCTGACCCATAATGTCTATCGCGGCAATATGGATAAGTGGTGGGCGTTCTATCGCGAGCTTTTCGGCTTCAAACAAATTCATTTTTTCGACATAGCCGGTAAGTTTACCGGCCTTGTCTCGCGGGCGATCACGTCACCTTGCGGTAAAATCCGTATTCCATTGAATGAATCAACCGACGACAAAAGCCAGATTGAGGAATACTTACGCAAATATAAGGGCGAAGGCATCCAGCATATCGCTGTTGGCACGGAAGCAATTTATGACGCTACGGACCGGCTCGACCAGAATGGCTTGAAGTTCATGCCGGGCCCACCGGATACTTACTACGAAAAATCGCATGAACGCGTGAACGGCCATGATGAACCATTGGACCGGATGAGAAAGCACGGCATCCTCATCGACGGCGAAGGCGTTGTCGATGGCGGCATGACAAAGATATTGCTGCAAATATTCTCTAAAACAGTGATCGGTCCGATCTTCTTCGAGTTCATCCAGCGCAAGGGTGATGAAGGTTTTGGCGAAGGCAATTTCCGGGCGCTTTTCGAATCGATCGAGGAGGACCAGATCCGGCGCGGCGTCATCAAGATGGACGCCGCCGAATAGCCGCGCCTATTCCACCTGATCAGGATGCGCGCCAGCAAAAGCCGGTAATGCACCGCAGCGTCCGGCAATCTCGTTAATGCGTACGAGATTGCCTATATCTGCTCCCCAGCGTTTTGCATTATAAACCTGGGGCACAAGGCAGAAATCAGCCATTCCGGGTTTGTCACCATGGCAGAACATGCCAGTTTCCGAATGGTTCAGCATCCGCTCAAACGAGGTCAGCCCCTCGGAAATAAACTTTCGCATCCAGCTTGTACGTGCGTCGTCACCCCCGCCGGTTAAAGACACAATGTGCGCAGCGACGTTCATGTTACAAACCGGATGGATTTCCATGGCAATTGCGTAAGACAAGGCGCGAACGCGCTGCCGCCCCAACGCATTGGCAGGGAGAAACCCGGCTTCCGGGAAAATCTCGTTCAAATATTCGATGATTGCCAGCGATTGGGTAAACGTGTGACCGTCCAGGACCAATGTGGGCACCAGTCCTTGAGGGTTCCGGCTCAGGTTTTCAGGGCTCTTATGTTCAGCCTGAAGCAAATCAACCGAAATTCTTGTGTAAGGAATTCCGAGGCTGTTGAGGGCAATGCGAACACGGTAACTGGCCGATGAGCGCCAATAATCGTAAAGCGTTGCCTCAGTGCTCATACTTTTCGACCTTTTGCTCGATTGCCCCAAAAATGGAGTGCCCATGACTATCGCGCATTTCGATGCGGACAATATCGCCAAATCGCATGAACGGCGTTTGTGGCGTTCCGCTATTGATGGTTTCAATCATGCGGACCTCTGCGATGCATGAATATCCGGCACCACCTTCATCGACCGATTTCCCCGGACCGCCGTCGAGCTTGTTTGATACGGTACCCGAACCAATGATTGCGCCGGCAGATAATGGTCTCGTCTTTGCGGCATGAGCAATCAATTTTGGAAAATCGAATGTCATGTCGATCCCGGCATTTGCGCGGCCAAAGGGCTTGCCGTTAAGATCAACGCTCAGCGGCAGATGCACTTTGCCTCCATCCCAGGCATCGCCCAATTCATCCGGCGTCACCGCTACAGGAGAAAAGGCAGAAGAGGGCTTTGATTGAAAGAAGCCAAATCCTTTGCCCAGTTCAGCCGGTATCAGACCCCGCAAACTGACGTCATTGACCAGCATCAAAAGGCGAATTGCATCACGCGCTTCATCAATGGTTGCACCCATGGGCACGTCATCAACGATGACTGCAACCTCACCCTCCATGTCGATACCATAGGCCTCATCCGCCATGCGAATTGGATCCCGAGGGCTGAGAAAGCTGTCCGATCCGCCTTGATACATGAGCGGATCGGTCCAAAAACTTTCCGGCATTTCTGCAGAGCGAGCCTTCCTGACCAGTTCAACATGATTGACGTAGGCTGAGCCATCCGCCCATTGATAGGCACGAGGCAGCGGGGATAATGCCTCATGCTCATGGAATCTTATCGTTGGCACTGCGCCATGATCCAGACTTGTAGCGAGCGCTTGCAGATGCGGGGCAATTCGCGCCCAATCATCCAGTGCCGCTTGCAATGTCGGAGCGAGAAAGGAAGCGTCAGTATAATACGCCAAATCCTTTGACACGAGAACGAGTTTGCCATCCCGCGTGCCATTATTGATTGATGCCAATTTCATTCCGACCAATCCCCTTCAGGTGTCCCGTTGAAGCGCTTTTTAAGCCCCGACCAGCAATCAGCATAATTATCCTGCAGCGTTTCCAATTCTGCGGCAAAACGCGTGAGATGCTGCGGGAACCGAGTTTCGAACATGAACGCCATGGTGTTCTCCAACCGCTGCGGTTTCAACTCGACGGTGGATGCCTTGTTAAAGCCCATGGCGTCCGGCCCATGCGCCAACATCATATTATGCAAGCTCATGCCACCCGCTACAAACCCCTCTTCCTTCGCATCATATTGCCCATAAATAAGCCCCATGAATTCCGACATTATATTCCGATGGTACCAAGGGGGACGGAAACTATGTTCCGCGACAAGCCAACGTGGGGGGAATATTACAAAATCAACATTCGCCGTTCCCTCTTCACCGGAAGGCGCTGTCAGCACAGTAAAGATGGATGGGTCCGGGTGATCAAATAGAATTGCACCAACGGGCGAAAAGGTGCGCAGATCATACTTATATGGCGCGTAGTTTCCGTGCCACGCTACGACATCCAGCGGAGAATGACCAAGCAATGTTTCGTAGAATTTGCCGCACCATTTTACATGCAGGCGGCACGGTGTTTCTTTCTCTTCGAAAGCGGCAATCGGTGTTTTAAAATCCCGTGGATTGGCGAGACAATTGGCGCCGATAGGTCCGCGATCCGGCAGTGAAAACTTTGCGCCATAATTTTCGCAAATATAGCCGCGCGCTTCACCGTTGAGTGCGGCAACCTTGAACATCATACCGCGGGGAATGATGCAGATTTCGCTCGGTTCTATTTCTATAATACCCATTTCCGTAAAGATGCTCAGCATTCCCTGCTCGGGTACGAGCAATAATTCTCCATCGGCATTGAAAAAATAGTCATCCACCATGTCTTGATTGACGGCGTAGACATGTGCGGCCATACCCGCCTGCCCATGAACATCGCCCGCCGTCGTCATGGTGCGAATGCTATCGATAAAGTTTACAGCGCTTTCCGGCATCGGTGTCGGGTTCCAACGCAATTGGCCGATCGGCAGTTCATGATCATCAAGGTTGGGAGCTGTCTTCCAATGCTCGCGCTTTACGGGTGTGAACCGGCCACTATGCTTGACCGAGGGGCGAATGCGATAAAGCCAGGAGCGCTCATTGATGCCCCTCGGCGCAGTGAATGGAGAACCGGACAATTGCTCTGCATAAAGACCATAAGCGCAACGTTGCGGTGAGTTTTGTCCTTGAGGCAGTGCCCCGGCAAGCGATTCTGTTTCAAAATCATTTCCGAAGCCGGGCATGTAACTAAGGGTCATGTTGAACCTCCATCAATTTAGTTGCATTTGTGACGATATTTTTTGTAACTATCAATCACAAAGAGGCTTTTTGCTCATGACGAATAAAGTAGTGGACCGCATTCCCCTCATTCTGGAGGAGTTTACACCGTACAGGCTGAATAAGGCCGCAGAGACGATCAGCAGACGTTTCTCCAGCCAGTACCGTGAACAATATGGCCTAACGCGCCCTGAATGGCGCACATTGGCGACACTTGGCCAATTTGGGGCTCAAACTGCCACTGCTATCGGGCTGCATTCTTCAATGCATAAAACAAAAGTCAGTCGCGCGGTTTTCTCTCTTGAGCAACGCCGTTGGCTGAAGCGTCGCCGGGATGAGGCCGATCGGCGAACCGAACATCTGGAACTCACCGCTGCCGGCCTCAAAGCCTATGAGCATTTGGCCAAGCTCGCTTACGATTTTGAGGCCGACTTGTTTGCCAGACTGGGCGAGCACGGAACGCGCGACTTGAAAGCCGGGCTCACCGCGCTCGAAACATATTACGGGCAATATGCGGCAGTGACTTCGACCGATGATGACTAAAGCGTCGTCAGGTCCACCCCTCGCGTCTCGCGTGACAAAAGCACGCAAATAATGCCGGGAATTACCATCACTGCTGCATAGATAATGACTGCATGCGGCGATCCTGTTGCGTTAAGCAAGAGGGTTGCAATCAAGGGCGCAACAGAGCCACCGACAACCGAGGCGACCTGATAACTGATCGACATGGCTGAGTAGCGAACATGCGTCGGAAACAACTCGGTAAAAAACGGAGCCATGCTTCCAACTATAATCCCGTGGAATGTGAGCGTTAGCAGCGTTGCCATCAATACTGTTTGCGGATCGGCACCATGCGGCAGACTGAAAAGATAAGCGCCCGCAGCCAGGCCGCCCAGTAGGCCGATAAACATCAAGGGCTTGCGTCCAAACAAATCCGACGCATATGCCGCGACCATAATCACGATGACTTCAGCAACAGATCCCCAGAACAGGGCTCCAACGCCAACTGATCGCGCTAAACCAAGAAACTGAACCGTCAGCACCAGGAAGAATGTCGTGAACAGGTAAAACAATGTGTTCTCGGCCGTCTTGACCAGAAAGACCTGTCCCATTGGTTTGCTAAAGTGCTTGAATGCTTCGGAAAAAGGCGCAGCCGGTATCGTCTTTCGCTTTTCGACGAGTTCGATGAAAGCAGGAGATTCTTCGACTCGGCGGCGCATCCAGAAACCCAGAATGACCAGCACGATCGAGAAGAGGAAGGGCAGCCGCCATGCCCAATCGATAAAAGCCTGTTCGCCAAAACGTATCGTGAGGAAGCTTATCGTGGCTGCCGCCAGCACATTGGCAGCAGGACCACCAACCATGGGAAAGCTTGTCCAGAACCCGCGCTGTTTGCCGGGCATCGATTCAGCAACGATCAACAAGGCACCCGTTGCCTCGCCACCCACTGCGACACCTTGCACGATACGCAGCGCAACCAGCAAGACCGGCGCCAGAACGCCAACTGACGCATAGGTCGGCAGAAGACCCATGGCGAAAGTTGCTCCGCCCATCATGGCAAGACTTACAACCAGCGCGTTTTTGCGTCCTATGCGATCCCCAAGAACTCCGAAGATTATGCCACCCAGCGGGCGGGCGATAAAACCTATGGCAAAAGTGCTGAGGCCGAGCAAAACCCCTATCATTGGGTCAGCTGTCGGAAAGAATGCCTTGTCAAAAACCAGCACCGCGCAGGTGGCAAAGATAAAGAAATCGTACCATTCAATAATGGTGCCTACAGAACTGGCAAACAGAAGCCGCGCCCGTTTTCCGAAATTATTTTGGTGCATTCTACCCTCCCGATAGCGTTAAAGCGGGAGGGTTCTAACGGCTCATTTTGTAACCATCAACGCAACTGCATCTGTGAATACACTCATAAAATAAGCCGAAACTTGGCAAATCCCTCGGCACCATCTCCGGCATCCTCGATCTTGACGCTTTTCAGATCGCCAAGGAATTGTTTCGCCTTGGGGCCGCTTTCGAAGGTGACAGTGGTGCCGGGAAGCGCTTTGAATGTCCAATTGGCATCCGCTGACGGATTGATCGTCCCCTCTTCAACGATATAACGCACAATGACATCGCGGTTTGTGTCCGGGGCTACAAAGATCACCTTATCTGCAGCAATCTCGGGGAACTTTCCGCCTCCGCCTGCGCGATAATTATTCGTGACAACAACAAATTTCTGCGCCGGATCAATTGGCTTGCCGTCAAATTGAAGGTTCTCGATACGGTTGGCTTGCGGATTGACCGGCAAGCCATCATTGTCAAACTTGCGTTCCTGCGACAAATCGATTTCATAAGTAACGCCGTCGATAATATCGAAGTTGTAAGACGGAAAGTTCGCATTGAGCAGGGCCGCATCCTTCGATCCTGCCGGTATGTGATTGAACATGCCCGCCGACATTTCCAACCAGTTTTTGACTTGCTCGCCAGTGATTGCCACCGCCTGCACCGTGTTGGGATAAAGATAGAGATCAGCGACATTCTTGATCGCGATATCTCCGGCAGGAACATCGGTATAGTAATCTGCACCACCACGCCCGCCTGCCTTGAATGGGGCGGCGGCTGATAAAACGGGCAGGTCTTTATACTCCGTTTCCTTGAGCATCTGCTTTATGTACCAGGTCTGCGCCTGAGATACGACTTGAACCGAAGGATCATCGGCAACCAAGGCAAAATAGGAATAGAGCGGAGCGGAGGTTTTACCCACCGGGGTGCGAACGTAATTCAGCGTTGCTTCATGTTCTGCTTTGGCTGCGTCAATAACTTCGGCCTTATCGGCAACATCCGCCACAACCTTCTTCGCCTCATCGCGATGGTAAATTGGACGAGCCTCCGCAGTAAAATCAACAATCCGCCAGCGTTGGCCGTCCTTTTCAAGCAGCAGATCGATCAGCCCAAGATGCGAACCCCAGAAACCCGCCATTGCAGCCGGTTTTCCAGACAATGTTCCCTTGATTGGATCAACACCCGCAATACCGTCCCAGCTTTTCGGGCCCGGAAAAACCAGATGCTGGTGCCCGGTAAAAATTGCGTCGATGCCTTCCACGCCCGCGAGGTGGAGTGAGGCATTTTCCATGCGATCGGCGAGAGGTGCCCCATCGATGCCGGAGTGAGATAAAGCAACGATAATATCGGCACCCTCTTCCTTCATCGCGGGCACCCAAGCTTTTGCGGCTTCAACGATATCGCGCGTTTGAGCCTTTCCTTCGAGGTTTTTGACATCCCACAACATGATTTGAGGAGGCACAAAACCGATAAATCCGATCTTTATCGGAGTTTCTGCGCCAGAACCGTCCTTGATAATCTTTTCAATGATGACATAGGGCTTGAAGAAGAGCTCATCCTGCTTGGGATCGCTGGCCAGGTTTCCTTTGGTCAGATTTGCACAGACATAAGGAAAATTCGACCCACCGACCACATTGAACATATAGTCAAGACCGTAATTGAACTCGTGATTGCCGAGCGTCCCCACATCATAGCCCAAGACATTCATGGCTTTGATAACAGGGTGGACATCGCCTTCTTTCATTCCACGCTGATAAGCCATGTAATCTCCCATGGGATTGCCCTGGAGAAAGTCGCCATTGTCGATGAGGAGCGAGTTGGTGGCTTCAGCGCGAATTGTATCCATGATCGTCGCTGTGCGGGCCAGCCCCATCGTGTCGTTTGGCTTATCGGCGTAATAATCATAGGGAAAAACATTCACATGGATGTCGGTCGTTTCCATCAGCCGCAAATGAGCCTGGTTGGATGCCGCGCGCGCGGAAAAAGGATGTAGCAATAAGAGCGCCGATGTTGCGGCCATGCCACTCAAAAGAGAACGGCGCGAAATCGGATGCATGGCAGAAATATCAGACATGGAAAAATTCCTTATAAACTCTATGTGGCCGAATCCAAAAAAGACTAGAATGGTTCAGTGAGAAATGCATCCGTAAAGGATCAACATGAACGTCTGTTGACTGCGCTTTTCGGGCGCAATGCTAGGGAGCCCCACTCTGTTGGAATGCAAAGAAAAACGTAAGCGATACGATAAGTGACCATTTCAGGGCTTGCGCCGCAAACCTCCTTCTGATTCTTTGCCGCCGCTCCGGGATATTTTCAGTTTTGATTCTCACGGACGCGATATTTTGAGATTTAGACCTGTACGCCGATGATAGTGAGCGGCGCGGAACAAGGATTGCACCATGTCGATCAACCTTCAAAAACCGGAAATTTCCGAGATGAAGCCGAATATTACCGTGTTCGGTGTTGGAGGTGGCGGCGGTAATGCGGTCAACAATATGATCCGCGAAAACCTGCAAGGAACGCAATTCATCGTTGCAAACACAGATGCGCAGGCCCTGTCGATGTCCAAGGCGACCAGGCTTATACAGCTGGGCGCGAATGTCACGCAGGGCCTGGGTGCCGGATCGCATCCGGAAATCGGCCGCGCTGCTGCTGAGGAAAGCATCGACGAAATCATGGACCATCTGACAGGAACACATATGTGTTTCGTTACAGCTGGCATGGGCGGCGGCACCGGAACAGGTGCAGCCCCGGTGATTGCACGCGCAGCCCGCTCCGCTGGCATCCTTACCGTTGGCGTCGTCACAAAACCGTTTTCCTTCGAGGGAACCCGCCGCATGCGGATGGCTGAAGAAGGCCTTGAAGCACTGCGCGAGAGCGCCGATACTTTGATCGTCATTCCCAACCAGAACCTTTTCCGCGTCGCCAGCGCCAACACAACATTCGCCGATGCCTTCGCCATCGCTGACCGGGTTCTTTATTCAGGCGTCGCATGCATCACCGATTTGATGGTGCGCGAAGGCCTCATCAATCTGGATTTTGCCGATGTGCGATCCGTGATGAGGGATATGGGCCGGGCCATGATGGGTACCGGCGAAGGCACGGGCCAAGGGCGCGCTCAGGCCGCCGCGGAAGCAGCAATCGCCAATCCGCTGCTTGATGTGGAATCGATGAAGGGTGCCAAAGGCGTTCTCGTTTCCATCTCCGGTGGCCGCGACATGACACTGTTTGAAGTTGACGAAGCCGCCACCCGCATTCGGGAGGAAGTTGACGATCAGGCGAATATCATTCTCGGCGCTACATTTGACGATGCTCTGGAAGGTGTTTTCCGCGTTTCCGTCGTTGCGACTGGTATTGATGGCGTCAACAACTCAACCCACGCATCTGGGGCATTGCTGCAACGCCAAGCCTGACAATCGGCCCATCGCCCGCAACATATATTTATAATTATTATCATCCCGGGGCCAAATCCCGGGATATTTTTTTGCGTATGGAACGGTGAGAAAGTGATGCTCGGTAGAGAGTTGTTAACCTTCATTTTCTATTCCTAGAGCAGCACAAATCCGGTCACCTCATCCCGTTTCGTTCGCAGGCATCATGCATATTTCCAGAACAAATTTCCCAATAAAATCAGATGACTACGAGACAACAGAGGCAAATCAGACACCTCCTGCAAGTGCCCCCGCCCCCAATCCAACCCCGGCTCCGGCCTATGCACCTGTAAACGTTCGCCGTTCGGCGCCGCCTGTCGCGCAAGCCTCTGCGCATCCCATGGAGCGGCTGCAAAGCGCGGGCTATGTGTTGCCGGATGCTGCGACGGCACCAATTTCAAAGCGCATGTTCTCCTTGTCTGAGAATGTCCGTTTCACACGGACACCAGACAGTGAATTGCAAAAGGGCAAAGAGCAGCCAGCTCCAACACCTGTACAGGTTTCCACGGCGCAAAAAGCCGCCCCTGTCGGGTTCAAGGCACCTGTGGCTCCGCCGCGCCCGCCCGTCGTGCAGGCAGCCCCTGCGCAACCAGAACGTTCACCGGTTTTAGCGGGCAAGGTTCCGACCGTCTCCATCGAAGAGAAACACGAAAATACAGTCGCGGCATCGTCCCCGGCCAAAGAGGCAGCCAGCTCGGCTTATGCCTATGTGTCAGACTTCGCATTCTGGGACAGCATGGGCGTGATCGCTGATGTAGCTCCGGTCACCAGCGCTTATGTGCGCCCAAAAAAGATACAATACAGCCCTGATGAGATCACCGCCCGTTTTCGTATCGTGGAGTATAAAAAGGCTCTTGCTGCGGAAGCTATCGACCCGCAGCTTTTGGCCCCTTCTGCGCCCGAAAAGTCAGAAGATCAGCTAAGCGCCGCATTCACCGGGAATGACACGATAGAGACGGTCGTCGAGGCCTCGGTGGAGGAGTCTCCGGCTCCTATCGTCCAACAGCAAGTTGTCGTGCAGCGGCGTGAGATTGCTCCACAGCCAGCACCTGCGCCTGCGCAAACGCTTGCACCGCAAAGACGGCTTGCCATTGTCGGTGGCATCGAGACGCGCATGGCGCCGCCAACCCACGTCGGATACGAGAAGCCGCCGGTCGACTTGTTACAGGAACATACTGCGCAGGATACGATCACCATTTCGCAGGAAACGCTGGAGCAGAATGCTGGTTTGCTTGAGAGTGTCCTGGAAGATTTCGGCATTCGCGGCGAGATCATTCATGTTCGTCCAGGACCGGTGGTCACATTATATGAGTTCGAACCTGCCCCGGGCGTAAAATCTTCGCGCGTCATTGGCCTTGCTGACGATATTGCGCGTTCCATGTCTGCATTGTCAGCACGCGTTGCAGTGGTTCCAGGGCGCAATGTTATTGGTATTGAACTGCCCAACACGACACGCGAGACCGTGTTCCTGCGGGAAATGATCGAATCTGACAGCTTCGACAAGACAAAGTTCAAACTGGCGCTCTGCCTTGGAAAGACCATCGGCGGCGAACCGGTGATCGCTGAGCTCGCCAAGATGCCCCATCTTCTGGTGGCTGGTACCACGGGTTCTGGTAAATCCGTTGCGATAAATACGATGATCCTGTCCCTGCTCTACCGGCTCACCCCCGACGAGTGCCGCTTGATCATGGTCGATCCGAAGATGCTGGAACTGTCGATCTATGATGGCATTCCGCATCTGCTTACCCCTGTTGTTACCGATCCCAAGAAAGCCGTCATGGCATTGAAATGGGCGGTTCGCGAAATGGAAGATCGATATCGCAAAATGTCGAAACTCGGCGTCCGCAATATTGATGGTTTCAATGCTCGCGTTGCCAGCGCCCGGGAAAAAGGCGAAACCGTGATGTGCACGGTTCAAACGGGCTTCGATAAGGGCACGGGCACACCTGAATATGAACAGGAAGAAATGGATCTGACGGCAATGCCGTACATTGTCATCATCGTCGACGAGATGGCCGACCTGATGATGGTGGCCGGCAAGGATATCGAAGGCGCGATACAGCGTTTGGCGCAAATGGCACGTGCGGCTGGCATTCACCTGATCATGGCAACGCAGCGTCCTTCCGTCGACGTCATTACCGGCACCATCAAGGCCAACTTCCCGACGCGTATTTCGTTTCAAGTAACATCGAAAATCGACAGCCGCACCATTTTGGGCGAGCAGGGTGCCGAACAGCTCTTGGGCCAAGGCGACATGCTGCATATGATCGGCGGCGGCCGGATCGCCCGCGTTCACGGCCCCTTCGTCTCTGATGAAGAAGTGGAACAGATCGTTACACACCTGAAGGCGCAAGGTCAGCCGGATTATCTCGATACGGTCACTGCCGACGAGGCCGAGGAAGAAGAAGTCGAAAACGAGGACAGCGCAGTTTTCGACAAAGGCAATATGGCTTCCGAAGACGGAAACGAGCTTTATGATCAAGCGGTAAAAATCATGTTGCGCGATAAAAAATGCTCAACATCCTATATCCAGCGCCGCCTTCAAATTGGCTATAACCGCGCCGCTTCCCTTGTGGAGCGCATGGAAAAAGAAGGACTGGTTGGGCCAGCAAATCATGTCGGCAAGCGTGAAATCCTGAACGAGAATAACTGATCAGGCATGAATGTGGTGCGTGCTTTGACACCCACCACCCATTTGCCGATGGGCACCCCACCACTATTCATCCGGATAACTCAGGCTCTGCAACTCCCGCGCATCCACGCCTTCGATGCGGCGTAACACGGCGCGTGCCAGTTCCCGCCCGGCGTGGCGAACATCTTCGTTAAACACGATTATTTCCGGTCGGAACCATTTCAGCACGTCGCTCGATTGTTTCGATACGAGATCAACATCCCTGCCAATTTTGAGGCCAGCCGCTTCAATTCCTGCAACCAAAGCAATGGCTGCGCTCCCGCTACAACAGACAATTCCATCCGGGCGATTTTGGCCGGACATTATTTCTTCCGTTCGATCACGAATGCGCCCAAGCGATGTGTCCACGTCAATATCAGGAACCAGAATAGCCTGCGCACCGCCCTCCTCGATTGCCCGGGAGAACCCCCGCTCCAGATGCCTATGGTAGGTTACCGCAGAGGTGGGGCCGGCCATCATCGCAATTTTCTTGCGTCCTTTGATCAGCAGGCTTCTCGCGGATTTATAGGCAAATGCTTCATTGTCGAAATCATGGAATGGATGCTCGATCCCCATTTCTGTCCGCCCATGGGTAGCAAATGGGATGCCGTGCTCGGTAAGATAACGTACGCGCGCATCGTCAGGCTCCGTACGTGACATGATAATGCCATCGGCAGAACCTGTTTCCACGATGTAGCGAATGGGCTGCATGGGATCATTTTCAGCCGAATAGGGCGTAACGGTCAGATGATACGGCGTCTGCGATAATATCTCGGAAATGCCATAGACCATGTTTGACGTCAGGCCCATAATTTCCGACTGCGCATTGAGCACAAGACTAATAACATTCGTCTTGCCGGTTCGCAGCCTTACGCCAGCACGGTTGGGCCGGTAGCCAATCTGTTTTGCGATGAGTTGCACGCGGTTTTTGGTTGCGCGGCCAATTTCTGGCGCGTCTTTCAATGCGCGAGAAACAGTTGTCACACCCAGCCCAGCCATGAAGGCTATCGTCTTTAAAGTTGGACGCTCTCCTTCGGGAAGCTCCACTGCTTCGCTGCTCAAACCACGTCTCAAATCTTTTGCGTTCATATCTTGCTGGCCCGTCAAGGCCATCCTTCACCATGCAGCGCTTCTGTATCGTTTCAGAAACATTACGTTTCCTTGTTGCTGCAGTATAGCTCCCTGACATTCTATTGCACAACTTAAACTGGTGTAAGCGTGCGTTGCAACGACAAAAACTTGCATGAAAAATGAGAAAACCCTCTAAAATTGCTTGGTTTTCAACACAGAGACGCCTGCACAAGAAAAATAAACGCGGGGAATTGCGCCCACGCAAAGTTTAGTCTAGCCTACCTGTAACGTTTCAGATTTGGGAGGAAAAGATGCGTTACAGTACAACTCTTGCCGTATTAGCCACTTCAACATTCCTGCTTACGATCAATAATACCAAAGCCGCAGACCTTGAGGTCACCCATTGGTGGACCGCAGGCGGTGAAGCCGCTGCCGCAAAGGTGCTTGCGGAATCCTTCAATAAGCTGGGCGGTGATAAATGGGTCGATGGAGCCATTGCCGGAAGCGGCAGCACAGCCACCCCGATCATTGTCAGCCGCATTCTTGGCGGCAATCCAATGGGTGCGACGCAGCTCAATACGGGCCGGGACGCCGAAGACCTCGTAAAAGCCGGGCTTATGACCGACCTTACCGAGATTGCTACCAAGGAAGGTTGGGCAGATTTTATCCGGCCATCAAAACTCTTCGATGCCTGCAAATATGAGGGCAAGATTTACTGCGTCCCCGTCAATATTCATACGGAACAATGGATGTGGGTAAATCCGGCTGCGTTCAAAGCGGGCGGCGTATCCGTCCCGGCCAATTGGCAAGAGTTTGTTGCGGCTGGGCCAAAACTCAAAGAAAAAGACATCATTCCCTTGGCGACCGGCGATGCATGGCAGGTCAACCTCATTTTCAACGATATGGTTTCTTCCATCGGCGGCAAGGAGCTTTTTCTCAAAGTATATCGTGACAAGGATGCCGTGGCAGCGGCCAGCCCGGAAATGAAGGCGGTTTTTGAGGCCTATGCCCAAGCCCGTGAGTTAGCCGACCCCGGCTATGTCGGACGTTCCTGGAATGAGGCTACAAGTCTCGTCATAAGCGGGAAAGCCAGCGCTCAGATTATGGGCGATTGGGCGCAAGGCGAATTTGGCGTCGCTGGAAAGGTAGCCGGTACAGATTATGATTGCCTGCTTGGCCTCGGTAATAATCCTGTCCTCAATACTGGCGGTGACGCTTTCTACTTCCCGAAGAATGAAAACCCGGAAGTGACCAAAGCGCAGCTTAAGCTCGCCAGCATGATGGTTTCCAAGCAAACGCAGGTGGCATTCAATCTTGCCAAGGGATCGCTTCCGATCCGCGGCGATGTCGATCTGGCCGCAGCAAATGCCTGCATGAAGAAAGGCGTCGAGGTTCTCAACAAACTCGACAATGTAGTGCCATCTGTCAATCAGCTGCTTTCGCCAGACACAAAGCTGGAAGTTGAAGACCTGTCCAAAGAGTTCTTTGCCGATGCCAGCATGACAGTCGAGGACGCGCAGGCCCGCTTCGTGAGCATCATCGAACAGGCCCAATAGTCATTCCCGCCCAAACTGCCATTTGCTCAAAACAAATGGCAGTGAGCGGCCCGGCCTGACGGAGAAAATAATGAGTCACGCAGCGCGCCCCAACACTCTTTTCAAGAACTTGAATGCCAAGGTCGCAGCCGTGCCAATGATTGCGACGGTTCTTATTGTCTTCATTGGTTGCACTTTGTGGACGGTCGTGCTGTCGTTCACGTCCTCGCGATCTCTTCCCGAGCTCACATTCGTTGGATTTGATCAGTATACGCGGCTCTTCAACACGCCTCGCTGGAATGTTTCGGCTATAAACCTCGGCATATTTGGCGTGTTTACCCTCGTGTTCTCGACTGTGATCGGCTTCATTCTTGCTGCCCTCATGGATCAGAAAATCCGCTTTGAGGGGGCCTTTCGAACTGTTTTCCTTTATCCCTACGCCCTGTCATTCATTGTCACGGGCCTTGTCTGGCAGTGGATTCTCACACCCACATTCGGCATACAGCGCGTGGTTCGCGATCTGGGATTTGAAACCTTCACTTTCTCAATTCTCAATGATCAGCGCTTTGCCATCTACGCCGTCGTTATTGCCGGTCTCTGGCATGGTACGGGCCTCGTTATGGCGCTTATGCTGGCGGGTCTGCGAGGGATTGACGAGGATATCTGGAAAGCCTCACGCGTGGACGGCATCCCCATCTGGAAGACATATCTTTTCATTGTCATTCCCATGATGCGTCCTGTTTTCATCACCACCATAGTGTTGGTCTCAACCGGAATTGTACGCGTCTATGATCTCGTCGTCGCTCTGACAGGCGGGGGACCCGGCAACGCCAGTGAGGTGCCGGCCAAATATGTCTACGAGTTCATGTTCCGGCGCGCCAATCTCGGACAGGGTCTGGCTGCCTCTACGATCATGCTGACCACCGTTCTCATCATCATCATTCCCTGGGCTCTGATGGAATATCGCGGAGGAAAACGCAAATGACCGCGATCAATACCATATCTACCGAACCGCACGGCAGGCGGCCGACACGAACATTCACTCCAGCGAAGATCATGATCTACGGAGTCCTGGCGGTCGCCGCGCTGTATTACGTGCTGCCGCTCTACGTAATGATCGTCACTTCGCTGAAAGGCATGCCCGAAATTCGGCTTGGCAATATTTTCTCGCCGCCCGTTGAAATCACGTTCCAGCCCTGGAGCACAGCATGGACGAGCGCCTGCACCGGCCTCTACTGCGAAGGTCTGAAAGTCGGGTTCTGGAATTCGGTCCAGATCCTTATCCCGAGCGTGATCATTTCAATTCTGATTGCGTCCGTAAACGGCTATGCGCTGGCGAATTGGCGTTTCAAAGGGTCTGAAATATTCTTCAGCGTCCTGCTCTTCGGGGCCTTCATACCCTATCAGGTAATGCTCTATCCGCTCGTTATTATTACGCGTGAGCTGCGAATCTTCGGGACATTGACCGGCATCATCGTGATCCACACCATTTTCGGCATGCCGATTCTAACGCTCCTATTCCGCAATTACTTCGCTTCTCTCCCCACCGAACTGTTCAAGGCCGCACGTGTCGACGGCGCCGGTTTCTGGCGTATTTTCTTCCAGATCATGGTGCCGCTCTCAGCTCCGATTTTCATTGTTGCGGTCATCATACAGGTCACCGGTATCTGGAATGACTTCCTCCTCGGAGTCATTTTTGCAGGCTCCAAGAACATTCCCATGACCGTGCAGCTGAACAACATCGTCAACTCGACGCAGGGCGTGAAGGAATACAACGTCAACATGGCGGCCACCATTTTGACCGGCGCCGTTCCGCTCCTGGTCTACTTTTTCTCAGGCAAATACTTCGTCAGGGGCATAGCCGCTGGCGCTGTTAAAGGGTGATTACCGTGCACAGTGTTTCAATCAAGGATCTGTCTGTCAGCTTCGGCTCGGTCAATGTTCTGAAGGACCTCAATATTGAGGTGGCCGATGGCGAATTCCTCGTATTGCTCGGCCCGTCCGGATGCGGAAAATCAACCCTGCTCAATTGCATTGCGGGTTTGCTCGATATCTCGGAAGGGCAAATATTCATTAAAGGCAAGAACGTAACGTGGGAGGAGCCGAGAGGACCGTGGCATCGGCATGGTGTTTCAGTCCTATGCGCTTTATCCCCAAATGACTGTCGAGAAAAATCTTTCCTTCGGTTTGCGTGTCGCCGGGCTGCCAAAGGCCCAAATCCAGCAGCGCATCGCCAATGCAGCCGATATTTTGCAATTGGAACCACTATTGCAACGAAAGCCTGCCGCCCTTTCCGGCGGGCAGCGCCAACGCGTAGCCATAGGACGTGCGCTTGTACGCGATGTCGATGTGTTCCTGTTCGATGAGCCGCTCTCCAATCTTGACGCCAAGCTGCGCTCCGAGCTGCGTGTGGAGATCAAACGCCTGCACCACAAGCTTGCCAACACGATGATCTATGTAACCCATGATCAGATCGAGGCATTGACCCTTGCCGATCGCATTGCGGTCATGAAAGGCGGATTGATCCAGCAGCTCGATGAGCCGCTGACCATCTACAACAAGCCGCGCAATCTCTTTGTTGCAAGTTTCATCGGTTCGCCTGCGATGAACTTTCTAAGAGGTAAAATTACCGGGGCGAACCAAGATAAAGCCTTCACGGCAGCCGATCTCACAGTCTCGCTGGCCACATACGATGCGCAGGAACCGCTGACAAATGAGCGGGACGTTATTTTTGGTTTCCGGCCAGAGCATATCACGATCAATGACAAACCCGGCCCGGCAGGATTGTCCTGTGAAGCGACGGTTGATCTCGACGAACCAATGGGGGCCGACAGCTTAGTTTGGCTGACAGTTGCCGGCAAGCCGATATCCGTGCGCGTTGATTCCAGCCGGCGCTATCTGCCGGGCGAAAAGGTCCACCTCAACTTCAATCCCGCTATGGCTTCGCTGTTCGATGCCACGACCGAAAACCGTGTCTAGGGCCCTGACCCTAATCCCAAGACGACATAAATTACGGAGAATATAATGACCGATTTTTCTTACCAGCTCTACAGTTCCCGCGAGTTTCCGCCACTTGAAAAGACGTTGGAAATGTTGAAGCGCCTTGGGTATGCGCAGGTTGAAGGCTATGGTGGCGTCTATACCGACGTGGAGGCTACCAAGGCGGCGCTGGATGCAAATGGCCTCTCAATGCCAACCGGACATTTCAGCATTGATTTGCTTGAAAGCGATCCGCAACAGGTGATCGACATCGCTGAGACGCTTGGCATCAAAGCGATCTATTGTCCGTATCTGGCTGTAGAACAGCGACCTGTGGATGCTGCCGGCTGGTCGGCGTTCGGGCAGCGGCTTGAAGCCGCCCATAGTGTTTATAGCAAGGCTGGCTTTACCTTCGGTTGGCACAATCACGATTTCGAATTCGTTGCCCTTGCTGATGGCTCCATTCCCCAGAAGCTGATCTTTGATGCTGCGCCGAGCATAGGCTGGGAGGCAGATATCGCCTGGATCATACGTGGCGGCGGTGATCCCTTTGAATGGATCAAGAATTATGGCTCTCGCATCGGTGCCGTGCATGTCAAGGACATCGCACCAGCCGGAGAAAATACAAGCGAGGATGGCTGGTCCGATGTCGGCCACGGGACTGTTGACTGGAAAGCTTTGATAGCCGCGTTGAAGGCAACGCCCGTCAAATATTTCGTGATGGAACACGACAAGCCGGCGGATGATGAGCGATTTGCCCGTCGGTCTATCGCCACTGTTAAAGCACTTTAAAGTTTAGGCACCAGGAAGAAAGACCAAGAAAATGGCCAAAACACTAGGCGTCGGCATTATCGGTTCGGGGAATATTTCTGCGGCATATCTCAAATTGGCCCCCCTGTTCAAAGGCATCGAAATTCGCGCTGTTGCCGACATCAACGAAGCAGCAGCAACGGCCCGGGCTTCCGAATTTGGCGTCGAGGCACGGAGCATCGATGGATTGCTTGAAAGCGAAGATATTGATCTCGTCGTAAACCTGACCATTCCCGACGCGCATTTTGACGTATCCAAGCAAATATTGTCGGCAGGCAAGCATCTCTATTCAGAGAAACCTTTGACGCTTTCATTGAACGACGGATTGGAGCTTCAAAAACTTGCCGCCAGGAAAAACCTCAAAGCCGGGTGCGCTCCCGATACGTTTCTCGGCGGCGCGCATCAGCTTGCGCGTAAACTGGTGGACGACGGACAAGTGGGCACGATAACTTCCGGGACGGCCCATGTCATGAGTCATGGAATGGAGCATTGGCATCCAAACCCCGACTTTTTCTTCCGCCCGGGTGGCGGGCCGATTCTCGATCTGGGTCCATACTACATCGCCAACCTCATCAATCTTATAGGACCGGTACGTCGTGTTGCTGCACTCACGTCAATGGCCAGTCCGACGCGCACGATCTCAAGCGCACCGCGCGCTGGCGAAAAAATCGACGTAACAACACCGACGACAATTCAGGCATTGCTTGAATTCGAAAGCGGCGCATCCATTACCTTGTCGGCAAGCTGGGATGTTTGGGCGCATAACCACCCCAATATGGAACTTTATGGCACGGATGGGTCGTTGTTCCTCCCAGATCCGAACTTCTTCGGCGGCGAGGTAAAACTTGCAAAGCCGGGCAAGAAAGCCAAGGCGGTCAAGGCTTGGGCTCATCCTCTGGGTACGCCCAATCAGAAACACTCCCAAGGAATGATGGCGAATTATCGCACCGCAGGTCTTGCCGATATGGCCGTGGCAATCCTCGAAGACCGGGACATCCGCTGTTCGCTGGAGCGCGCACTGCATGGTGTCGACGTCATGGTTTCGATCCTCAGATCGGGTGAGGAAAAGAAATTTATCGATATCAAAACAAGCTGTTCGCGTCCTGAAGCATTGGGCATCAAGGAAGCCAAATCGCTGTTGAAAAAGCAATAAACCATCGCTCCCAAGCGATTGCGGTCATGGTCGGGCGCCACTATGTTGGTCGCCCGATCATGATTTTATGGATACAACGTGACTGTTACCAATACTGCCAGCATCCCCCGTCTTATCGCGGCCGAAATCAATGCGCGTCCTGATCAGGTAAATGCCGCGATAGAGCTGCTGGACGGCGGAGCTACGGTTCCTTTCATTGCACGCTATCGTAAGGAAGTGACCGGCGGACTTGACGATACACAGTTGCGTACCCTCGACGAGCGGTTGATCTACCTGCGCGAACTGGAAGCGCGTCGTGACACGATCATCAACGAAATCCAAAGTCAGGGAAAGCTTACACCGGAGCTGGAAGGCAAGATCACCGCAGCGATCACCAAAGCCGAACTGGAAGATATCTATCTGCCATATAAGCCCAAGCGGCGAACAAAGGCAGAGATTGCCCGCGAGAGAGGTCTTGGGCCTTTGGCGGAAGCCATCATATCTGATCGACGGACAATTCCGCTGGAAATCGCGAAGAACTTCCTCACCTCGGACGTTGCTGATGTTAAAGCCGCTCTTGATGGCGCACGCGATATTCTTGTCGAGAAGTTTTCCGAAAATGCCGACCTTATCGGTCGCTTGCGCAATTACATGAAAGATAGAGCAGTACTGCGTGCGAAGGTTGTGGACGGCAAGCAAGAGGCTGGCGCAAAGTTTTCTGACTACTTCAATCATTTCGAACGTTGGGCAACCACGCCCAGCCATCGCGCACTTGCCATGTTGCGCGGTCGCAATGAAGAGGTGCTTTCCCTCGATATCGAGATTGATGCCGATGATACGTCAGCAATCAAGCCCGTGGAGCGGATGATTGCCGAAGCCTATTCGATTTCAGGAAATGGTGCAGCAGACACATGGCTGATGGATGTCGTGCGCTGGACATGGCGCATCAGGCTTTCTCTCAACCTCTCCGTCGATCTGATGACGGCCTTGCGCGAGCGTTCCGAAGAAGAAGCAATTCGCGTATTTGCCCGAAACCTCAAGGATCTGCTGCTGGCAGCGCCGGCAGGGTCGCGGGCAACAATGGGTCTCGACCCTGGCATTCGCACGGGCGTAAAGGTTGCAGTCATTGATGGCACGGGGAAGCTTCTCGATACGACGACCGTCTACCCGTTTCCGCCGCGCAATGATGTGAGAGGCACGCAAGCCGAACTGGCGAGACTGGTCACGAAGCACAAGGTCGAACTCATCGCCATTGGCAATGGAACAGGCAGTCGCGAAACCGAAAAACTCGTCGCCGATATGCTCGGTGACATGCCTGCACCAAAGCCGTTGAAGGTCATTGTCAGCGAGGCTGGCGCTTCCGTTTATTCAGCCTCCGCCACCGCCGCTGCCGAGTTTCCCACGCTGGACGTTTCGTTACGCGGCGCCGTATCCATCGCCCGGCGCCTGCAAGATCCACTCGCCGAACTGGTCAAGATCGAGCCGAAATCCATTGGTGTTGGACAGTATCAACACGATGTTGACCAATATCGCCTCGCGCGGTCGCTCGAAGGCGTCGTCGAAGATGCCGTCAATGCTGTCGGTGTCGATCTCAATACTGCATCAGCATCATTGCTGGCGCGTATTTCCGGTTTGGGCGCGTCGCTCGCGGAAGCTATTATCGCTCACCGCGATCAAACCGGTCCGTTTAAAACCCGCCGCGAACTTCTAAAAGTTGCGCGGCTCGGACCCCGGGCTTTTGAGCAATGCGCCGGATTTTTGCGTATCAGCGACGGCAGCGAGCCGCTTGATGCATCTGCCGTTCATCCGGAAGCTTATGGAGTAGCAAAGAAAATCGTCAGCGCCTGCGGGAGGGATGTGCGCTCATTGATGAATGACAGTACCGCTTTGAAAGCGCTTGATCCGCGGGTCTTCGTTGATGAGCGCTTTGGTCTGCCCACCATTCGCGATATTATTGCTGAGCTGGAAAAACCCGGTCGCGATCCCCGACCGGAGTTCAAGACGGCTGCTTTTGCTGATGGCATTGACAACATCAAAGACTTGAAGCCCGGCATGTTGCTCGAAGGGACAGTGACCAACGTCGCCGCATTCGGCGCTTTTGTCGATATTGGCGTCCATCAGGACGGCCTCGTGCACCTTTCCCAATTGGCCGATAGGTTTGTCAAGGATGCCCACGAGATCGTCAAAGCGGGGGATGTGGTCAAAGTCCGCGTTGTCGATGTCGATCCCAAACGCAATCGCATCAGCCTGACGATGCGCAAAGATGGCGGCGGCAATGAAGGTCCCAGAAAGCCACATTCATCGGACAATGCTTCTCAGCTCCGCAAACCATCGCCCAAGCCGCAAATCCCTGCATCGCAGGGCGCTTTCGGTGCGGCATTGGCAGATGCTATGCGCAAAAAATAATTATCCCGGCTCCTGCTCCCTTTCCTTCGGCATTATGGATTGAAGCAATGTGTCGCGCGCGGACTTCAAATGGGCGCGGCACGCTTTGTTGACCCTGGACTGGTCTCGGGAGCGAAGAGCATCAATATAATCTAAATGTTCTTCAAGAGCGCGGGTGTTGCGCTGCTGCGCGTGCAATTTGTTCCACTGATAATGGTAGTGGAAAACAATCGCGATAATATCGTAGAAATCATCCACAAAGCGGTTGTGAGAAGCCGAATGGATCAACCTGTGAAAACGCTCATCGAGTTCGGAAAATTCGGTATACCGGCTATCAATTTCGCTTAGAAGCGTTCGGTGCTCAAGTTCCAGATCATCAAGTTTTCCTCGCGCCGGATGATCATCTGGCAGCTTGGTAAATGCAACTGCCGACCTGAGCTCGAACACTTCACGAACTTCAAATAGTTCCAGCGCAAAGGCCCGCGTAAAGCCTTTCAATATCCAATGGCTGTTCTTGCGTTTTTCGATCAGCCCAAATCGACTGAAGCGTATGAGAAACTCGCGAACGCTCGATGTGCCTACCCCAATGTCACGTGCAAGCTCGAGTTCATTAATTTGCATGCCCGGCTGCGCGCCACCGGCAAGAATCCTTTTCATGAAACTACGTTCGATAATTTCGGAAAGGGAATCCGTTTGATCCTCGGGGAAGTAATCTTTGGGCCTGGGTTTACGCAGCACGGCCTTGCCCGGCTTTTCCATTTCAACCAGGCCGGACTCCGCCAGCTTTTTAAGGATAGCCCGCACGGTTGTTCGACTTATGCCCAGTTTTGCGCCAAGCTCGGATTCGGATGGCACAGTTTCCACATCGCGCAACAGATGAAGACATCTATTGTAGCCTTCCTTGAAAACCGTATTCTGTTTTGACATCCCGCCCCTCCCCGCTTGCCAAAACAAGCGTTCCCTAAATTATTTAGGCACAAGAACGATTGACTGCAAAGGTTTTTTGTCGATAAAAGACAATATAGACTTTGCGTGTCTGGGAGGAACGCTTGGAAATTCGTACAATAGGTGCAACGCCGCTGGCCTTAACCCAATTTGGATTTGGGGGCGCGGCGATAGGTGGCTTGTATAGAGAATGCCCCCGCGACGATGCCATTGCAGCACTGCAAACGGCATGGGATGCGGGTATGCGCTACTTCGATACCGCACCATTTTACGGCTTTGGTCTTTCGGAGCGCCGCACGGGTGATTTCCTGCGCTCGAAACCACGCGAAAGCTATGTGCTTTCAACGAAAGTTGGACGTTTGCTCAGGCCAGTGCCCGACAACCAAATCCCGGACCATTCCTACGTAAATCCCCTGCCCTTCGCCGTCGACTATGATTATAGCTATGACGGTATCATGCGGTCTTTCGAGTTCAGCTTTGCCCGTCTTGGGCTGAACCGCATAGATATTCTCTATGTGCATGACATCGGCGCATATACCCACGGTCCTGAAAAGAATGCGGTCTATCAGAAGCAACTTCTGGATGGCGGCATGAGGGCATTGCAAGAGCTGAAATCGTCAGGCGCAATTTCCGCTTACGGCCTTGGGGTAAATGAGGTTGAGGTGTGCATGGATGTGATCGCACAAAGCGATATAGACTGCATCCTTTTGGCCGGACGCTACTCGCTTCTGGATCGTTCGGCGGAACGTGGATTGCTGGAAGAATGCCGCAAGAAGAAGATTTCCCTGGTCATTGGGGGCGTGTTCAATTCCGGCATATTGGCAACAGGGCCGGTGCCGGGAGCCAATTTTGATTATGGGCCAGCGTCGGAAGATATTTTGAGTCGTGTCCGGTCCATGGAGGCCGTTGCCAAATCTCATTCCATCCCGCTCGCTGCTGCCGCGATGCAATTTCCTCTGCGTGAGACTGTCGTTGCGAATGTTCTTATCGGAACCGCCAAAGCTGCTAGTCTGACCAGAAACATGGATCTTTTGAATGTGACGATACCCGAAGCATTTTTTGCTGAAGTGGAACAGTTCACAATCAAGTAGAATGGCTACAAAGCGGGGTTGAGTGCGCCACAGCCCTAACGACAATTAAACAAGAAAGGCGCTTGGAGAGGAACCTGAAATGATACTTTTTGGAAAAAGCATAAATCGTAGAACCGTGCTTGGCGTAACCAGCGTTGCGATCATGGCGGGCATGATGGGTGTAGCACCTGTGCGGGCGCAGGACGTCACCATTCCTATCATCGTTAAAGACACGACGTCCTTTTATTGGCAGATCGTTCTGGCCGGAGCACGCAAAGCTGGCAAAGATCTCGGCGTTAAAGTTCCAGAACTCGGAGCGCAGGCTGAGTCGGATATTAATGGCCAGATATCCATTTTGGAGAATGCAGTTTCCGGCTCACCGGCAGCAATTGTGATTTCGCCAACAGAGTTTAAAGCACTTGGCAAGCCGATTGACGAGGCAGCAAAATCGGTAAAGATCATCGGGATCGACTCTGCTGCGGACTCCAAGGCTTTCACATCGTTCCTGACGACTGACAATGTTGAAGGTGGCCGTGTCGCTGCAGATGGTCTGGCTGCTGCAATCACTGAAAAATACGGCAAGGCAGAAGGCGATGTTGCAATCATCACCGCGCTTCCCGGCGTTGGTTCGCTGGATCAACGGGCCAAGGGCTTTAAAGAGCAATTGGCGGCAAAATATCCAGGGCTCAAGCTGGTAGCAGATAAGGTTGCAGATGGTCAGGCAACAACAGGCCTGAATATCACAACCGACTTGATCACCGCCAATCCTGAACTACGTGGAATTTTTGCATCCAACCTGATCATGGGTCAGGGCGCAGGCCAGGCGATTGCCGAAAACAAGGCCCAGGACAAGATCAAGGTCATCGCCTTTGACAGTGACGAAAAGCTGGTGAAATTCCTCAGCGATGGCGTGCTTTACGCTCTGGTAGTCCAGGATCCATTTCGCATGGGTTATGACGGCGTAAAAACTGCGCTCGCTGCTTCAAAGGGCGAGAAAGTCGAAGCCAATGTCGACACGGGTGCCAATCTGATCACCAAGGCGAACATGAGCGAGCCACGCGCGCAGGAGCTGCTGAATCCGAAGCTTGATTAATCGGAATTCTGCTCTCCAATCGAAGAGGCTGCCATGGAAACTCAGAACTTTGCATCACAGTCCGGCAACGGAACACATGCAACCGCTGCGATCATGGCGGCCGATTCACCTATCCTTGAACTTAAAGGGCTGGAAAAGCAGTATTTTGGTACCCATGCCCTGAAACCGACCGACCTAGCTTTTAAGGCCGGTGAAATACATGCCATTGTTGGCGAAAATGGCGCAGGCAAATCAACCCTCATAAAGCTTTTAACCGGCGTCATTCCGCGCACGGGCGGCGATGTTTACTGGCGCGGCGAACCCGTGGCATTGGGCACGCCTATCGAAGCTATCAAGCATGGCATTAATGCCGTGCACCAGGAAGTTGTTCTTTGTCCGCATCTCAGCGTTGCCGCCAATATTTTTCTGGGTGAAGAACATCTGCGTTTCGGGTTGCTTAGACATCGAAACATGGTGCGGGACGCACAGAAGATTCTTGACGATCTCGGCTTTGACCTTCCCGCACATGCCACGCTCAGTGATTTGACAATCGGTCAGCAGCAATTGATTGCAACGGCACGTGCGGCGACAAGGGGCGCGCGTTTTCTCATATTTGATGAGCCTACTGCCTATCTGACACGAAAAGAGGGTATGCAGCTTTTTGCCCTCATCCGGCGCATGCAGGCAAATGGCGTAACCATTGTTTATATCAGCCACCGGATGGAAGAAGTCTTTGAACTTGCCGACCGGGTGTCGGTATTACGGGACGGAACCTTGGTAGGTACGCGAGACATCGCCGACACCAATGAAAACGAACTGATTGCCATGATGATCAATCGCTCCATCGAGCAGATTTATCACAAGGATAGTTTCGAGTTCGGCAAATCCATCCTGGAAACCCGAAATCTCTCCGGCAAAGGCTTCGAAAATATATCGCTGACTGTTCGGGAAGGCGAAATTGTCGGTCTCTATGGATTGATCGGCGCGGGGCGCAGCGAGTTTGTCACCACTGTCTTTGGTCGGCATCCAAAGTCCTCCGGCTCAATTTTGTGGAAAGGCGAGGAGGTCGATATTCGCCGCGAGAAGGATGCGATCAAGCTCGGCATCGCGCTCGCCCCGGAAAGCCGCAGGGATCAGGGGCTTTGCCTGTCACTTCCTGTAAGCCTGAATCTCAACCTGCCGGTTTATCCGAAACTTAGCCGTGGCGGAATTATATCAAAGAGCAAGGAGTCAGCCCAGGCGGATCGCCAAATCGCCGACCTGCGCATCAAGACATCGACACGCAGTGCAAGTGCTGCAAGCCTTTCAGGCGGCAATCAGCAAAAGATCGTCATTGGCAAATGGCTTAATCACGGTGCAAAGCTCTTCATCTTTGACGAACCCACGGTCGGTGTCGATGTCGGCACCAAGGCTGAGATTTATCGCCTTTTCTCGGCGTTGCTATCGCAAGGAGCCGGGATCATCCTGATTTCTTCATATTTGCCGGAAGTCTATGAACTGGCTGATAAACTTCATGTTTTCCGGCGCGGCGAGATGGTTGCATCCCATCAATTCAAATCCGCCAGCCATGAAGATATTCTAACAAAAGCGCTTGGTTCGGCCCCGGCCAACCCAATTTTATCCGGAGAGTCCTGATCATGAGTGTTGATACCAAGGAACCAGTTATTTCACCCAAGAAGCGGTACAACATCCTCTTCGGGCTGACATTACTCGCTCTCCTGCTTGTTCTATGGCTCATCCTCGGCCTGTCAACCACGACCTTCTGGACGACAAACAACATTGCCAATTTGCTGCGCCAAGGCGCCATGATTGCGATCCTCGCAGTGGGTCAGACCTTTGTCATCATCACCGGCGGGATAGATCTATCTGTTGGCGCAATCGCGGGCTTTGCCAGCACAATTGTGGCATTGCTTCTGGCCAATGGATTTCCAATCTGGGCAGCCGTGCTCATTACCCTTGGCATTGGTCTTGGCATCGGGCTCTTCCATGGTTTCGGTATTGTAAAGATGGGATTGCCACCCTTCATCATCACTCTGGCAACACTCACATCGCTTCGCGGAATCGGTCTTTTGATTACCAATGGTGCAACCATTTCCATCAATAATGACGAGTTCACAAACTTCTCGCGAAATGATTTTCTGGGAGTTCCAAACCTGTTTTGGATGGTTATCCTCGTGGGTATCCCTGCCTATATTCTGCTTCAGCACACGCGTTGGGGCAGATATCTCTTTTCAGTTGGGTCAAACGCCGAAGCTTCCCGTCTCTCCGGCGTAAACGTCAATCGCACCATCTACCTCGCTTATACTCTGTCAGCCGTTTGCGCTTCCTTCGTCGGCATTCTGCTTGCTACGCGCATCGGAGTTGGCAACCCTACGCAGGCGGAAGGCTGGGAGCTGCAAGCCATTGCCTCATCCGTCATCGGCGGCACGAGTCTTTTTGGAGCTGTAGGATCTGTTCAAGGTCCATTGCTTGGAGCCTTCATCCTTGCCACCATTAACAACGGCGCCAATCTCCTCAACGTCAATTCGTTCTGGCAACGGGTTATCACAGGCGTGCTGATCATAGTGATCGTCTATTTTGACCAGTTGCGCCGCCGGAGGAAATAAGTCGCTCTCTGCCACATTCCCATGCTCAAATGGAAAAACGGAAGCAGCAGGAGACGCTTATGCCCTACGAGCTATATTATTGGGACGGGTTACAAGGACGAGGTGAATTTATACGGCTCGCGCTGGAGGACGCGGGAGCCGATTATATCGACATCGCGCGCGAGGATGGTCCCGAGCGGGGCATTGACGCGATGATGAAGGTGCTCAAAAGCAAGAGTGAACGCCACCTGCCCTTTGCGCCACCTTTTCTGAAAGATGGCGACATGATTATATCGCATGTCGCGAATATCCTGTTTTATCTCGGGCCTAAACTCAACCTCGCCCCCAGCGATGAAAACCAGCGTATATTCGCAAATGGATTGCAGTTAACCATAACGGACTTTGTCGCGGAGGTGCATGATACGCACCATCCCATCGCCACAACGCAATATTATGAAGATCAGAAAGAGGCAGCCAAACTGCGCTCCAAAGACTTTATCGAACATCGCATGCCCAAATTCCTGGATTACTTCGAGCGGGTTCTGCACCGGAATCCTGATGGCAAGGCTCACACGATCGGCAAATCACTGAGCTATGTCGATATTTCCCTGTTCCAGATTTTCGAGGGACTTCGTTATGCTTTCCCCAGAGCCACGGCAAATCTGGCCAAAGATTATCCGGCTTTACAGGCTTTGCATGACACGGTCGGCAATCGGCCCAATATCAAGGCTTATCTCCGTTCGGAACGTCGCCTCGACTTCAATACATCCGGCATTTTCAGACATTACCCGGAGCTCGATCAGAGCGCATAAGGGCGCTATATTTATAATTGCCTTCCAATTTACGCTGGACTTGATCCGCTGAAGAGGCTCCACTGACTTCACTCAAATCATAGGAGGAAGTCATGGATACTCGTTTCATGAAGGCAGGAGTCTTTGTCACAGCGCTCGGGCTGGCTCTTGCACCTGTGACGCAGATTTATGCCGCATCGCCGGATCCTGTTGCAGCAGAACATGGAATGGTGGTCACAGCTCAGCACCTTGCATCCGAAGTCGGTGTCGAAGTCCTCAAGAGCGGCGGAAACGCTGTCGATGCCGCAGTCGCAGTCGGGTATGCTCTGGCTGTGGTTTATCCAACCGCCGGTAATATTGGCGGCGGTGGCTTTATGACGATCCGTCTGAAGGATGGGAAGACCACTTTCCTCGACTTCCGTGAACGGGCTCCGCTTGCAGCAACCAAGACCATGTATCTCGACGATCAGGGCAACATCGTCAAAGGTCGAAGCACAAATGGCTATCTGGCTGTGGGCGTGCCCGGATCTGTCGCCGGCTTTGAAATGGCCCGGGAGAAATATGGTACGAAATCGCGCGAGGAACTTATCGGGCCAGCTATACGCTTTGCTCGCGATGGCTTTGTGCTCGACCAAGGTGACATCGCATCGCTACAAAATGGCACCAAGAAACTATCCACCGATCCGGCCGCGGCTGCAATATTCCTGAAGGCGGACGCGAAGCCTTATGCGATCGGCGAAACATTGGTTCAAGCTGATTTAGCCGCAACGCTTGCAGCGATTTCCGATAAAGGCTCCGATGCATTCTACAAAGGTCCCATTGCAGATGCCATTGTCAAAGCGAGCGGGGCCGGTGGCGGCGTTTTGGCCAAGGCTGATTTTGAACAGTACAAGGTTCGCGAGCTTGAACCTGTGAAATGCAATTATCGCGGTTATGATATTGTCTCTTCGCCGCCGCCGAGTTCAGGTGGTGTCATCATCTGCGAGATACTGAATATCCTTGAAAACTACCCTCTTGGTTATCTGGGTTACGGTTCCGCCGAAACGGTTCATGCCATGATAGAAGCAATGCGCTACGCCTATGTGGATCGCAACGCATCGCTTGGTGACCCTGATTTTGTCGATAATCCCGTCTCCAAACTGTTGGATAAAAAATACGCCAAAGATATCCGTGACAAGATCAGCCCCTATAAAGCCGGCGTGTCGAAAGAGCTGACACCAAAGGGATTCGGCGAAAGCACAGAGACGACGCATTATTCGATTGTCGATGATGAGGGCAACGCCGTTGCCGTGACTTATACCCTGAACGGTTCATTCGGCGCAGGTGTTGTTGCTGCTGGCACTGGCATATTGCTTAACAATGAAATGGACGATTTCACCTCTAAGCCCGGCGTTCCAAATCTTTACGGGTTGGTGCAGGGCGAAGCCAATGCGATTCAACCGAAGAAGACGCCTCTTTCTTCAATGAGTCCGACAATCATCTCCAAGGATGGCAAGCCCTTTATGGTCATTGGCAGTCCCGGCGGCGCGCGCATTATCACTATTACGCTCGAAGCGATCATCAATGTGATTGATCACGGGATGGACATACAAGAGGCAATAGATGCACCGCGCATTCATCACCAGTGGCTGCCTGATCGTGTCTATATGGAACCCTACGCGCTTTCCGGCGATACGATGAAAATTCTGACGGAAATGGGTCATAATGTCGGAATCGATCAGGACTGGACCATTTGGGGACAGGCTGCAGGCATTCTTGTCGGCGGCAAGAGCCTTGGTGAAATTACCAAGGGCGGTGGCGCCCGATATAATGGGGCCATGGACAGCCGTTCCGGTTCGGGTTCAGCGCGCGGCTACTAGAGCCCAAATCCAGCCAACCTTCCCCGCAGCTCGCGGATGGTTTGGGCATCGGCATTGGCGAAGGCAAACCGCAGAAATGGGGTTTGCCTTTCGCCAAAATACTCTCCTGGAATGGCGAGGATTCCAGCACGTTTTGCCAATTGTTCTGCCACCATCTCTGACGCCATGCCATCGAATGGGTGCCTGACAAATGCGAAATAGGCGCCTATCGATTCCAGTGCCCATCCGTCCAGCTCGGCCATCACGTCGCGAAGAGCTTTTGCCCGCACTTCAATTTCCAGACGGTTTCCTGCGCGCCATTCCGTCAATGCAGGCAAGGCGCGAGCGAGAGCAGCTTGTGGGGCTCGGGGCGGACATATCTGTAAATTATCCATGATTTTGGCAATTTGCTCGACCACTGCCCCACCTGCCACTATTGCGCCCAGCCTATGTCCGGGGATGCAAAAGGATTTGGAAAAACTGTAGAGCTCGATCAGATTTTCCTGCCAATCTGCTGTAGCAAACAAGCCATGCGGGGCACCGGCGCCATCTGGCAAAAAATCCCGATAGGTCTCGTCAAGAATGAGCCAAATGCCAGCGTCCCTGCAAAAATCAAAGATCACCTGCAGCCTGTCGGCAGGATAAATCGCTCCCGTCGGATTGTTCGGCGTTACAAGAGCAAGTGCACGAACATCCGGCGTCATCGCCATCTGGATGGCGTCGATAGTGGGAACAAAACCCTCCGACGCAGTGCAATTCACTTTGCCTGTTTTGATGCCAAGCATCGCCAAAGTCGTCTCGTGATTGAAATAAAATGGATCGGTCACAAGAATGGTATGGCCTGCAGAAGCGGCAACCATGGAAGCACAGACAAAGGCCTGATTGCAGCCCGACGTGATATGAATATTGTCGGCACTGATTTTTGCGTCATAGATCTCGGACACATGAGCGGCATAGGCCTCGCGTAATATTGTTTCGCCCTCGATGGGACCGTAATTGGTGTAAGCCAATGAGGATGCGGCTTCGCCAAGCCATTGCAGCATCTTCTCATGCGCCGGATAGCCCGGGACAGCTTGCGATAAATCAATCAGCGAACCCTGGCTGCCATCATAGGACTTTCCCCAGGCTTGAACTGCCGGTATCGGCGGCGGCGATAGGCGGGTTACAAGGGTATTGAGCATTGCAGCAGTCATCATTCGTTCCTGTATCGCTTCTTCCACGTCCAGCAAGGTCTTAATAGCCAATCGGATTGAAGTCATCTGTGACCATTTCGCATGACCTGTTCACAGAATGATGATTGATTTCCCTGCCACTTTAGGGTGTGCTGACCATTCTGCAACGACATGAACATTTCGGGAAGCCAGCATTATGCCATCGTGGGATGAAAACAAACTGAGCGAGTTGCGCGCCAAATATGGCGAGAGCCATGGCGGTGAGTTGTTTGATGAACGATTCCGGAAAGTAGCTGACAAAATATTTTCCAAGAGCGGCACTCGCCTTGCACCCTATGCGGGTATACCGACATTTCTCACGGCACCTTACATGCCGGTTGACGCCGTTAATCCTGACTTTGGCAATCTCCAGGTAGCCATTGTCGGCGTGCCGATGGACCTTGGCGTAACCAATCGTCCTGGTTCGCGTTTCGGCCCGCGTGCTGTTCGCACGATCGAGCGTATTGGCCCATATAATCACGTTCTGGAATGCGCACCGGTGTTTGACCTTCGCGTCGCCGATATTGGCGATGTGCCATTTGCCAGCCGTTACAGGTTGGAGCAAAGCCATGATGATATTGAACGGCGCTTCAACCAGATTGTTGATGCCGGTGTCCTGCCGCTGGCTGTCGGCGGCGATCATTCGATCAGCCACCCTATCCTGAAAGCCGTCGGCAAGAATGGCCCTGTCGGGATGATCCATATCGATGCGCATTGTGATACGGGTGGCGCGTTCGACCAGACCAAATTCCATCATGGTGGTCCATTCCGCAATGCGGTTCTGGATGGAGTTCTTGACCCGACAAGGACGATCCAGATCGGCATTCGTGGCTCTGCCGAGTATTTGTGGGAGTTTTCCTATGAGTCCGGCATGACCGTCATTCATGCGGAAGAAGTCACCGGACTGGGCATCCCGGCAATCATCGAAAAAGCCAGATCCATAATCGGCGATGGCCCGACCTATCTGTCATTCGATATTGATAGTCTTGATCCAAGTTTTGCGCCGGGCACCGGGACGCCGGAAGTTGGTGGTTTGACGACGCGGGAAGTGCTCGAACTCATTCGAGGGTTTAAAGGCATTAATCTCGTGGGAGGCGATGTGGTTGAGGTCGCTCCGCAATATGACGCTACCACCAACACTGCACATGCGGGCGCACAAGTGCTGTTCGAAATCCTAAGTCTGATGGTTTTCAGTCCATTTGTGCAAAAGCAAAACAAGTAAGAGACAATGATGAGTGAAACTATTGAAACCGACGTCCTTGTCATCGGCGCAGGCATTGCTGGCGCTGGTGTCGCGGCCGCCTTGGCTGACACGCACAGTGTTGTTGTCGTAGAGCGCGAAGGTCAGGCCGGATATCATTCTACCGGACGGTCGGCGGCAATCTTCATTCCAAATTATGGCAATGAAGTCATTCGTGGGCTAAACCGAGCCAGTGCACCGATGTTTCACCATCGAGACACGGGCCTTTTTCCCGAACCATTGCTGACAGCGCGGGGATCATTGACGGTCGCCGATGAAGATGGCGTTGCGACATGCGAAGAATTTGTCCGAGACGGCATTGGCGTAGAAGCTATTTCTGTCGACAAAGCGCTTTCTCTGGTACCCATCCTCAGTCGCGACTACGTCAAAGCCGCCGCTTATCAAGAGGATGCACAAGATATCGACGTCAACGCTCTTCATCAGGGCTGGTTGCGCAAGGCATCGGCGCTGGGCGTCCGACTTTTTACCAATACCGAAGTCACCAGCGCCAATCGCGTTGCCGGTGGCTGGATTGTCAATGCATCCGACAAGGTTTTCAGCGCCCGGATCATTATCAACGCCGCTGGTGCCTGGGCAGATCTGACAGCCGCAATATTTGGCGCCAAGCCTCTTGGGCTAACGCCGCTGCGCCGCTCGATTGCAGTTCTACCAGCGCCCGATGGTCACGACACCCGCAATTGGCCGCTTGTCGATGATGTCAACGAAGCCTGGTATCTGAAGCCCGATGGCGGACGCATGTTTGTCTCGCCCGCCGACGAAATTCCCGTCGAGCCGCATGATGCCTATGTTGACGATATGATCCTCGCCGAAGGTCTCTATCGCTTCGAGCAGGCTGTCACCGTTCCAGTCAATCGGGTCGAGCGTAGCTGGGCAGGCCTACGCACCTTTGCGCCGGACAGGACTCCTGTCGCGGGTTTTGATGATACGGTGGATGACTTCTTTTGGCTTGCAGGACAAGGCGGTTACGGTATCCAGACTTCGCCAGCCTTGTCGGCGCTTGCAGCAGCTTTGATCCGGGGACGCGCTCCCGACGCCAATGTGGAACCCCTGCTTTCACGCCTGTCGCCGGCTCGTTTTACGAGCCATCCATAAGCGGCTGACCGGCAAAATCGGCGGCTTGGCTTTCGAGTTCAGATTTAATGAAATTGCTCAACACTCTGATGCGCGGCGTACCTACAATATCCTCATGACAAATGAGCCAATAGTCGCGATTGAGGTGCAATTCCTTGGGAAGGACCGGAACGAGTTCGGGATAGTTGCAAGCAATGTAATAAGGCAAAATACACAAGCCAAAACCGGTGCGCGCCGCGCTAAGCTGGGCGAAAATGCTGGAGCTTTGATAGGATGCACGCAAACCCGGAAGTATCTCGCGCATATAATCGAGACCGGGCGTAAATATCATGTCCTCAATATAACCGATAAATCGGTGTTCTGAGAGATCCGCCTGTCGTTTGATTGTTGCGTGCCGCGCCAGGTAGTCTGCCGAACCGTAAACGAACAACCGATATGGCATCAGCTTTTCTTGATGATAGCGTCCTGTCCGGCTGGCGTTGAGCGTTATTGATAGGTCCGCTTCACGCCGCGACAAGGATACGATCTGCTGAATTGTCACCATTTCCACGGATAGCCCCGGGTATGATTGTGTCATCAGCGGCAAACGGTCTGCCAGAAAGAAATTGGCGAACCCCTCAAGGATGCTCAGCCGGACCACACCGCTAAGTGATACAGTTCCTCCCGATGCTTCATTCTGAAAACGCTCTGCTTCGCGCTCCATGACCTCCGCAGATTCAATCAGTTTTTCCCCAAGCGCGGTAACAATATAGCCGCGCGGATTTCGCTCAAACAGGCGGGCCGACAGCGCCTCTTCCAATCGCTCGATCCGGCGCGAAACGGTCACGTGATTTGTCCGCAGACGCCGCGCTGCTGTGGTCAATTGGCCGGTGCGGGCGACAGCCAGAAAATACTGGAGATCATCCCATGTGAACTGTCGCATTTGTGTGCAAAGCCTTCATGTACATTTTTGTACGGAATATGTGCAAAATTAGATGTTTGTGTACTTATTTGTCAATGCTAGACTTTTTTTAACAACATGGTTGCCGGTCGGGAGAAACGGCGCAATCATGGGAAGAAGAATGTTCAGCAAGAATGGGCTGGATCGAGGGAGGGAACTACCAAGCGAAGGCGAGCTAATCGCTGGTTCGCGATCAGCACATGACAATTATATCCAGTTCACCAATGGCGATCATCATTTGATGCCCAGCCAGACAATTAATCTTTGGGAGGAGAGAAGAATGAAGCTTTTAACCGTCGTAACCGCTGCTTTGATGGCAGCTACAGTGATTCCGGCAGCCAGCGCCGAAATTTCCGATGGCAAGGTCAAGATCGGCATTTTGAATGATCAGTCCGGCGTCTATGCGGATTTCGGCGGCAAATGGTCGTTTGAAGCTGCGAAGATGGCGGCTGAAGATTTTGGTGGCAAGGTTCTTGATGCACCAATTGAGATCATTTCAGCGGATCACCAGAACAAAGCCGATATTGCTTCTAACATTGCCCGCCAGTGGTACGATACAGAGCAGGTCGATTCCATTATGGAATTGACAACCTCCTCGGTGGCTCTCGCCGTTCAGGGCATCTCCAAAGAGAAAAAGAAGATCGATCTGGTTACCGGTGCTGCAACTGCAGAACTGACGGGCAAGCAATGCTCACCTTACGGCTTCCATTGGGCTTATGATACGCACGCGCTGGCCGTTGGCACTGGCGGCGCACTCGTGGGCGCTGGCGGTGATAGCTGGTTCTTCCTGACAGCTGACTATGCATTCGGCTATTCGCTGGAAGAACAGACGAGCAAATATGTTACCTCCAAGGGCGGCAAGGTCGTGGGTTCGGTCCGCCATCCTTTGGCAACCAGTGATTATTCCTCATTCCTTCTCCAGGCGCAGTCCTCGGGCGCAAAAGTCATCGGCCTCGCAAATGCCGGTCTTGATACTGCCAATGCCATCAAGCAAGCTGCTGAATTCGGCATTGTTGCAGGCGGCCAGCGCCTCGCAGCCCTACTGTTTACACTGGCGGAAGTTCACGGTCTCGGCCTCGAAGCGGCGCAGGGCCTGACCCTGACCGAAAGCTTCTATTGGGACCGCGATGATGAATCGCGTGCTTTCGGCAAGAAGTTCTTCGACCGCACCGGCCGCATGCCCAATATGATTCACGCCGCCACCTATTCCGGCGTAACGCAATATCTCAAGGCCATCCAGAAGGCAGGGACGGACGATACGGAAAAAGTCGCTGCCGCGATGCATGAAATGCCGGTCGATGACGTATTCGGACGGGGCGCGAAGGTCGGCGCGAATGGCCGCCTGATCAGCGATGTGTATTTGATGGAAGTCAAGAAGCCGGACGAAAGCAAGGCACCTTGGGATTATTACAAGGTTCTGGCCACGGTACCAGGCGACGAAGCCTATATCAAACCAGCCGAAAGCGGCTGCAATCTGGTCAAGTAGCAAGCATGACCAGTTCTGCCGCAACTGCGTTCGGGGGAGGACAATCCTCTCCCGGCACACCCGATAATCAGACGTCACGGGTGGTTCTTTCCGCCCGTGGCCTGCGCCGTGATTTCGGTGGATTTATTGCTGTCAACAATGTTGACCTTGATGTCCATCATGCCAAAGTCCATGCCTTGATCGGACCGAACGGAGCTGGCAAAACCACGGTCTTCAATCTTTTGACAAAGTTTTTGCAGCCCTCGAGCGGCACCATCATGCTGCTTGATCATGATATAACGAAAACCGATCCGGCACGTGTGGCGCGCATGGGATTGGTGCGTTCTTTTCAGATATCGGCCGTCTTTCCGCATCTGACCGTATTGGATAATGTTCGTGTCGCATTGCAGCGGCCAGGACATCTATCGACACAATTCTGGCTTCCGATGAGCGCCCTGAACAAATTGAATGAGCGCGCCAACGAACTTATCGATGCGGTTGGTCTGACAGATGCGCGCAACAGGCTTGCGGCAGATCTTTCCTATGGCCGTAAACGAGTTCTTGAAATCGCAACGACACTAGCGCTTGACCCGAAAGTGCTGCTGCTTGATGAGCCAATGGCGGGCATGGGCCATGAGGATGTGCACATCGTTTCCGATATTATTCGTGAGGTCGCCAAGGACCGCGCCATTCTTATGGTTGAGCATAATTTGAAAGTCGTCGCGGATCTTTGCGATCAGGTCACCGTGCTTCAGCGCGGCGAAATACTGACTTCAGGCGATTACAAGACTGTCAGCCAGGATGAGCGCGTGCGCGTTGCCTATATGGGGACCGAGCATGACTGACAAAAAACCTCTTCTCACAGTCCGCAATCTTCATGCCTGGTACGGTGAAGGTCATGCGTTGCATGGCATTGATCTCGATATTCATCAGGGCGAGACCGTAACCCTGCTGGGACGCAACGGCGTTGGCAAAACGACGACCTTGCGTTCAATCATGGGCATCATACGCAAGCGCACGGGTACGATTACTTTCGACGGCAAGGACATGATGCGCGTGCCGCTTCATCGCGCAGCGCATGCCGGTATTGGTTTTGTGCCGGAAGAACGCGGCATCTTCGCAACGCTATCGGTTGACGAGAATTTGAGTCTTCCGCCCGTCGTTGCCAATGGCGGGATGTCGATCGAAGAGATTTACGATCTCTTTCCAAACCTTAAAGAGCGCCGCAACAGCCCCGGCACCAAGCTTTCCGGCGGCGAACAGCAGATGCTGGCAATAGCGCGCATTCTGCGCACCGGTGTAAAACTGATCTTGCTTGACGAACCAACCGAAGGCCTCGCGCCCGTCATCATTCAACGCATAGGCGAGGTGCTCGTTACCTTGAAGCAGAGGGGAATGACAGTTTTGCTCGTTGAGCAGAACTTCCGTTTTGCCAGCAAGGTAGCTGATCGTTTTTACGTTGTTGATCACGGAAAGATCATCGACAATTTTCCGGTTCAGGAATTGCCGGATCGCATGACCATGCTCAACGAAGCATTGGGAGTTTGAAATGACAATGATCTTTGGGGTACCCCTTCAGGCTTTTCTCGGGCAATTGTTGATCGGCCTCATCAACGGCTCCTTCTATGCAATGCTCAGCCTTGGACTAGCGATCATTTTCGGCCTCCTGCGCGTCATCAATTTTGCCCACGGCGCGCAATATATGATCGGCGCATTTGTTGGTTACCTGCTTCTTGCAGAACTCGGCATTGGTTATTGGCCAGCTTTGATACTGGCTCCCATTATTGTCGGGTTCGCTGGTGCATTCATCGAGCGCGTCGCGCTCTCGCGTCTTTATAATCTTGATCACCTCTATGGCTTGCTGTTCACCTTCGGCCTCGCGCTCGTTCTGGAAGGCATGTTCCGCTATTATTATGGCGCAGCAGGTCAGCCCTATGCCGTTCCAAGCGCTCTGACAGGTGGTTATAATCTCGGCTTCATGTTCCTGCCGAAATACCGTGGCTTTGTGGTGCTGGCATCCTTGGTGGTTTGCCTTGGAACGTGGCTGCTCATTGAGAAGACCCGACTGGGCTCACAGCTGCGGGCGGCGACAGAAAATCCAACGCTGGTCCGCGCATTCGGTATCAACGTTCCTTTGCTGCTCACCTTTACCTATGGCCTCGGCGCTGGACTTGCCGGTCTTGCCGGAATATTGGCGGCACCAATCTATCAGGTCAGTCCGCTCATGGGATCAAACCTGATCATCATCGTGTTCGCGGTTGTTGTCGTTGGCGGCATGGGCTCCATATTGGGCGCCATCATAACCGGCTATATGCTCGGCATATTGGAGGGGCTGACAAAGGTCTTCTACCCGGAAGCCTCCAACATCGTCATCTTCGTGATCATGGCAATCGTGCTGCTTGTGCGTCCCGCAGGTCTTTTCGGAAAGGATGCATGACATGACACAATCCGCCCTCACCGCACCAAGACAAAAAAATCTGTCGTTGGAAGTTACGCTGATCGTTGCAGGCATTGCGCTTCTCGTGCTTGCGCCCTTCTTTTTCTATCCAGTTTTCCTGATGAAGGTGCTGTGCTTTGCTCTGTTTGCATGCGCTTTTAATCTCCTTCTTGGCTATACCGGCATTCTTTCGTTCGGCCACGCCGCCTTCTTTGGCGGCGCTGCCTATTTCACTGCCCATTCGGTGAAGGAGTGGGGATTTTCGCCCGAACTGGGTATTCTCGTTGGCGTTGCAGGGGCTGCGTTTCTAGGTTTGATTATCGGCTTTTTCGCCATCAGGCGTCAGGGCATCTATTCCACGATGATCACCCTCGCCCTCTCGCAGATGTTCTTCTTCTTCTGTCTGCAGGCATCATTTACACACGGCGAAGACGGCATTCAGGGCGTGCCGCGCGGCCATCTGTTCGGCTTCATCGATTTGAACCAGTCGCTGAATATGTATTTCTTCGTGCTTGCCGTCTTTTTATTGGGCATGTTCATCATCTGGCGCATCATCAATTCACCATTCGGCATGATCCTCAAATCAGTCCGGGAGAATGAGCCTCGCGCCATCTCGCTTGGTTATTCTGTCGCTCGATATAAATTGGCAGCTTTTGTCATGTCAGCGGCGCTCACGGGGCTGGCAGGCGGCATCAAGGCGATTGTTTTTCAGTTCGCAACACTGACCGATGTCAGCTGGCAAATGTCGGGTGAAGTGGTGCTCATGACCCTGCTTGGTGGGATAGGTACTTTGGTCGGCCCGGTATTTGGTGCTGCCCTCATCTCGGCGCTTGAGAACTATCTGGCAACTTCCGAATTCCCAGTCACCGTAATCACCGGCATCATCTTCATGATATGTGTCCTCGTGTTCCGCCGCGGGATTATCGGTGAGCTGTATGCTTCGCGTTTCGGCAAAAGGCTGGAAGGCAAGTCGGAAAACTGATCATGAGCGACCTCTATGATTACGTCATTGTCGGTGCCGGCACGGCGGGGTGTACCCTTGCAAACCGTCTATCGGAAAACAAAGATGTCTCCGTATTGTTGCTGGAGGCAGGCGGCAGGGATAATTATCACTGGATCCATATTCCCGTGGGCTATCTCTATTGTATCTCAAATCCGCGCACCGACTGGTGCTTTTCAACCGAGGCTGAAGCGGGATTGAACGGGCGTTCCCTCGCCTATCCTCGCGGCAAGGTTCTTGGCGGATGTTCATCCATCAACGGCATGATCTATATGCGCGGTCAGGCCCGTGATTATGACCTTTGGCGGCAGGACGGATGCACCGGATGGGGCTGGGATGATGTGCTTCCCTATTTTAAAAAATCGGAAGATTACTATCTCGGCGCAGATGAATTTCATGGTGCAGGCGGCGAATGGCGCGTGGAAGAAGCGCGGCTTCACTGGGATATTCTGGATGCTTTCAGGGACGCGGCGGAGGCGGCGGGAATACCGCGAACCGACGATTTCAACCGCGGCGACAATGAAGGGTCTTCTTACTTCAAGGTAAATCAGAAACGTGGCATTCGCTGGAATACCTCGAAAGCATTCCTGCGCCCCGCTAAGAACCGCTCCAATCTCACGGTCCAGACCGGTGCGCATGTTCGCAAGCTCATTCTTGATGGTTTGAGCGTCAAAGGCATTGAGTTCGAACAGGCTGGCATGGTGCGCACGGTGCAGTGCCGGCGAGAAGTCATTCTTTCCGCAGGCTCGGTCGGATCGCCGCAAATCCTGGAACTATCCGGCATAGGCCGAGGCGACGTTTTGCAGGCAGCCGGTATTGAGACGGTGTTGGAGCGCCGCAACGTAGGGGAGAATTTGCAGGATCATCTGCAACTGCGCTGTGCTTACAAAGTAACGGGTATTCCGACGCTTAATGAAAAGGCCAACCGGCTGATGGGGAAGGCTTCAATTGCTTTGGAATATCTTGTGCGCCAATCAGGGCCCATGTCGATGGCACCCAGTCAGCTTGGCGTATTCACCCGTTCAGATCCGTCATTCGCCACTGCCAATCTGCAATATCACGTCCAGCCTCTCTCCTTGGAAAAATTCGGCGAAAATGTCCATGCATTCCCAGCCTTTACGGCGAGTGTCTGTAATCTGCGCCCGGACAGCCGGGGAACGATCCATATCAAATCGCCTGATCATCGCGCCCATCCGGCTATACGGCCGAACTACCTGACCACCGAAAGCGACCGGCAAGTCGCCGCTGACTCTATTCGCATCACGCGCAACATAGTCGCGCAAAAACCGCTGCAAAAATTCAAGCCGGAAGAATTCAAACCGGGGCCACAATATCAGACCGATGCCGAATTGTTTGAGGCTGCCGGTGCAATCGGGACCACAATTTTTCACCCGGCAGGAACATGCCGGATGGGGGCTGATACGGACTCCGTTGTGGACCCGCAATTGCGGGTGCGCGGCATTCAAGGTCTTCGCATTGCCGATGCTTCGATCATGCCATCGATAGTTTCCGGCAACACGAACTCGCCGACAATCATGATTGCCGAAAAAGCCGCCGACATGATTATGCGCGGCTGATCAGTTTCGACCGCCTTTGCTTAGCAGCCATATCAAATATGGTCCTGAAATCAGCGATGCGAACAGCCCGAGCGGCAGCTGATAGGGGAATGCCACCATGCGGGCAAGCCAATCCGATAAGACCATGAGACAAGCTCCGATCAGCATGGCTCCGATGAGGCCCGTCAATGGTCTATGCAGCCCGATCAGACGCGCAAGATGCGGTGCAATCAGACCGACAAAACTCAAAGGGCCAACGAAAAGCGATGCAACTGCGGTCAGGCACGCCGATAATATGATCAATATGCCGCGGCTCATCCGAATAGGCAGCCCCGTTTCCAAACCGACAGGCCGCCCCAATGGCAGCATATCAAGCCAGCGCGTGGTGAAAACAAGCGGCAACACCAGAAGGACAAGCGCAACCAACGCCACCCACACTTCTTCCGGCAGGCACTGTGCGGATGAACCGCTAACCCATCCGAGCAGCATGAAAGCCTGCGGGCTTCCCGTGGCAATAATTGCAGTCAATATGGCGCTGCACAAAGCACCCATCGCTATGCCGGAAAGTAAGAGGCGCTCAGGCCCAAAGCCGCTGCGCGCTGACATTGCCAGCATGAAGGCTAAAACGATAATTGAACCCGCCATGGCGCCGGCCAATAGAACAATCTGATTTGGGGCCGAAAGCAACATAAGGGGCACGGCGATCCCGACGCCCGCGCCTGTACCAACGCCCAAAATTTCGGGGCTGGCGAGAGGATTGGCGGTAACACGCTGCATGACCTGCCCTGCGGCGGCAAGCATCGCACCCGATGCTGCAGCTATCACCGTCCGCGGCCAGCGCCACGGCAAAAGATCGGCAAGGAGTTCGCCGCGCGCGATTACCCAGCCTTCCGGGCCGCGCCCCAGCAAAAGTGCGATCCCGGCAGCTAAACCCGTGAGGATGACAAGCACGGCAACCGTCCATGCTGGCCTGCGTGCGCGCGGGGATGGCGCAGGTTTGGCATTGAGCGAAGGCCATTCAAACATGCGCAATCGCGGCAGCAGCCAAAGAAGCAATGGACCTCCAAGCAGTGCTGTCGCAGCACCTGTTGGAATACGCTCGCCGCCGGAGCCTGCCGCGAGTTGCACAAACCCATCCGCCAACCAAAGCAGGATCGCGCCAACCAGCGGGGCGGCCGCCAACATTTGCCCTGGTGAGCGCGCGCCTGTCAGTCGTGCCAGAGCTGGCGCGGCGAGTCCGACAAAGCCGATAATACCAACTTCGGCAGTAACGCTTGTTGCAAGCCAGACGGCAAGTCCAATAACGAGAAAACGCGTACCATGAAGAGCTACACCAAGGTTTTTGGCGCTGGCATCATCCAGACCGAGAATGGATAACGGGCGCAGCAGAACAATGGATGCTGCACACGCAAGCAGAATTTTCCAGATAATTCCCGATACGGGTACCCAACTTTGCTGAGCCAGCGATCCCCCGCCCCAAATGAATAGTGAAAACATGTATTCGCCATTGGCAAGGATAAGTGCCGCACTTGCCGCTGTCGCGGTCAGCGAAACCATCATCCCGGCCAGAACCACGGAAACGGGTTCGAGACCGCGCTGCCATGTCAGCGACAGAATGAGCGCAACGGCGATAAGTCCGCCTGCCAGGGCAACGGCTTCTCGTCCACCTTCCATAAGCGCCGGGAAGTAAAGCATGGCTATCGCCATCGCCAGTTGCGCGCCCGCCGAAATCCCGAGGGTCGAGGGTTCTGCCAAGGGATTGCGCAATACCCTCTGGAGCAAGGCTCCCGAAAAGCCGAGCGCCGCACCACAAAGAATTGCCATTGCGCTACGAGGCAAAATGGAATCCATCAAAATGAGCTTTTGCAATCCTGCAAATTCCGGCGCGACACGTGTGGCGAGGCTAAACTGCGCGGCGATCTGCCCGGCAAAAAGCGATGCGGCAACAATCAGCAATGCACCCCAGAGCAGCAGCCCTCTATTAAGCGCTTTAGGCTCAATCATTGCTGGCACTGCCTGAAAAAAGCGACGAGCCCGCAAACAGTCTCGCGAAACGCCGGGCAGCGGGCAAGCCGCCAAAATGGTTGATCGGGTCAAGCGTTGCCACCCTGCCCGCCTTCACAGCGGGAAGAGCATTCCATAAACCGCTTTGCGGCAGTAGGTTTTCCGCTTCCGGCGGGACAGGCCCCACAATAAGGATCGAAGCTTCCGGCACGCCAGCGAGTGCCTCCATTCCAACGGGTGCGGCGGCGGAATAGCTGCTTTCCTGTCCCCATGCATTGGTAAAACCCAGCCGCCCGGCGACGTCGCCGAACATGCTATCAGCCCCAAACGCCCGAAAATGCCGGGCGTCGCCAATATTGATAATGAAAAGCGGGCGGGTAGCATGATACTTCAAGCGCATCCGCAGGTCCAAGATCAGCGCCGATGTCTCTGCAACATAAGCGGCAGCTTGTTCCCTGCGGCCAAGTTTGTCACCAAGCCCCAATGCAACTTTTTCGGCAAGCCCGTAGGGCGGCGTTCCCGGCTCATAAACTGTCATTGAAAATACAGGCGCAACCTTCTCCAGGCTGGCTCGCCGGTATTCATAAAAATTGGAACTCAGAATAATGTCCGGCGCAGCCATGCGCAGCATTTCGAAGTTGGGCGTGCCACGCAATCCAAGATCAGCGACGCTTTCGGGTACATGCGGCTCGACCGCAATGGATCGAAACTGGAGAAGCTCAGTGGCAGCAACAGGGACGATGCCGATGGCAAGAGCCGTCTCCAGCATCGCCCAATCGACGATGGCGATGCGCTTTTCCTGCCCCCATGCCGACCGGTCAGGCAAAATCGCTGCCATCGATAGAGCAAGTACGGCACGTCGGTTTATGACAATCATCAAAGTACTTTGTCTGAAATCGGATCACCAGGCCATCTGGTGATCCCGCAAGCAATTATAAACGACGCTCACCAGGTCATGTGAGCTTTGAGAAGTGCTTTGCGTCCCTCACCATAGGCACAGACATTTACACCCTGACAGCCTGAAACAAACTCTTTATCGAAAACATTGGTGACATTCAGATCAACGCCCCAATTGTCTTTCTTGTAGCCGATCTTCAGGTCAAGCAGAGTTACGTCCGGAACTTTAAGCGTATTGGCTTTGTCTGCGTAGCTGGAGCCTACATAACGGACACCAGCGCCGAGCGCCAGCCCTGCAAGTTTCCCGGTTGGAACCGTATATTGAGCAAAAACAGAGGCTTGAGTCTCTGGCAGAAGATATGGACGCTTGCCGATAATGCTTTCATCGGCATCGTCCTTCACTTCCAGATCATAAGCGGTGAAAGCTGCTGTTACTTTCCACGCATCATTGATATTTGCCTGGGCTTCGATCTCAAAGCCGCGAGAATTTACCTCGCCTATCTGCGTTTCCTGCCGGAAGCCGCCCGTTACAACATTCTTCTTCGTAAGATCGAATAGCGACGCGGTAATTAGCCCGTCAAACCACTCAGGACGATACTTCACGCCAATTTCATATTGCTGTCCCGTTTCCGGCTTGAAAAATTCGAGATTGCCGGTAACGCCAATCTCAGGACTGAAAAAAGTTGCAATACTGGCATAGGGCGTAAGGCCATTGGCGAAATCATAGGAAATCCCAGCCCGTCCACTCGCCCGACCTTCATTGCCCTTATAGGTTGGAAGCCCGGTAGCTTCTGTGTCTACATAATCATAACGCCCGTTCAACGTAACCAGCCAGCCGTCGCCGAACCGCAACTGATCCTGAGCATAAATCCCGACCTGATGCTGCTTTATCACCTCATCGATATAGGGCTCTCCAAGAGAAGCTTGTGGAGCACCGTGGACCGGATCGCCTGCGCTGATCGGCGTACCGCTACCGCTTATCTGCACCTGATCGATATTAAAGTATTTATACTCAGCGCCGAACAGCAGGGTGTGTTCAATCGCACCCGTATTAACAACCCCTTCCAGCTGATTGTCGATCAGAACATTGTTTACAGTCGTATCGTGTTCGAAATCTATCCGCGACAGATTATCGGTGAGGTCTGGTTGTTCTGCAAAACCAAATGGACCACTTGCATAGCCAAATGCGTAGAGCGAGTGTTCTTTGACACTGCTATGGCCGTAGCGGGTATTTTGACGAAACGTCCAGTCATTGTCGAATTCATGCTCAAACTCGTAGCCGATCGAGGCTTGTTCTCGATCGTATCGATCAATTGACGGTTCCGTGAAATTTGATTTCGGGTCGATCTTTCCAAATTTGGTGGGTACCACGGTGCCGTAATAGGGCAGGAAACCGCCACCATCATGGGTAGCATCAAGGTGGGTATAGTTGGCGCTCAGTGTCAGCTTGGTTGCATCATCCGGCTTCCAGGTAATGCTTGGATTGATGACGCCACGAAATTCTTCGGAAAAATCGGTGTAATTGTCGCCGCCGCCAATCTTACCGTTAATGCGGTAGTCAACCGCGTCTGAAGCCTTATCGCCAATGTCAAAGCCAATATATCCGTTTCCATAGCTGTTAATGCCGGTTTCGACATAGCGGATACGCTCACCATTCGGTCGCTTGCTGATATAATTGACGATACCACCGGGATTGCTCCCGCCATAAAGAACAGACGCAGGGCCCTTCAAAACCTCGATGCGCTCGATCCCAAAGGAGTCGATGAGGAAGCCTCCAAAGCCGTAGCTGAAGTTCTGCAGACCATCGAGATAAGTGCCCTTCGCGGTCGCATCGAAACCGCGAATGTAAATCCAGTTCGTATCATTATCGACACCGAATGGTTGCGCAAATACACCTGCGCTGTAGCGCAATGCCTCATCGATTTTCTGGGCGCCCTGCGCGTCAATCTGGTCTCGTCCAACAATCGAAACTGACTGGGGTATATCTTCAATCGACGTGCTGGTTTTTGAGCCGGTAGCGGTACGCTTTGGCACGAACCCTGTTAGGGGGCCGGTAGCGGAGCCATCCCCACCGCTTTCGATAACGATCTCATTCAAACGGATAGTAGAGTCGGCTGTTTGAGCATTCGCCGCCGACAAGGATAACAAAGCAGCCGAACTGCCCAACAATAATATAAGTGATGATTTGTATGTACTGCGCATGATAAGCCGCTGCAAATGCCCGCCAACGCGACCTGCCGGTGGATGAACCAGTCATTTATCGCGTATAATATAAGTTGAGTTCATATATCAACTTATTGCCGCAGGATTGATGCTTTCTGCTGTAATTTGAATGTTTTTGGTCCGTTATTCAGCGTGGTGGTATCAGCTACGCTCTCGCTGCCATACGGCTGGTGTCACGCCGACCAAGCGCTTGAACACGCGCGTCAGATGCGCCTGATCAGAAAAACCGGTAGCTGAGGCAACATTCGTCAAAGAGGCATTTGATTTGCTCAACAGCAATTGTACTTTCCTGATGCGCGCACTCATTTGCCATTGATGCGGTGCAACGCCCGTGGACGCTTTGAACGCGTGGCTGAAATAGGATTGGGAAAGACCGGCCAGATCAGCAAGTTCCTGCAAGCGGATATTTCGCAGGCAATGTTCCTCGATATAAGTTGTGACGGCGCGCAGTTGCCGCGGCGATAATTGACTGCGTTGACGTTTCTTTATCTCGCCTATTTGAAAAAGTTCGACAAAAAGAGCCATCGTCAAACCATCGCCATAGAGAGCGTGGAGCGGTCGCTCGCTGACACATTCGTCAGCTATCAGCCGGGAAAGAGATGCTATTTTATCATTGGAGAACATGATGCGGGGGATGGAGAGCCTGTCGCCGATGAATTCATCGGCAAAACGCCGCCGCAAAGTACCTACGTCAAGATGCAGATCCAGGTGTCGCAAATATTGTACATTCTCAAGGTGCCCCCAAATGGGCAATCCTGCTGGAATGTAACTCATGGAATGCGGTGTACATGCTTGGCTGACCCACCGGATTGCCGGGTCAAGAGACAGGTTGAAATTGCCGGGACCGGACTTGTCGAGGATGACAAACAGGCGTGGGTCTTCGGAGACATATTCACCATTGGCGTCGGGATCACACCTGACAGACCAGACATCGGCGATCACGCCAGTCCAGGAACGCCACTTGAGTTCCTCAACCAGCGAAATACCCTCTACCCGGCTTGTCATGCGTGGATGGAATGTCATTTCGGCCCCTAGAGCAATTCCAGCAAAAGTGTGAAGCGGTTTTGCATCTGGAATTGCGTAGTTACAAAGATTTAGGTCGCTGTATCAAACAGCGAACTATTCGTCGGCAACGCCGCGTCGCCAGTAGGAAACGACCAAATGTTGCGTTCTTGCAAGCTTCAGATCTTTGCGCACATAATTGCGAATAGCTTTGAAGCCATTAAATTCACAACCTGACCATACAAATATCCGCTCGCCATTTGAAGGTAGCGCGACGGCTTTTACGGCATCCTGAAGCAATGTCATCGTTCCGGCTGCAGCACCGTTGCGATGCAGCCATTGCAGATCAAGGCTGCATCGAGAATTGAAAATTTGCTCGTCCGCAGAACTATCCACCTCGATGCGCGCAACAACTTTCACGTTCCGGGGCAACCGCTCAATGATCCGGCCAATGGCAGGCAAAGCCGTTTCATCGCCTGCCAGCAAATACCAATCCGCGTCATCAGCATCGCCGCCACCTGGGCCCGTCATACCGACGACATCGCCTTCAGCCGCACCCAGCGCCCATTCGGACCCCGGCGTGCCGTCATGTATCACCACATCAATATCAACCTCACCGCTTTCGGGGTTGATATCGCGAATGGTATAAACGCGGGAAATCAACTTGTGATCGCCTTCCGGCCAGACCGGGCGGCCATCCTCACCGGTTACAGGCCATTGCGGAACCTCTATGTCCGCCGGTGGAATAAGAATGCGGACATGCATGCCGCCATAGGCAAACCTCTGCATATCCTTGCCGCACAAGCGCACCCGCCTCATATTCGGGGAAATGCTCTTTGCCGATAGAACACGCATCTCGCGAAAATATGGCAACTGACTTCCTGCTGCACCATGACCAGCCCATATGATTTTGGGGTCTTCCTTACGCGCAAATTCGATAACATGGTCGGCGATGGCATACTTCATATATGCAAGGCCGGTTTCATCGACGCTTTCCGCGCGAAGCAACAAGGATTCTTCGTCGGCTTCGATTGTTGCTGTGCCGTAGCTTAACTCTATCTGGCCCGTGCGTTCCGTCCGCACAACATCGCCATGCTCAGCAAAGTGATCTGCCAATTGATTGAGATAGTGTAGCGGCGTGGGGAGATTGACCCGCGCGGTTGCTGTCAAACGGGTATTCTGCATTATAAATCCTGCCCGACCTCAGAGGGAAACAATCGTTTATGAGCGGGTTGACTAGCGTATATAATATGAGCGTTCAAGTCATATTATATACGAATTGCTCCAAACGGGCTTGCTACATTCGTTATATTTTCCGTCTCAATCGCTGAAATTATTTCAACCTTAAAACTTCATACTTGAAATAATTTTGAGCTGTGTCATGCTGCATAAAGTCAGATTGGAGAAGTCACAGTGGTCAAAGCAAAGCATGGCACGTCTGGAATTAACTTCGCCTCCAACAGTGGTGACCGATGAACGATACTGGCGCTTCGAAAACCGCACAACATACGGGCCTCGGCAACAAGGATCGGCTCCGTTTGTGGATCCGTTTGCTGCGCGCATCTAGAACAATTGAAAACGAATTACGCCTGCGGCTGAAATCTGCATTTGACATGACGCTGCCCCGCTTTGACGTGATGGCCGCGCTTAATCGCGAGCCTGAAGGCCTGCTGATGAGCGACCTTTCGCGCTTTCTGCTGGTCTCGAACGGCAACGTCACGGTGATCGTCGACAGGTTGGTAACGGACGGACTTGTGGTTCGATCCAGCCGCGAGGGTGATCGCCGCACATCGATTGTCAGATTGACCGATTCAGGTTTGACCCTCTTTCGGCAGATCGCAACGGAACACGAAAAATGGGTGGGTGAACTGCTTGGCGGCATTGGCGATGAAGACGCGCGCCATCTTGCTGTCATGCTCAAATCATTTCGCAGCAATTGGGAAACATGAACCAGGCAACATGACCGGACAAAGAAGCCGGGACATGACCGAAAGCAGGCAGGGGAAGCCGCAGAATGCTAGGACCGACAGCTCATACCGATACATTTACGCGGGATAATCTTCCGCCACCAGAACTGTGGCCGGAATTCTGTCTCGATGGATTTGACTATCCCGACTATCTCAATGCCGCGGTCGAGCTGACCGACCGCATGGTGGAAAAAGGCTTTGGTGACCGCACTGCCCTGATCGGCAATGGCCGCAGGCGTAGCTATCGGGAGCTTTCCGAGTGGACCAGCCAGTTGGCTCATGCGCTCGTTGCCAATTATGGTATAAAGCCGGGCAACCGGGTGTTAATCCGCTCTGCCAACAATCCTGCGATGGTGGCTTGCTGGCTTGCAGCCACCAAAGCCGGTGCCGTTGTCGTCAATACGATGCCCATGCTCCGTTCCGGAGAACTGACTAAAATCATCGATAAGGCAGAAATATCGCTGGCGCTTTGCGACACGCGCCTGATGGATGAGTTGATTGCCTGCGCCAAGGACAGCGTATTTCTCAAGCAAGTGATCGGCTTTGACGGCACCGCCAGCCATGACGCAGAGCTTGATCGCGCCGCCTTGGGCAAACCTCACGAATTTTCTGCCGTGCAGACCGGCCGGGACGACGTTGCATTGCTCGGGTTTACTTCGGGCACCACCGGTGTGCCAAAGGCCACCATGCATTTCCATCGCGATCTTCTTATCATCGCCGATGCCTATGCAAAGGAAGTGCTGGGTGTCACACCGGACGATGTATTCGTCGGTTCGCCACCTTTGGCCTTCACCTTCGGTCTCGGCGGTCTTGCAATCTTCCCGCTGCGGTTCGGAGCAGCTGCAACTTTGCTGGAGAATGCCACTCCACCCAATATGATCGAAATCATTGAAACTTATAAGGCAACAATAAGCTTCACCGCTCCAACGGCTTATCGAGCCATGCTGAAAGCTATGGATGAGGGAGCGGATCTTTCCTCCCTGCGAGTGGCTGTTTCGGCGGGCGAAACTCTTCCCGGCCCTGTCTTTGAAGAATGGACGAAAAAGACTGGCAGGCCGATTCTCGATGGCATTGGCGCTACGGAAATGTTGCACATTTTCATTTCCAATCGATTTGCCGACCTGATGCCCTCTTCGACCGGAAAGCCGGTGAGCGGCTATACCGCCCGGATCGTGGACAAGGACATGCGCGAGGTACCTCGGGGCACAATCGGCAAACTTGCAGTGCGCGGACCGACAGGATGCCGCTATATGGCCGACGACCGTCAGACCGAATATGTCCGCGACGGCTGGAACCTGACCGGCGACGCCTTTTATCAGGATGAGGACGGATTCTTCCACTTCGCGGCGCGCTCGGACGATATCATCCTGACAGCCGGCTATAATGTAGCCGGTCCCGAGGTGGAAGCGGCCCTGCTATCGCACCCTGAAGTTCTCGAATGCGCGGTCGTTGGCCAACCGGACAATGAGCGTGGGCAGATCGTCGAGGCATTCGTCGTTCTGATCGAGGGAACGACGCGGGATGATGCCACTATCAAGCGTTTGCAGGATTACGTGAAGACGCTGATTGCGCCCTATAAATATCCGCGTTCCGTGAAGTTTATTGACAGTCTACCAAAGACCCAGACCGGCAAAGTACAACGATTCAGGCTGAGAACAGGAGAGGCACCGTAAGGGCTCTTATCAGAGGTTGAACTCTGTCTGGAATTCTGGAAAGTTCGCTCACCGCTCCACGACCAAACAACAACAAATAACGGGAACACCTATAAAGGGGAATGATATGAAGAAAATTCTGGCAACCAGTATGTTAAGCCTTGCATTGGCCAGTGCTGCCTATGCGGAACCGGTGAAGATCGGCGTTATAACCACGCTCTCCGGTGGTGGAGCCGGTCTTGGTATCGACATGCGCGATGCCTTCACTCTGGCCATGAAGCAATCCGGAAACAAGGATATCGAACTTGTTATCGAGGACGATGCACAGAAGCCTGAAATTGCAGTGCAACTGGCAGAAAAAATGATCCAAAGCGACAAGGTTGACCTGCTGACAGGTATTATCTGGTCCAACCTTGCCATGGCCGTTGTGCCAAATACTGTTGCGCAGGATATTATCTATCTTTCGCCAAATGCCGGGCCCTCGGCACTGGCGGGCGCGAACTGCAACGCGAACTATTTCAACGTGGCCTATCAGAATGACAATTTTCATGAAGCCATGGGCCAGTACGCCAACAAGGACTACAAAAAGACCTTCATTCTTGCGCCCAACTATCCTGCAGGCAAGGATGCACTAACTGGTTTCAAACGCTTCTATAAGGGTGAACTTGCCGGCGAGGTTTATACCCAGGTTGGTCAGACTGATTATGCGGCTGAAATCGCACAGATCCGTGATTCAGGTGCCGACTCCGTATTCTTTTTCTTGCCCGGCGGCATGGGAATTTCCTTCATGAAGCAATATGCGCAATCCGGCGTCAAGACGCCTGTTATGGGACCGGGCTTCTCGTTCGACCAGGATGTGCTGGGGGCTATTGGCGATGCGGCGCTAGGTGTGAAGAATTCGGCGACATGGTCGAAAGATCTCGACAATGACGCCAATAAGAAGTTCGTCGAAGCCTTCAAGACTGAATATAAGCGCTTGCCTTCGATCTATGCGGCACAAAGCTGGGATACGGCAAACCTCATTCTTGCAGCCCTGTCGAAAGCCAGCGTAAAGGATAAGGATGCGTTCAAGGCAGCGCTCAAAGCGGCGGACTTCAAGTCGGTGCGCGGCAAGTTTGTGTTCAATAATAATAACCATCCGATCCAGAACGTCTATGTGCGCGAAGTGGTGAAGGAAGACGGCGTTTTGACCAACAAGATCGTGGCGACTGCCTTTGAAGACCACAAGGATGCTTACGCAGACAAGTGCAAGATGTAATCCGCATCTGCCACATTGAGCCCGCCGCGCTGCGGCGGGTGTCCTGTTTAACCCTGCGCTGAATCCGGGAACGCTGCCTTGTCCACTGCACTTCTCATCGAGCAACTTCTCAACGGGCTACAGCTCGGAGTGATGCTGTTCCTCATGGCGGCTGGCCTGACGCTGATTTTCGGCGTGATGGGGCTGATAAATCTCGCCCATGGCTCGCTTTATATGATCGGAGCTTTCGCTTGCGCGGTTGTAGCCTCGGCCACAGGTTCGTTTTGGCTGGGGCTCATTGCCAGTCTTGCCGCGGCAGCAGCGGCGGGCGCTATTATGGAAGTGGTGGTCATCAGGCGACTATACGACCGTGACCATCTCGATCAGGTCCTGGCGACTTTTGCGCTGATCCTGATCTTCTCGGAAGGATCGCGTTGGATTTTTGGATCCTTTCCGCTTTATCTGGATATTCCGCCCCTTCTGCAGGGAGCTGTTTCTCTGCCCGGAGGCGGGCAATATCAGCTTTACCGCCTTGCCATCATCGCGGTGGGCATTGCTGTCGCGCTTGGACTTTATCTCCTCATTTCGCGCACCAGGCTTGGTATGCGCATAAGAGCGGGCGAGTCTGACCGCGAGATGATCGCAGCGCTCGGAATTGATATCCAGACGCTCTATACCATCGTCTTTGCGCTTGGAGCGGCATTGGCCGGACTGGCAGGCGCATTGGTCGGTGCTTTGCAGTCAGTTCAGGTCGGCATGGGGGAGCCCGTTCTCATCCTCGCTTTCGTGGTCATCGTCATCGGTGGTATCGGCTCCATAAAGGGCGCACTGATTGGCGCTGTTCTTGTCGGCCTCATTGATACAATGGGGCGCTTTCTCTTGCCCAAGACTCTCGCACTGATCCTTCCCGCCGCACAGGCCGGAATGGTCGGTGGCGCACTCGCTTCCATGCTGATCTATATTGTCATGGCCCTGATCCTCGCATTCCGGCCGCGCGGCCTGTTTGCCGCGTAAGGATCACAAGCTCATGATCGCACGCGAAACCATCATTAATTTAGTTCTGGCAGTGATATTGCTGGCTGTCCCGCTGATCGCCATTGCTGTCGGCGAACCATTCTACGTCACACTATCGACCCGTGTTGCCATTCTGGCCCTTGCCGCTGTCGGATTGAATATAGCGCTTGGACTTGGCGGGCTGGTATCCTTCGGACATGCAGCCTTCTTTGGGATAGGCGGCTATGCGGCCGGTATTCTGGCCACCCACGCCTTCAACGCGGAACCCATGCTCTTTGGCTTTGAGGGCACCACTTCAATGCCATGGATATGGCTGATCGCGCTCACTGTCTGTGGACTGGTGGCACTGCCTATCGGCGCGATCAGTCTGCGTACTTCAGGCGTTTATTTCATCATGATCACTCTCGCTTTCGCGCAAATGATCTATTACTTCGCTATCTCATGGCCCGCCTATGGCGGCGAGGATGGCTTGTCCCTATCCGTTCGCAACTCATTTCCGCTGATCAATACGGCAAAGCCCCTGCCCTTTTTTCTCATCTGTTACGCATTGCTGCTTCTGGCGATGGGCCTATTTGCGCTCATCCGCGGCTCGCGTTTCGGTGCAGCGCTGCAAACAGCAAGGCAGAATGATACGCGGCTTGCTGCGGTTGGCATTGCACCTTTCAATATCAGGCTCATAGCCTTTATCATCTCGGCCATGGTAACCGGTCTGGCAGGCGCACTCTTTGCCGATCTGAACCGGTTTGCCAGCCCTTCAATGCTGTCATGGCACATGTCCGGCGAGTTGATTGTGCTTATTATCTTGGGCGGTAAAGGCAGGCTCTTTGGCCCTCTTGCCGGTGCCATGCTTTATGTTCTGTTCGAGTATACGCTCGGCGGCATTACAGAGAGATGGCAATTCTTTCTCGGCCTCATTCTACTTGGCGTAGTGCTTTTCGCGCGCGGCGGATTGCTTGGGCTTCTTGCAGGAAAGGCGCGTCATGGTTGAGCCCATCCTCGAAATTAGAGAGCTGCGCAAGAGCTTCGGTGCCTTGAAAGCGACCGATGGCGTGAGCCTTGATCTGCGCCCCGGCGAAATCCATGCCCTGATTGGACCCAATGGCGCTGGCAAGAGCACACTCATCCACCAGATATCCGGCTCCATCCGGCAGGATAGCGGCACGATCCGCTTTCTCGGCGAGGATATGGCAGGGCTCGGCATGCCCGAGCGCGCCCGTCGCGGCCTTGGTCGCAGTTTCCAGATATCGTCTCTTGCTCCAGAATTTTCCGCTTTACGCAATGTCATGCTGGCCGTGCAGGCGCGACAGGGCTCAAGCCTTCGTTTCTTCCGCCCCGTGATGGCTGACAAGAGTTTGACGGAGCCCGCCATGGCAATGCTGGAGCGCGTTGGCTTGGCCAAGCGTGCAAACCTGCCTGCGGCTGAACTATCCCACGGTGAACGCCGCCAGCTTGAAATTGCCATTGCGCTGGCACTCGGATCAAAGGCATTCCTTTTCGACGAGCCGATGGCGGGCATGGGTCCGGAAGGCTCCAAGGCCTTGACCGGATTTCTCGATGGCCTGCGCCATGAGGCACCGATCCTGCTCGTCGAACATGATATGGACGCCGTATTTGCCCTTGCCGACCGCATATCTGTTCTGGTTTACGGGCGCATTATCGCGTCGGGAACAGTTGATGACATTCGCAACGATCCCGAAGTGCGCCGGGCCTATCTCGGAGAAGCCGCATGACACTTCTCAGCATCAAAGGTCTTGAGACTTTCTATGGCGCTTCGCAGGCATTGTTCGGTGTTGATCTGGATGTGGAAGAAGGCGAAGTCGTCGCGCTGATGGGCCGCAATGGCATGGGTAAAACGACAACCATCAATTCGATCTTCGGTCTTGTCCGTGCGCGCTCCGGCGCTATCAGCTTTGCTAGCAAACAGGTAACCAGTCTGCGACCGCACAAGATAGCCCGGCTCGGGCTGGGACTGGTGCCGGAAGGCAGGCGCTGCTTTTCCAATCTGACAGTGCTTGAAAACCTTTTGGCTGCCGCAAGGGGCAATGAGTGGACTGTACAGAAAGTTGGCGAATTATTTCCGCGCCTGAATGAGCGCCGCGACCAGTTCGCCAATACATTGTCCGGCGGTGAGCAACAGATGCTCGCCATCGGCCGGGCGCTTATGACAAACCCCAGCTTGCTTGTGCTCGACGAGGCCACAGAGGGTCTGGCTCCGGTCATCCGGCAGGACATATGGGCAGCCATTAGAAAGCTGAAGGCTGCGGGACAGTCGATCCTTGTTGTCGATAAAACGCTGGCGGAGTTGCTGCCCGTGGCCGATCGTTGCTTTGTCTTGGAAAAAGGCACAACCGTCTTTGCCGGCACGCCCGAGCAACTCACTCCCGCGCTTCAAGATCGATATTTGGGCGTTTGACTGGCGCGTGAAATCGCGACCACGAATGTCATCTCATACAAATATATTTTAAGCTTGAAATTTATTTGTAACCGGTTCATTTTGGGTTTTAACGGATGACGAGAAGCGCAAACGCATAAGCGGGAAAGCATCGCCAGTCTTTTGGAGGAACAAGCATGCGGATTGTCTGTATTGGTGGCGGCCCTGCCGGCCTCTATTTTGCTCTTCTCATGAAGCGCCAGCATCCCGAACACCACATCACTGTCGTGGAGCGTAACCGTGCGTTTGCTACATTCGGCTGGGGGGTCGTTTTCTCCGATGCAACCATGCAATCAATGCACCAATGGGACCCGCAGACAGCCGAGACAATTGAAGTAGCATTCAATCATTGGGACGATATTGAACTGGTGTTCAAGGGCCGGAAGATTCGCACCAGCGGTCACGGTTTTGTCGGTATCGGCCGCAAGAAAATGCTGAACATCCTGCAGGATCGCTGCCTTGAACTTGGTGTGGAACTCCTCTTCGAAAAAGACGTGAATGGCGATGAGGAATTTCCGGACGCCGATCTGATTATCGCCTCTGATGGGGTGAATTCGCGCATTCGCACAAAATATACCGACATCTTCCGCCCCGATATGGTGGTTCGGCCCAATCGCTTTGTCTGGCTGGGGAACGGATAAGCGTTTTGACGCCTTCACCTTCGATTTCCAGAAAACCGAACATGGGTGGTTTCAGGCTCATATCTATCGGTTCGACGAGAACACATCCACCTTCATCGTTGAAACCACCGATGAAGTATTCAAGGCCCATGGCCTCGACAAGATGGATCAGGACGCATCCATTGCCTTTTGCGAAAAGCTGTTTGCCGAGACGCTTGATGGTCACAAATTAATGACCAATGCGCGCCATCTGCGCGGTTCCGCCTGGCTTAATTTTGGCCGCCTGATCTGCGAGAAATGGAGCCATTTTAACGGCAAAAGCCATGTCGTTCTCATGGGCGACAGCGCCCATACGGCCCATTTCGCCATTGGCTCTGGCACTAAACTTGCCATTGACGATGCTATCGAGCTTACCCGGCAATTTGATATTGCTGGCCATGACAAGGCCAATATTCCTGCGGTTCTAGCCGCCTATGAGGATGTGCGCCGTGTTGATGTCGCGCGCATCCAGAATGCCGCGCGCAATGCGATGGAATGGTTCGAGGTGGTCGGCACACGCTATGCGGATACTCTTGAACCAGAACAATTCATGTATTCCATGCTGACCCGCTCGCAGCGCATCAGCCACGAAAACCTGCGGCTGCGGGACAAGGACTGGCTGGAAGGTTTCGAGCGCTGGTTTGCAGAACGCGCGGGGGTCAACCCCTCGTCGAACGGTTCAGTACCCCCGCCTATGTTTACGCCGTTCAAAATTCGCGGCCTGACCCTGCATAATCGCATCATGGTATCGCCCATGGCGATGTATTCGGCCACTGATGGCCTGCCCAATGATTTCCATCTGGTGCATCTTGGCGCGCGTGCCATGGGTGGAGCAGCGCTGATTTTCCCGGAAATGACTTGCGTTTCCGCCGATGCGCGTATCACTCCGGGATGCCTTGGCCTTTGGAACGACGAACAGGAAACCGCATGGAAGCGGGTTGTTGACTTCGTGCACCAACAGACGTCAGCAAAGATCGGCATTCAGCTTGGCCATGCGGGCCGCAAGGGTTCCACCAAAGTTGCATGGGAAGGCATTGACCAGCCTGTCGCCGAGGGCGGCTGGCCTCTTATCTCTGCGTCAGCCCTGCCCTATCTGCAAAATTCCGATACGCCTCGCGCCATGACAAGGGATGATATGGATCGCGTTAAGGCAGATTTTGTGCAAGCAACGCAACGAGCACGTAATCTTGGTTTCGATATGCTCGAACTGCATGCAGCCCATGGCTACCTTCTATCGAGCTTTCTTTCACCCCTCACCAATCATCGTGAAGATGAGTATGGCGGCGACCACGCAGGTCGCGCACGTTTCCCGTTAGAAATATTTCACGCCATCCGGCAGGTTTGGCCTGAAGACAAGCCAATATCAGTGCGTCTTTCGACCAATGACTGGTTCGAAGGCGGTAATACGCCTGAAGATGCCGCAATCTTTGCGCAGATGTTCAAGAAGGCCGGAGCAGATATGATTGACTGCTCATCCGGTCAGGTGGTCAAGGAAGAACAGCCGGTCTATGGCCGCCTTTTCCAGACACCGTTCTCAGACAAAATCCGCAATGAGATTCAAATTCCTACAATTGCGGTTGGCGCAATTTCCGAAGCCGATCACGCCAATTCGATTATCGCCGCAGGACGTGCGGACCTATGCGCTGTGGCTCGTCCGCATCTGGCTGATCCATCCTTCGTCATGCATGAGGCTGCAAAGATCGGCTATGCCGATCAGCCTTGGCCCAAGCAATATTATTCGGCCAAGGCGCAATATGTGAATAATCTGGCCCGGGCAGCCAAGCCATGAGCCAAGCAAAGAAGCACGCATTCATCACAGGCGCTGGCACTGGCATCGGCCGGTCCATAGCTCTGACCTTAGCTGCGGAAGGTATGCGTGTAACGCTCGCCGGGCGGCGGCATACGCCGCTTACAGAGGTCAAAAACCTGATCGTCGATAAGGGCGGTGAAGCCTTGGTTCTTGACGGTTTCGATGTGACGGACGCTGCCTCAGTCGAGCAGAATATCGCAAAATCCATTTCTTTTGCGGGTGAAATCGGCGTGCTTGTTAACTGCGCCGGTGAAGCGCCCTCAGCACCTTTTGACAAGACAGACCTTGATCTTTGGAACAGGGTTCTCGGCGTAAATCTGACAGGCACATTTATCGTAACACAGGCGGCACTTTCCTCACTGCGCCTTTCCGGCAATGGCCGGATCATCAATATTGCCAGCACGGCAGGGCTAACCGGCTATCCTTATGTTTCGGCCTATTGTGCAGCCAAACATGGCGTGATTGGCCTGACACGATCGCTTGCGCTGGAACTGGCGCGAACCGACATCACGGTCAATGCCGTCTGCCCCGGCTTTACCGATACGCCCCTGCTCGACAATGCGGTGGAAATGATCAGTGGCAAAACCGGTCGTTCAATTGATGATGCCCGCGCCAGCCTTGCCCGTTCCAACCCGCAAGGCAGGCTCGTCACACCGCAGGAAGTCGCCGATACGGTGCTTTGGCTGGCATCTGAAAAAGCAAGCGCAATAACTGGCCAGGCAATCCCTGTTGCCGGCGGCGAAGTGATGGGAGGCTAAACCAGAATGAGCAATCCAATGCAGGATAAAAAGCGTCCCTTTAAGGATCACAAGGCCAAGCATTTTCTGTTTGAGACGGATGATGACGGCCGCGTTGCCACGATTACGCTCAATCGCCCGGAAAAGAAAAATCCTCTCACCTTTGAAAGCTACGAGGAATTGACCGAGCTGTTCCGCTCCCTTGCCCGCGCAAGCGATGTGCGCGCGGTGGTGCTAACCGGGGCAGACAATAACTTTTCTTCCGGCGGCGATGTCTTCGACATTATCGAACCGCTGACGCGCATGGCAATGCCAGACCTTCTGGATTTTACACGCATGACAGGGGATCTGGTGCGGCAGATCAGAGCTTGCCCGCAACCAATCATCGCTGCGGTGGATGGAATTTGCGCTGGAGCGGGAGCCATTCTCGCAATGGCTGCTGACTTCCGGATTGCCACGCCTGAAACGCGAACCGCTTTCCTGTTTACCCGTGTTGGACTTGCTGGTGCCGATATGGGGGCTTGCGGCATTCTTCCGCGCATTATCGGGCAAGGCCGCGCTAGCGAACTGCTCTTTACAGGCCGTGCGATGACGGCAAATGAAGGCCATGCCTGGGGCTTTTATAATGCCCTGCATGAGCGGCCCAACTTGCTTGGGGAAGCGCAGCGCTTTGCCCGCACAGTTGCGGATGGACCCTGGTTTGCCCATGCCATGACCAAAAAGATGCTGGATCAGGAATGGGCCATGGGCATTGATCAGCTCATTGAATCGGAGGCGCAAGCCCAAGCCATTTGCATGGCAACCGGTGATTTCCGCAGGGCTTTCGAAGCCTTTGCGGCCAAGACCAAACCTCAGTTCGAAGGGAACTAGCGGATGGTTGCCAAACCCGCAGGAATGCTGACCCGCGAACATTTGCAATGGCCGTTTTTCGGCGAGGATGCACGCACACTGGCAAGCGAACTCGATAGCTTCATCTCCGGCGGCGGGTTGGGCGAAATCGATCATGCAGATGCCGACTCCGCATGCAAAAAACTGGTCGGTCAGCTAGGCGCAGCCGGGATATTGCGCCATTGCGTGCCAAAGGATTTTGGCGGCGTTTCGCAAGAGATCGATAGTCGCTCGCTCTGCATCATTCGGGAAACACTAGCCTATCAGGATGGCCTAGCGGATTTCGCCTTTGCCATGCAAGGGCTTGGCACTGGCGCGATAAGCCTTGCCGGTTCTCAGGAGCTGAAGCAGCAGATCCTGCCCAAGATTGCGCGAGGCGAATTGATATCAGCATTTGCATTATCAGAGCCGGATGCCGGTTCAGATGTTGCAGCGCTCAGTTGTTCCGCCCGCCGCGATGGCGAAGATTTCATTCTGGATGGCGAAAAAATCTGGATTTCCAATGGCGGGATTGCCGATATCTATACGGTTTTCGCCCGTACCGGTGAAGCGCCGGGGACACGCGGTATTTCGGCCTTTATTGTCTATGCTGATACCCCCGGTTTTTCCATTGTCGAACGCATTGAAACCATTGCACCCCATCCGCTGGCCCGCATTCGCTTCGACAATTGCCGCATACCGGCTTCCCAGCTTTTAGGAATGGCAGGCGAAGGCTTCAAGATCGCAATGCGAACACTTGATATTTTCCGCCCATCTGTGGCTGCCGCCGCCATAGGCTTTGCCCGGCGGGCACTTGATGAGGCCGTAGCACATGCCAGAAGCCGCAAGATGTTTGGTGCAACCCTGTCTGATCTGCCTACAGCACAAAGCACACTGGGTGAAATGGCAACGGCGATCGACGCTGCCGCGCTGCTGACATTCCGTACCGCATGGCGGCGGGACGTACAGAAACTCCCAACAACAAGCGAAGCCGCAATGGCAAAGCTGACGGCCACTGAAAATGCCCAATGGGTCATCGATCAGGCGCTGCAACTCTTTGGCGGGCGCGGGGTAAGGGTTGGCGAAATTACCGAGCGTCTTTACCGCGAGATTCGTGCCCTACGTATCTATGAGGGCGCAACCGAAGTTCAAAAACTCATCATCGGCCGCGAGCTGATGAAGAGCGCTGGCAAGAAGGCAGGATAATTCCCATGCATGGATCAAAAGCATATTACGACTGGCAGGACCCGTTTAATCTCGACGCACAATTGAGCGAGGAAGAGCGGATGGTGCGTGATACCGCACGGGCCTACGGTGAAGACAAATTGCTGCCCCGCGTGCAGGAAGCCTTCCGCCATGAAAAGACTGATCCGTCCATATTCGCTGAAATGGGCGCGCTTGGACTGCTTGGACCGACAGTGCCGGAGGAGTATGGCGGGGCGGGGCTAAACTATGTTTCCTATGGCTTGATCGCACGGGAAATTGAACGGATCGATAGCGGCTATCGCTCCATGATGAGCGTGCAATCTTCACTGGTCATCGTTCCGATTCATACTTTCGGCAGCGAGGATCAGAAGCAGAAATATCTTCCGGGTCTGATTGCAGGCACAAAAATCGGCTGCTTCGGACTAACCGAACCGGACCACGGTTCTGATCCCGGCTCCATGGCAAGTCGTGCTCGTAAGGTGGATGGCGGCTATCTGTTGAATGGTTCCAAAACCTGGATTTCCAATTCACCAATTGCCGATGTGTTTGTGGTCTGGGCAAAAACGGAAGATGGGTTGATCCGCGGCTTCATTCTTGAAAAGGGTTGGAAAGGGCTTTCCGCGCCTGCCATTCACGGCAAGGTTGGCCTGCGTGCTTCCATCACCGGCCAGATCGTGATGGACGATGTGTTTGTGCCGGAGGAAAACATGCTCCCGCATGTGACAGGACTTAAAGGACCGTTCACCTGCCTGAACTCAGCGCGGTTTGGAATTGCATGGGGTGCACTGGGTGCTGCGGAGTCCTGCTACGAGACTGCGCGCAGTTACGTAATTGACCGCAAACAGTTTGGTCGCCCACTCGCAGCAAATCAGCTGATCCAAAAGAAACTCGCTGATATGGCAACTGAAATTGCGCTTGGATTGCAAGGATGCCTGCGTCTTGGTCGCATGAAGGATGAGGGCTCGCCCCCTGTTGAGCTTACATCAATCCTGAAACGCAATTCCTGCGGGAAGGCCTTGGAAATTGCCCGCAATGCCCGCGACATGCTGGGAGGCAATGGCATTTCCGATGAGTTCCCGGTAGCGCGCCACCTCGTCAATCTTGAGGTCGTCAATACCTATGAAGGCACGCATGATATCCACGCCCTTATTCTTGGCCGCGCCATTACCGGCATTGCGGCATTCTCCAATTGACCGGAAGCAGCATGACCAAAACTGTTGAACAGATCAGCGTGAGCACCCCAAATCGTGTTTTGCAGCCAGAGGGTTGGGCGCGACCAATCGGCTACTCCAATGGAATGGAAGCACGCGGGCGAACAGTCTTTGTCGGCGGACAGATCGGCTGGAACGCTCAATGTAAATTTGAAGCAAAGGACCTGCCAGGTCAGGTGCGGCAGACTCTCGAGAATATCCTCGCCATATTGCGTGAGGGCGGCGCTGGCCCCGAGCATGTCACCACCATGACCTGGTATGTTTTGGACCGGAAGCAATATTCGGCAGCATTGAAGGAAATCGGCGCGGCCTACAAAGCCACCATGGGCCGGCACTTCCCGGCAATGGCGGTCGTTCAAGTGTCGGGCCTGATCGAAGATGAAGCGCTTGTCGAAATTCAGGCAACCGCTGTTGTGCCGGACTGAACATGGCTGTCAGCTGGAATCGCCAAGACAATATCGGTCTGATCTGGATCGATAATCCGCCGGTGAATGCAACGTCCCATGCGGTGCGTGAGGGTTTGGCTATTGCTCTGGCCGAAGCAAATGCGGATGTGGCGATCCAAGCCATCATTATAGCATGCAAAGGCAAAACCTTTGTTGCGGGTGCAGACGTGAAAGAGTTCGGCACGCCTCCGCGCGCGCCCTTCCTCAATGATCTGGTGCAGTTGATAGAAGATTCCGCAAAGCCTGTTATTGCCGCGCTCCATGGAACAGTCTTGGGCGGTGGTTTGGAGATCGCGCTTGCAGCGCACGGCCGTATTGCGGCTCTACAGACCCAACTTGGTTTGCCGGAAGTAAAGCTCGGAATTATCCCGGGCGCCGGTGGAACGCAGAGGCTACCCCGGTTGATTGGCATGCCAGAGGCAATCGATATGGTTGCAAGCGGTAAGCGGGTTTCAGCAGCGCAGGCCCTTGATCTTGGAATGATTGACCGCATCTCCGATAATGATCTGATCCAGGATGCAATTGCATTTGCACAAATACTTGCTGGTCGTGAGCCGCGTCGAACCGGGACATTACCTGTGCGAGAATTCGATGGACTGGCAGTAGACGTGCAGATCACCGCGATAGAAGGCAAGGCACGCGGGCAAATATCGCCGGGCGCAGCTGCGCGGAGCGCATTTTCTGCGGCCAGTTTGCCAATCGAGCAAGGCTTGAAACGTGAGCGGGGAAAGTTCCTCGAACTGGTCAATTCCGAACAGGCAATTGCGCTTCGTTATGTTTTTGCTGCAGAACGTCTCGCGGCTAAAGTCGCTGATCTTGAGGGAATAAGTCCTCGCTTTGTACAGAATGTAGGCATTGCCGGTGCCGGACTCATGGGCGCTGGCATCGCCGTCGCCTTTGCTGATGCTGGGTATGATATCACAATCGTAGAACGTGATGAGCCGTCTATGGATTTGGGCCGCAAGCGGATCGAAGCCATTTACGATCGCATGGTGAAGTCCGGTCGGATTGATATTGCTCTCAAGGAACAACGGCTTTCCCGTATTGGCTTTCATATTGATCGCGCTGCTTTTTCCCAATGCGATCTTGTTCTTGAAGCAGTCTTTGATGATCTGGATGTGAAACAGGAACTCTTTGCATCGCTCTCTTCCATTGTGCGGGCAGATGCCATTCTGGCAACCAATACGAGCTATCTGAATCCGGATGCCATTGCTTCTGTGATCATGAACCCCAGCCGTTTCATTGGGCTGCATTTCTTCTCACCAGCGAACATCATGCGGCTTGTTGAGGTCGTACGAACAAAAGACATCGCGCCAGATGTTCTGGCTGCGGGATTGGCCGTCACAAAGCGTCTGGGCAAGCTTGGTATTGTCAGCGGCGTCTGTGAAGGATTTATCGGCAATCGTTTGTTTACGGCCTATCGGCATCAATGCGACATCATGCTTGAAGATGGCGCATTGCCCCATGAAATTGATGCGGCCGTCGAGGCATATGGTTTTCCGATGGGTCCTTACGCGGTTACCGATCTGGCGGGGCTGGACATTTCCTGGGCTCGCCGCAAGCGTGATGCGGGCAAGCGCGACCCTGCAGCACGGTATGTCACCATTGCTGATCGTTTGTGTGAAGCAGGGCGCTTCGGCCAAAAGGCGGGCAAAGGCTACTATGCGTATGATGGCGGCAAAAAATCGGTGGACCCTGCCGTTGCAGACCTGATCGCAACCATCTCGGATGAAAAGGGAATTACCCGTCGCTCGTTCGGGCAGGATGAAATCATGACGAACATCATTGCCGGGCTTGTTGCCGAGGGTGACAAGCTGATGAATGAAGGCATAGCCATGCGCGCTTCCGACATCGATCTGGTGCTCATCAATGGCTATGGCTATCCCGCATGGCGCGGCGGGCCCATGTTTCAATCCGGCAGACACTGACTTTAACGAAGCAGTTTTACGCCAGCCATACCCATTGCGGCGCCAGCAATTTTTACCAAAAAATTCGCAAAATCCGCATGTCTGTTCTGCATGAAATGCTGCGCATATTCAAAGAGTCCGCATGACACTATTATAATAATCGCCACAAAAATCAGCCGTTTCGGATAGGTCAGGCTGAATGTGATGCCAAGCAGCAGAAATGCGGAAAACCGCTCGACATTTGGCCCGATCCAGGTTGCAGGACGCAATGTAATCGGCCCCACTGTCATCACCATGATTAATAGCAATAGCACCCAGGCAAGGGCATGATGCGACGCCGGGTAATCAATCAGCCTTTTCAACATCCAATACGCCCGACGGCGAAATCCTTCCGCGGAGAAGATCGAAGAGAGCCAATCCATTTCCCTTTAATCGTCCTTTCCGGTCTATCCACGCTTCCGGCGAAATGCTTCCAAAAATATTGGCAATCAAATTCTTGGATGCCATGGCGATAGCCTTGGAGAAAGCCATGGTGCCTTTCCTGGCCAGATAATATGGATTGGCAATCTGGGAATAGCCGAGCTTTATCCCGGAGGTCCGACCACTCTTCACGCCAAGATGAATACCGCGCTGCTTGTTTGATTTGACGATACGGCCATGTTTGGCAAGCGACCGGCTCAGATCAACATCCTCAAGCCAGCAGTAAAGTGGAAGGTTTTCATCAAACCAGATATCGTTGCGTCTCATCACGTCAAGTCGCAAAGTCATATTGCAGCCATACCCGTTATAGACATCCTTCAACAGATCGGGGCGCGAAGACGGATCATCCAGAAGGGCCTGCAACAGACTTGCACCTTCTTTCACCTGTATTCCGGCTGTTCCTATGCCATCTACAAGAACATTACCCGTTGATATGACGATATCATCATGTTCGAGGAACAGCTTTTCGACCTCGGCTATATAGTTCGGAGCCATCAGAAAATCGTCGTCGAGAAACAATAATATATCGAAATCCGGCAATGCTCGAATGATATCGTTGCGTTGCTTGGCCAGCCCGGAAGTCGATTGCAGCGATAGCAGCGGAACGCTCATCCCTGCCTCCAGATTTTCCGGAGTATCGCTTGGCTTGAGTGTGCAGATAACAATCTGATCGGGTAGCCGGTTCTGTTGCTCAATCAAGGGAACCGTGGCGGCCAATATTCTCGGTCTGCCGGTTGACGGTATGCCGACTGCAATCTTGAGCCGTTGTTTTGGTTCGCGCGTCATAACCTGCTCCACCGGAAACTTGCCAATGAACCTGCAAATTTGGAGAAACGCCTTTGAAGTGAGCGGCCGTAACTTCCTGCCCGAAGGCTTGATGGCGGGAAAGCGAGCGGCGCGGCTGTGCGGGGATGTAGAGGTGTATTGAAAACAACGCCGACCGCATCCGAGTTGATGCCACTGCAATTTGCAATCGCCGCGCCAAGGACATCGAGCGTTACATTCTGCCGGTCACCCACGGTGAGAATAACGCAGTCGACAATCACACTGACTATTCGAGCATCTGCACTTGTCGTCAAATCCGGCAGATCGAGGATGATGATATCGTGCTGATCGCGCAATCTGTCGAGGTGGCTCTCCAGAGCCTGAAGATTGAGATAGCGATATGCCTGGCTCGAACTATGGGTTATCTCGTCTACGCTCATGAGAGCTGGCGGCGTTATTACGGATACGGAAGCATAGGGTTCCTCCGCCCGAATTTCATCGACCTTCCGAATAGTTCGTGCGTCGCGGCGGCTTGAGCCCTCGGTTGCTTCAATTTTCCTGTGGTTTTCTACAACATCGGTTGAGATAGCCTGATGGGGCTTGGTCATTGTCGTGAACAGCCGGGTAAGCGTCGGGTTGGCGGCACAGGTATCGATCAGCATCGTTCTTGAACCCGTCGCTGCATAAAGCTGTGCCAAATTGCTGGCGACTGTTGTCTTGCCCTCGCCCGGCAGCGCCGATGTAATACCCACGACTTTTGCACCTTGCCGACGCATTATCAGATCCAGCGAGGCCTTGGTATTGCGAACAGCGTCTGAAAAGAGGTGATTGGGATGATCCAGTACGAAATTCAGCAATTGATACTGCTCTTGCGGATTGCCCTTTGAAATCGCTCTGGCCGAAACAAATGGCAATGTGCCAAGGCTGTTCAACCCAAGTTCGCGTCGCAAACGGCTCTCTGTTTTGATGCGACGATCACTAACCTCTCGAACGGCAGAATAGGCAAGCCCCGCCAGTCCGCCAAGCACGCTCGCAAGCGCGAGTACCAGCGACCCCTTGGGCCAGGTCTTGCCGAGCGGGATCGCAGCAGCGGAGACCAGACGGGAATCTCCTACAGGGAAAGATTCCTGCTGCAAGGCACTGATTAATTGCTGCATCAAACTTTGATACATTTGCCGATAGGTATTTGCGCGGCTTTCAAGCTCGCCCAGCTGAACGCGGGCCATGCCCTTGCTGAGACCGGATTGAATCGTCGCTTGCAGCTGGTCATTGACATATTGCTCGCGACGCTCGGCCGCTTCGACATTCGATTTATAAACCTGCCCGATACGAACGATTTCCTGGCGTACTTCACCCTTCAGGCGTGCGATCTCCTGCTGGGCAGCTTGCACCGCCGCTCCATTTTCGCCATAGCGCCCCTTCAACTCATCAAGCTGGGTGGAAGCCGTATTCAGCCGTTCACGAAGCGCTGTTATCTGCGGATTGCGAAGTGCTTCGTCAACATATCCGTCGACATAAGTCTCCGATTGGAGAAACTTGTTGATCATCGCAAGCTTTGCCTTCTCCGCCGAAGTATCAGCTTTTGCTCTGGAAAGCTGGATATTCGCCTCGGTGAGTTGCTGTTCATCCAGCGAAGTTGCACCAGCTTGCGATATCTGGTTCTGGTTACGGAAATCCTCCACGGCACGAGCGGATGCATTCGCTTGCCCGCTAATCTCCGCAAGTCTGCTTTCCAGCCAACCGGCGCCGCTTTTTGCCGCCGATGATTTTGCATCAAGACCCGCTTTGATGTAGGCCAACGCCGTGGCATTTGCCACCGTTGCAGCCTTGGCCGGGTCCGTGGAATTATATGCAACGTCGAGCACATAGGATTGCCCGACACGCCAGACGCGCAATCGCTCCAGAAAGCCGGCAACTGTCTTGCGCATGATCAATTCAGGTTCAGCCACCTTGCCTTTGTCCGAACGCCAGAAAGCAAGGCTGGACAAGAGGCTATCGCCGCCTTGAAGCTCGGGATCCTCCGTGAGCGAAAGCTGCTCGATGACGCTTTTGGCGATGGCTTCAGAGCGGATGATTTCAACCTGGCTTTCAACCTCACCGGTTTCGATCACGATCGTCCCCGAAACCGCATCCTGCGAGGCAATTCTGGCCTGTTCGGGATCAATGACTATTCGGGCCGTGGCCGTGAAAATCGGCTCCGCTACCAGGAGATAGGCCACGGCAATTAGTACTGATCCAAGAATGGAAGCGCCAACAAAGCGCCAGTTGCGCCGCAAGAAACCGACAATATCGGCCATACCGATCAAATGGGCATCGGCATGAAGTTCATCAGTCCGTGTCGAGTGATGTTTATGTCTGACCATCTTTATTATCCACAATGTTCTTATTGGGTCGTTTTGACTTGCGCGGCAGCGGCGTTGAGCGGAACGGGTAGCGACGCAGGCGTGCCCGGTTCAGGAGGCATTTCTGGGTTGTTACCGGCTGTCTTCTTGGAAAACCGCACGTTGAGTGCCGCCCGCACAACATCGCCAGGCACCAGGACGGTATCCTCGTTTGCTGCAATCTCGATTGGCTCCGCGGTCGTTGCCCTGGTGATGGTGAATACGAGATCAGGCTCCTGTTTTTCTCCGGGCTTTGCCTTGCCCGACAAAATTGATCCCGCAGCAACGAGCAGCCTTTCAGCTGTGTCCTGCCTTATCTTGAGCTGATCCAGCGCAGCCTGCGCTGTTTGAAGCTCTGTCGTAGCGGTGGTTTGACGGAGATTAACCAAATTTTGGGCATCGCGGCTCGCCTGGCTGATATTTTGCCGGGCACGCATGATGGCGGTAACCTGATCAAGCCGATCAGCCTGCAAGGTTGTGATAATCCGCTGTAAATCTGATTGGCGGGATGTTGTGGCGATGCCGCGCTCCACCAGCGGCTTGACCGTCTCAAGCTCCGCATCCATCAGCTTGATCTGTTTTTCCTGGCCAGCCACTTTTTCCTGCAAAACCTCGATTTCGGAAGCGAAAAGCGCACGCAGTTCATCAAGGTTTGCAAGCTGGCGCTTTAAACCATTCGACTGCGTATCGAAGATTGCCCGCTCTTCAGCAGTGATGGATTGAATGCTCGTGCCGTCGGCCAACTCAGAAAGATCGCTCGGAAATTGAATCTCCGTTGTCCCGGCAACCTCTGCCTTCAGGCGCGCCACACGAGCAAGCGTCCGCACCATTTCGCCGTGGACAGATTGCAGCTCTCCAAGATATTGAATCTGTTCAACTGTCCTTGCTTCTTCTCGCGGGCGATATCTGCCGCCAGCCAAGGCAACGGCCTGCAAGACTGTAAGGCCGGGCCTGAACCTGTATTCACCAGGCCGCTCAACATTTCCAACGAGGAAAATTGCAGGATACTCCACGACCTGCACGGCGACATTCGGCATGGTAACCAAGCCGGTCGCCTTCTGGATGCGCTTTGAAATTTCGGTCGCCGCCGATGAGGCATCAAGGGCTGCTATCTCCATTGTGCCAATGAGTGGAAGAAGCACAGTTCCACTATCTGACACAACATACTCGCCGTTCAGCGCGGTCCACTCTCTATATTCTCCGCGCGAGGCAATCCACTCAAGAACAGTCAATCTTAACCGGGTGTAGGGAGCGAGCTTGTAATCGCCATTGGCGTAAGCGGAAAAGGGCAAAGCGAGACATGAAAACGCCATGGCCGTTGCTGCTATTGTGCGCACAAACCTCTTGATTGCCCACGGAAATTTCACGCCCATTTGCTATCCCACAATTTATTATTTTGCACTATTATCGTGGAGCTGCGGGTAGGTGGCAATTAATCAATCATGGATTTATTGTAATAAATTCGGTGTATCCACGGTACTTTTCCACAATTTAAAGTCATGCTTGCGGGATAGATAAGCATATCTGTAAATTATACATGATTACCAATATTCCCGTCACAGGAAAACATAATATACCCTCCTAGATACACACGTAACTAGTATTGCCCTGCCCTTTAAATCCAATTATTTATTGACCCCTGAGGGCCATATTATAGGCTTCAATAGCTGTATCCAAGCGGGGAATATACTCCGCAGTTGCAGTGGTTTGGGGGCAACTATGTGTGGAATTGCAGGCTACTTCGCCTCAAAAGGCTCACTTCAGGACGGTCAGTCTGTGTTGAGCTCGATGATTGGTGCAATTGCACATCGCGGACCTGACGAAAACGGCATCTACGTCGATCAGAATGCTGGCTTGGGGCACATGAGGCTCTCCATCGTCGGGCTGAAAGACGGCCAGCAGCCTATGAAGAATGCCCGTGGTGATGTCGTCATCAGCTATAATGGCGAAGTGTTCAATTATGTTGAGTTGCGCGATGATTTGATTGCGCAGGGGCATGTTTTCCAGACATCAAGCGACACCGAAGTCATCCTGCATCTTTACGATGAGCTGGGCCCGGATTGCGTCAAGAAACTCAATGGTGATTTTGCCTTTGCGATATGGGACCAAAGGCGCCGCCGCATGATGCTTGCGCGGGATCGCATGGGTGTGCGGCCATTATTCTATACTTGGCACAAGGGCACTATGTTCTTTGCGTCGGAAGCCAAATCACTTTTAACCGTTCCCGGTATCGAAGCTGAAGTCGATATATATGCTTTGGACCAGATATTCACGCTGTGGGCACCCATTGCGCCTCGTACGATCTTCAGGAACATCTTTGAATTGCAGCCGGCGCATTTCCTGCTGCTTGAGGGTGAGACATTCAAGACAGCGCCATATTGGCAACTGCAATACCCCGATCGCAATAGTGCGGCCTCCCCACGGTCTGAAGATCACGTTGCCGAAGAATTACTGCATCTCCTGACCGATGCCACGCGCATTCGTCTAAGGGCTGATGTGCCTGTGGGATCCTATCTTTCAGGCGGATTGGATTCCTCCGCCGTGTCAGCAATTGCAGCCAAAATTGTGCCGGACCGCCTGCGAACATTCTCAATCGGTTTTGAATCTGCGGAACATGACGAGACTGCATTCCAGATGCAGATGGTCGAAGCACTTGGCACCGATCACTCCGCATTAACCTGTAGTACAAACGACATCGCAAACATCTTCCCCTCGGTGATTGCGCATACGGAGCGGCCTGTTCTTCGTACAGCTCCAGCGCCACTCTATCTTCTATCGCGTCTTGCCAGCAGTGAAGGGTACAAAGTCGTCTTGACCGGCGAAGGGGCTGATGAGGTCTTTGCTGGATATGATCTGTTTCGCGAAGCGAAAGTGCGCCGCTTCTGTGCCGCACAGCCGACGTCGCGGATCCGCCCACAACTGTTTCGAAAACTATACCCCTATCTCAGTGGACTGAAGCAGCAGTCTCCAGAATATCTGTCGGCATTTTTCGGTGCCGGTGCCGACGATATCCGTGATCCCTTATATTCGCATCGCCCACGTTTTAGGGGTACTGCGGCAACGAAGATGTTTTTCTCCCAGGACCTGCAAACCGCGCTGAACGGCTATGACGCAACCGCCGATCTCGTTTCCGGGCTTCCAAAAGATTTCACGCGCTGGCACCCCTTGCATCAAGCGCAGTATCTGGAAACATCGCTGCTATTGCCTGGATATATTCTGAACTGTCAGAGTGATCGCATGGCCATGGCGCATGGCCTTGAGGGGCGCTTCCCATTTCTGGATCATCGCCTCGTCGAGTTTGCCTCACGCATCCCAGTTGGGATGAAGCTAAAGGGCCTTGCTGAAAAACACATTCTGAAACGAGCCGTTCGCGACCTCGTGCCGCAAACGATCACTGCAAGACTGAAACAGCCCTATCGCGCACCTGACAGCCGTTCGTTTACGGCGGGTGGAATGCCGGATTACGTTCGGGATTCCATGAGTGCGGCAGCCATATCCGATACGGGCCTGTTTAACCCGGTAGCTGTCGAAAAACTGGTTGGGAAATGCGCGCGCGATAATCCCGTGGGATATCGCGACAACTCGGCCTTCGTTGGAATCCTTTCAACACAGCTATGGCACCAGATATTCACAACACAAATACAGCGGCACGCTGTCGCCGCGGAATAAAAGGGAAGAAAAATGACATCGGGATTCGCAACACAGATCAGAGCCTTCATTGTCGAAAATTATCTCTTCGGCGACACAAGCCATCCACTTGATGACAAAACATCGCTCATTGAAACCGATATTATCGATTCAACCGGTGTCCTCGAACTGGTGACATATCTGGAAGACACGTTTCAGATCAGTGTGCATGACTCGGAAATTGTCCCGGCAAACCTCGATTCAATCGCCAGCATAGCCAGCTACGTAGCAAGCAAGACTATTCTTCAACGGTCGGTTGCTTAAGCGAACGAGGAACAGCCAATCATGCGGATCGAGGACATTCTTCGTCAAACGGCGAAAAGATTGGACAACAAGACTGTTCTCATCGCAGGCGACAAGCGACTGAGTTATGCTGAGCTTGACGACCTGTCGGATCGCCTCGCCGCTTCGCTCTGGTCGCAGGGCGTGATGCGTGGTGATCGTGTTCTGGTATTTATGGGCAATTGCTGGGAAGCAACGATTGCCATCTACGCGATCCTGAAGGCTGGCGCTGTTTTCAGTCCGATTAACGCCTCCACAAAAGCGGACAAGCTGGCTTACATTATCGAAAACTGCCGCGCCAGAATGGTCATCGCACAGGAAAAACTGGCACCCATTGCTGTTGAAGCGATCGGATCAAATACGGGCTGCGAGCTGATCGTGGCCAGCCGCGGCGAAGAAGCCGCTCAACCGGGAACACATTCCTTCACGCAGATGTTGCAGGTGGCCCGGCATCCGATTCTTCATGGCGGCATTGATGTCGACCTGGCGATGCTGATCTATACGTCCGGATCGACGGGACGTCCCAAGGGCGTGATGATGAATCATCGCAATATCGAAGCGGCGGCCACCTCGATCACGACCTATGTGCAAAACAGCGAAGATGACATAATTCTCAATGTATTGCCCCTCGCTTTCGACTACGGGCTTTATCAGCTGTTCATGACAATACGCAGTGGAGCCACGCTCGTGCTGGAAGCGTCCTTTGGCTTTCCGCAGGCAATTTTTGATGTCATGCGGCGTGAACATGTAACTGGCTTTCCATTGGTGCCAACCATGGCAGCGCTGATCCTGCAGATGCGGGACATAGAGCCCGGATTTCTGCCGGATCTGCGCTATATCACCAACACCGCCGCTGCCCTGCCGCCCGCGCATATTGCGCGTTTGCGCGAACTCTTCCCGGGCGTACGACTGTACTCCATGTATGGCCTCACGGAATGCAAGCGCTGTACCTATCTTCCGCCGGAACAGCTGGACCAACGACCCGGCTCCGTGGGTATTGCAATTCCTAACACTGAAGCATTTATCGTCGACGACAGCGGCACTATCGTTGAACCGGGCGTTGTGGGCGAGCTTGTCATTCGCGGTCCTCACGTCATGCAAGGCTACTGGGAAAATGCGGAAGCAACCGCCCGCATGCTGCGGCCCGGCCCCAATCCGTGGGAAAAAGTGCTTTATACTGGCGATCTCTTTTCGAAGGATCGCGACGGCTATCTCTACTTTGTCGGCCGTAAGGACGACATCATCAAGACGCGGGGCGAAAAAGTTGCTCCCAAGGAAGTCGAAGCCGTGCTGCACTCTTGCCCCGGCATTGCCGAGGCCGTTGTTATTGGCGTGGATGACCCTGTGTTGGGACAGGCCATACGGGCAATCGTCGTCCTGAGCGACCCGGCTCTGACCGATCGCGAAATCATCCGTTTTTGCGCAAAAAACCTTGAAGATTTCATGGTTCCGAAATCCGTTGAGTTTCGTCCGAGTCTTCCCAAAACGGACACTGGCAAGGTGAGCCGCAGATTGGCCGCCGAGCCTCAGGAGAGCTGACATGAACAATATAAACCCTGAAATCAGTGCTGTTTCACCCATATCGCTGACCATTGATCCTGCGGCTGAGACAGAGCGGATCGTTGCCGCCATGCGCGAGCAGCTCCGCCACACGTTGCGCCGCCGCGGATTTGTTTTAGGTCTGTCAGGAGGTGTGGATTCCAGTGTATGCGCTGCGCTTGCCGCAAGAGCCGTTGGCGCACAAAATGTCCTATGCATTTTCATGCCTGAAAATGACTCCGATCCTGAAAGTCTGACGCTGGGCCGATTGGTGGCGGAAACATTTGGTCTGGCTAGCATCGTTGAGGATATCGGCCCATCGCTTGAAGCAATGGGTTGCTACGAACGGCGCGACGCTTTCATCAAGCAAATCGAGCCGGAATTTGGCCCCGGATGGGCGTCGAAGATCGTCATTGCCAATGCATTGGCGAATGAAGGCTATAATATTTCCTCACTTGTGTTGCAGCGCCCGGACGGCGCAACCGAAAAGCTGCGCATGCCAAGCTCCGTCTATCTTGGGATTGTCGCGGCAACCAATATGAAACAGCGGACCCGCAAACAGATCGAATATTACCATGCGGATCGCATGAACTATGCCGTCATCGGCACGCCAAACCTGTTGGAATATGATCAAGGTTTCTTTGTTAAAAATGGCGATGGTGCTGCTGATCTAAAGCCGATCGCCCATCTCTACAAGTCACAGGTTTACCAGCTGGCAGCCTATCTCGGCGTTCCGGAGGAGATCACGTCGCGGCCGCCAACGACGGATACCTACCAATTGGCGCAGACCCAGGAAGAATTCTATTTTGCATTACCTTATCACCAGATGGACCAGTGCCTTTACGGTTTGAATGAATCACTGCCCGCTGCGGTAATCGCCGCATCCGCCCATCTGAGCGAGGATCAAGTACTTCGCGTCTGGCGTGATATTCGCGCAAAACGCAAAGCGACACGCTATCTGCACCTCGGACCGCAACTCGTGATGCCCATAGCAGAACTCCAAGGCGGCTAGCCCGGAAAGGACCATCATGATGCAGAAAGTTTTTCTCGCAATGGTGGTTGTTGTGTCGGCATTTTTTGCCTGGACGGCATTGGTCACAAGAGCAGATGAGCAAGCCTTCATCTGGGGTGTGAACGGTCATCCGCTTGCGTCTTATCATGGCGTTACATTGGAGGAACAGGTGGCATCACTTGTGACCTTGGGCGCGCGCTCCTATCGCGTCGATGTCCAAAGCATCGATCAGCTTCCAAAGTTGAAAGCCTTGGTTGATCTCGCTGAAGCGAACAATGTGGAGATCCTTCCCGTCTTCACTCCCAAGATAGATTTGAATGCAGCAACAATTGAAGAAATCCATTCAACCTCCAAAACACTTGCTTATGAAACGGCGACCATGCTGGGGGCAAAGATCAAAGTATGGGAACTGGGCAATGAACTTGAAAATTTCGCAATCATCCAGCCTTGCGAAATGCGAGATGACGGCACGCAATATCCTTGCAACTGGGGACCTGCGGGAGGACTCTACCCGCTCGATTATTACGGGCCACGCTGGGAAAAAGTCGCCGCCGTCATGCATGGCCTTGACGCTGGCATGAAGCAGGCTGGCGGAAAATATCGTACCGCCATGGGCACCGCCGGTTGGGGCCATATCGGCGCCTTTCAACGTATGAAGCAGAGCGGAATCAACTGGGATATCTCGGTCTGGCATCTTTATGGTCAAGATCCGGAATGGGCATTCAAGGCATTGGCCGAATATGGGAAGCCTATCTGGGTAACAGAGTTCAATCATCCCAAAGGCAGCATTGAAAGCGAGGCTGCCCAGGCCGCTGGTTTGAAGACGATGATGGAAATGCTCCAGCGCCTCCGCAAGCTCTACCCGATTGAAGCGGCTCATGTTTATGAATTGATGGACGAAACATACTGGGCGCCGGATTTTGAAGCCTATATGGGCCTTGTTCGTCTGGACGGCGACGAAAAGATTGGCTGGCGCGCCGGAGAGCCGAAAGCCGCCTTTAAAGTCGTTCAAGATATTATCGGGCAGGACCGACTAACAGGAACCCAGAGCCAGTGACCGTGGCGGGCGAAGGATAAGCATGGCAACCAATTTTTTCGGTGTTTGCGTCATTCTGTTTGGCGTTCTGGTACAGTTCATGCACCATCGCTATGCCTTGTACGGCATGGTTATTCTTACATTGTTTGGTGCGGCCGCTGCCGTGACGCTGCCTGCATTAGGCGGAGCTTCCATTCTAGTCGCCAATGCCTTCATGGTATTCTTCGCTTTGCGGATCACGCGCGTCACCGGGTTAAATCCGGCAATCAGCAGCCTGCTTTATCCCAGCACCGGCTTCTGGCTTCTACTGCTGATCATCTATGGCCTTATCGCCACGCTGTTTTTTCCAAGACTGATGGCGGGAATTACCGAAACGATGGTGGTGCAAAGATTGCCCGCTGGCCTTAGCCGGATTGCGCTCAACCCGCTCAGCTTTTCCAGTACCCACATCACGCAAACTGTCTATGCGCTGGGCGGCATTGCATGTTTTGCAGCTTCATTTGCCTATTTCCGTACGCGCGATGCTTACCAGCATTTTCTCACGGCATTCTTTATACTCTGCGGCTTGAATGTGTTGTTTGCCATGGCGGATCTCATCACATTTGCCACTGGACCAATCGATTTCCTCAATTTCATCCATACGGCCAATTACTCATTGATGACCAATGTCGAGATGGGTGGATTAAAGCGCATCTCGGCCAGCTTTCCGGAATCATCCAGCTTTGCTAGCTTCACGCTCATTCTGTTTGCCATATCTGCAAGTCTTTATCTCGATCATGTCCGGCCGCTTGCATCCGGCTTATTTGCCGTGGCATTTCTGATTTTGCTCGCTCTTTCAACATCGGGCACTGCTTATGTCGGACTGATCTTTGTTCTTTTCATGCTCACGGTCCAATCGGTTCTCCCCACATTATGGGGCGGGAAGATGCGCAAGCCTCTGCTATTATATGCGGGCGGTTTGAGCGCCCTCGCCGTAATCCTGCTTGTGGCGGTATTGTCCCCCACCCTCGTTGAAGCCATAGGCTCATTTCTGGATGAGAGTCTTCTTGGCAAACTGGATAGCGCTTCAGGCAGAGAGCGTGGCCACTGGAATGAGGTGGCCTGGTCAAACTTCATCGACAGTTATGGTTTGGGCGTCGGGGTCGGTGGAGCGCGAGCTTCCAGCTATCTGTTTGTACTGCTTTCCAATGTCGGTTTGCCTGGGTTTTTGTGTTTCGCAGTGTTCACTCTTTCGACGTTATTTCGCCGGTCGGTCTTCCGCAATGGCACCGTCGAACGCCACGTCGTGCGGGCCATACGCTCGGGTCTCGGGGCAAGCTTGATCGCCGCTTTTCTGGTAAGCACCGTCTATGATCTGGGAATGCTCTTTTATGTGCTTTCAGGCGCGGCAGCCGTTGCCGTCTTTCCGGTGGCAAAAGGGCGGGTGCAAACAAATGTCGATAAGGAAGTCACGCGATCGGAGTCGCAACGTGCCAAGCAAATGATCCCCAGCTCCTGATCAGGATTCCCTGAAAGCCCGCGACATACTATCGATAACCGGCTTGGCCAGATATTCAAAGAATGTGCGCTCATGAGTTTGAATGAGAATATCTGCCGGCATGCCCGGCGTCGGGGTAAATCCATGGATACGCTTTAATTCATCAGCAGGTATGCTGACCCGGGCTATATAGATGTCCTGCTTCTGGCCGGGCGTGGTGTCGGCCATAGAATCCGCAGATACATAATCCACTCGCCCATTGATAATAGGTGTCGTGCGCTGATTGAGGCCACTGAGGCGAATATGAGCCTCCTGTCCCTCTTTCACTTCATCGATCTGCATGCGCGGTATCTGCGCCTCGATGATGAGCGGGACACCCGTTGGCAGTATTTCGACGATGGGCTTGCCGCTTTCAATAACGCCGCCAGCCGTATGGTAATATAGCCGGATAATTGTTCCTGAAACCGGTGCCTTGATCAGGGTCCGGTTAAGAACGCTTTCGGCCTGGCGGGTCTGTTCGCGAACTGTGTCAAGCTCGGCCTCCGCGCTTTGAATTTCATCCAGAGCTGCCTGTTTCTCAGTGTCTTTGGTCTGGATGATTTCTTTCTGGAATTTCTCGATCTGGGCGTTCACTTCCATGATTTCCGCGTTCAGACGAGCAATATTGCCTTCGCCATCGGCAACAGCCCGCTCAAGCACACTGACCTCGGACCGCGCCATCAAACCTTTCTTGAAAAGGGAGTATTTTGATACATACTCGGTTTTCAGCAGGCTTACCTGAGTCTGTGTCGCTTCGATTTGAGCCGTCCGGCCGATACGCCTGAACTCAAGAGCGGAAATATTGCGCTCCATCATCTGTAATTCATTGGCATATTTGGCATGGGCCGCATCGAAATTATCGCTTTGGCTTTCGTTTACGGCCCGTATTTCCGGGTTGCCCATATTATCCAGAATGATCTTGGGCGGTTGATACCTTTCGGCGCCTTTGACGACGGCATGCAGCCGCGCCAGGATAGCTTCCAGGCGGGCCTGGCGTAAAAACAGCTGCTGGGAGTTGGTCTTGGCAGAGGTCTCGTCAAGGCGGACAAGGTCATCGTTTTCGTGGACGTGATCTCCTTCACGCACCAAAAGTTCCTTGATTATGCCGCCTTCCAAATGCTGTACGATCTTGTTTTTTCCCGTCGCAACGAAACTGCCGGGCGCGATGACGGCGGCGGCCAAGGGTGCTGTTGCAGCCCATGTTCCAAAGCCACCAAAGCAAACGAAAACCAGGGCAATTCCAAACTTGCTATATGGTTTGATCGATCGCGGAACACCGTCATACCATTCGAGACTGTTCATAATATTGGCGGTCGTCATGTCATTGCTCCCACTTTTATTTCCCCGGCCTGAATTGTCTGAACAGGTCCTTTGGGTTTGCTCTTTTTGGAGAGTGCTTCCATCACGGTTTCCCGCGTGCCGAACATTGTAACAGTGCCATTATTCAGAACCATGATCTTGTCGACACAGCTCAAGAGCGCGGGACGCTGCGTAATGGTGACCACGGTTATTTTATGTTTTTTTGCGTGAAACAAAGCCTTGGTCAGTGCGACGTCACCCTGCTGATCCAAATTGGAATTTGGTTCATCGAGTACCACAAGCTTGGGATTGCCGAAGAATGCGCGTGCCAGAGCAATGCGCTGTTTTTGGCCTCCCGAAAGAGGTGCGCCATCCGCCGCAACAACGGTTTCATAGCCTTGTGGAAAGGTCGCGATGAGTTCATGCACATCCGCCAGCACGGCCGCGTCGAAAATGGCCTGGTCACTGACATCTTCGCGCATTCGAGCGATATTTGCCTTGATGGTGCCCGGGAAAAGCTGCACATCTTGCGGCAAATAACCGATATTCTCGCCGAACTGACGCTGATCCCAATTGCGCAGATCCATAAGGTCCAGACGAACGCTCCCCGAAGTCGGCAGGATCGACCCAACGAGCATCTTGCCGAGTGTTGTTTTTCCAGCGCCCGAATTGCCAATGACAGCCATGGATTCGCCGGGCAACAATGTGAAAGAAATCCCGTTCAGGATGACTTTCTTGTTGGGTGGCGGAACATAGAGAATTCGCTCCACATCAAGCCGGCCTTGCGGGTCCGGCAATCGCAAACGTTCCAGATTCAGCGGCGAGTTCTGGAGAAGGTTTCGGATGCGGCCAAAGGCTGAGCGGAATTGGATGAAACTGTTCCAGCCTTCGATCGCTCCTTCGATGGGTGCCAGAGCGCGTCCGGCAATGATCGAGGCGGCAATCGCCATGCCGCCAGTCAATTGTCCGTCAATGGCCAAATGCGCTCCCCATCCCAACATGGCGACCTGTGTCAGCAATCGGGAACATTTGGAAATCGTTGCGAAAATGATGTTCCGGTCCTGCGCGCGAACCTGCGATTTCAAGGAACCCGCCATATCGCGGCCCCAGATGCGGACGGCCTCCGGGATCATTGCGAGGGCATTGATGATTTGCGAGTTGCGCGACATGGAGTCGAGATGAAGCATTGCCCGGCTTTGGAAGCTTGTCGCCTCAGCGAACGAGGCTGCAGTAGCGCGCTGATTGATGAAGGCAATGACGATCAGCAGCAGGGAGGAGACAATAACGATATAGCCGAGATGCGGATGTATCAGGAATACAGCAAGCAGGAATATAGGGGAAATGGGCGCATCGAAGAATGACAGCAAAGTGCCAGACGTCAGAAATGACCGCAACTGCTGGAGATCACCAAGCACTTGATAATCCTTGCCGTTACCATGCAGGGATGCGCGCGCGGCGGCGCTCAAGATGGGCGCTCCAAGCTGCACGGCAACTTCAACCGCTGTGCGCATAAGAATGAACCGCCGGATAGCATCAAGGACGACCTGCACAAGTACGGCACCGATGATCACCACCGTAAGCATGACAAGCGTGTCGGTTGAGCGGCTGGTAAGAACCCGGTCTGATATCTGGAACAGATAGATTGGAATAGCCAGGACAAGCACATTCAGGAAGACCGTGAATCCCATGGCGATGATCAGGTTTCGGCGAACGGCATTTACACCGTTCTTGAAACTATCGGCAAAACTCGCCGCCACTACGCGCTTGTGAAAAGTTCCGCCATTGCCAGCTGCATTATTATTGCTGGGGGCATTACCGCCGGGGCCGACTTCTTTCCGCGCCGGGACGCCGCGATCCCCCTCTATGACCTTACCGAGGCCAGGATCGAGTATCACGGGCTTGGGGCTGGTGTCATTGCGGCTGGATGGTTCAGTTGGCTTTCCCAGATCGGGTTTAGGCGTCGTTTTTTCGCCAAGGCCGATACTTGCCGGCGGTTGGGTCTCCCGCACCCCCCTATCAGTAAAGATCCTCGCTACAGCAACTTGTGAAATGGACTTCTCCATTTCCGCAAGCAATGCATCAAACTCGATTCGATCCTGCTCGCGTGCAGTCATCGCTTGCCGTGACTGTTGCGAGATAACCCGCAAGTCAGTCTGTTCATCATATTTCATTATCCCGCGTCCCCCCACGCATTCTTTTTGTTTTTAGGCGAGAGCTGTTTGCATCACATCCACCGAATGAGTCGTATCCAGCAGATGAATTGGTGTATGATCGGCATCCGGTGACGGCGATGCATCGTCATCCAGAAAAGCGATAATTTCGTTGGCAAGTGGCTGGCCTTGACCGCTTCCATGCCCAGGTTGCTGGGCAATGATCTCTGCTTGAATCAGGATCGAGTCCGAGTACACGCCACCACCCGCATAAGAGGTTCCATTGCCATGTCCGCCATCGACAATCGTCGCGACATTGATCAATGCATTTGAGCCTGTGCTTAAGTCCCAAACCGTATCATGGGAAGTGGCGCGCAATGCGTCTTCGTAACGAGCCACAAAATCGGAATCGCCGAGAATATTGGTCTGACTGATATAGTTGAGGTCGTAAACATTGCCTGAGATGTACAACATCTTGAGACCGGCCATGCCTTGGAGTGCAGCATCGGAACGAAAACCATCCGGCATTTTATAGTTGCCGTCAGCCAGGCCACTCATCGCTTCCTTGTAATGATCTGGAAGTCCAGTGGCCCAGTTCGTTGTACCTGCGCTTTGAATGCTTGCCGAGTTCCACAAAAGATTGTCACTGGTTGATAATGTTCCACTATAGGCACCGGTCCCGTTTCCGGTTGTCATTGTGTCATCGTCAAAAAGAACATTCGTCTGAAAGATCAGATTGCCGCTGTAAAGATGCCCGCCAATGATGACCAGATCATATGAATTACACAGATTGGCGAATGATGCAGTGTTCAGCATCCCATTGGAGCCGGTCGTAATCGTCGTGTAAGAACCTGTCGACGAGAGTACATGCGCGTCATTGTCTGAGAGGAAGTTATATTGTGATATCCAGTTCATCTGCATAAGGTCGCCATTCATAACGGTGACCTGCCAGTTCTGCGGAAAAACAGGAGCCTCGCCTGTTGCGGCTGGAACCTGCACATGCCCGGTGGAAGAGATAAAATCTGCGATGTTCATCGCGTTGGTGGATGGCCCGCACGACTGCTGTTGGCCAACAAATCCATTGCCGAAGCTGTCTATGTCACTGTAGGCATTTGTTTGAACGATGGCATTGATGTTGTAGTAATTGCCGGCAACGGCAAAATGAGCGCCCGATGTTCCGGTATTGGTGAGGACGATTTCGTTGACCAGAATGTTGGAGCCCGCCTCTAGCGAAACCGTGCCCGCTATGTCTTTCCCATTGATAACCAGTGCCTGATGGCCTGTGGCAGACTCTGGCGTATTGGGAGTAGCCAATTGCGCGGGCTTATAATCATCCAGAACCGGGGCCTTCGAGACCGTGGTCCCGTTGACGTAAATTCCAGCGGTTGGAGATGCGACCACGGTAATACCCGATATGCCGGTTAGCAGCCCTTCCGCAACATCCATGCTGTCGCTCTGGTCGCTGAAAAACTGCGCCATGCCCGACGCGGTATCCGGCAAATCGTGGGAGAATGCGTTTGAAACAAGCAAGGCGCTAACCGACAATGTTGCCAAATCGGCATTGTCGCCCCAGTGCAAGTTTGCTGGAGAGTGATTGCCCGTAATGACAATGTCATTGTCTTCCATGTGGCTGGTCTGCTGAAGCACCATTGATGTTTCAGGAACCTCTGGCCCGATGAATGGCCCTTGTTCGAGTGATTGACCATTGCCATTGCCGGAAGAATGTATTGGAACCGCCGTATGATAGAGATTGTGCCCATATAATTGCACATCAATCGGCTCGATATTCACCCCAGGCAAAACATCATTGCTGCTCGCTGTCCAAGGCATCGGCAGATAGTTTCCATCGGGAACAAATGTACCAGGTGCCAATTGCATCTGGGGATCTGTCTGTATCGCCAATATTTCACCGTGCGATTGCGGAACATCCGGCGCGTCTTTGAATTCACGATATTCGAGGCGCATTTTTACCGCTTCAACCGACGTGCTGAAGTATCCCATGAAGTGTGCAATGGATTCTGAAATATGATCGCCAAATCCGAGCATTTTTGATGGCTCCCGCCAATTATGCTGTCCGTATTTTCATCCGGTAATTGGCCTGCGCACATTGTGCGCAGACCATTTTCCGAGCGGCAAATTGCCAGCTAACTGAATCAAACCGCGTCGGTGTCGCCGTTCGATGTATGCGTGTACGAGCCGTTGATAACGGTCGCTTCGAAGGCATTCTGCTGCAGGTTTGCACCAAGTACAATTTCCTGGGTGAACGCCGTGGATGTAAGATTGGCTGCTGCGCTCGCCGCACTTGAACCCGATACGTCGTCGCTTGCACCAATATCGCCGGAACCACCCGAACCGCCATGGCCACCGCCGAAGAAGCTGTGGTCCATGCCGCCCCAGCCACCATCATCGGTACCAATGCCATCACCTGCGCTTGCAGTACCGCCGGTCGCGGTCAAGGTGACAATGCCACTGTTGGTCTGGGTTACACCGGAGAGGGTGTCATTATCGACAAGATCAACAACTTGACTGAGCGCAAATCCCGTATCGCTGCCGCCGCCGCTAAATGCGCCATTGAGAACGTTAGAGAAGTTCACATCGTTGCCGGGATCAAAGTTGATGTTGCCGGATTCGGTGAGGAAGATGTTGTCAAAACTATTGTGATGCAAATCGAGATCGGCAAAGTCGTCATCAGTCGGCAGATAGCCGTCTAAATCGACACCAACATTTACTTTTACATCCGTGTGCGACGAATTACTGTTGGAGTTGCTGTTGGCATTGGAATTATCGCTGGAGCTCTCGTTGAAATTGCCGTTCAGATTGAGATTTTCCGAAACAGATGACTGCTCCTGACCTTGTCCTTGATCCTGCCCCTGTCCCTGTCCCTGCCCTTGACCTTGGCCCTGATCCTGGCCTTGGCCCTGATCTTGCCCCTGGCCCTGACCTTGTCCCTGCCCTTGCATCTGAAGAGCCAAGGCAGCAGCGAATGCTGAAGCATCAGCACTTGCCGACGCTGACGGGTCTATACCGGGATTCTGGTGATGATTGTTGTTGCGATTATTCATATTATTTCCTCCGGAATATCTGCGGAGAAGACAAAACCTCTATGCTCTTTAACGAGGCTACGATGTCCACGCTGGCAGATGTTAAGTTGTTACAGCAAAAGTATCCCCAAGCTCGCGATAGAATATCGCAGGCTATTCAACTCAGAATACTGGCACACTGGTTTTATTTTCTTGGTTTCACTTACGCTACGCTGGAAACTCAAGACCTCACAACCGTATGACGCAAACGGGCAGACCGGAAGATAGCACTTATATTTAGCTCATTGGTGAACCGCGAAACGGGCGGCGTAACCTTATGAATCCCGCCGTTTTAGGCGGTTGATGGATTGGCAGTACAATAGATCAGTTGAACCAACAGATAAGTTCTAAACAATATTATCGAATTCATATGCCTCAAACGGGGCCCAGGTGCTGCTTTATACCTGCGCGAATCAAGTGACGTGCAGACGAAACACCTTTTCAATTCACGTCACGACCGCGTCACGCGACGTTTATTAATCCTTGGTTAATCAGAGCAAGTAGCGGGGGCTACAGGCATCCTGATTAACGATCTTAAACAAAACTATTCAGATAAAATCCAACAATCGAAAAGAAACCTCGGAAGAAATACTTTTCCGACTAAAGGGCGCAGGGGACTATCATGAGTGGAACAATACCACGCAAACTTTCGGATCACATCAAGACTGATCCAGGGAATGGGCGATTTAAAAGTTCGATATTTATCTATGCTGAAGCGGGTGTCGTCTTTCAGGGACTGGTGCAGTCGTTGGAACGCAATTTCACCGATATAGACATTCATCTGTGCAGCTCATTTACCGAGGCCGAAGCTTATGATGACGATATTCAGCTCGTCCTCATCCACGCCGGCTTTGTTTCCAGCTTCAGTGAATCGGCATTGCGGTGCAGGAAGCGCTTTCCCAACGCCTCCATTACCATGATGGTTGACGATAATGTATCGGGACTGGATGAACTCGACAGCCTGTTCGACGGCAAGGTTATCCAAGGCTTGTTACCTTTCAATTTAAAGCTGGATATATGGCTTGCGGTCATCTGGCTGCTGCTGAATGGTGGTGAATATTATCCGCCTCACATCAGTCGCTCTTCGGATAGAGCACGGGATGACAATAGCGGACGCTCAATGGGCACTTCTCATCAGCAATCCGACGGCGTAATCCGGCCGATCAAGACATTGACCATCCGTGAACAGCAAATTTTGGAGCTGTTGTCGGAAGGTCTGCAAAACAAGATCATTGCCGACCGCCTGACGCTGTCAGAACATACTGTTAAGGTCCATGTGCATAATCTCATCCGCAAATTGCGTGTGCATAACCGTACGCAGGCCGCTGCCGTATATCGCAATACGAGGGATCAAGAGGCCTTTCAGCCCCCTTTTAGGGGGTACAAGGCGCCGATGAGCCACTATGCAGCTTCGCCAGAAATGGCTCGGGTTATGTAGTATCAATGTCGCGGCTCGACGACATTCTCATGCTGGTGGGCAAATTGAACTATACTTGGACAAACACGGAGAGTTTGTTCATTTACCTGATTGCCCACCTGCTGGATACGAACAAGGAAGCGGCAACTGTCATTTTCTTGACGCTGAATACGACACGAGCGCGCATTGATCTCATCGAGCGCCTTGCAAAAATACATTCTACAACGCCGGAAACCAAGGCAGCAGTCCTTAAGATCACAGCCCGAATGACGCGTGAGCAACGCCTGCGCAACAAGTACAACCACTGCATATATTCGTTCGATGAATCAGGCCGAACCGCATCAACTCAGCTGATGCGGATTGTCGATATGGACGAGAACCTGAAATATGGAAAAGTTGAAGCACTCGATGACGAAGAGATGTTGCGAATACAGGCAACAATTGATTCAATAATCGACGTCAACAAATCCATATGGGGTTTCATGAAGGTCAATAATATAAATATTTGACATCACTTCGGTGGAAATTCGCTCCGCTCGATTCTCAAACAAACTCGTCGCCATTCAGGCGATTCCAGCCTTCGCCCGCAAGGCCGTTGAAAAATGCATTCCCCTTTGAAAAAGCTTCCAGGACGAGCGGGTCGCCAGTATGCACCACGGTGGATGAACGCTGAAAGAACAGGCCGCGGCGTATCATCATCGCTTCCAGCAATTGCGGTTGTGAACGAGCCCGTACAGCAACGGCACCTATGGAATTGGCATAGTAAAGGAGGCTATCCAATACGGTGCTTTCCTGCCCTTTCGCGGCAATGATTTGAAGGACACGGACAGTCTCCCCGCGACCGCCGTGAAACAGATAAGCACCCAAAGGCTTGCCTGTCCGGCTCTTCACCACTCTGCTGTGCATGGTGCCGTAGGTTGATTTCGTGCTGGCCGTCGCCAGAACATCGCTCAAGGTCGACAGATCCCAATCCGGGCGTAATTCGTAGTCTTTCAGCCAGGACGCAATGAGCGGGGGCAACATATCCAGCTCAATGCTGCAATCATTCACGCCTTGGGGTTTCTCCGGTATGGAGGTTTTCATAATTGCATGAGCGAAGAGATCGAATGGCCCCGATAGCAGCTTGCCGTGCCGCAAGAACTTGAAACGACGCGACGCCGCTTCAGCAGCAAAGGCAGTGGGACGAAGAATGCGCAGCCATTCCAGGCTATATCCGGGCAAAACCCTGCCACGCAGCTTGCTCCACATAATTCGCGATGTTTCGTTGGCTGTTTCGCTTAATGAAAGGTCTTGGGGTCCGGTGAGAAAAGCGCGAAGCAACCGTGCTCCGGCAAGCGGATCCTCAATATGATCCTCGACCATCAAGGGGCCGCAAATTGCCGCCTGCAGGGGAGCGTTTCCAAAAGCCATTTTCAATGGAAGCGCGCCAATGAACCCCGTCAGCACGCCATCGCCCCGGATATGGACTTGTGAGATGATCCCCGTGCTGTTTCCGGGAGCGAGATAAAGCTCCGATAGATAGTCCGCTAATGATGCTGGAATTTTTGTGTTGGCTGGCTTGAACATTCGCCAAAACATCGCCGCTACCGCAGGGATATCCTGGGGCGCCAAGTTCCGAACCTCGCTGAATGCTGCGCCGTCCATAGAAGGCTCCTACCGACTGCTATTTTTTTCTGGCAATCGCCACCCGGGCGATCCCTAATTCATTGTCGACAAACGATATCTCTTCATAAGCGCCCGAGCGCGATAACAAATGAGCGACCTGATGATGTTGCCCTTCTCCGAACTCGAAAGCCAAAGAGCCCCCGGGTCTCAACATATCGGCAGAGTCGCGTACCAGCCTTTGAAGGATAGAGATGCCGAAAGGTCCACCGTCAAAGGCCTCGCGTGGCTCCTCCTCCAAGAGATGCGCAAGTGTTTCGTGTAGTCGCTTTGCAGAAATGTAGGGAGGATTACACACAACCAGATCCACTTTTCCGGCTGGAGATTTATCGCCAAATGCTGCAAACAAGTCGCCCTGATAGACTTCAACACGATCCGATAGGCCCAACCGTTGTGTATTGTGCCGGGCAGCATTGACGGTCTCGTCGGTTAGGTCCGCACTCATGACTTTTGCTGATGGAACTGCACTGGCGATAGCAAGCCCAAGATTGCCCGAGCCACAGCACATATCGATAACCAGCGGCGAGGTGCTGTTTGCCACAATGCCGATTGCCGTGCGGCCCAGGAGTTCGGTCTCTTCCCGGGGGATCAGAACGCCGCCAGCAATTTCGAGTTCTATGCCAAGAAAGCTATGACGGCTCATTTCCGGGCGAGTGGCCGGCATATTATCCGTGTCTTTCGTCATCGGCTGCATCAGTAACTCTCCTCGACTTCAGACGTTGGGTTTGGTGGCACTTTCACCTTCTTCCAGGTAAAAGTGTTGCTCACTTTGAAAAAGGAAATGTAGAGCACGACGAGTACGCAAACATAGACCAAAGCCCCCGTCAGAATTTTTAGTCCGAGGTCTAGTGCGGGCGATAGAGAGAGTTGCGATACCCAGATTATGCACGCGACCATCGCGATCAGGCTCGGCACGATGATAATGCTGCTGGCCCCGACACGCTTCCAGCTAACGCCGCCGTAATGGCTTTGCAGCCATATCGTTACGCCTGCCGTGATCGCGGCTGCCATTACCTGGCCGATAGCGACACCCATTATACCGAAGGGCACGGCTCCAAGCAGGAAGATAACGGCGACGACCATGTTGCATAGCGAGACGAGCGGTAACCGTCGCACCTGCCCCGTTAGCGACAAAAGCGGCTCGGTTAATACGCCTGGACTATACAGCATATACATCAGGGCAAGGAGAGCTGTCAGTGGAGCCGCCGGATGCCACTGATCGCCAAGCAGAAGAACAACCAGCGTCTCCGACACAAGCGCAAGGCCAATGAAAATAGGGGCAGCCAGAGCCAGCAGGAAGGGCAAAAGCACGGTCGCTTCCCGCCCCACACCTCGCTTGAGTTCCTGAAGGGTCTGATTTTCCCGGATAGAACGCCTCAGGCTAACCCAGGCTATCAACCGGCTTGGTTCATCCATCATATCGGCGAAGGACGATCCCAGACGATCTGCCACCCGGTAGTAACCCACGCTCGCCGTGCCAAAGAATATTCCGATTGCGAAAGTCACCGCATAAGTATGGAAATAGGCGACCATGCGGGTCGCCAATATATAGCGGGAGAATGCTGCGAGTTCTTTTACGATGGCCCAGTGAAGCCGCAGACGCGGAACCCACCGCGTTATGAGCATCGCGCTGCAAAGATAGGTGATTTGCATGAAGAGCTTGCCCACGGCCAAGGCAAATATTCCCCATCCTGCAAGCAATCCAGCCAAAGTGATCGCCAGGCCAACGCCTTCGCCGACCATGAGCAGAATCGAGTGCATTTCGGATCTGCTTTGACGAACCAATATGCCGGCATAAACTGCGCTAAAGGTTGCAAATACCACCCAGACTGAAAAGATGACGAGAATTTCAGCCGCCAGCCTCATTTCGAAAAAACGGTCCAGTACGCCGGAAACGGCAAGGCCGATAGCCATCGCCGCCGCACCGCTGGCGAGAGCCATTGTAGCAATCTGATTGAACAGCGAGATATCCTCGCGGCAGCTCATTATAAACTCCCGCGAGCCCGCTTCGGCGACACGGGTCAGCAGTATGGCTATGGCAAGGATCAGGGTATAAACACCAAATTCAGCTGCCGACAGCATTCGCGCTGCCAGAATGAATACCAGCACTTGCGCAAGTTGGGCGCAGATACGCGAAGCCATCGCCATAAACGCCATGACGGCAGCTTTCCTGGGCGTGAGCCTCTCGGCTATTATCTGAGAACCCTGTTTCAGCGTGATGCCTCCGGCACATGCTTTGAACACCAACCTGACTGCTCAAAACGATCGCTTCATCCATACCAGATGGCCCGTTTTGTTTCAGGAATTACCCCTCTAATCAATTGGATTAGGCATTCTGGACGGATGCTCATGAAAGTGGAACATTCAATGCTAAGCCGTGCTCATCCTGAGAAATTCGCGCATTTGAACGCAATCCGAGGATCGATGAGACCAGGTTTAGGGGGCAGAATGTCTACGAGACTTCGTATTGGAATCATCACTGATTCCATGGATCGATTACAGAATTGGGAGATCAAGTTTTTAAAGGGTGTTCTTGATTGTCCTGAGTTCAATTTGAAGGCTGTTATCGAAACTGGTCCAGTGCCGGCGCATGACACGTCGTTTGTTGGAAAATTGATTGATCGGGTAGAGAGGCAGGTGTTTGTTAAACAACTGCGCTATCCCGCTCAACCTTTCGGAAATCAGCAATACAAATTACCCGAATCCATACGTGTAGGCCGCGACGGTCTGCTGGGCGTAAATATTGATGTGGCAGTGCGATTGACGGCAAAACCGCTTCCGCAGCAATGTCTCGACCAGATCGAGTTTGGCGAATGGTCTCTCGATTTCGTCGATAAAGGAGCCAGCGGCCATGACTGGACCGGGTTTTGGGAAGTGAAAGAGCGCAAGGCACTGACTGTGGTTCAATTGTCAGCTCGCCTTGGCTCGGAGCCTGAGCCGCTCGTCATTTCCAGTGCCGGTTACAACACCAAATATAGCGCGGCGCTCAATGGAGCCTTTATCAAGGAGAAGTCTGTCCTGCTGCTGCTGCGCGAGTTACGCAGATTGGCAGAGACGAGGAAGTTTTCCACAAGCCCCGCCACGCTCTCCGTAGATATGCGAGCCGCACCTCAACTTAGCGATTCTATCCTTTATCTGGGACAGCTTGGCCGTAACATCATTGGAAAACTTGCAGTGCGAGCAAGATCAATTCTTGGGCTCAATTCAAGGAGCTGGGGCGTTTATATGGGGGATGGGAGTATCGAAAACTTTACCCCCGATAAGGCTACCCCTCTAAAGCTCGCCGACAGAATGTGGGCCGCCGATCCCTTCCTGTTTCGATGGCAAAACCAGGACTATGTCTTTTTCGAATGTTTCCCGGATAACAGTATGAACGCCTGGATATCTGTCGCACGGCTGTCCGGATCAGAAGTCGAATTTCTCGGAACTTGCCTGCGTACGAGTTACCATCTTTCCTATCCATTCGTCTTCAATGACGGCCCGGACATTTACATGATTCCGGAGACCCACCAGACAGACCGGGTGGAGATATGGCGCTGCACACAATTTCCCCTGAGATGGGAGCTTCATTCAACAGCGCTCGAAGGCAAAAGCCCTGCTGACACCACTATGTTCAAGGTCAAAGGGCAATGGTGGTTGCTGACCTCCCTTTCGGATCATCACACTTTCATGGATCACTCCAGCGAACTTTATGCATTCGCCGTTGATGGACCTGACTTGAAAAGAGTTGTCCCCCACAAACGCAACCCCGTCATTATTGGGAGTGATATCGCAAGGAATGGGGGCCGCGTTCATATCATAGGTGATCGGGTTCTACGCCCGTCGCAGTGTAACTCTCATGGGATTTACGGTTACGGTCTGAATATCCAGGAAATTACCAGACTCGATTCCGAAGACTATGTCGAAGAAACCATAAAATCCGTTAGACCCGATTTCATGACTGGTATTGTTGGCTGCCACCATCTGGATACGCTCGGAACCCGGTTTGTTATAGATCTGTGCAAAACAAAATAACCTTTGCTTCAAGGTCTGGTGCTACCATCCTCTTGACATTGCAACATATTTCTCGCTGCCCGGTTAGGCCATAACGACGTTTAGCTCTAATTTTAATGATTATTACTAAGGGCATAACATATTTCTTTAAGTACTATTAATTATTGACGCAAAACATTTATACTATAGTTTAATTGTATGCAGGGAATCATAAAACAAATAAAACCATGCAACCAGACATGCAATACTGTGCTCACAGCGTATAGAATACAAATTTCGTAACTAAAAATACTGCTTTGCTTGGGCGGTTTTTTAGGACGCAATGATTTTGCCGCGATTCAAGAGGATTTCCAGCGCTACGCGTCTGGGCAGCCGAAACTATGGGAATGGTTGGGGTCAGGATTATGTCCTACATAACAGAACCGCTGATAGAACAGCGGACCGAAAAAATGCCGGCAAAGAACCGGATGTCCTACATTGTAATCAAGAGAACTCTTGACGTTATACTGGCCACCGCCGCGCTAATATTTCTCTTTCCGGTCTTAGTCTGCATCATAGGTACTTTGGCAGCAACTGACGGCTTTCCTATCGTATATAGGCAACGCAGAATCGGCCTGAACGGCAAAGAGTTCACTTGTTTCAAGTTCCGCTCCATGGCGAAAGATGCCGATGCGCGTCTGGTTACGCTTCTGGCGCACTGTCCGGAATCCTTGCGTGAATGGACGGAAACACAAAAGCTCAAAACTGATCCGAGAATCCATCGGGTCGGTCGCATTTTGCGGATTTCAAGCTTGGACGAACTTCCCCAACTCATAAATGTACTGCGTGGGGAAATGAGTATTGTCGGGCCACGTCCCATCGTCATGGATGAGATCGGCCGCTACGGCGATTCCTATCGGTATTACATCGCGATGAAGCCGGGCATAACGGGTCTATGGCAGGTCAGCGGCCGCAGTGATACCGGGTATGATACGCGGGTAAAGCTGGACACAGACTACTTCAAGTCGCGCTCTATCTGGGTAGACCTGAAAATCATGGTCCGCACGGCGTCGGTGGTGCTATTTGCGAAAGGCAGCTGCTGAATATTGAAACTTGCTCCAGGAAAAGCTGAACGGGCTTTCCATCGGGAATTGCGTAGCAACAGAGAGTTAGGGCAATGCACTTCAAACGGCTCTGACGAACATAGTGATCGGTGTGATACGGATGCAACTCTTATCTGGGTTACTCATGCCCCATCTTCTTCAAACGTTTTGTCCTTCCAAAACGGTCCATACGCGGATCGCTAACGCATTGTGGGTCGAGTATGGCGGAGCACCATGGGACATGCCTCCTGATTGGGAGCCGGACAGACAATGGGCATCCACGCTGGAATTGAATCTCATTCCCAATCTCGGACCAATGTCTGTAGCTATTTTGCGGGAGTGGCTCGCGGCAGGTGATGATGAGTTAAACGAGCGATAAATCGCTTTAAGTCATCCGCCAAATGACGAGCCAGAAAACCACGCAAAGAAAGAATGCAGCCCAACGAATAAGATACTTCTCCTCAACGAGGTCAAAGAATGACTTCGAGGGTCGTTGGGTTGTGGTCTCAAGATTTTCAGAAGTATTTTTCATCTATCTCTTAACGATGCATTTTTACACTGAGGTCAATTCTAACCTTGAATTTGGACCAAAGATAGCCCGGCAGATTTAGACCTCTCCTAAATCAATTACAACTTTAACCAAAAAGTATGAATAAATGGATAGCGCGCCTAACCCCGAACAATCGAAGTAGGCGTCCTTAAAGGCTTGATGATCAGATCGCTTGGTAAGAAGGGTGCATTCCGGCGGAGGAATCAAGCGCCGGTGCAGTATCCGGCAATTTTTCACCGGCCAGACATTCGCCATAAAGGGCGATCAGTTCATTACACCAACTTTGCGGCGTATTGGCCAAGCCTGGAGAAAGAGCAAATGCGGTCTTGCTCATGTGCTGAACCCGGTCATCGCTGTCGAGTTCTGCAAAGGCTGCTGCCAGGCTTTCAGCGTCAGACGCTTCGGCAACTATGCCGCATCCGAGCTCCTGCGCTTCATTGGCGATGAATGCAGACTTGAAGGCTACGATTGGAATTCCGCTTTGGAGACTTTCATGAGCAACCAGGCCAAAGGGTTCGGGAAGTCTGCTCGGCATAACCACAAACCGCGCTTCCTGTAAAAGGGCACTGATCTCATCATGAGTTTTCCAGCCCTCGCAGATAACCTCCGGATAGCGCTGGAGCAACTCCTCACGAAATGCTCCATCTCCAATGACGCGCAGCCGCCGTCCTACCGTCCGCGCGGCTTCAGCAGCAATATCGACGCCCTTTTCAAACTCGAGCCGTCCTATAAAGAATATGTCACTATTCTCTTCGGCAGGGATGCGTTTTTTTGCAAATGGCTTGACCGGATTAAGCACCGTTCTGATGCGCGATGAGGGAATTCCCCCTCTTTCGAGCCATGGATTCATCATTGGATGAATGGACGCAATCGTGCAGTTGGATTTGGACATGTCCAGAAGCCGTGTGCGCAACCACGACCGCGCAAAACGCCACAGCTTGTCGGCATAGCGTCGCTTGTCGCAGTTTGAAGCCAGACATCGTCCGCTTAGCGGTGTTAGGGAACACACGCTATTTGTCTTGAAATTAGCATAGCTCCCGTTGGGACACACCAAAGTAAAATCGTGCGCCGATATTATCAGGCGGCTATAGACCGGTTTAAGCGCTGAAAATATCGAGGGTGAGAGTATCTGGGCCCATGCATGGACATGATAGACCGTGCCAGGCGTGTCCTTTTGCGCAATGTAACGCGTGATCGCCTCATAAGCGGCCTTGTTATAGGCGCCATCCATGATCCGCCTGTGAACCGGCAATTTCAGCAGCGGCTGGCTTCCCAACCCGTCAATTTCCACATTATGATAGCCCTGCAATGGAAAGCCGGCGCCAGTATCGCCTGTCAGGAAAGTAACGGGTATTCCGGCCTCATGCAGCAGGCGTGCTGACAGCAGAGCCAAAGCCGCCGCGCCGCCGCTGGCCACAGCTTCATCATTGATGATCACGACGCGTTCCAACATAGCTGCGATATCCTTCAGCTTGGCCGCAGCGAATTTGTGCTGGTCTGTGCCGGAGCCTTCAGGGCAAGGACAAGAGCGCCCGAGCGCCCTCTCGCGTCGGATGTTCCTTGTGTCTGCGAAATCATGTCCATGGTTTGTTGCGCATTCCGGTGCTCAAATTCCTTGCGAATGAGCTGGCTCATTTTATCCTTGAATGTTTCCTTGCTGAAACGCAGCGAATGCGCGCGAATTCGGGCAGGCACGAAGCTCTTTTCCACCAGCTCGAACTGCTCGACACAATCAATCAATGCTTCCACGGATTGTTCTGAAAACAGCATGCCTGACAGGCCATTGACCACGGTGTCAACCGCCCCGCCTTTGCCATAGGCGAGAACCGGGCGGCCGCTTGCCATTACTTCAACCGGCACGATACCAAAATCTTCTTCGCCAGGAAAAATCAGAGCCTTGCACCGTGCCATATGGCTCTTCAATGATGCGAATGGCTGGTGATTCAGGAATGTCACCGTTGGCCCCGCCTTGCTCTTGAGGCTGGCCATCTCTTCGCCTGTCCCAATCACGACAAGCTTCTTGTTCATTCTGGTGAATGCTTCAACCGCAAGATCAACGCGCTTGTAGCCTACCAATTGCCCGGCACAAAGGTAGAAGTCCTCGACCGTATCGGATATTGCAAATTCACTCACTGAGACAGGCGGATGTATAACAACCGCGTCCCGCCGGTAATATCTCTGCACGCGATTGGCTATGTGGCGTGAATTTGCGACAAAGCAATCAACGCGTGCGCTGGTCGAAACATCCCACTGCCGCAACCAGGATGCTATTACCGGCATGAACAATCGTTTCACGAAGCCCGCGCTGGCATGGTAGAAAAAATAATGATCCCAGATGTAGCGCATCGGCGAGTGGCAATAGCAAATATGCAGCGCATCGGGCTTGGGGATAATCCCCTTTGCCGGCCCGGATTCGCTTGAGATGATCAAATCATAGCTGGTCAGATCCATGCTTTCCAATGCCAGCGGCATTAGAGGCAGCAACATCTGATAATGTTTCTTTGAACCCGGTATTTTTTGCAGGAAGGACGTTGTGATTTTGTGGTTTTTCAACCGGCCCTTGATCGCGTCGGGATCATAGACCAGCGTGAAAATATCTGCCTCGGGGTAAAGCTCACTCAGTGCTTCGAGGACTTTTTCGCCACCGCGCATCGATAAAAGCCAATAATGAACGATAGCTACTTTCACAATACTGCCCCTCGTCCATGACATGGCGTACGCGCACGAGAGCGCGCGCGTCATGCCCGGATCTTGATTATTGGGTTGGATTCTTCAGGACGGATAAGAACAGTGCTACGCCGAAATTCTACATTCAATTCACTTTAGAATTCCGGCGTAGGTCCCCCACTGACTGCCCGCTTGCTCCCACACACGCTTGATTTTTTTGATCTTGTTTTTCATGCGTTTAAAACTTGCGACCACACATATGAAGCTAAATCTCTGCCCGTTACGCAAGCGTGACTCAAAGGGCTTTTTCCGGAAATTTTTACAAAATCTGCGCTAACCAATAAGATTGTACTGAATTCGGTTAGGCTCGAAACTTAAGGAGTAGAGGAAACTAGACCTTCAGTTTGAGCCATTGGCTGGTTTCATTGAAGGTCCAATCTTGAAAATGATCGTCAGGCGCCCCCATTTCCTTCGGCTGGCGTTGCTCCAGCATGGCTTCCAGCAACAATGTGGCGTCAAGCCGCTTGATGTTGCAGATATGCGGTCTTATGCGGGCTTCACCATCGGCAATTTCGGTTGAAATCTTGTCAAAAACCCGTCGCCAGCTGCGCTCCTTGAAGAATATCGCATTCGCTGCTGAGCGAATATAATACATTTCATCCGGATTGATGGCTCCGGCGGCTTTGGCCCCTTTCCAAAGTGGCATCAATAGTGACCATTGCCTCGCTGAATGCGATATAGCCAAACTCGGCTGGCGCATGAACCTGCGCAACAGCCGCATCGTCTTCCAGCCCGCCAAAAGCATAACGCTCGAACACTTCCCCAATGCCGATCATGCCGAATGGATAGCATTCGGCGGCACGCAAAGCGCCCATGCTTGCAGCGCCGTAAATCACTGCGCCTTTTGACAAGGCATAGAGAATTTCCTTGTGCCAGACGGCTGCAACATCCTCAAAGCGTCCATCGACAAGCCCGATAGTGCGAAATCCCTGATCCACGGCATGGGTAATGTCACCGCATTTGGCCGGCCCACGGCAAGTCAATTCATGATCCGGCAGCAGCACATCCTCTCCGCTGCGCAACGGCACGAACTTGGTTCCCGAAAGACTCGGGCCTGCAAAAAGAATCTTCATGGCGTTGCTTTACTGGCGGAGCATTGCATTGAGAGCCCTCCCGCCGAAGCGATGTTTGCGAATACCTGCGGGGCTTTCCAACTCATTGACCAGCACCCGGCAGACGGAAAATCCATATTCTTCTCCGCCAAGCGGAACAGCAACCACGCTTCTAATGCCGCGCTGGCGAAGTGGGTTGAGATAGGTTTCCAGACTTGCCCGCGCGACCGGCGATGGGTCTTCGAAATGGAAATCACTTCCAGGTTGTGCGTGGATATAGACGGCAAGGTCCGGCGCAAGCCGCTGCGCATATTCCGATGGATCGAAATCGTCCCGGGCACCCGAAATATTGGTGATACGGGTCTGCGCCGCCTCGGTGATCGCGCGCATGGCGGCTACGCGCGGAGAAAGATGGCAGCCATATCCCGCTGCGAGATCGAAATGCAGATAGCTGCCGTGCTGTGTTGCCGGACTGATGGTCGCCATGAAAACCGGCAGCGCAATATCCGAGCTCGTATCGAAGAGCCTCAGCACAAAACCTGCACTGGCAATGCGTTCGGCTAGCCAATCAATATTGCTGTCGGAGAACACGCGCGGATCGACGCATCGCGCCTGGACACCAGCGTCACGCTGAAACCGCCATAGCTCCGTTGCATCACGCTCCACCCGTTCGCAAAGTCCATGGATAACCGCTTCCAGCAGGCAGTTTCCGGACGCCAGCCCATCGGTGGATTGGCTATAGTGCCAGTTCTGCCGCTGCGACGTGAAGTCAAGCGAGACGACCTCGCGCGGCACGTAGACCGGGAGTTGCTTGAGGAGATCAAAGCCTTCCAACCATTCGATCGGCTCGTCATTTCCGGGCTCATCAGCACCGCGCATGAGAAGCATGCGCCCGTCAAAAACAATGTGTCCGCTGTCTTGCAGGGCAGCTTTCGTTGCTGTGATTGACGTGGCGGGAATGTCTTCGGCAATAGCGATTTCTGCGGCTTCCATAACAGCGGAAGCACGCGCATGTGGTGCCGTGATACCTTTGCCTTGGCTGACCGCCAATGTACGGCTATTTGGGCGTACCGCCATCCACACCGGAATACCGATGCGGTCGAGGCCGGTCACTTCCGCCATTCGAACAATGCCCAGCTGCGAGAAATGTGGACGCAGCCGGCTCACGGTCACATCCGCATCATGCAATCTGGTGGAAGACGGATCATTATTGCTTGCGGCGGAGCGAAGCTTGGCTTCATCCGCCGCAAGCCTTTCATAAACCGAAATCCCGGCCCGTGACTTCATAAGTACTCCAGCAGACCGTTTGGCAACATTCGCTCAGTTTACGAAACCGCCGCGTTGGCTGACAACGAACGGTCTGAGGGGCCATTCCGTACGTCGAATGAATAGGCGCGATCTGACGCATCACTTCTGCCATCAAACGAGTAGGCGCGATCTGACGCATCACTTCTGCCATCGAATGAATAAGCGCGATCTGATGGATCAGTCCGCGCTTCCATATCGATTCCAGTCTCGCTCATATTCACCTTAGCCAGAAATTCCAAACCAGCAGCGCTTATTGAGCCAATGACATCCTTGTCCAAACATTCGGCAGTGTTCGTATCTGAATTGACGAGCCAAAGCTTGTCTTCCTCATTAACGATGTAATATTTCGACATGACAATAACCTTTCCAAGTAGAGAGCTCACCTGGGAGAGGTTATGCTGATTCTTTCATACGTCAATCGATCCGAAAGTCCTATCAATACTTAATACATTGATTTTATAGCCAGCCTCGATCATTTCTCTTTACTCTCGCTATACGACTGAGATTTCATTCCCGCGCGAGTGTCTGATGCGATGGCTATGCTAATTCCTTTGGTTGCAATAATCCCGGACTTACGCGCAGTGCCGATAAGCTGTAAAATGTCTGCGGTGGTAGCATTTTCCAAATCTGTCTCAGCGACTGGCGTCACTGTGCGATTATCAATATCTACAAGCCATAATTCAGTTTCCCCAGCCTCGCCAATAATAAAGTACTTCGCCATTCCTGAACCCCTTGTTTTCAACTATTGGAAGCCAGCTTCCTTGAGAGACGTCACATATTTCTGGCGCTGTTCCGGCAACCTTAGCGCCATGCTCTTTGTCCATTCATCGATACGGAAATTAGGATTATCCGCCAGCGCCTGCGTTCGAAATTCTGCGGCTTTTTCCTTTTCACCGAGCATCGCCCAACATGCTGAGATCAATCTTGACGCTACGCGTGGATTTTGCATCTGATCTGTGTAGGCGACCGCCTCCTTATGTCTGTCCAATGCATGCAAAGCACCGGCTCCTACCCAATAATAATAATCCGGGGCCAGCGGGTTATGTTCTATGGCTTGCTGTATCTTTTCCACAGCCTGATCGAGCCAACCATAATGCGTTAAAGCATCCGCATAATCGGCCAGCAAATCCGCATGCTGCGGGTTGATCGCCTCGCCTTGGTCGAAATATTCGAGACTGTCGTCGAATTTGCCCAGATACATACTGATTGTGCCAAGTTCCCGCAGAGGCCGCTCATCGTCTGGGTCATTGGGGGTAGCGCGCTTGGCGATTTTTTCCCCTTCAAGCAAAATATCTTTTTCACTGCGCGCCAGCATCAGCCATTCCTTTTGCATTGTGCGCGCGATACCACTAAGCGCAGGAACAAAGTCAGGCGACGCTGTCAGGGCATTCTTGAAGGATTGGCGAGCCTGACGCAATTTCGACAAATCGAACTTGTCGATATCGCGCTTGCCCATGAGGTACCAATAATAGGCATTGGGGTCTTGGTAGAGCTTGTTGTAGCGGTCAAGTTCCGACTTCTCGATTGTCGATACAACAGAAAGAATGATGCGGATGGAAAGCTGCCGGTATTGCTGTTCGGGCAGGACATAATCAAACTTTGTTTTCTCTGCCCAGACGATCTCCTGCGTTTCGGTGTCAATGAGTTTCACTGAAAGGAAGCAAAACCCGTCGCGGCGCACAATCTTGCTGTCAACCGCGTAACTGACTCCGAATTGCGCTTTGAGACCGTCAAAACTGTCAATCGGGGATTCTGTTACCACGCGCTTGGACGTATAGGGCGCCACAACTGAAAGCGTGCGCAAACGGCATAGGCCGATCGTGATATCATCTACCAGCGACGCGGCAAGTTGCTCCATTGGGTCGGATGCATTATGCGGCAAATAGAGAACCATAACCCGCGGCAGGCCCGCTTGTTTGGCCTGTTGCAGCTGGGATACGGCGCGGATCGCGGTCGGTGTCTGTATTTCGGTCCGGATTGCAACAGGTTGTGCTGGCTGCGTGATAATGAGCCCTCTTGTCGTTGCCGGGGAAAGTTTCGGCAGCAATTGCTGATAGAGCTCAATCGTTTGCTCTTCCGGCTCGACATCAAGATCATCGCGGAGCTTTTTCGTGCATTCCCGGAATGTCCGCTCCACCTTGGCAATCAGCCCAAGCTGCGACGCCGTTTGCATCAATGCGCGATAACCAACCTCCTGATAGGGGTCAATTTCGATCAGCTTACGGGCGCATTGCCGCTTTTCATCGATACTTACGCCTATGGGCTGATCAATCATCAAAAGCAGCATCGCGGTCAGATCATCGCGAATCTTTACGCGCTTGACGTCCAGCCATTCATCAAAATCAGAAGCTTGCGGCTCGTTCTGCGCCAGAAGATCGCCGGCATAAAGCTCGATCATCGGCAGCAAGGACTCAATATCGCCCTTCTGCATTAGCTCCATATACTCAAGAAGATCGATCCGCAGAAGATCGGCCCTCACCTGCGACAGGTTCAGGTAAACATAAGTAGCATCGCCCTGTATAAGACTTAAGCCATATTGCTCCTGAAATTTGCGGATACGCGCCAGACTTTGCCGCAGATTCATGGAAGCGTGGGATTGGTCCGTCTCGGACCAAAGAACTTGTGACAGCTTGCCACGAGAAACGGAATGGTTGGGGTTTTCCAGCAGAAGGTAAACAATAATGCGAAGAAAATTGGCAGGGACACGGGGAACAAGTTGTCCGCCCAGACTTACAGTTGCCTCTCCAAAAACTGCAATCTTCATTCCGAATAAAGCCCCGGATTTATCTAACTGTTTTCTTCCCGATATACGATCTGCATAGGCTATCAGTCACAATTTTAACCAAGTCCACCCCATATCTATAGATAGATATAAAGGTAAAACTATAATAAATTTGTATTAATACTGCCTCTGAAATACTTGCAAAGAGACCGACAGTACGGAATGTCCGTTCCGGGTTCGTTTTTCATAAGATAAATTCGTTTTAAGTCTCGACTATCCGCAAAATAATGACATTGTGCAAGAGGGTTGATGGATTTTTGAAAGAAAAGTCAAAGAATCTGCCAAACTATTGCTACATAGACACAAGTGCCTAAAAGTTAGTGTCTTCTCTGCCAAGCAGATAGTTATTTGCGTTACTATAAATCGTCGTGAAAAGATGAGGTTTTTCCCAAAATGCCTTCAACAAAAGTCAACTGGCTTTCAAGAAACGCAACCCGCTTTTCATAGGCTTTCATAACGCTCGTCAGATTTTCCAGGCGACCTTCATAGGATTCCGGTTCGGCAATATCTGTCATTGCTTCAAGCGTCAGTGCCGCATCCGCAGATGCTTCGGCAAAACGCTTGTTGAGGCCGAGCTTCTCCAGTTCCAATTCATTTCGGACAGCCGTCAGCGTCGTAATAATGCGTTTGAATCGGGCTGTATCACTCTCGCGATCCCGTTCCGGATCTCTGACGTTAAAGCCGAACATCGATCTGCCCTCCGTCTGGTTGAGTTGCTCCGCTTACAGGTTCCGGTGTCGGGAAGGGTTTGTAGAATTTGCCATCGCCCTTGCGCGTCAAAGATGTGAGCATTCTTCGCATGGGTTCATCATAAAGACGCAAGGCCATCCAGGAAAAAGCCAGGATCATGACGAAGCTCATGCTGGCGATAATGTGCGTATTCCAGCCTGAAAGCAATGATTGGCTAAGACCTGACATCATCAAGACAATAGGAAAATGCAAAACATAAATTGGATAGGACAAACTGCCGAGCAGGGAGCCGAAACGCATGGTGTTTGTTTGCCCGGTGCCTCCAATGACGATGGCAGGCAGACACAGGCTGATAAAAACCAAGTCCAGCCAAGGGAAATTTCGCTCTGATACGGCAACTGGAATTGCAAGCACAAAAACCAGTGCGGCCGAAAGGGTAAACATGCTCCAATGCCGCGCATTTGCACTCAGGCGGTGCTGCTCACGATATATGACCACACCCAAGGGAAAGCCGAAACATACCCGGGCCAGACCGCCCCAGAAGGTTGCGGTGTCATATCCAATATTGAGCGTGTGATACCGGTTCACGAAAACCGCAAGAAAAACCAGACTGACCACGATGATCAGGATCAGGGTGCTGGTACGGAGCCAAATGCCACAGACCGCCCATAGTAGATTGATGAGCAACTCGAAAAAAAGCGACCAAAGCGGACCATTTCCGGGGAAAAGATCGTGAGATGTTGCTGTTGCACTGAGGAAAGACGGAACCATTGCAAGATTGAGCATTCCGGACGCCAGCAGGACCTCCAGAGATTCAACTTTTCCGGGAAAAAACAGCCATTTCAGCAAAAGGACCACCAGGCCCATGCCAGCACCAAGCAGCGCCAGCGGATAGAGTCTGATCATGCGTTTTATGATGAATGACCCAAGTGACAAATGAGTCCGGAGGTCCCTTTCATAGGCGTGGGCAACAACAAACCCGCTGAGCACAAAGAAGAAATCCACGGCAAGATAGCCTCTCGGTACGATAGCCGGAATCATGCCGAATTGCGACAGATGGAAGCCAACGACAAGGAGGGCAGCAACGCCTCTCAGTCCATCAAGCATGTCGTATCGTTGGACGTTCATCGGTTTCCCCAAGCCCCCTCCGTCCGGCCTTTTGGTGGCACTGGGAAGGCCGGGCGGTGCTGCACTTAAATTATAGGCCTGACGGCATATCGCTGTCGTGTCAGCAATTTGAACTAGTGGTCTAAGCAAAGCTTTCCGGCCTATCCGCACCATTTCCGTTCAAGTCGCGGCAGTTCTGTTCAAGCGCTTGTAAAAGCCGACCATTATTATCGCTGTATTCGTCGATTCTATTGGGCAAAAGGCAAACATGTGCTAACTCCTGCCAGTGCCTTTCCAGGCACAATCGCTTCTCCCACAGTGCTCGCGCGTATAAAATGATCAAACGTTTCTTTGCCTATTATGCCCCTTACAAGGGACTGTTTGCGCTGGATTTTTCCTGCGCAATCATATCGGGCTTGCTGGAACTCGGCTTTCCCATGGCCGTGCGCAGCTTCATTGATGTTTTGCTGCCCAGCCAGAACTGGACACTTATCCTTCTGGCGTCTTTCGGTCTGCTGGCGGTCTATCTGTTTAACACGGGCCTGAACGCGGTCGTCGTTTATTGGGGGCACAAGCTCGGCATCAATATTGAAACCGAAATGCGCCGCAAAAGCTTTGACCACCTGCAAAAACTGTCCTTCCGCTTCTACGACAACCATAAGACCGGTCATCTCGTCGGGCGCGTAACCAAGGATCTAGAGGAAATCGGCGAAGTCGCCCATCATGGTCCTGAGGACCTCTTCATTGCGATCATGACCTTCATCGGTGCTTTCTGGCTGATGGTCTATGTCAATCCTATATTGGCAGTTCTGACACTGATCGTGGTGCCCATCGTTGTTTGGGGCGCTGGTCAATATGGTGGCCGCATGACCAGGAACTGGCAAAATCTCTATAGCCGCGTCGGTGATTTCAACGTGCGTATCGAAGAGAATGTCGGTGGTATGCGCGTCGTTCAGGCATTCGCCAATGAAGAGCATGAACGCTCTCTTTTCGCCCGCGACAATGCACGCTATCGCGAGACCAAGCTTGCCGCTTATTGGATTATGGCTGCAAGCACGTCACTGAATTATATGAGCATGCGGCTGATACAGGTCATTGTCATGATCGCCGGAAGCTACCTTGTCATCACCGGGCAGATGACAAATGGTGGTTTTGTCAGCTTTCTCCTGCTGGTTGCTGTTTTTGTGCGCCCGATCGAAAAGATAAACTCGGTCATTGAATCCTATCCCAAGGGTATTGCAGGGTTCCGCCGCTACACGGAGCTTCTCGATACGGAGCCGGACATAGCCGACCGCATCAATGCCCTGACCGTTTCCAATCTGAAGGGCAATATCGCTTATAAAAACGTAACGTTCCGATATTCACCGGAGCGCGATGCGCTGCATGAGATTGACCTGACTATCAAGGCCGGTGAAACGGTCGCGTTTGTTGGCTCATCAGGTGCCGGAAAAACCACGCTTTGCTCGCTGCTGCCGCGCTTTTATGAAGTAAACTCCGGTAGCATAACGATTGACGGCATCGATATTCGCGACATGACATTGGCCTCTCTGCGTAGCCAGATCGGCGTCGTTCAGCAGGATGTGTTTCTGTTCGGCGGGACCATACGGGAGAACATTGCCTATGGCCGTCTCAACGCAACAGACGACCAAATTGCTGAAGCTGCCCGGCGTGCCCGGCTTGATGAGATGATTGCATTGCTTCCTGCTGGCTATGAAACGATTGTCGGCGAACGCGGAGTCAAGCTTTCCGGGGGGCAAAAACAGAGGCTTGCGATTGCGCGAATGTTCCTGAAAAACCCGCCAATTCTGATTTTGGACGAAGCGACATCGGCTCTGGATACCAAGACAGAGCGGGAAATACAGCTATCTCTGGCCGAGCTTGCGCAGGGACGCACCACGCTGGTTATCGCCCACCGACTTGCCACGATCCGCAATGCCGATCGTATCGTTGTGGTAGAAAATGCTCGTATCCTTGAACAGGGAACACACACGCAACTGCTCAAGTCAGACCGGTTTTATCGGCGGCTTCATGATGCCCAGTTTGGCGAGAATAATTTATCTACCGCGGCAAGCTGAATTGCCAATCACTGCTGATATGAAATTGGTGCTATTCTGGTGCGGTGCTTTGAATCGTATTTTGCAGCTAACGGAACCAGTGAGAGCGCTGCTATAAGCCCGATAATCAAGCAGATTCCATAATTCATTCTAAACTTCATATCTCAGTCCACGTTGAAACAGTGCGGACATTTTCCTTCTAAAAGCTGACACGGACCTGAACCCTCATATTCCCGTCCTTAGCCGGGGAATGTTCCATTCAGCTTCCTGTCAGGAAAAAGGGCGATTGCAGCTCCAATCAGTGCCGCCCAATGGCGGCATCCCTGACTTTGAGTCCTGCAAGGAAGTCGCACGTGTCAATCGTATTAAACTATTCCGAAGGTCGCTCGCTTCGCCCGCAAATTGGAAGTGTGACGCTGAGCGTTCTGGTTGCAATCTTTTTGATGGCCACTGCCAATAATACTTTCTGGGGGAAAGCCACCCTGCTGCTGCAAGGGCAGACCGTCGCGCTGATCTATCTGGCCTTCGGGCTGACATGCGCTTTCATCGCCCTGTGTGTGTCTTTTTCCCTGAAATTTCTCATCAAACCATTCTTGATTGTTCTTATTCTTTTCAGCGCCTCGACATCCTGGTTCATGGATAGCTACGGCACGATCATTGATGTGAACATGCTTCAAAGCGCCGTCGATACGACAGATGCGGAAGCCGGTCATCTCGTGACCTCTGCCTATATGTGGCACATGTTTATCTTTGGGATTCTACCAGCCCTGCTCGTTGGCTGGGTGCGGATCAGGCACCGGACCTATCTGCAAAAAGTCAAATGGAACATGGTTGTCATTATACCTGCGCTGGTGTTTTTCTTCGTCGCTGCTCTTTCTCATGCGAGCACCTATCTGTCGCTCGGGCGTGAACATCGTGACTGGTTCGCCACTTTAAATCCCATCGCGCCTATCGTGAATGTGGTTAAACTCGTGATACGCACGACCAGCAACCAACATATTGTTGTGCAGCCGCTTGGCACAGATGCACGCGTCTACTCTGCCGCTCCATCAGGCAAACCCCGTGTCACTATTATCGTTGCCGGAGAAACCGGGCGCGCCGAGAGCTTTTCGCTGGGAGGTTATGGCCAGCTTACCAATCCCGAATTGTCCAAGCAGGATATTACCTATTTCCCCCAGACGAGCAGTTGCGGCACCATCACCGAGGTTTCATTGCCGTGCATGTTCTCCGTCTACACGCGCAAGCAATATACGCATCGCAAGGGCCTCGAAACCGAGAACCTTCTGGATGTACTCGGCCATGCCGGGATCAAGACGGAGTGGTGGGACAACAATACGGGCGATAAGAAGATTGCCGATCGCACCGCCTACCAGCCGCTCTACAAGTCTGGAAATCCTGCCTATTGCAAGGATGGCGAGTGTCTGGACAGCATTTTGCTCGACCAGATCGACAATTGGCTCGACAATGTGAAATCCGATTCAGTGCTTGTCATTCACCAGCTCGGCAGTCACGGCCCGGCCTATTATCTGCGCTATCCGGAAGAGTACCGTCGCTTCACACCGGATTGCCGCACATCCGAATTCGCAAAATGCAGCCGCCAGGAAATAATAAACGCCTACGACAACACCATTCTTTATACCGACCACATTATTTCGACAGTGATTGACAAGCTGAAAGCGCGTGAGACGCGGATATCACCATCCATGATCTATATGTCGGATCATGGCGAGTCGACGGGTGAATATGGGCTTTACCTTCACGGCGCACCCTACTTCATGGCCCCGACACAACAGACCCATGTACCTTTTGTCCTGTGGCTCGGTCAGGAGGCAAAAACGGAAGTGGACGCCAAATGTCTTGCTGCCGAGGCCGTAAAACCCCACTCGCATGATAATCTGTTTCATACGGTTTTGGGCATGATGCATGTCGAGACAACAGTGCACGACAAGGCGCTTGATGCGCTTGCGCCATGCAGGCAGGGGCAGTCATCGTGAGCGAAAGCCCCTACTTTAAAAAGACAACCGGGTTTCGTCACCTTTTTGCCGCTGCAAGCTACTCTGTGAAAGGAGCGGAACGGCTACTGCGCGAGTCAGCGGCGCGGCACGAGATCATTGCTTATCTTGGCGGAGTTGCTTTGTTCTCGGTTCTGGGGGCAGCGCTTCTTGACTATCTGGTGCTGACAGCTTTGTTTCTGCTGCTGCTTGCTGTCGAGGCTTTGAACACAGCGATTGAAGAGATCATTGATCATCTTTCGCGTGATTACTCGGTTTTCGCTCGAAATGCCAAGGATCTTGGTTCCTTTGCAGTGTCCTGTATTCTCGCTATCAACGCCCTCTTTATCGCCTACGTTGCAATCGATTTGCTGACCTCAACTTAATTAGGTATTGAGTGTTAACATTACACAAGACCGGGGTCAGGTTTGCGGGTTCTCCTTGTTGAAGACGATCAAACCCTTGGCGAGGCTGTGCGTGATCACGTCGCCAGCACTTACCATGCGGTCGACTGGATGCAGACGATCGACGATGCCACGGCATCGGTCCGTGTGGTTGAGTATGGGTTGATACTGCTCGACCTCAGATTGCCGGATGGGAGTGGCATAAATTTCCTGCGAACACTCCGGTCAAGGGGCAACGCAACTCCCGTCATTATTCTTACTGCACACGACCAGATTTCCGATCGTATTGAGGGGTTGAATGCTGGTGCAGATGATTATCTGGTCAAGCCGTTCAATCTGGACGAATTAACCGCACGCATATTGGCGGTCACACGGCGCCATTCGGGCAATTCAAGCTCAGAAATTATAGTTGGGACGCTTCGTATCAATATTGCCAGCAGAAGCATTTTTTCGGGAAAGCATGAGATCATATTATCCGGACGGGAATGGGCCGTGCTCGATAAACTCCTGGCCCGCGCGGGCGCCGTCGTGTCCAAGTCTCAGATAGAAGAGGCGCTTTATGCTTTCGGCTGGGAGGTCGAGAGCAATACGGTTGAGGTCTATATCAGCCGTCTGCGTAAAAAACTCGGGCGCGAACATGTCACGACGATACGCGGCGTCGGATATAAGATTGAAGGCCGCTCATGAAAAACCGCAGCATGACCCGCCGGCTGATTTTTTCCTTGACGGCGACACTGATCGTTTTTTGGCTGCTGGCTACAATAGCCGGCATGTTTGTCATGCAGGACGAGTTCGGGGAAATATTTGATGGCTCACTGCAGGCAACAACCGAGCGTCTGACACCCCTCGTTGTCGACGATGTGCTGCAAAGCGCAGAAGTATCGGACGCACGCCGTCAGCAAAGTTTGAACGAATCCACCCATAAGGGTTATCTGACCTATCAAGTCAGGGATGCGACGGGCAAAGTCATCCTTCACTCGCACGATGTTTCGGCAACACCCTTCGTTGCTCCTTTAAAGCGCGGCTTCTTCCAGGATGATGTCTCACGATTTTATACGGTTCCCGCCGTCAACAACACTATCTTCGTGCAGGTCGCGGACTCCCTTGCACATCGCACCGAAGCCGCTGTTGAAGGAGGTCTGGCCCTGCTTCTGCCCGTTCTGGTATTGATTCCGGTTAGCATTATCGGCATATGGCTCATTGTCCGACGCTCGATTGAACCAGTCAACGATTTACGCGAGGCGATTGCAGGCAAGGATAGCGGCAATCTTGCTCCAATTGAGCTGTCAACCTTGCCGCGCGAGCTTCAACCGATCGTAACATCGGTCAATCGCCTGCTTGAGCGGCTAAGGTCGACACTAAAAGCTGAAAGAGAATTCACCGCCAACAGCGCGCATGAACTGCGCACTCCCCTCGCCGGAGCACTCGCGCAGACGCAGATGCTTAAATCTGAGCTGCGCAGTGAGGGTTCAAAGTCGCGCTTGGCGCTTATCGAGGCGTCGTTGCAAAAGCTCATCAGGCTTGTCGAAAAGCTTATGCAACTGGCGCGTGCCGAGGCAAAGATAGGCACTTCAAATGAAGCCGCCGATTTGGGGAAAGTCCTGGAACTCGTGATTGAAGATTTCAATCGGGCGTCCGAGACAGATGGCAGAATTCGATATAGCCGGGCCAAAGCTGCCACGCTTGTTCGCCCGGTAAGCGAGGATGCTTTTGCAATTGTGCTTCGTAATCTTATAGAAAACGCCCTGATCCATGGCGATCAACAAGCTCCGGTCAAAATCAGCCTTGAGCCTGGCGGTACAGTTCGCATTGCAAATGATGGACCTGTGCTGGGTGCCGACGAACTCGTATCAATCCGCCAACGCTTCAGCCGTGGCAAAACAACATCTCCAGGTTCAGGCCTTGGCTTGTCAATTGCCACTGAGCTGGCCTCTCAAATGGGGGCGACACTGGAACTGAAATCTCCGGCAACCAACGCCAGCACAGGCTTTGAGTCCATCCTGCATTTCAGTTGAAGCCTTTTCACCAAGTTGAGGGCGCTTTTCAGTCACGACCCTCCGGCGCTCCCAAAGGAAACATGTGACGGTATGGCCGGGCTTCATCAAGGGCCCGGGCATAGCTGGCGCGCGCAAGAAGGCGATCGCGATAAGCCCAGAGGTTTTGGTAATTCCTCGGTATTGGATAGGTCCAATCCGCATAAAGCAAGGACGGCGCAGCGGCACAATCGGCCAGACTGAATTCATCAGCCACCCATTCACGCTCTGCCATGCGCCTATCGAGAAGCGCGTAGGCTTCGTCGAACGCCGCTTTCCATTTCGCGCCATCTTCACCATCATCCGGTTCGCGGCCGATTGACAGATAGACCAGTCTCTGCTGCGGATAATTGACATAATTATCGAAAAACCGGTCCCACATCCGAACTTGTACGGCTTTCATCGGATCGTCAGGTATCAGTCTTGGCGTGTCTGGATAGCGGGCCTCAAGATATTCAATAATAGCGGTGGCCTCGAAGATCAGTTCCTCACCGTCCTTTACGACAGGAAATCTCTTGATTGGCCATAATGCGGCGAACTCGCTTGCAACCGGCTCGGTACCGTCAAGCATTTGCGTCTCGAAGGCCACGCCTTTCTCGTAAAAGCCGGTCTTGGCTTTTTGTACATATGACGAGAGAGGATGAAGGTACATAATAAGCGCCATTGCTCATTTCCTGTGCAGGAGGACTTTGTTACTTCGCAAGCACGATATGAATCGCATGTTCCGTCAGGGTGCGTTCGATGACGCTGAACCCAAGTTCCGGCAGATTTATTCCACTGAAAATTGCTTCACCCTTACCCAAAATCACCGGCGAGACGGCAAAGTGCAGCTCATCAATTAACCCCGCCTTCAAATATTGGCGCACAGTGCTTACACCCCCGCCAATCTTCACGTCAGCGTTTCCAGCTGCAGCTTTTGCCTGATCAAGTGCAGCTTCAATTCCCTCCGTTACAAAGTAAAAGGTAGTGCCACCCTCCATGACGATCGGGTCGCGCGGGTAATGCGTGAGAATATAGGTCGGAGCGTGGTAAGGCGGATTGTTACCCCACCAGCCTTTCCATGTGTCGTCTTCCGGCCATTCGCCCCGGATTGGGCCAAACATATTGCGACCCAGAATGAATGCACCAAAACCAGCCATGCTGCGGGCGGCATAGTCATTGTCAGAGCCTGTTTCGCCGGTCTGTTTTCCGAGCATTGCGTGGAAAGTCTTTGTGTTCCGAATATCCATTGATGCAGGTCTTCTCCCCCCTTGCCCAACGGATCAGCCAGAGTTTGCTCCGGCCCTGCCCCGAACCCGTCAATCGAAACGGAGAACCCGCCTACTTTCACTTTTGTCATCGCACCCTCCAACCAATTGCGATTTGCAACTGGTTGTTTTATGCCACAACTGATCCTATAATGCAACTGGTTGCTGTGGAGATAAACCTATTTGAACATTGAAAAACGATCTGGATGCCCGATAAATCTGTCGCTGGAGATCATGGGCGATAAATGGAGCCTCATCATCATACGCGATATGATGTTTGGAAATCGGCGGCATTTCCGCGACCTGCTGACCCATTCGCAAGAAAAAATTGCCTCCAATATCCTGGCTGCGCGGCTTAAGCACCTGTTGTCAGTTGGCTTGATCAGCAAACAGGATGACCCCAGCCACAGCCAAAAAGCCATCTATAGCCTGACGGAGCCAGCCATACAGCTCGTGCCATTGCTTGCCATGATGGGCGGTTGGGGACGCAAACATCTCCCGGTTACTCCGGAATTAAGCATCCGTGCCGAGCTTTTGGAAAATGGCGGCCCGGTCATGTGGGAAAAGTTCATGAGTGAACTGCGCGATATTCACATCAAGGATCCGATTGGTGGCGCGAGTGGCAAGGTCGTTTCACCAGTTCTCATCGATCTGACAGCGGCCTACAGACAGGTATGTGCAACAATGGCGGAAACCGATTAGGCCGCTGGAACATTCCGGGCGGGCTTGATCATTCCCAAATAGCATTGCCTAGGGCGTTTAACGGTATTTTGAGATAGCGCGCGCCATTTGATTCCGGTTCAGGAAGACGTCCGGCGTTGAGATTGATTTGGAGAGAAGGCAGCATCAGCTTTGGCATAGGCAAGGTTTTGTCCCGCGCCTGCCTGAAAGCGATAAACTCATCTTTGGAGTGACAGCGGCTTAAATGTGAATTGCTGGCTTTTTGTTCGCTCACTGTGCTTTCCCACATTGGAGCACGACCATTGGGCTGGTAATCATGCCCAACGAAAAGCCGGGTTTCGCCGGGCAAAGCCAATATATCCTGGATGGAATGCCAGAGCTGGTCCGCGCTTCCACCCGGAAAGTCTGTTCTGGCCGTACCGCTGTCAGGCATGAATAATGTGTCGTGAATGAATGCGGCGTCACCAACCACATATGTGACCGATGCGAGTGTATGTCCTGGAGAAAACATCACGGATGCGTTGAGATTGCCGATCCTGAACGTTTCTCCGGTTTGAAAAAGCTTGTGCCACTGCGATCCGTCAGGGACGAATCCTTGCCAATTATACAGATCCTTCCACAAGGATTGCACCTCAACGACGTGACTGCCAATCGCGCAAGGCGCGCCGGTCTGCGAATGCAAATAGTCTGCGGCTGAAAAATGGTCCGCATGAGGATGAGTATCGAGAATCCATTCAACTTTCAGGTTCTCTGCTGTCACATATTGAAGAATACGGTCGGCATTGAATGTGCCGGTTGCGCCGGATTTTTCCTCAAAATCGAGCACAGGATCAATGATGGCACATGCCCCCGTGGCCGGGTCTGACACGACGTATTGTATGGAGAACGTCCTCTTATCGAAAAAAGCTTCGACATGGGGCCGGGCAGACATGTTCATGGCGTTCTCCAAAGATCAGGCCTCGAAAACTCGTAATTGCTTGGCATTTCGCTGTAATATTATGTGCGTAGTAGACTCCGATAGCCTCACACGGTTAGGATATTGGTCAAATCAGCCGCCAAGGGCAAGCTACCCTTTGCGACTATTGTGGAACCGACATCCATCGAAGAGAGACCGCAAAATGGGCTTACGAATAAATGATGTTGCGCCGGATTTTACCGCCGAAACCACGCAAGGCGAGATCAAATTCCATGATTGGATAAGGGATAGCTACGCCGTTCTGTTCAGTCATCCGAAGAATTTCACACCCGTCTGCACCACAGAACTTGGCTACATGGCCGGGCTTGCGCCTGAATTCGAAAAACGCAATGCCAAGATCATTGGCATTTCTGTTGTCCCGTCGAAAGCCATGCAAAATGGAAAGCAGATATCAAGACGGCAACGGGTCATGAGGTCGATTATCCTCTGATCGGTGATCACGACCTTAAAGTGGCCAAGCTTTATGACATGCTGCCAGCAGAGGCTGGAGATTCGTCTGATGGCCGTACGCCTGCAGACAATGCCACTGTTCGTTCAGTCTTCGTTGTTGGCCCTGACAAGAAGATAAAGCTGGTTCTTACCTATCCGATGACGACCGGGCGCAATTTTGATGAGATCCTGCGCGCCATAGACAGTATCCAATTGACGGCAAAGCATCAGGTTGCAACGCCTGCTCAGTGGAAACAGGGCGAGGACGTCATCATCACCGCCGGTGTTTCGGATGAGGATGCAAATGCCCGCTTTGGCGGGTTTGAACGCATCTTGCCTTATCTGCGCAAAACCAAACAGCCGACATAGCAACCGCTACAATTGCACACCGTCAAGATGGTCTCCGCACAGCCCGCGGAGACCGCAATTTTTTCAACTTATTGGATCGAATTCGTTTGATGCCGACGGGAAAATCGATCTTTCTGCCGATTGAACATTTGCGCCATAAAACAACAATTGACTCATTTCTAATTTTATTAAAATGTGATGCAATTCATCTTTAGTTGAATCGAGCGTGAATGCTCCGAGATTGGAGCGGGATCATTGTCGCGTTATTTGTCGGATTTCTTTAAGCTCAAGCAGCCACTTACCTGTGTGGAATGCAAAACCATATTCCTGCAAATTCCGGAAGAATCGTTTGACGAAGCCCCCGTGCATTGCCGGGAATGTGGTGCCTATATCTGCAACTGGTCATCGGTGAAAGAAGTGTGTTCGCCAGACAATTCGGAATATGGCACCTCCAATTCCTCCGACCTGCGAAAACTCGCCAGAACACGGCTCTAATCAATCGGCAAGGCATAGGTCTGTTTAACGATCTGGCTGGGCACATCAGTTTTAACGTTCTGTATGCCATTGATCTTCGTCAGGTGCGTTGACTGAAAACGCCGGTACTCATCGAGATTGGCAACGACTACCCTCAACAGAGCGTCGCTTTCACCCAGCATGATGTAACACTCGACCACTTGGGGAAGCTTCTTCATGGCATCCATGAAATGCTCGATGGTTTCCGCGTCCTGCGCCGTCAGCCACACGCGAGCAAACATGGAAAGTGCCAGATTGAGCTTGGCTGGATTAAGAACGGCAACATAACGATCAATTATACCCGCCTCCTCCAATAAGCGGACACGGCGCAGGCATGGGGAGGGCGACAGACCAACCTGCTGCGCTAGTTCTACATTCTGCATGCGCGCATCCCGCTGCAGCGCCTTCAAAATTCGCTTGTCGATCTCATCGAGTACCATTGGAGTTCCATGCCATGTAAGTGCTTACAATCATTATTTGATGCTAACTTTTTCCAATTTCCAGCAATCTTTGCAAGCCAATTGCGGCAGCACTATCTTAATATTTCAATATGGAATTTCAAACGATAGCCCTTTTCACTGCAACCGTGCTGCCGCTGATCTGCACTCCGGGGCCGGACATGCTTTTCGTGGCATCGCAGGCTCTGTCCGCAGGCACCATTGCTGGCCTGCGAGCTACTGCTGGCGTTTGCCTCGGCTACATGATCCATTCCGCACTTGTTGCATGCGGTGTTGCCGCCATCATAGCTGCTTCACCTCTTTTGTTCGAAGGCCTGCGCTGGCTGGGCATTGCATATTTGATCTACCTTGCGTGCCGGCTGATACGCTCCTCTCTTACGCCCGGTATTTTAAGCATCGCGGCAAAATCCTCTTCGGGGCAACTCAAGCGCGGATTTCTGACGGCACTTTTCAACCCGAAGGGCATGATGATCTACATAGCTATCCTGCCGCAATTCATGCGTGAGGGAAGCAATGGCGCCTTACAAGCTGGCATCCTTTCTGCCGTTTTTGTGTGCTGGTGCGCGGTGGTCTACACGCTTTTAAGCACCGCCATCGGCAAAGCCGGGCACCGTAGCGGTTTCAATGACAGGCGCCGACGGACCATTGAAGCCAGCGCGGGAGGGCTTCTGATTATTGCTGCCACCTTCATGGCAGGACATTAGGCTCTCGACCCTAAAACCGCCGCAAAAAATAATTCTATTGAAATCGAACCGACCGGTTTAAATTGAGTCGGCCCATGCCCATATAAAAGCGGGGCATATCAGTCAGGATAAATCGCATGGACGGCAGCGCAGTTCAGATCTCATCGTGTGGACGCAATGAGGCCCGTTCTCTTTGGCTGCGACAGCGTGTTGCAATCCTTCGCAATAATCCGAATTTCTGCCAGGCCTCGTTTGAATATGCCCATGGCATTGTCGGGGTTTTCGAAGGCCAGTACATGGCCAATAAAGTCATGGCCAATGCTGCACGGCAAGTTATCTGCATGGCAATTGCCGCCATGCATTACGGACGCGATGAGGTGCATCACGGTGCGTCCATTTCAAATCTTCAGCACGTCACCACGGAACTTGGTCTTTGCAGCAAGAGCACCACAGCGGCTACTGTTAATCTGCTTGAGAATATCGGTCATGTAACACGGGTCAAAGACGAGGCGGACCACCGCAGCCACCTTATCGAGCCCACAGGGCAACTGGTTTCAGTTCTGCACGATATTATTGCGGTTTGCCTTTCTGCTGCAGACCGGCTTTTCCCCTTGCGGCGCTATCGCGCTCTGCTCGACAGTTCGTCCGGTTTTCTTGAGCGCTATTTCGCCACCAGCCTGCATTCGCTGTTTGATATAGAACCCTTGATCATTGAGGATCGCCGTTCACGCCTGTTCGCCACGAGCGACAGCGGGGAAATGCTGCTTTGCAAGCTGATGGCAGGACGGACCGAACGCGACCAGAATGTCGTTAGCCTGCCCTTTGATGAGATCGGCCATCTTTATGGTGTGTCACGCACCCATATCCGGCGTTTGATGAAGAAGGCCGAGACCGAAGGCATGGTCCGGCTTATTGATGCTGGTGGACGACACATCGAATTGCTGCCGCCCTTGAAAGAGGTGTTCAACAATATTGTCGCCTCCCATATCGCCAAGGTGCAATTCGATATTCACCTTGCAAATGAAGACTACGATCTTCTTCCTGCTGAGCTTTGTGCTTGATTTTATATCGTCATTTATATTTCAAATTTTGAATTATTTGGGAACTCCAATCAACAAATACATAAAAAGACTTGACCCCACCGGTTAGGGCGGGGTCTTTGAGCATTGACTGGAGATCAAGTAAACTCAATCGTCCTGATTTCTTATGAAACATCAAAAGGTTCTAGGACGCGCAGACAATCTGCTATGAAATGCCCCGGGCGTCAAAGGACATAATCAGTTGCTTCCATGCGGTATTTTTTTCTAATTTTATCGATGTATGTAGTAGTTAATACTATTTCAACGGCTTTTAGCCACCGTAACTCCGACTTATGATTTCAAGACCGCTCACGCAATCGTGAATAAATATGTGCGCTTGACGCCCGTAATCCATGTTTTCAAGCAGATTTATCCACAGAATGGCCTCACTCAAATATTCATTCGTGCCAATTAAGCAACACTATGGCGCTTGTAAGAAGCAACCGGTTTTGTCCTTTGACCTGAACGGCCCGAAAGTAAGACATAGTGGAGGCATTCACTCTCTTGAATGTGATCCCTCACTCATGATCTTTACTGGAGATTCCAGATGAATTTTAGAAGCATTCTTATTGGTTCCGCCGCTGCACTGACAGCGGTAACAGGAGCCCGCGCCGCCGACGCTGTCGTCGTCGCTGAACCTGAACCGGTCGAATATGTTCGCGTCTGCGATACATATGGCGCCGGGTTCTTTTATTTGCCAGGCACAGAAACCTGCCTCAAGGTAGGCGGATATTTGCGTTTCGACCTGCAGGGGGGCGATGATCCCTATGATGGTTCGAATTCGGGCCGCAGAAACGAGTCAGGCCGGAATGATGAAAGCTATCATATCCGTACCCGTGCGCAGGTTACCTTCGATGCCCGTTCCGAGACAGAACTCGGAACCTTGCGCTCCTACATCGCAACCCGCTTTCAGTATGATGACGGCGATAATTCCGACGCCACCATTCCTGAAGCCTATATCGAACTTGGCGGTTTCCGCGTTGGTGTCGCCGACGAAATCTTCGGCGCCTGGGTCGGTTATGCCGGCGATATCATTCAGGACGATGTGATCAACTATCAGTCGGGCAAGTCCAACCAGATCAGCTATACATTCGCAGCGGGCAATGGCTTCTCTGCAATTATCGCAGCTGAACAGGGCTCGGATGAATTCGGCGACAATGTGATCGATGATTACATGCCTCACGTTCTTGCCGGTGCGAAGTTTGAGCAGGCATGGGGTAAGATCGCCGGTACTGTCGGCTACGACTCCAAAGTCGAAGATGTTGCAGTCAATCTTCGCCTTGACGTGAACATCACTGACCGCATCTCCGCATGGGTCATGGGTGCATACCAGTCAGATTTCAGACGCGAAAGCTTCTACGATCATGATACTAACTGGTTTGCCCAGTTCCAGGGTGACTATGCTGTCTGGGGTGGCGTTGCCGCCAAGCTCTCCGAAAAGGCAGTTCTGAATGCACAGGCAGCCTATGAAGAAGAAGGCACCTACGCTTTCGCAGTTAACGTGGCTTATGAATTGGTTCCAGGCCTGAAGATCACGCCGGAAATCAACTACACCAAGTTTGACGGCGCACGTAAGGACGACTCGATTGCCAATGGCGGCAGCGATGACGCGTTTGGCGGCATCATCCGCTTCCAGCGCAATTTCTAATCCTTGCCCTAACAAGATTGCAAAGCGGCGGGTGAAAACTCGCCGCCTTCGCTTTTATCTGCTGGCAGTGGAAGCCCGCAACACAAGATGACAAGCGAGCTCGACACGGCGGGGTGGCATCGGAACACTTGTCAGACTGTCCCGCAACAGATCCAGCGCCACATAACCCAGTTCACGCATGGGAATATGCATCGTGGTCAATGGCGGATTGAGGAAAGCTGCTTGTGGCAGGTCATCCATTCCCATGACCGAGACGTTACCCGGCACCGAATAGCCCGCTTGCTGAACGCCCATCATCGCACCAACTGCCAGACTGTCTCCGGCAGCAAGCACTGCTGTAAAATCCAGGCCTTTTTCACTCAGTCGCTTGGTGATTGCCTGAGCTGCAAGCTCCGGCAACCAGTCCTCAACCGGGACGACCAGATCATCCGTATAGGGAAGATTGTGGTGCACCAGCGCATCCCGCCATCCTTCCCGCCGCCTCTCAATTGTGTGACGGCCCGGGCGCATAAGGAAGAGAATACGTTCATGGCCAAGCTTGATCAGATGTTCCGCCGCCACACGCGCAGCGGATCGGTTGCAGGGCGTTACGCTTGAAAGCCGCATAAGCGGATCGTCGCCATTGATCATCACAACCGGTTTGCCGAAATCCCGCATCGCCGCAAGGATCGATTCGTCGTCGACAGTAAGAAACAGGAGACCTGCCACATCCGGATCGGCCAGCGCCTCCTCCAGCATGGCGTTTTCTTCCGCCTGCCCGGCCACGGCGCGCGTGATGATCTCCAGTCCAAGCACCTGTGCCCGGTCCCGCAATCCTTCGAGCACGTAAAGAGTGAACTGGTTGCGCACATAATCAATCATCGCAGCGCTCGAGGCGGCAACAATAACTTTCTTGCCTGCAACCGGCGTCGGCACGGTGTAATTGGCGGCCTTGGCGGCCTCCACCACCCTTTCGCGTATATCAGCACGCACGCCTTTTTCACCGGAAAGCGCCCGCGACACAGTGCTCAACGAAACACCGACTTTCTCGGCAATATCCTCAAGTCTGACACGCCTGCTCTGTTTTCCCCGTTTCCCGGGTTCGGGTTTTGCGATCATGAAACTTTTCTCCGCTCAACCCACACTGCAAAAAATTTTCATATTGCGCAAATTATTTTCTGGTGCTTCCATAGTCTTATCGCTCGGGAGAAGCGTAGATTGCAGTCATGCATCTGCATGGCGGGACTTGGAGGAAAGCAGATGGGCCTTACCGGCCAGAATATCCGCAACCAGCTGGATCTGATCGTGGCCGGCATGACCGGACTCCACAATGATGGCCGCTTCGATGAACCTAATCTCGACGGCACTGCGGGCGACTACATCTCATTCGAAAGTTGGGAATGGCCGCAAGGGGTCGGGCTTTATGGGCTTGTCCGTCTATGGCTTTTCACTGGCCGTGATGACCTCAAGACCTTGATTGAAGATTGGTACACCGCTCGCATTGCGGCTGGCCTTCCTGCGCTCAACGTCAATACCACTGCTCCCATGCTGGCTCTGTCTGTTCTCTGGAAGGAAACGCGCGATCCGCGCTGGAAAAAGCCGCTGGATGATTGGGCCGATCAGGTCATGTCGCAAATGTCCCGCACCGAAGAAGGTGCCTTCGAACACCATGTCTCAGACAAGGTGAACGATCATGAACTCTGGGACGATACACTTTATATGGTTGCCCTGTTCCTTGCTTCTTACGGGCAGGCAAGCGGCCGCCGAGAGCTGGTCGATGAAGCTGCACGCCAGTTCCTTGTCCACTCCCGTTATCTTGCTGACACAAAATCCGGCCTTTGGTTCCATGGCTGGACTTTCCGAGGACGTCATAATTTCGCGCAGGCTCGTTGGGCGCGAGGCAATGCCTGGATAACTGCCGGAATGCTTGATCTTTTTGATCTCGCAGATATGCCCAAACCCGTGAAGGACTTTCTCATGGGCATGCTGGTTGCGCAGGTCAATGCATTGCTACCCTTGCAGACCGCATCGGGCGCATGGCGCACTTTGCTCGACGATCCGTCTTCCTACGAAGAAATCTCCGCTACCGCCGGTATTGGCTATGGCCTTTTGAAGGGATATCGCATCGGGCTTGGCACACCGGAATGGCGAAAGGCTGGGCTGAAAGCCGTAAAGGCAGTTCTGAATAATATCGACGAAACCGGTACCGTGCTCAACGTCTCATATGGCACACGCATGGGCCACGATCTGCAATTTTATAAAGACATTCCCATTCAGCCGACAGGCTACGGACAGGCGCTTTCCATTCTCTGCCTTTCCGAAGCATTGCAGCATGTGGAAGCAGGAGAACAGGCAGCATGACAATGAAAGTTCTTTACGGGGCAGGCCCCGAGGATACGAAGACTTTCGATACGGGGCGGTTGCGCGCTGAGTTCCTTCTTGAGGACCTGTTTCAGCCGGACGCAGTCAGCTTTACCTACACCCATGTGGATCGCCTGATCTTGGGTGGTGCAGTGCCGGTAACAAAACAACTCGTATTTGGGACTGGCGATGATATCGGCACGCCCTATCTGCTGTCCGCCCGCGAAATGGGCGTCGCCAATTTGGGTGGCAGCGGCACGATCACTGTTGATGGCCAAAGCTTCACCCTGGAAAACCGCGACGTGCTTTATAATTGGGCGTGGCGCAAAAGAAATTTCGCTATCAAGCGCGTCCGGCGATGCACCTGCCCGATTCTACATGAATTCTGTTCCCGCAGGCAGCGATATCCCGCATCGCCTGATCCGCAAATCAGAATCCAAATTGCTCGAACTTGGTGCCGAACAACGATCCAACAAGCGCAAGCTGCGCATGTATATTCACCCGGAAGTCGCCCCGTCCTGCCTGCTTTTGATGGGTATTACCGATCTTGCCGATGGCAGTGTCTGGAATACCATGCCACCCCACCTGCATGAACGGCGCATGGAAGCCTATTGCTATTTCGACCTTGCTCCTGAAGATCGCGTTATCCACCTCATGGGCCGTCCCGATGAAACGCGCCATCTCGTGGTTGCCGATCTGGAAGCGCTCGTCTCTCCGGCCTGGTCCATCCATATGGGCGCTGGCACAGGTCCTTATGCCTTTGTCTGGGGCATGACGGGAGAAAATCAGGAATATAATGATGTGGCACCGGTTGCCGTGGCGGATTTGAAATGAACGCGGAAACTCATTGGATGCGCAAGCCCCTCAAGCCGGGAGAACCCTTGCGCTACTGGCAGGTCAGCGCTCTTTCCGAAGAACGCTTCGATGTGGCTGATGCCCCTATGCAGGGTGAGATGGACCCGTTCTTCTTCCTGACCAAGGTCAAGAATTTCATTCCGCATGAATATCCATGCCGCACGATTTTTGCCGATACCTATCGTGGCAAACGCCCGGATGTCCGCGGCACATTTGACGCTGCAAAATGGTGGCTGCCTTTCGGTTCGCCCCGGCTGGATTTATCCGGCTTCTGGTTCCGGCCAACGCGTCTTGCCACCTGGACCCGGACCTATATCGACGCTGAAACCGCCGGAACCGCAACAATTCAATTGGGAACCTGTGGCGGCGCAGTTCTTTGGCTTAACGGGGCTGAGATTGGCTGGATGGCGCCCTATAGCCGAAATCTCGAAGCAAAACAGGAATTCGAACTCCCCCTCATCGAAGGCATAAATGAAATTACGCTTTTCTTCGATGATCTGGCCGAGCGTGACGCCCGCTATTTCTTCCAGTTCGATTATCTCTCTGGTCCGGCGGCGAAGATAGCACTGCCCGTGCCGGTTGCCGGATCGATTGCCGATAGCCTCGAAGCGGCGCTTGACGGAATGTCTCTTGATCGTCCGCATTATTTTGGCGGCGATATTACTCTCCTGCTCGCACAGCCGCTACCGGTTGACGTCAAGGTCAATGTTGCCGTCGAAGGTGACTTCATGTCACGCGAACGGTTTGATTTCGATTTCGAGCTTGCGGCTGGCACAACCAGCTTGCTGATCGGACCGTCTGAAGAAGCTCCTGCCGATTTCCGCCATTTCCGCATCACCTTGAACGCTGGCGGTTTTGTCGCCTCACGTTCCTTGGGTGTCGAGATTTGTCATGCCGAACGGCAAGGCAAAGCCGGGGCAACGCTTGAAAGCCGCATTGCCGAAACGCTTGATGAAATTTCGGAACATTCGGAACGGGACACTGTTCGGGCCTTTGCCCGTCTTGCCAGCGGTCGCGCCGGTGCGCAAACCGATGCGATGATTGAGGAGATTCTCCCCTCCATTGAAGATTGCCATGATTGCGCAGACTTCTCGCTCGTTCCACTCATCTGGTCGCGCACAGTCTGGGGCAAGGACATCAACAGCAAAACGCGCGATCGGATTGATGCCGCCATTCTCAATTACCGCTATTGGATGGATGAGCCGGGCAATGATGTTCAGTGGTATTTCTCGGAAAACCACGCGCTGCTTTTTCATACATCAGCCTATCTTGCCGGCCATCTTCTGTCGGACAGCACCTTTGTCCGCTCCGGCCGTATGGGGTCCGAGCAAAGCAGGATCGGTGCGGAGCGGGTACGCGCATGGCTTGATCATTTTGAAAATTGGGAAATGGCGGAATTCAACTCCGCGCCCTATTTCCCGATTGATCTGAAGGGTCTGACGGCGCTTGCCGCTCTGGCTCCCGATGATGATATTGCCACACGCGCCAAGGCAGGCATTGTCCGGCTTTGTGAAATCATTGCGCGGTCCGCCCATCATGGCATGGTGACGGCGGCGCAGGGCCGTTCTTACGAACACACGCTTTGTGCAGGGCGTTCGCTTGAATTGTCGGGTGTGGCTCGCCTTCTCTGGGGCAAGGGCTGGTATGGCCGCCGCGTTCATGCCTTGCCGCAACTCGCCGTCTGCCTGCGTGACCACGGCCTTGCAATTCCCGCAGCTCTTTCCACGATCGCCGATTACAGGGAAGACCAGCATCAGGAATGGCGTTTTGCGCAAGGCGAAAACGCCTTTGCCGCACTCTACCATTATAAGAGTGCTGATTTCGCCATGGGATCAGCCGCTCATTATCGCTGGGGTGAATGGGGTTATCAGGAAACCATTCTACATTTGCGCCTGGGAGAAAAGCCCGAGGCGGCGATCTGGATCAATCATCCGGGCGAAACGATCCAGTTCGGTTATGGACGGCCATCTTACTGGGGCGGATGCGGTACTATTCCCCGCGCCCAGCAATATCGCGGTCTGGCTGTTCTCGACTTTTCGATCCACGAAGAACAACCAGACTTCACCCATGCCTGGTTTCCAATTGCCGAGTTTGATGAAAGCCATGTCTCGGGCAATCTAGCTGTAGCCCGCTCGGGAACGGGAGCCGTTTTGCTGCATGCCAGCCAACCACTGTTGCAGGTTACGGAGGGCCCGTCTGCGAATGTGGAATTGCGCCAATATGGCATGAAAACACGCTGGATTGTGCGCGTCTGCACCTCGAATGATTTGGCATCTGTCGAAGAACGCTTTGGTCGCCTTGATGCCCGTGAGGAAAGTGACGGGACCATTATCATTGACGATCCCGAATATGGGACTGTCCGTTTCCGTGCCGATGGCAGCATTGAGGCTGAAGGCCGCGTTCTTACAAGAGCCGATTATAGCGTAAAGGGCGAAGCGAAAATGCTGGACCAATCATAAGAATAAACCCGGCGGGTGGAGGCTCGCCTTGTCCTTGGAGGAGGAAACAGGCATGAAATTGAGATCGCTTCTGGCGGGCGCTACGCTCGCGCTTCTGACGTCGACGGCCTATGCTGGCGATGTACGTATCATGTGGTATTCCGATGGTGTTGAAGGTGAGGTCTTGGCTGACCTCATGAAGCGCTTCATGGACCAAAACCCGGATATCAAAGTGACGATCGACAATGTTGCCTTTGGTGTCATCAAGGAACAATTGCCGGTTCAACTCGAAGCAGGTCATGGTCCGGATATTGCGCGTGTAACGGCGCTGAAAGACCTCAGCCGGCATTGGCTGGATCTGCGCCCCCTTATATCGGACGCAGCCTATTGGGACGCCAATTTCGGCGCTCAGGCCGACTGGATGCGGCCTGATGGCTCCAACCAGATTTCGGGTTTCATGACGCAGGTCACTTTGACCGGTGGCTTTGCCAACAAGACCCTGTTCGAACAGGCAGGCGTTCCCCTGCCCGGCCCTGATGCAACATGGGACGATTGGGCGGCGGCTTCAAAGAAGGTCGCCGACAGTCAGCAAATTCCTTTTGCCATGGCATTGGACCGTTCCGGCCATCGCATCACGGCGCCCAATATTGCTTTCGGTGCAAATTACATCGGAGCTGATGGCAAACCCGCGCCGCTGGATAAAGGCGCAAAGGACTTCATCACCAAATTTGTCGGATGGACGAATGACGGGGTCATGAGCAAGGATGTGTGGGTTTCCGCTGCTGGCCAGACCTACCGCGCTGCCGCCGACGACTTTATCAACGCGCAGCTTGCCTATTACTATTCCGGTTCATGGCAGATCCCTAATTTCGCGACCAAAATCGGCAATGGCTTTGATTGGGTTGCAACCGGCAGCCCTTGTGGCCCGGCTGCTTGCACCGGCATGCCTGGAGGGGCAGGTCTGGTTGCGGTAAAATATACAAAGAACCCGAAAGACGTTGCCAAGGTCATGGACTATCTGGCAAGCGAAGCAGTCGTCAAAGAATTTTCAGAGCGAACGCTTTTCATCCCGGCCCATAAGGGAATTCTCGACAAGGGCGATCTCAACTTCAAGACCGAAGACCCACAGGTCAAAGCAGCGCTTGATGTATTCGTCAAAGCCAGCAAGACGACTGCGCCCGCCGCTCAGAAAATGCCCGGCTGGCGTTGGGCTGACACGGTTTATGGCGCCTTGGTTACCCGTGTGGCTCAGGTGATTGCCGGCGAGCTGCCGCTCGACGACGCCTTCACCCGTATCGATTCTGACGTTGCGACCAAGGTCAAGGACTCCGGCCTTTGACAGAACTGGCAATGCGGCTTGTTCTCCCCTTCATAATGGAAGACAAGCCGCATAATCCTGACACCTCGGCACGGGAGATGCGCAATGACGGCGCCGCTTGAAACTGCATCAAAACCATCGGCAGTCCAGCACTTGGGCGCTATTGCGCTTGCCCCGGTCCGGCTTGTCATGGGCTTGATCGACCGCCCTTTGCGTGCATTGCAGAGAATGACCGGTCTCAGCGGCATGGCAATCTTTTTCCTTGCGCCGAATATGCTGATTTTCGGCATTTTCGTGCTGTTGCCGCTGTTCATCAACTTCGTCTATTCAACGACCGGCGGCTCCGCGCTGTTTCTGCCGGAGCGCTCATATGTCGGCGCAGATCAATATCAGCGTCTTTTCGACTGCAGCAATTATCTTGACCCTCTCACCTGTCAGGAAGATGCATTCTGGACCGCCGTCAGCAATACATTCTGGTTTGTGGTTTTGCAGGTAACCCTGATGATCGGCGCAGCATTGGTGACTGCGCTGATCTTGAACCGCAACCTTGCGGCCCGTTCTTTCTGGCGCGCGGTATTCTTCTTCCCAGTTTTGCTCTCGCCCGTGGTTGTCGGGCTCATCTGGCGATGGATTCTTCAGCGGCAAGGTCTTTTGAATTTCATTCTCTATCCGTTTGGCGTTGATCCCTATACCTGGCTGACAGACCGCACCTGGTCCTTCGCCGCCGCGGTTGGGGTTTCGCTTTGGGCGCATATGGGCTTTTACGCCTTGATCCTGTTGGCTGGCCTGCAGGCAATCCCGAAAGATCTTTATGAAGCCGCAGATATGGACGGCACTAAACCGGCGAGAGTCTTCTGGCGTATCACCCTGCCGCTTCTTATGCCCAATCTCGTCGTCGTTATTGTGCTCGCGCTGATCCGCTCCGTGCAGGTCTTTGACGAGGTGTACATACTCACCGGCGGCGGCCCGGGAACGAGCACCTTGTTCATCACCCAGTATATTTATGAAACGGGCTTTGTATCGCAGCCACGCAATCCCGGGCTTGCAGCCGCAGCATCCATACTCATGGGCCTCGTCCTTGTCGTGCTCACATTGGTGCAGCTTGGCCTTGGCCGTCGCGGCGAAAAGAAGGGGAAACGCTGATGGGAAGAGCCGCAGCTTTCATTCTGCGCCGCCGAGGCGGCAAGGGTTGGCATTGGACCGATATCGTCACTTGGGTTTGGCTCATAGGCGGACTGTTCATCATGTTCGGCCCCGCCTTGTGGCTGATGTTCTCTTCTTTCAAGACACCGGCGGCACTGGCGGAATTCCCTCCATCAATCCTGCCCTATACTAGCCAGCAGGTCAGTGTTGAGGGGCATGACAAGCCTTTGACTCTCTATGATGTGACACTGCCAGATGGCACGACGAAGAAGCTTGCCGAAGTGCGCCGCATTGGGCTTTTCAGCCAGATGGTTGATCCCGCCAAGCCTGACGAAACCATTCGCGTCAATATCAATAGCCGCAAACCTGTACAGGAATTGTCCTTCGCCACGGAGAATTACACCGGACCATTCGTGCATTTCGACTTCTTCCGCTATCTGTGGAATTCGGTGTTCGTCACAGTCATGGCAACGCTGATTACACTCATCGTCAATTCAATGGCCGCCTTCGCCCTGTCGAAATACGAGTTTCGAGGCCGCTCGGTGGCGATGCTGATCATTCTTGCCACGCTCATGGTTCCGCTTTCGGTCATCATGGTGCCGCTCTATTCAATTATCTCGGCGCTCGGTCTGTTCAACAATCTCTGGGGCGTGATTTTACCGACAGTCGCAACGCCCACCGGCGTTTTCATACTGCGCCAGTACATGTTGACCATTCCCGATGAGCTTATCGATGCGGCGCGGATGGACAAGGCGTCCGAGTGGCAGATCTACTGGCGCATCGTCCTGCCGCTGACTGCGCCTGCGCTTGCAGTGCTTGCAATCTTCTCGGTCGTCTGGCGGTGGAATGACTTCCTCTGGCCACTGATCGTTCTATCGCGCAAAGAGCTTTACACACTGCAAGTTGGCCTGAGCATCTATTCCGGCGAACTTAATGTGCAATGGCACTTCATCCTGGCGATGACCGTCGTCACCATGATCCCGGTGGTGCTTGTGTTCATCTTCCTGCAGCGTTTCATCACCACTGGCATCGCCGGCACGGGCCTAAAATAAGGAAACTCATATGGGCCAGATCACACTCTCCAATGTCAAAAAATCCTTCGGAAATATCGATGTCCTGCATGGCATCAACCTCGACATAAACGATGGTGAACTTGTTGTTTTCGTCGGCCCGTCGGGTTGTGGAAAATCTACCTTGCTGCGCGCCATTGCCGGGCTGGAGAAAATCACCAGCGGCGAGATTGCCATTGACGGGAAACCGGTCAACGATGTGACAGCTGCTGATCGCGGCCTCGCCATGGTATTCCAGTCCTACGCACTCTACCCACATATGAGTGTGCGCCAAAATCTTGCCTTTGGCCTTGAGAACTCCAAGATGCCCAAAGCCGAGATTGACGAGCGGATAACGGAAGCCGCCCGCATGCTTGAGATCGAGCCCTATTTGGCCCGGCGGCCCGGTCAGCTTTCCGGCGGCCAGCGACAGAGAGTTGCAATCGGCCGGGCTATCGTGCGCCGCCCCGTCGCCTTTCTGCTGGATGAACCTTTGTCAAATCTGGATGCTGAGCTGCGGGTTTCCACCCGCGCCGAGCTGGCCGCACTTCATGCCCGCCTTTCATCCACCATGATTTACGTAACCCACGATCAGGTGGAGGCGATGACCCTCGCTGACCGGATCGTCGTACTACGCGCCGGAAAAATCGAACAGGTTGGCACACCGCTTGAACTCTACAATACGCCGGCAAACCGGTTTGTCGCGGGCTTCATCGGCGCTCCCCATATGAACTTTCTGGAAGGAACTGTCAGTTCCGTCCAATCGGGAAATCTGGTGGTCGCGCTGGCCGATGGCTATCAGCTTGCGATTCCTGCTCGCGAGACAAGTCTCGAGCAGGGCGCACGGATCACCCTGGGCATTCGTCCGCAGCATGTCACTCTCGGTTCAGGTGACAAGAGCATTCAAGCCAAGATCAAGCTCGTTGAAGCGCTTGGCTCCGAAACGGTGCTGCACACGGAAGTCGCGGGGCAAAAATTCCTGGTCGTTATCCCCGGACAGCATGATCTTGCCTCAGGCACGGATATTGACCTCTCGCTGTCCAGCGCTCCGATCCATCTTTTCGACAAGGATGGACATCGCATCTGATCAGCCATGACGTGCGGCACGTATATGATCCACCAGCGCCCTTAATTTGATGGGCTGCCTGTGGCGTCTTGGATAATAGAGATAAAAGCCGTTGAACGGTGGTCCGAAAGCTCCCAAAAGCGGCACAAGTTCGCCGCGTGAAACCCATGGTTGAAATGTATCGACCATGCCAAAGGTAATCCCGGCACCGGCGCAGGCCATGCGTATCATAAACTGCATGTCGTTGGTGGTCACTTCGGGATTGACGGCGACATCAAAGTCGCGGCCATTTTCTGTAAACTCCCAGCGATAGGGCGCACTGTCCGGGCGGGGTCGCCAGCCGATACAAATATGATCCGGCAAATCGCTTGGATGCGAGGGAGTGCCGTTTTTTTCCAGATATTCCGGCGAGGCGAAAGCACATTGCCTTTGCTGCGATGATACAGGAACAGCGATCATATCCTGTTCGATGACTTCACCAAGCCGCACTGCTGCATCAAATCCGGTGCTGACAATATCAAACTCTTCATCGGTAACAGTGATGTCGAGCGTCACGTCAGGATAGCGCTCTATGAATCCCGCAAGCAGCGGGCCAGACAGGAAGCTCTCTGCGATTGACGAAACAGCAATCCTCAGCAGCCCGCTGGGCTTGCCTTGAATCTCGCGCGCAGCCTCAACGGCCTGTCGGACTTGCGAAACAGAAGGCTGCACTGCGTCATAGAATAATTCGCCGGCTTCCGTCAGCCTTACGCTCCGGGTCGTTCGTTGTACCAGCGCCACGCCGACACGATCCTCGAGACGTTGAAGCGCCTGACTGACCGCAGAGCGCGTAACGCCGAGCCGCTCGCTTGCGATGCGAAAATTCTTCGCTTCAGCAACCGCCAGAAATACCGGGATACCTTCAAGATCATCCATCATTAGTAAGCATTACTAACCAGCTCATCCGCTATTGGCAACTTTATAATCCTAATACGACCACGTATTTTCGTCCGGTAGATAGAATTCACACCGGCTCGAAAGGAAATAACTCATGCCAATGCACAGCTCCAAAATAGCAGCAGGCGTCATGACTGCTCTTCTTGCATCGATGTCTGGTTCTTTCAGTGGGGCATCGGAAAAGATGCAAAAGTCCGTCGACACAGAAAATGGCAAAACAAAAGAGGTTCAAATGTTGCAACACGCATATGTTGGCATGTGGGTCACCGATGATGGCCGGGTCCGCCATGAACTGCTTCCCAATAACCGCTATGACGAGGCACGCGGCAATCGCGAAAGTGCCTATCAGGGCCGTTACGAAGTGACCGGCAATCATATCGAATATTGGGACGACACAGGCTTTACCGCCGATGGCGATTTCGTGGACGAAAACACGCTTCACCACGGCGGGATGATCCTGCGCCGCAAATAATATCCAATAATCTCAAGAAACCATGGAGTTTGAAATGCTTGATATTCAAGGAAAAGTCATTGCCATTACCGGTGCGAGTAGCGGTATTGGCGAAGCAACGGCCCGGGTTCTTGCCAAGGCTGGCGCGCATATTGTCATCGGTGCGCGGCGTGCCGACCGGCTCGACAGATTGGCTGAAGAGATCGCGCTTGATGGCGGTTCGGTTCTGACCAAAAAACTGGATGTCACCGACAGGAAGGACGTCAGCAGTTTTGTAAATTTGGCCGTCTCGGAATTCGGTCGTCTCAACGTGATGATCAATAATGCCGGTGTCATGCCCTTATCACCAATGGACGCTCTCTTGGTCGACGAATGGGACCGGATGGTTGACGTCAATATTAAAGGCGTACTTTACGGCATTGCGGCAGCGCTTCCTATCATGAAGCAGCAGGAAAGCGGCCAGATCATCAATGTCTCTTCGATTGGCGGCCACACCGTGTCGCCGACGGCCGCCGTTTACTGCGCTACAAAATTTGCTGTGCGCGCCATTTCCGATGGCTTGCGGCAAGAGAACGATAAAATTCGGGTTACCGTCATTTCACCGGGCACAACAACATCGGAACTTGCGGACACAATCAGTGACCCTATTGCCCGTGACGCGATGAAAGGCTTTCGCGCCGTCACGATCAGTCCGGAAGCCATCGCGAACTCCATTCTCTATGCCATCAGCCAGCCAGCAGAGGTGGATGTGAGCGAAATCATTATCCGCCCGACAGCCAGCCCCCACTGATCGTCTTTGAAATCCGCTTAATCACAGATCTGAAGGAGTAAAATGATGCAATCAATATTATCCCTGATCCGCAGCGCTGCATTGACAGTGGCTTTGCTGACGCTCCCTATTCTGCCTACCACGCAGGCGCAAGCGTCTCAGGATGTCACCTCGCGCAACAAGCAGATCGTAACCGAGGCATTCGATGCCTGGGCTGCCGGTGGACAAAGCTTCTTTACCGATGTGCTGTCACCGGAAGTCAATTGGAGGATCGAAGGGTCCGGGCCAAGCGCTGGCCTGTTTCGGGGGCGCGAAACATTCCTTGAGCAGGCAGTTCGCCCATTCGTATCCCGCCTGTCCAAACCGGTCACACCGGTCAGCAAAAAGATATGGGCCGATGGAGACCACGTGATAATCAATTGGGAAGGTGTTGCCGTGGCGGCAGATGGCGTTCCTTACAGCAATAGCTATGCCTGGATATTCCATATGCGGGATGGAAAGGCCGTCGAAGTAACCGCCTTTCTCGACCTTGCACCTTATGACGACGTGCTCCGCAGAGTTCCCGCCAAATCCAACTAAAAGAATGAGGGGCGCTTCCGCCAGCGATCAAGGCAATGATTTGCCGTCGCCGGTAGCGCCCCTTATCCGCTCGGCATCGCGCAGTGGAGGCGAGCCATAGAGACGGCTATATTCGCGGCTGAATTGAGACGGGCTGTCATAGCCGACCTTGTGTCCAGCCATGCCGACATCCAGCCGATCCACCAAAATAAGCCGACGCGCCTCATGCAAACGAAGCTGCTTTTGATACTGCAAAGGCGTCATTGCAGTGACAGCCTTGAAATTGTGATGCAGCGAAGAAACGCTCATATTGACACGTCCCGCCAGATCCTCAATCCGTAATGTTTCGGCAAAATTGTCCCTTATCCATGAAATAGCGCGGACAACCTTATTGCTTTGACTTTCGGACATGGCAATCTGGAGCAGTCGCGGCCCGTCGGGCCCAGAAAGAAGGCGGTAGAGAATTTCCTGTTCTATCAACGGGGCGACGGCTTCAATATCGTCGGGCCTGTCGAGAAGCCGCAGCAGCCGCACTGACGCATCAAGGATTTCCGGCGATGCAATATTCACGGCCCAGCCCCTTATGCCCTCTGCTGTCGCCTGACGCGGAATACTGACACGAGCAATCATGTCGCTCAAACGGGCGCTGTCAATCGTGTAGGTAAGGCACAGATAAGGCGACTCCGGAGTGGCCTCTGTCACATGCGATTCAACCGGAAGATCAAGCGAGGTCAAAAGATATTGACCCGCGCCATAGCGATAAATCTCCTGCCCTACGGTCAAGCTTTTTGCGCCCTGCACGACAATGGCGAAGCCGGGTCTATAAGCACTATGGTGGGGCATCGTCGGGGCACTGTGTCGATAAAAACTGAGATTGCTGATCGCTGTCGAAAAATTACCGTCCGCGCCGGTAAAACGATCAATGATCGCAGCAATTTCCTGATAGGGAGAGAATGGTAGTGTCATATAGTGTTGGGTTCCGGATTGCCAAGAGACAGAACTTATACCACGCTTGAGCGGCTCCGCATCATGCCGCCCCATCACTTTTGCAGGATTGTGCAATAAGCTTGCAGGATTGCTCTACCGCTCCAATTCCGATGGACTGCATAGTAGCGCTCTACATCCCCAAAAAGGAAATACCCATGGCTATTGCAAAAGGCTACGCTGCGACGGATGCGTCACAACCTCTTACACCCTTCACCTTTGAACGCCGTGAGCCAAACGAAGACGATGTTGTCATATCGGTAAAATATTGTGGCGTTTGCCATTCCGATATCCATCAGGCTCGCAGCGAATGGGGTAATGGCATATTCCCCATGGTTCCCGGCCACGAGGTGGCAGGTATTGTCACTTCGGTCGGCTCCAAAGTGACAAAATTCAAGACTGGTGATCGCGTCGGCGTTGGTTGTTTTGTCAATTCCTGCACGAAATGCGCCGAACGGAACGTCGATCTGGAGCAATATATGCCCGGTCTCGTCCAGACCTATAATGATTACGAGGCAGATGGTACCACCCCGACTTATGGCGGTTATTCTGACTCGATCGTCGTAAAAGAAGGCTATGTTCTTTCCTTCCCCGAGAACCTGCCGCTGGATGCAGCTGCGCCCTTGCTCTGCGCGGGCATCACCCTTTACTCGCCGCTTCATCATTGGAAAGCTGGCCCCGGCAAAAAAGTCGCGATTGTCGGCATGGGCGGGCTTGGCCATATGGGCGTCAAGATCGCACACCGCCATGGGTGCCGAGGTCACAGTCCTAAGCCAAACCCTGTCGAAAAAAGAAGACGGGTTGAAGCTTGGCGCCAGCCACTATTATGCAACCAGCGATGCTGAGACGTTTACAAGTCTGGCAGGCACGTTCGATTTGATCATTTGCACTGTCGGCACCACGATTGACTGGAATGCTTATCTCACGCTGCTGAAGCTTGATGGCACAATGGTGCTGGTGGGCGTTCCGGAACATGCGGTTCCCGTGCATGCCTTCTCCCTGATTGGCGGGCGCAAAACCCTTGCCGGCTCCATGATTGGCTCGATCAAGGAAACCCAGGAAATGTTGGATTTCTGCGGCAAGCACAATATTGTTGCCGAGATCGAAACCATCGACATCAAGGACATCAACGAAGCCTATGAGCGCGTTCTGAAAAGCGACGTGCGCTACCGTTTCGTCATCGATATGGCCACGCTCTAAAATCCTGCCTGCGGAAGTCCCAGGCGCAGATATAAAAGAAACATGAAACAAGATGCCATAAGCCTGAATAAAGGCTTATGCGCATACTGACTTGCGACCGGCGCTGACAAAATGCCAAGCAATATGACAATGCTTGCATGCGCCGGAGCGAGGCTGCTCAAAGCCAGGCCAATGCTTGATATGGCCAGAGCGGTTGCCACTGTCGTTTGAACAGTGGTGAGCAATGCCGCATTCGTTCCAGTGTTAAAGATACCCTGAACACCCGGTAAGGTAAGGCATATGATCATGCTTAGCAGGAACGGAGCAAACTGATCCATACTTATCTTGCGCTCCCAAACTGTTCGCCATGCCCTGCATTGGCGTATCCCCCAAAGGGAACAGCGGTAAGCGCATAGTGCAGCACTTCGGCACTTTCCGTTACGCCAGGAACCGTGCTTACGCGCGCGCCGCTTGCTTTGAGCCGGGTAATTTCCTCGCGAAACCGGCGGCCTTCCAGAGGGCCGCTCAAATCAACGCGGACAATATTTTTTCCCTCATCCAGAAACGCTGCAATACTATCGACCGTTTGGTCTGCAAACCGGTCAACTTGTATCCGGCGCGCCTCCCGTCTTGAGAATTCGAGGATTTCGTTTGATACCAGCGATCCGAAAAGAACGATATCGGCTGCCTGCAATGCACGAATTGCTTTCAGCGTCAGCAGTTCGGGGTCTCCAGGCCCAGCAGCAACAAATGTAATCTTGCCGACGCGGGCGACGCGGCTGTCACCCTTTGCTGCATCAGCAAGCAGCTCTGCCAGCGCGGTGCTATTCGGCACCCCGGTGAAAACACGGTCGACGAAACCCTCCCAGAAACGTCGCCTCGCTTGCCCCGATTCCAGCCGGGCATTTACTTTGCTGCGAAGACCTTGCGCCATTTGTCCCCAAAGCTGCAACGAAGCGGGTAATATCGCCTCGATCCTGCGCCGTATTGCCTGAGCCAGAACGGGTGCAGCGCCGTCGGTGGATATAGACACGATCACGGGTGAGCGATTGACGATCGAACCGAATTGAAACTGGCAGAAAGCCGGCTTATCGATCACGTTGACAGGGGTGCCCACAGCAACACCCGCGTTAAAGAAAATATCCGCATCGGCCTCGCTTTCAAAATCGCCAATTGCGAGCGAGGCACCTTTCATATCGGCGGCTGTATAAGGCCTTGCATGGTGGATATAGCGGCGGCGCTGCGAAGCCTGGGATACATCAACCAAACTGGAGAAGATGCCTGATAGCTCTTCCGCATAAATATGCACAATTGCGCCACATGCCGCCAGAAGCTCGGCCTTCCATGCCGCTGCGTCCGACCCACCGGCAATAACGACACGCTTTCCTTTCAAATCCCAGAAAACCGGCAGTTTCGCCAAATCGGTAACCCGCGCATTCATTTGTTTTTCCTGCCGCTTATTCAGCGGCGACAGCGTTGCATCCATCGATGATCCCTCTGATTTCAGCGCGGCAGGAACCGCAATTTGTTCCCGCATTCGTGGTCGCTCCCACAGCTTCGACACTGCCGCAGCCGCTGCGAACAGCTGCAACAATCTGATTCAAACCAACACTGAAGCAGGAGCAAACAATGGCACCCCGATCCGCGCTTCTGTCTCCAGGACGGCCTGCAATGATGGAAAACCGCTTTGACAAATCGGCATGATCGCAGGAGAGCTGCTCAATCATCCAACTGCGCGCAACTGCTACGGGTTTACGGGCGATGAACAAGGCCGCCAACAATTTGCCCTCGTCAAAAAACGCCAGCCGATAATCGCCCGATTGCCCGTCATGATAGCCCAATGGTTCTATTCCTGCCGGAATGCCGAACTTTGCCCGCCCCCACTCGGTCCAGTCGGCATCATCCTTTCCGGCAAACTCAACGCGCCAGCCACCTTGCGCCTTCGCCAGCGCCCAATAAGGCAGGTCGATGCTTTCCGGCTTTGCAAGGGAAACGGCGAAACCGTAATGAGCTACTGCAAATTTTCTCGCTGCAATGGCGCTGCTTTTCAAAGCCGGCTGTCCGGAAAATGGGTCAACCAGAGGCGCGACCAGGCTATCAATACGGGCTCTGGCGGCGAAATTGTCATTCCAGTGCATGGGAACAAAGATATTGCCCTTCGCCTGCCGATCCGTCACCGATGCTCTGACGATAACCTTGCCATAGGGGCTTTCCAGCTCCACCAGATCGGCGCTTTCAACTCCGATCGCCTTTGCATCAAAGGGATGAATTTCCGCAAAGGGCTCGGCAATATGCGCTGCAAGGCGAGCGCTTTTGCCGGTTCTTGTCATTGTATGCCATTGATCGCGGATACGGCCCGTATTGAGGACCAGCGGAAAGGCGCTAGCTGGCCGTTCCACATTTCCAGCCTCTACTGCGATGAACCGCGCCTTCCGGTCGGCATGGTAGAAACCGCCATTGCCAAAGAACCTCTCTGCCCCACCTGACCCTGATTGTGGCTGTGGCCACTGCACGGGAGAAAGCGCGTCATAGGCTTGCCCGTCAATTTGCGCAAAGGCGCCAATGTCAAAATCGCGCGTGCCGTCATTCTCGAAAGCAGAAAGAGCGGCGTGTTCTGCAAAGATTTCATCGGGCGAATTATATGGGAAAGCAGCCTCAAAACCCATTCTCCGGCCCACTTCGGTCAATTGCCACCAATCCGCCCTCGCTTGGCCGGGAATGGACAAGAATGACCTTTGCCGTGAAATTCGGCGTTCAGAATTGGTGACAGTTCCGCTTTTCTCGCCCCACCCGAGCGAGGGCAGGAACACATGCGCATGGCGGCTTGTATCGGTTTGGGTCACATCAGACACGACCACGAATGGACAGGCCTTGATCGCGGCTTTGACTGCATCCGCATCGGGCATGGAGACAACGGGATTGGTCGCCATGATCCAGATGGCTTTGATCCGGCCATCGGCAACGGCCTGAAACAGGTCAACCGCCTTCAAGCCGGGTTTGGAAGCGATGCGTGGCGCGCCCCAGAACCGCGCCACCCTGTCTTTGTCTTCATCGCTGGCGATGGACATATGGGCAGCGAGCATATTGGCAAGTCCGCCGACTTCCCGCCCGCCCATGGCATTTGGCTGGCCTGTCAGCGAAAACGGCCCCATGCCCGGCTTGCCGATACGGCCCGTTGCCAGGTGGCAGTTGATAATGGCGTTTACCTTGTCTGTCCCCGAGGAAGACTGGTTTACACCCTGACTATAGCAAGTGACTGTTTTTTGCGTGGCAACGAAGAGTGTGTAGAAAGCCTCCAATTGCTGCGCATCCAGTCCCGTCTTTCGGGTCAGCTCATCAATGCTCAATTGACGCGCGGCAGCGACAGCCATCGCAAAGCCGGATGTGTGCCTCTCAATATAATCATGATCCAGATTTGCCGAATCCGCCAGAAAACCAAGCAGACCCAGGAACAGGGCAACATCGCCATCGGGCCTGATGGCAAGGTGCATATCAGCAATATCGGCGGTCATTGTCCGGCGCGGATCAATAACGACGATCTTCATTTCCGGTCGTTCTGTTTTGGCTGCAATCAACCGCTGATAGAGAACCGGATGACACCATGCCAGGTTTGAACCCGTCAAAATGACAAGATCAGCCAGTTCCAGATCTTCATAGGTTCCCGGCACCGTATCCGATCCGAAAGCGCGCACATGGCCAGCCACCGAAGAGGACATGCACAGGCGCGAATTCGTATCAATATTGGCCGAGCCGATGAAGCCTTTCATCAGCTTGTTGGCGACGTAGTAATCTTCTGTCAGGAACTGGCCCGAAACATAAAATGCAACACTGTCCGGCCCATGCTGGCGAACCGCATCGGAAAAGCGGCTCGCCACCAGCCCCAATGCTTCATCCCAGCCCGCTTCTTCGCCAAACATTTTGGGCTGGAGCAATCGCCCTTCCAGATCAACGGTCTCGCCAAGAGCGGAACCTTTCGAGCAAAGACGCCCGAAATTGGCAGGGTGCAAGGGGTCACCCTTGATGCCGATGGCCCCGCTCTCCTCCCTGGTGGCGAGAACGCCGCACCCCACCCCGCAATAGGGGCATGTGGTGCGAGTTGTTGCTGTCGCTGTCTGCATTATTCCGCCGCAACAGCCGTGATTTGCAGATGAGCCAGAATGCTGTCCCCATCCAGCTTGAGCGGAATGGTTCTGACGCTGCCCTCATCGGCGCCAAGCGCCTTTCCTGTTTCCAGCGAAATGACCCAATTGTGCAAAGGGCATGTCACCGATGCGCCATGAACAATGCCCTGGCTCAAAGGGCCGCCCTTGTGCGGGCAGTGATCATCAATGGCAAAGACCTGATCTTCCATGGTGCGGAAGACTGCGATCTTTCCCTGCGGAGTCATGACGCAGCGGGCGCCGCGACGTGGAATATCGTGTATCGAACCTATCGCAATCCAATCACTCATCGCCTTTACTCCGCTGCCTGCGCATAGCCGATCGTCGCCATCGGCCGGAACTCGTGCTTGTCCACGCCTGATACACGTTCCGACCACGGATCGACCTGTGCGAATTTCTGACTGAAAACGAACCTCTCGAAAAACGCTTTGCGCTTGTCCGTGTCATTCATGATCTGCTGGCGTATTTCATCGAGACCAACGCGTTTGGCCCATTTGTATATACGTTCCAGATAGCGCGCCTGCTCGCGGTACATTTGCGTCAGAGCAACAACGTGCTCCAGCGCTTCGTCTTCTGTCCTGACGAGACCAAGCACTTCCGTTCCCTTGATATCCAGACCCGCTGCACCGGCGAAGTGAATTTCATAGCCGGAATCCACGCAGATAATTCCGATGTCCTTGCAGGTAGCCTCCGCACAATTGCGCGGACAGCCGGACACGCCCATTTTCAGCTTTGCCGGAGTCCAGGATCCCCACATGAACTTTTCAATGCGGATGCCGAGGCCCGTTGAATCCTGCGTACCGAAGCGGCACCAATCGGACCCGACGCAGGTTTTGACCGTGCGCAGGCCCTTTGCGTAGGCCTGGCCCGATACAAAACCGGCCTTGCCGAGATCGGCCCAAACGGCGGGCAGGTCTTCCTTCTTGACCCCCAGCATGTCAATGCGCTGGCCGCCTGTGACCTTGACCGCAGGGATTTCGAACTTGTCGACAACATCGGCGATTGCGCGCAATTCCGATGAGTTGGTCATGCCGCCCCACATGCGGGGAACGACCGAATAAGTGCCGTCCTTCTGGATATTGGCGTGCACGCGCTCATTGATGAAACGCGACTGATAGTCGTCGGCATATTCATCCGGCCAATCGGAAACGAGATAATAGTTCAATGCCGGGCGGCATTTGGCGCAGCCGCAGGATGTCTTCCATTGAAGCTCCTGCATGACCGCGGGGATCGACTTCAACCCCTTTGCCTTGATCAGGCGGCGCACATCATCATGGCCTAGATCAGTACAACCGCACATGGGTGTCACGGCTGAGGGATTGTATTTATCGCCGAGCGTCAACGTCAGCAGCTGCTCGACAAGACCCGTGCAACTGCCGCATGAGGCCGATGCCTTGGTGTGGGCACGAACATCATCAAGAGAGCTCAAACCCTTGGATGTAATCGCGCCGGTGATTTTTCCCTTGCATATGCCGTTGCAACCGCAGATTTCCGCATCATCCGGTAATGCTGCAACGGCCGCCATAGGGTCCAACGGGGACCCTCCCTGATAGGATTGGCCAAAAATCAGGGTCTCTCGCATCTCCGAAATGTCGGTGCGTTTCTTGGTGAGGTCATGGAACCATGCGCCATCGGAGGTTTCACCGTAAAGCACGGTTCCGATGATCCGGTCATCTTTCAGCACAAGGCGCTTATAGACACCGGCGGCAGCATCGCGCAGCACGATTTCCTGCCGGTCATCTCCCTCTGCAAGATCGCCCACGGAGAACAGATTGATCCCTGTGACCTTCAATTTTGTCGGCGTTTCGCTGTGAACAAAGGCTGCGCTTGTATCGCCTGCAAGTTGCGCGGCAACCACGCGTGCCATTTCATATAATGGCGCGACAAGCCCGTAACATTGACCGCCCACTTCCGCGCATTCGCCTATGGAATAAATGTCAGGATCCGAAGTCCGCATGCCAGCATTTGTGACGATGCCGCGATTGATTTCCAATCCTGCATCCTTCGCCAAAGTTCCGTTCGGCCTGATGCCGACTGCCATGACAACGAGATCGGCTGGCAATGTGGTGCCATCGGCCAATAAAACGCCTTCAACCTTGCCGTCGCCGATAATTTCCTTGGTATTGGCCTTGGTGATGACTTTAATGCCGCGTGCCTCTACAGCCTTTTCAAGCAGGTAGCCTGCCGCCGGATCAAGCTGCCGCTCCATCAGTGTCGGCATGACGTGCAGCACGGTCACTTCCATGCCGCGTGAAGCAAGACCCGCCGCCGCTTCCAGCCCAAGCAGACCACCGCCAATAACGATTGCCTTTGCCCGTGACTGCGCGGCCAACAGCATGGCGTTGACATCATCAAGATCACGATAGGTCAAAACGCCCGGAAGGTCTTTGCCCGGAAGTGGCAGAATGAAAGGCACCGAGCCGGTGGCGATGAGAAGCTTGTCATAGCTTTCCGTCGTGCCAGCATCGGAGGTAACCGTCTTCGCCTCGCGGTCAATATTGATAACCTTGTGGCCTTTATAGAGGGTAATGCCGTGCTTGATGTACCAGCCATCGCCATGGATGATGATTTCTTCAAAATCCTTTTCACCCGAAAGGACTGGAGAAAGCATGATGCGGTCGTAATTTACCCGTGGCTCGGCGTTGAAGATAACAATTTCATAGGCATCCGGCGCCAGTTCCAGCAAATGCTCCAGCGCGCGGCCCGGAGCCATGCCATTGCCGATGACGACCAGTTTTTGTTTTACCGCTGCCATTATGCCGCCTCCACAAGACGATGACGTTCGTAAAGAAATTTCATCACTGCCGAGCGGCAGCGGATATAGGTTGCATCCGAGGCCAGCTCGATGCGGCGACGCGGCCTCTCCAGCGGCACGTCGAGAATTTCGCCGATCCTGGCCGAGGGTCCGTTGGTCATCATCACGATACGGTCTGAAAGGAGAACTGCCTCATCGACATCATGGGTGATCATCAAAACTGTATTGGCGAGTTCCGCATGAATCTGCATCACCTGATCCTGAAGATGCGCACGCGTCAGCGCATCTAGCGCCCCAAACGGCTCATCAAGCAAAAGCACCTTCGGCTCCATGGCCAATGCACGAGCAATGCCCACTCTTTGCTTCATGCCGCCCGATATTTCCGAAGGGCGCTTGTCCTTGGCGTGGACCATCTGCACAAGTTCAAGATTGCGCATAGTCCATTCATGCCGCTCCGCGCGGCTCTTGGTTGACGAGAATACTTTGTCGACCGCCAGCTTCACATTCTCATAGGTTGTCAGCCATGGCAGAAGCGAATGGTTTTGAAAGACCACGGCCCTGTCCGGTCCGGGCTTGTCGACCACATTGCCTTCAAGAAAAACAACGCCGCGCGTTGCCTGCGTCAGCCCCGCAACAATATTGAGCAGTGTCGACTTTCCGCAGCCGGAATGACCGATGATCGATATGAACTCGTTTTTCTCGACGGTCAGCGATACTTGATTGAGAACCTGCGTGGTGGCGCCGCCACGGCTGAACACCATGTCGATCTGTTCCAGCGAAAGATAAGGTTTTGCCATGATGAGCTCCTCAGGCACTTGCCGTGTTGCGGGTGACAGCCTTGGCGATGAAGGCAATGAGGCGATCAAGGAGATATCCGACGATGCCGACATAGATGAGCGCGAGAATGATGTCGCTGATGCGCGATGAGTTCCATGCATCCCAGATGAAGAACCCGATACCGACCCCGCCGATCAGCATTTCAGCGGCAACAATAGCGAGCCAGGAAAGCCCGATACCAATGCGAAGGCCCGTGAATATATAGGGTGCTGCAGCGGGGATCATGATCTTTCCAAAATACTCCAGCTGATTAAGCCGCAGCACCTTCGCCACATTCTGGTAATCCTGCGGAATATTGCGGATACCCACCGCAGTATTGATGATGATCGGCCAGATCGCGGTGATGAAAATCACAAAGATTGCAGATGGATTGCCATCCTTGAAAGCGGCCAGAGACAGAGGCAGCCAGGCAAGCGGCGGGACCGTTCGCAAAATCTGAAAGATCGGGTCGAGACCGCGCATGGCCCATTCACTTTGGCCGACCAGTGCTCCAAGCGCGATGCCCGCAAATGCGGCCAGGCAATAGCCAAGTGCAACGCGCTTGAGACTTGCAAAGATGTGCCAGAACAATCCCTGATCGACGCCCTGCCCCACATAAAACGGGTGAACAATAAGCTCCCAGGTTTCTGAAACGACACGCGAGGGTGGCGGTACGCTTGCAGTGGGGGAAGAACAGACGATCTCCCAGAAGATCAGCAGAAACAGAAGCGTCACGAGCGGCGGTAGGACGTGCGACATCGCCGATGCAAGCCATTTACGAAGTGCCCTGCCCGCAGGATTTCGCCTGGCAACCGCAAGGGGAACTATATCGGCCTGTGGTTTAACAGGCTCCATGGATTTCAGGCGGACAGGATTGGCGGTCATTCGTTTTCCTCACGCAGAATGTTTGATGTTGAGGCTGGCGAGATAGGTCTGCGGATTGTCTGGGTCGAAAACCTTGCCATCGAAGAATGTTTCGATACCGCGCGATTTGGAGGCGGGAATATCCGCCGCCGCGACACCAAGTTCGCTGGCAGCCGCCCGCCACAAATCTTCGCGATTCACCTGTCCGACCAGCGCTGAAATATCCGTATCCGGGGCAAATTTCCCCCACCGGATATTTTCTGTAAGGAACCATTTTTCATGGCTCTGGAACGGGTAGGAAGCATTGTCCTTCCAGAACTTCATGAGGTGCGGGCTAGCTGTTTCCTGCCGTCCGGAGCCATAGTCGTAATCGCCCTTCAAGCGTCCCATTATGTCTTTCGAAGGAACGTTGAACCATGCCCGTTTGCCCACCATTTCGGCCAACTCTTCCTTATTGGCCATCTCGTCGGCCCATTGCTGGGCTTCCATGATCGCCATGAGAAGGGCTTTGGTGGCGATCGGGTTCTTTTCGACCCAATCTGCGCGCATGGCGAAAGATTTTTCCGGATGTTTCGCCCAGATTTCAGCCGTGTTGACGGCAGTATAACCGATGCCCTGATTGACAAGCTGGGCGTTCCACGGTTCGCCCACGCAGAAGCAGTCCATCGTTCCAACTTTCATGTTGGCAACCATCTGGGGCGGTGGCACGACGATTGTTTCAACGTCCTTGTCGGGATCGATACCGCCCGCAGCGAGCCAATAGCGCAACCAGAGATCGTGCGTTCCACCGGGGAATGTCATTGCGGCTTTGGCCGCATTTCCCTCAGCCTTCTTTTTGGCGAATGCTTCCTTCAACACTCCGGAATCGACACCCGCCTTGTTCTGCGCATAGGCCGAACCGACAGAAATGCCCTGAGCATCGAGATTCAGGCGCGCCAATATAACCATCGGCAAAGGCAGATTGTTTTGGGTAACTTTGCCCGTGCTTATCAGATAGGGCATAGGCGTCAGAATATGCGCGCCATCTATGCCGTTTCCTTGAGAACCCAAGACGAGATTGTCGCGCGTTGTTCCCCATGACGCCTGTTTTACGACCTCGACATCCGGCATCCCATGTTTGTCAAAGAAACCTTTTTCCTTCGCAACGATGAGCGGCGCCGAATCTGTGAGGGCGATAAAGCCAAGGACGGCTTTGGTCGTTTCGGGGCCTGCAGCGGCAGCAAAAGCCCCGCCGGGAAACGCCGCTTTTGCAGCGGCAAGCAGGGTCAGCGCACCGCCCGCCTTCAGGAATTTGCGTCTCGCTATGCCATTCGAACGTTTCTGATCCATAAGCTTCCCTGCAATATTGGCCATAAAGGCTGATCGAAAAAAAAACGCCGCCGGATCACATTCACTCCCGGTAGAACCGTTGGAATGAATTGAGCCAAGCGACGTCTGTGTCTTTTGAAAGCACCCGATGCGGTGCTCGCGGTTCCTGTCTTCATTGACGGAACATATTTATCAAAGCAATAAGCGTGCCAATTAGAGAGTTATTATATTATCTTATTGAATTTAAATGTATTTTTTAATTTCTGTTATTCTTCTGAATGCATGCACATACAAGAACATTGTCGTTGTCAGTGCAGTTTCTGCGGATATTTTGTGCGATGCACAAGAAATAAGCAGCTATCCGATCTATTCATCTCCCTTGGTTGAGCCTAAACTTTGCAGATAGCGCGTGATATTTGCAGGGTCGAAAACTGCTCCGTCAAGGAATGCATCCGCGGTGCCCGCTCCTTCCACGCGCGTATCATTAACGGGCGTATCAGGGCGGACCCCAATGGCATTGCGATAAAGGTCGGGGCGAAAGGCTGCGCCCGCCAGACCGGCAAGCGATGGGCTATAGTCCACCTGGGACCAACGAACCATTTGACTGTAAATCCATTGCGCTTGGCTAACCCATGGGAAGTTCGCCGCATCCCGATGGAAATTGAAATAGTCAGGAACCGTACGTTCGGCGCCATCCGGATCAATTGTGAATTGCCCAAGCAGCACGCGATGCAAAAGATCAAACGGCACATCAAGATAATTGGGGCCCGACAAGAGCTGCGCCAGTTCCCGCCGGTTTTCCCCGTCATCGCACCAGCGGGCGGCACGGTCCAGCGCAACAATCAGGCGCGAACCCGTCTCAGAATTTTGTTCAAACCAGTCCGGGCGCATGCCGATAACTTTTTCCGGGCTGGGTGCCCAAATGTCTTCTTTGACTGCAACAATACACCCAACGCCGCGCGAGACCGCCACCATGTTCCAGGGCGCGCCGACACAGAACCCGTCAATAACGCCCGCCGACAATGCGTCCGAAGTCATGGGCGGCGGCACCACAACAAGCTTCACGTCAAGGTCAGGATCAATGCCACCGGCCGCCAGCCAATATCGCAGCTCGTAATTATGCGATGAGAAGGGATATGTTATGCCCAGCGTAATCGGGTCGAGCCCCTCATTCCTGCGAACCTCGATCACGCGCTTTAACGCCCTTGCATTGACCAGAGCGTCCTGCTTGCCGGACAGGTCCGCCATAGTCTGCATGCGCCTGTACAAGCCAAGCGAAAGCGTGATGGCGTTTCCTCCGCGCCCAAGAATAAAGGGCGCTATGACAGGAGATGGATTGGAACCCAGGCCCAGACTGGCCGCCACCGGCATCGGTGCCAGCATATGGGCAACATCGAACTGCCGAAAGGCCAGACGGTCCCGGATGTTGGCCCATGACACATCCTTGATCAGGCTGAGTTGAATGCCTTCGCGCGCAGCAAAACCAAATTCGGCCGCCGCGATCAGGATCGCAGCATCAACCAATGGGATGAACCCCGCGCGAACCAGCCTCGAACCCGGACTGGCGATAGCAGCCGGCGCTGCCAAGCCGCCATTATCGATACCGGTGCGGATGAAACTCATTGTAACCCTTCCTAAGATCCTAACAGAGCGGCCGCTGTGACAACGCTCTGCGCGATATCAGCAATCTTCCGCTTTTCGTTCATCGCGGTTTGCCGCAACAATGAATAGGCTTCATCTTCCGACATTGAGCGGGATTTCATCAAAATGCCCTTGGCGCGATCAATGATTTTTCGCTCCTCAAGGGCGCTCCTGGCCTCAGCCAATTCCTGCTGCAATCGACTGAATGCCTTGAACCTGCTGACCGCCATATCAAGAATGGGCTTTACCCGCTCTTTCTTCAGCCCATCGACAATATAGGCGGAAACACCCGCCTCTACCGCTGCTTCAATGGAGGAGCTATCGGACCGGTCCACAAACATGGCAATAGGCTTGCGAACGGATCGGGTCAGCTGGAAAAGATGTTCCAGCATGTCACGGTTCGGCGTCTCGATATCGATAACAATAACATCGGGCCCGATAATCTCGATCTGCCGGGCAAGACCGACAATATCATGCAAAACAACAACCTTATCATGCCCGGCTTCGCGCAATCCTTCCTCAATAATTGAGGCGCGGATGCGATTCTCGTCGAAGATCATTATGGACAAAGCGGCAATCATGCCTGAATTTTGCGCATGCTTGAAAATTGTGCAAGTCTGACATTAGGACGCAGCACTAAAGTTTAAGGGCAGTCGCGCTCGAAGGTGCGTGATGCCATTAAGTTGCGAAATCCCAAGCGATTTCCTCAATTCTTCCTTAGCGCAACGAGCCGCGACCGCTGGAATGCCAGCCCTGAAATCAGCGCCAGAGCACCCAATATTACGGCAAGTCCGATGCCACTGGCGCGCCAGCCCCATGCCGATATTGCCGGGGTGCTGATCAGAGGCGACAGGAATTGGCCAAGGAAGACCGATCCCGTCAGCAGCGCACCGGTTTTTCCCCGTTTATTGGAAGAGGTTGCGCTTAAGGAAATCGCCACGAATCCTGGAATGGCCAGGGCGTAGCCCGCGCCAATGGCTGCACAGCCGAAAAAGACTGCCACTCCAGCTTTAACTGTCACAAGGGTCGCAAAACCCATAGTCATCAGACCAAAGCCGCAGGCCCAATTGCCAGCATAACCAATCGCCTCGCGAAGACGCGGATAATAGAGAGCCGCCGCCCCGCCCGCCAGCATGAGCGTTCCCAGCGCAGCGCCGGTCATGGCGGGCGATGAATAACCTTGCCCTGATAAAAAGAAGGGCAATTGCGTGGGCATGACGAAGAACAGCATGGTCACGACCATTTGACCAAGAGCAAGCAGATATATAAGCGGCTGGGTCTTGCCTGCGTTGATCGAAGAAAGGTTTTGTTCAGCCGGCATGCTGGACGGTGGATCGACAATGACCCGCCAGAAGAATGGCATGACCAGTATAGGCAGCGCATAGACCGCAAAGGGAAACCTTGGCCCCATTGTGGCAAGCAGGCCAGCGATCATGATGAAGACAAAACCACCAAGATTGCGGGCAGAAACCTGGGCGCTCGTAACAATATGCAACGTTTTGCCGGAGAAATAATCGCCCAGCAATGCCGATTGCGCAGTCATGATCATGGCAAGTGCAATACCAAGGCACAATCTGCTGGCCATGATCAATGGCAGTGTCGGAAGGAACAGTCCGGCGCTTCCCGAAATGATAAACAGGATCAACCCCGCCAGAAGCATTGATCGCCGGCTCGCTCTATCGGCAATTACACCGCACCACGGCGCGAAGAGCACGACCGCCAGGGATGGGGCGGGAACCAGCAGGCGGATCAAAAAGCTGTAAGTTTCATCCCCCGCAAACTGCGTTTCAAGACCGGGTAAAGCGGGGCTGATCGTAGCGGCGGTCATCACTGTAAGCGATGCAACCAACATCAAGGCCACAGCGCGCGGATCGCGGCGGATCGGCCGTTCTTCAAGTTCATTTGTCAGCTGCATTTTTATCGTCTCCATTGTCTTTTTAATCAGGAACGCGCATCATACGAATTCAAGTCAACTTGAGGTCAAGCATGAAATTTCTCGACATTGGAGAGGTTGCCAGCGCAAGCGGATTGCCCGCCTCGACGCTACGATATTATGAGGAACAGGGCCTTATCGCTTCCGTAGCCAGACACGGATTGCGACGCCAATATGAGCCGGACGTGCTCAAGCGGCTTGCTCTGATCAATATGGCCCGCACAGCGGGATTTCTGCTTAGTGATGTGGCTGATATTCTGGGCCGCAACAGCGAACTTGCGATCCCGCGTGACGAATTGCGAACGCGCGCCGATGCTCTGGATAAAAAGGCGCAGGAGATAAAGGCTTTGGCGGGGATCATGCGCCACGTGGCAGAATGCTCCGCCCCGTCACATTTGCAATGCCCCACATTTCAAAAGCTGCTGCGCGTGGGAACCAAATATCAGTCCCGCATACGCAAGCAGAAGCGCAAGGAACCTAGAGCTGCCTGACAAAATGGTTGGCTCTCAGATCGCGTGACGAACCTTACGGCGCTGGGCGGTCGCTTTCTCCAACCACCAGTTCCATTGGCCATATGATGCCGGATTTGACCGCAGGATAATTGTTTTCAAAAGCAGGCATTGTCGAAAGCAATGTTTCGGCCAGCTTGATGCCAAGATCGCGAAGCGACAGGCGGAAACAGGTCAGCGTTGGCGATAGAAAGCGGCTTTGCGTACTTTCGCGAAATCCTATGACAGCAATATCCCGCCCCGGATGAATACCCATCTCGTAAAAGCGCCGGTAGAGCCCTATCGCCATGTTTTCATTGACCAGAACGACGGCTGTCGGCATGGGTTTTTGCTCAAGCATAGCGCAGGCAACCTGATAGCCGCCTTCCTCATTGCTGGGCGCGGCCAGAACCAGATCCGGATTGAACTCGATGCCGCCCTTTGCCAGCCCTTGCCTGTAGCCGCTCAGAAATACATGGCCAAGATTGACATCGCTATTGGGAACGCCAACGGCGATGCGCTTGTGTCCAAAGCCCACCAAACGCGTAACTGCGGTGATGGCCGTGCCCTCAAAATCAAGATCGATCCACGGAAATGAGCCGTCGGCAGCGCTGCGCCCCAGCGCCACAAATGGAATCTTCCGCTCCAGCAGAAATGGGATGCGCGGGTCCTCCCGCATCGTTGCCGATATGATCAAGCCATCGACGAAGCGCCGTCCGACCACCCGGTTGAGATAAACGCCCGGATCCTCATCTGTCCCGCATAACAGCGCGACAAGATCGAGCTGATGCCGCCGGAACACCGATTGCACGCCTCCAAATACCGGCATGAAAAAGAAGCTATCGCCGATTTCCGCTGTTTCAACCGTCGATTCGATCATGAATCCGATTGTGTTCGTCGTGCCCTGCCGCAGGCTGCGTCCGGATTGGTTCGGCACATAGCCAAGCGTCTTGGCAGCTTGAAGCACGCGCTCACGGGTTTCCGGATTGACATCGCTCTTGCCGTTCAGCGCACGCGAGACCGTCCCGATGGAAATATTCAGATGGCGGGCAAGGTCCCGAATGCTCACGCTTTTCTCCCGGCTAAAGAAATTAACAAGACCCCTGGCAGGCATATATTTTTCGGTGAAGTTTGCGAGCCTGACATTGGCGCAAGTGCCTGCAGACGCACCGGATGCAAATGTCAAATTCACTCCACCAACGATTCGATGTGAGGGTCCTTCCCACATAAAACACCGAAATAAGGGATTGACAAAAATAATTCGCCATTCTTAGATCGTAAACGTTTACGGAAGCGTTTTACAACCGATTTTCTCGGTTTATGGCGAGTTTCTGTAGGGAGGAGCAGGAATGCAAAGTGCCGTTTTAGTCGGTTGCGGAGCCATGAGCAAAGCGTGGTTCGAGGCGGTTCGCACCATCGGCGACATTGAGATCGTCGGCGTGGTCGATCTTGCTGCAGAGCGTGCGCAAGCACGTATCGCAGAATTTGGCCTGACCTCGGCAAATGCATCCAGCGATCTGGCAGCCACGCTTGCGGGCACCAAACCCGATTTGCTTTTCGACATTGTTGTTCCGGCCGCCCGTCATGCCACCGTAGCAGCGGGACTTGCAGCCGGTTGCCACGTGCTTTCCGAAAAACCCATGGCGGAAACAATGAACGAGGCACGCGATCTCGTTCATCGTGCCGAGGCCGCCGGACGCATCCATGCCATCGTGCAGAACAGGCGATATCTCGCGCAAATTCGCCGCATCCGCCGGTTGATCCAATCCGGCGCTATTGGCGAAGTGACAAGCCTTCATTGCGACTTCTTTCTTGCTCCCCATTTTGGCGGCTTCCGCGAGGAAATGCGCCATGTCCTGTTTCTTGACATGGCAATCCATACTTTCGACGCAGCACGCTTTCTTGCCGATGACGCCGCCGATGCGGTCTATGCGCGCGAATGGGAACCCAGCAATTCCTGGTACGCTCAGGGATCATCCGCTGCCGCAATCTTTGAATTCTCCAATGGAGCCATTTTCACCTATCGCGGCAGTTGGTGCGCCGATGGCATGCGCACAAGCTGGGAAAGTGGCTGGCGCATCATTGGCAGCAAAGGATCAATTGTCTGGGATGGACATGATGACATACGGGCCGAAGCCGTCACCTCCGGCAAAGACGGCCTGTTTTCCGGGGTGACCGCAGTCGAGATACCTCCCCTCGATACGTCTGATCGCGTCGGCGGTCACCTCGGAGTGATGCAGGATTTCATCGCGGCGACCCGCGGTGGCCCGCGACCGGAAACCGCCGGAAAAGAGAATATCAAAAGCCTTGCCATGGTCTTCGGCGCTATCGATAGCGCCGAGTCCGGGCGGCGCGTCGAAATTACGTTCTGAAGGAATATGAGAATTGAGTAATCCAGCCACAGCCATTCGCATCGGTACAATGATCAAGGGCAATGCGCCCGACCCTGCGGCCTATGTGAAAAATATCTTGCCGCATGGTTTTGAGAGTATCGAACCGTTTTTCTGGCAAGTGATGAACAAGGACCTGCCAACGCTGGCGGCGCAATTGAAAGACGCCATCGGTGATGCCGATGTTACCATTTCAACGCTGGGCATGTTTGGCAATCCGCTGGAAGATACGGAAATAGACCGGGAAACGCTCAAGGGCTGGGAGGCGTTGATCGATAATGCCCATCATTTCGGCGCAACGACCATTGCCGGATTTACGGGTCGTATTCGTGGAAAGCCGATAGAGGAAAGCCTGCCGCAATATAAGCGGGTCTGGTCTGAGCTTGCCAGGCGAGCAGCCGATAAAGGCGTTAGGATCGCCTTTGAAAACTGCGCCATGGATGGCAATTGGGCAAGTGGTGACTGGAATATCGCCCATAATCCCGATGCGTGGGAAATGATTTTCAATGAAGTGCCCGCGGAAAATATCGGACTTGAATGGGAGCCCTGCCACCAGATGGTCTATCTGATCGACCCATTGCCGCAAATCCGCAAATGGGCATCGAAGATATTTCACGTGCACGGCAAGGATGCGACGATCCGCTGGGAAGTCATTCGCGAGCACGGGATTTTCGGTAAGGAAAAATTTGTCTTCATGCGCTCACCGGGTTTCGGCGACACAAATTGGGTGGACGTCATTTCCGAATTGCGCCTGGCCGGCTGGTCGGGTTCCATCGACATCGAAGGCTGGCATGATCCCGTATATCGCGATGCACTGGAAATGACCGGCCAGGTCCATTCGCTCAATTATCTGAAACAGAGCCGTGGCGGTTCATATATCGCCAATCCCTGAATTCGACTGGCCAACCCCGCCATTGAGAAGCAGGGAAGCCGGACCAACCCCAAGAGGAGGAAGCAATGAAGCCTATTCTAAAATGGATAACAGCCGCGTCCCTGCTTATGACCGGCGCGGCCGGAGCCGAGCCGGTAACGCTGGACGTATGGACCATCGACCGCCCGGACCAGTATATGTATCTGGTGAAGGATGAGTTTGAAAAATCCCATCCCGATATCAAGCTGAACGTCAAGACAGTCCAGTTCCGCGACATGGTCAATGATCTGGCGCGGGCAACGGCAACGGGCGAGTCTCCGGACGTGACCTATATCGACAATCCCGAGGTTGCTCTCTTTGCCTCCCGCGGTCTGCTGCTTGATCTCACGCCGATGCTTGATGAATCGAAAGTCATCAAGAAGGAGGATATTTTCCCCGGGCCGCTTTCCTCGGTCAGCTGGGACGGGAAAATCTATGGTGTGCCGCGCGGCGCAAATACAATCGCGCTCTATTACAATGCCGACATGTTCAAGGCCAAGGGGCTTGATCCCGATAATCCGCCGAAAACGTGGGATGAGCTTTACGATGCAGCCAAGAAGCTGAGCGACCCGGCCAAGAACGTCTACGGTCTGGCATTTTCGGCCGTGGCCACCGAGGAAGGCACGTTCCAGTTTCTGCCTTGGTTGCAAATGGCGGGCGGCGACTACAACAAGGTGAATACTGAAGGCGGCGTCAAGGTTCTCGACTTTTGGGGCAAGCTGCTTGATGAAAAACTTGCCTCGCCGGATACGCTGATCCGCAGCCAATATGACTCAACCGGTACGTTCAATTCCGGCAACGCCGCCATGGCGATCTCTGGTCCATGGGAATTGCCGCGCATGAGCCGCGACGCCAAGTTTGACTATCGGGCGGCATTGCTCCCGGTCCCGCAGGAAGGCGCCACACGCGCATCTGCATTGGGTGAAGGCGACAATGTCATCCTTGCCAATAGCGATCATCCGAAAGAAGCATTCATTCTCCTCGAATTCCTCTATGGCAAAATGCCCGATGTCTGGAACCGTTTCGGCTTTCTGCCAGCAGCAAATATCAAGTCCAACAATCCCAATACGCCTGCGATTTACGGGGTCTTCGAAGAGAGCATGAAATATGCTCGCAATCGCGGACCGCACCCTGAATGGCCAAAGATTTCCAAGGCCATCTACACTGCAATCCAGTCATCGCTGACCAAGAAAAGCGATGCAAAGACGGCGTTGGATACCGCGCAAACCCAGATCGACAGTATTTTGAACTGATAAATTGCGCTTCGCTTTTTTCCTTCATGCGAAAGAGCGAAGCCTATTTGTTCGGCGGCGAGCGGAGGACGCTATGCAAGGCATTATGAGAACCATCCGGGACGGCAGCGGTTTTGATATCCTGCTGCTCGGGCTAGCCCTCATTTATCTGATCACCTTCTCGGCTTTTCCGATCATCTACAATATTATCATGTCCCTGCAGACTGTGGACATGTTCACGATCACTTCGTTCAACCGGCCTTTTGTCGGCCTGCAAAATTATTACGACATTTTCTCACAGCCCATCGCCGGTTCTGTCTTCTGGAACACTCTGAAATTTGTGGTGCTGTCGATTGTTTTCCAATTATCCATCGGGTTCGGTCTCGCCCTCTTCTTCCAGCAGGATTTTCCCGGCGCCACCTATCTCCGCGGCTTGTTTCTTGCCGGATGGATCATGCCGGCTCTTGTCGTCGGTGCCATCTGGAAATGGCTTTTCGCCGGTGACTTCGGCGTCATCAACTATGCGCTAACCGCGCTGGGACTTGCGGACGAGCGCATCTTCTGGCTTTCCGACCCGGATGTTACTCTCTACGCCGTGATAATCGCCAATGTCTGGCTCGGTATCCCGTTCAACATGCTGCTGCTCTCAGTTGGGCTTGCAAGCATACCGCGTGATGTCTACGAGGCCGCCGAACTTGATGGCGCGGGACCTTTCGAGCGGTTCCAATCCATCACATTGCCGCTGATGCGTGCCCAGCTCGGCGCAGTCATTTCTCTCGGCGTCATTTTCACATTGCAACAATTCGACCTGATCGCGGCACTAACGCAGGGCGGCCCCGCAGACAGTTCCAATGTCGCGCAATATTGGTCCTGGCAGCTTTCCTTCCAGACCTATGAAATCTCGCTCGGCAGCGCCGTCTCCGTCCTCATGATCATTTTCGTCATCATCGTAGCGGCAGTCTATGTCCGCTCCACCCGTCACGAACACAGCTATTAGGACGGAAAGATGAAACGCACGATTCTCCTCCTCATTGGCCTGTTTATAACGGCGATCTATCTCTTCCCGCTCTACTGGATGTATCTGACAGCGCTGAAAGGCGGTACGGAGATCTTCCGCTATCCACCAACCTTCTGGCCGAGCGATCCGCAATGGAACTTCCTGAATGTCTGGAAGAGCCGGGATATGGGCCGCTATATCTGGAATTCCCTTTTGATCGCCATGGGCGTGACGTTTCTCGTTACAATGCTTGGAACGGGCTGCGCCTATGTGCTGTCCCGGGTGCGCAATATCTGGATGGATCTGGCTCTGTTTGCGATCCTGATGATGCAAGTCCTGCCCTCATCCTTGATGGTGACGCCCATATTCGTGATGTTCAACCAGATCGGGCTTCTCGCCAGTCCGAGATTTGCAGTCATTCTTGCGCAGACCGCCAAGATGCTGCCTCTTTATATCGTGCTGTGCCGCGCAACCTTCGTGCAGGTACCACGAGAACTGGAAGAAGCCGCGCTCGTCGACGGGTCATCGCGCATCGGTGCCTTCTTCCGCATCATGCTGCCATTGGCCCGCAACGGTATCCTGATCACCTCCGTGCTGATCTTCCTGCAATCCTTTGGTGAATATGTCTATGCGCGCTCGCTGATCGCCAAGAATGAGCTACAGACTGCGACCGTGGGTTTGCAGACCTTCATGGGGCCGGAGGCCAATGACTGGAACGGCATCATGACATATGCGGCCATCTATGTGACGCCGATCCTTATCGCCTTCATGCTGTTGCAACGACGTATCGTCAGCGGTCTCACCGCCGGCGCGCTCAAGTGAGGTCAACCACCATGCTCCAGATCGAGATCGACCACCTGAACAAGCATTATGTCGGGTTTCATGCACTCAAGGACATCAATATTGCCATAAAGCAGGGTTCGTTCGTAGCCTTGGTCGGGCCATCCGGCTGCGGCAAGTCGACATTGCTGCGCACCCTGGCGGGGCTCGAAAAGATCAGCTCCGGCGATGTGCGCATTGCTGGAACCAGCGTTGTCGGCAAACCGCCGCGCGAGCGCGATGTCGCCATGGTGTTCCAGTCATACGCGCTCTATCCGCATATGGATGTCGAGCGCAACATGAACTATTCGATGCGCCTGAAACGCCGCCCGAAGGATGAAATTTCGGAGCGGACACGCGCTGCCGCCGATACTTTGGGGCTTGGCGGTCTTCTGGACCGTTTGCCCAAGGCGCTGTCAGGAGGACAACGGCAACGCGTAGCCATGGGTCGGGCCATCGTTCGCAATCCGAAGGTCTTTCTGTTCGACGAACCGCTTTCCAATCTTGATGCCGCATTGCGGGTCCATATGCGCGGGGAAATCCGCAAGCTCCATGAGCGGCTGCAGGCGACATCTGTCTACGTCACCCACGATCAGGTCGAGGCAATGACAATGGCCGATCATGTTGTGGTGATGCGCTCCGGCGTGGTCGAACAGCAAGGCAGCCCTCTGGATCTTTACGATCACCCTGGCAATAAATTTGTTGCCGGGTTCATCGGTTCGCCCGCCATGAATTTCCTGCCGGCGACGGCAGAGGCTGATGGCAAGATCGTCTTCAACAAGGATAGCACGCAGTCTATCCAGTCAAACTTCCATATCGAGGCGGGCCGGAAGTTATGGGTCGGTATGCGACCCGAACATCTCTCGCTTCAGGCCGGTTCTAACGATGTGGAAATTGATGCCGTTGTAACCGGTATCGAATCCACCGGCAGCATGACTTTCGTCGTCCTCGATGTTGCTGACCAGCCGGTAATCATGGCCCATAGCGGCAGACCCGGAAACGGCAAGGGTGAGAAAGTCCGCCTGCATATTTCTGCGGACAATCTCCACCTCTTTGACTACGAGACAGAATTGGCCATCACGTCGACCCGGACGACTTGAAGGCGAGCCTTGGAATAGCCACGTCGCTTTTGCTCATCAGCCAGAATATGGCCGGAGCAGAAGCGACGGCAATCCCCGCTGCGATCGAAAAGAAGACCGTATAGCCCAGATGCTCGGCGATCCAACCGGCACCGAGGCCTCCTACCATGCTGACCATCCCGTCCATGCACTGGAAAAGCGTAAAGTCGACGCCAGCCTGTTTCGGATCAGACCAGCCCATGAACTGCGAATAGAGGGCTACGAAACCGACCGACATCACGCCGGAGGAACTGGCAATGGCAACCGCAATGATAACGGGCTTTGATGCGGTGCCATCGAAATTGAAGAAAGCGAAGGCGAAAAGGAGAGCGGCCTGCACGAGGATCGTCAGGATCAGCACAAAGCTTGCTCCCCATAGTCGAACGAGCGCGCCGCCAAGAAGAGCCCCGCCGAAACCAACCAGCATGCTCCCAAGGCCATTCAAAACCCCTATCGTCGCAAGATCGAAACCATAATCGATGAGGAAGGGACCAAGCATGGATAGTCCCCATTTCTGTGCGGCAACGTAAATCGCCGCGATCAGAAGGCCCTTTCTGATCTGCGGGCGTCGCAGCGCCACCATCAATGACGGCGCATGATCGCGAATCTCGACGACCGAACGCGCGGGTGGCCCGAAAATGAAAGGCAGGCCGAGAACAAGCACCCCAAGCGCCATAAGATATACCGCTGGGCTCCAGCCCATCCTGTCAACGAGAATGAGAAACAGCCCTGCTCCGATTGCAGAACCGAGATAGGCGCCGCCAACCTGGGCGGCGTTTCCCCAGCCATGATGTTCCTTTGCCAGCGATTCCACCGCATAGCCATCGCAGGCTATGTCCACGGTTGAGGTTATGAAGGCAATGAATGTCAGGCAGAACAATACCGGCATCAGCGGTGAAGGTCCGATCAACCCCATGGCGGCAAGACCGGCCGCGCAAAGAAGTCCTCCGACGAGCACGATCAATTGCGATCTGTTGCGCCCGACCGGCGGCAGTCTGTATCGCTCTACATAGGGTGACCAGAGGAATTTTAACGCCCATGGCAGGACCGTCAGATATAAAAGTCCTATCTGGTCAAGCGGCAGACCCTGGTCCCGCAACACCGCCGGGAGTCCCAGCATCGTCAACCCGCCAATAACGCTCTGCGCCACATAAAGGCCGCCAACTGCGACAAAGACCAGTACCGGAGAAGGATTGGATAATTTCGCCATCAGAAACGATACCGCATGCTGGCAACAACCTTCCTGCCTTCATCGAAATAGCAGAAACCGGTGGTGCAGATTTGCTTGACCTCATTGAGGAGATTGGTCGCATTGACCTGCAGGCGAACATTTTCGAGGGCTGAATCCAGCTTGCCGAAATCATAACGGATGGAGGCATCGACAAAGGTTCGGTCCTTGTTGTCGAGCACCGGCGTATGGACATTATCGCCGAAACTCGAACCGACATAGCGCACGCCTGCCCCGACTCCGAGCCCGTCCAGCGGCCCATCCTGGAAGTCGTAATTCACCCAAAGCGAGGCTGTGTGATAGGGGGAGGAATTAAGCGTCTTGCCCTCCGTCTCCGGCGTCAGCCGGGTTATCTCGACATCATTATAGGAATAGGCGGCGATGAAGCTCAGCCCATTATCCATCGACGCTGTCGCCTCAAGCTCGAAGCCGCGGGATTTGAGATCAAGCTGCCTGAGCAGATTGGTGCCCGACGAGGTTTCGTAAACCGTGGCATTCTTCTGGTCGATGTTGAACACCGCAGCGGTCAGCAGGATATTGGTGTCGGGCACGGCATATTTTACGCCGACTTCCACCTGCTCGCCCAATGTCGGGCGCGCCTGCTGTGCAACGCTTCCGACGGTTTGGATCACGCCGGGATTGGCCACGAATGATGTGCCATAACTGACATAGGGCGTCAGCCCGAATGGTGTGACATAGGCCAGCGCGATACGTGCGGTTGTTTCGCTATCGTCGCGTGCATAGCTGTCGCCGCCGGGCGTATATTCGCTGTCCACCCAGTCATGGCGCACTCCGGCTGTAAGCCGCCAGGCATCATAAGCGATCTGGTCCTGGGCATAAATGCCGACGGACCGCTGCCGCTGCATCTCCTCATAGGTGATTTCCGGAACATAGGTATGATCGTCGGTGAAGTTATCCGGCCCGCTGCCCTGCCGGGCGGTATATTTCATATAGCTGTAGTCAATACCGGTAACCAGTTGATGCTCGAGCGCTCCGGTGTCGAAATCGCTCTTCAGATAAGTGTCGGTCGCGAGGCCGCTATTGTCCTCATAGCCAAGACCGGGAAAATTCTCGAAGACCCATTCCTGACGCATGGAAAGGTCCGAGTAGCGCAGCTTGTGGTGAAGTGTCACCGAATCGCTGAGTGCCTGTTCCAGCTCATAGCCTATGCGCCATTGCTTCTGGCTGAAATCATTGAACCGGGCATCGCCGCCATATTCAGGCGTCGCGCCTATGGAAGTGCCGCCCGGACCATATTTATTGATGTAGCCCCACGTTCCACCGGTCGTGCTATCCATATATTCGCCCAGAACGGTCAGTTTCGTGCCGTCATCCGGTTGCCATGTCAAAGCAGGCGCTATGAACAGCCGGTCGTCCTTGACCGCATCGATCTCATTTCGCGCGTCACGGGCAACGCCAGTCAGGCGGTAGAGAAGCGTATTGTCCGCATTGACCGGCCCTGAAAAATCAAAGGCACCCTGCACCCGGCCATAGGAACCATATTGGATCTCGACCTCGCGGAGTCTTTCTTCTGTCGGTCGTTTCGAAACAACATCCACGATCCCGCCCGAACTGCTCGCTCCATAGATTGAAGCTGCCGGGCCCTTCAAGGTCGTGATCGCCTCCAAACCATAGGGTTCGAGCCGGAACAGCCCATTGGGACTGCTGATCTGGCGCAAACCATCGCGAAATACACCCGTATAGGTCAGATCCATGCCGCGAATCTTGAAAGCATCGAATCTCGGTTCAGCGCCGAAAAGGCCGCCGCGTACACCGGGCGTATAATTCAGCGCTTCGACGAGATTTTGCGGCTTGATGTCCTGCAACTGCTTCTGGGTGACTGTGGAAAGTGAAACCGGTGCCTGCGCCACGGGCGTATCGGTTTTTGTCGCGGTTCGGCCAGACTTAGCCACATAACCATCGGATTCGATAATGCCGTTGACGCCTTCGGCGCTGCCATCAATGACGATCGTATCCAGCGTGATGGAGCCATTGGCCGCCGGTTGCGTTCCGGGTGCCGCATTCGTCGTTTGTGCCTGCACCATACCACCGGATGCCAGCAGCAGCACGCTGCCAAGGGCGGTTGATGCGAGCCAGCCGCATCCCGTCTTATCGTTCATATCAGTCATCTGGGACCCTTTATCATTCACGTCTTGCGGGGCACTGCCTCGCCTTTTCCACATCCACTGAAAGCGCAATGTAATCTTGACTCTTCCACTCATCTTTCCGTTAGGACAAGCCGGTTGAGTTTGCAACTATAAGTGGACAGTAGCGGTAGACTTTTTGGGGATTGGCACAGGTTCCGCTTTTTTAAAAGGTCCGGCAGGGTGTTTTGCGCGTCTGAAGCGCCGCGAATTTGGGGGCCTGTCACATGGACTTCACAGACAAGCGTTTAACTTGTCCGAACGATGCCTGACCCGAAAGCGGGAACGCGTTGGTAAGGCACTGATGCCTCCTTTCCGCCCTTCCCTGTGATTCATCAATGTAACGAGAAGACTATTGAGAGTAGCAAATACCCTGCATCATGGCCGGTTTCTGGAATGCTTGAAGGCTCTGGAAAGCAGCGATGGCCTTACCCGCCAACAACTGGCCGACCGATTGTCATTGCATCCCGTATCGATTGGGTTGCTTCTTCGCAGATTGATCGATGAGGAGTTGGTCGTGGGCCGGGTCATCCATTCGGGCAAAACACGCGGGCGACCGGTTACGACCTTCTTCATCAACCCGGCCGGATCAGATTCGCCCGCCGCAAAACAGGAAGCCTTACAGCGTGGTGGCAGCGCGCGATGCCTGATCATAGGCGCCTGAAAGGAAACGCAGAACTGCGGCTATCTCCGAAAGGGTTTCTTCTGGAGGGCGCGCATTGATCGTTGACGCTACAAATAAGCGTTCCCGTATCTGGGCATAACGCGCGCAGGCGTCGGAGCCTTTTTCCGTAATCCTGATAGTTTTTTCTTTGGCAATTTTACCGGTGCTGACCAAGCCGGCCGCTTCCAGTTTGCGAATGGCGTATGTGGCGACATGGGTGTCTTCAATATCGAGCACCAGGCAAATGTCCGCCAACTTCTTTTCCCGGTCTCGATGGCGTACCGAATGGAGTATGAGAATTTCTGTTGCTGAAAGCCCCGGCAGTCCGGCAGCGGCCATGCATCGAACCATCCAGCGCGAAAAGGCATGGGAAGCGAGGATCAAACCATATTCTACTTCGGAAAGACCAGGGGAACCACCATCGGCAAGATGTGCCGAAGACACGATGGGGCCGATTGACGTTACAGGCTTGAGATGCTTTGGCAGTGCTGTCGCAAATTGCTCTTTCTCTGCGTCATCATTATCCTGCGGCCCGGCCATCATATCTGCCCCCTTTTAATGACTTTATATCATCATTTTATCGATATATTGTCAATAATAATGGGCAGCATGCCTGTTACCTGATCAAGGCTTGCTCGACAATCTTGGCTGGAGATGGTGTTTTGATCCGGGGAAAGTCATAGGCGTTTACTTTCGAGGTCGCATATCCCGCCCCCACCAGCGCCTCGGCGAGTTTGACTGCGGCGGTAACGCCATCAATGACGGTAAGACCGGTCGCAATGCTTAGCCGCTCGCACAAGGCTGACATTCCGGCGCAGCCAAGCACAATCGCTTCGGCGCGATCTTCCAGCTTCGCCTTATGAATCTGAATGGTCAAAAGCCGCTCTGCCTCGGCAGGATCACTGTCCACCCCAAGCACCGGTAGGTCGATTGCACGAACATTGCGGCAATGGCGATCAGCGCCATAGGCTGAAACCAGATCTTCAATGATAGGGATGGAGCGGGGCAAGGTGGTAATGACTGTAAATCGGCGGCTGATCGTCATTGCCACCTGCACCGCAGCCTGACAAATGCCCACAACAGGACCACGCGCAATTTCCCGTGCCGCATGCAGTCCCGGATCATCAAAGCAGGCGATGACATAGGCGTCGACACCCTGCGCTTCGCCTTTGACAATTTCCGACAACATGCTCGGAACCGCCATTGCCTCGTCTGTGCCGCCCTCGATGCTGACGGGTGTATCCAGCGGATTGACGGCAGTCACGCGTGTTGTCGGGTTGGCAACCCGCATTGCGCTCTCAAGCACCTGGGCAGTCATGGAGGCCGTTGAATTTGGATTAATCAGATGAATATGCATGGTTCAGTTCCTTCACCGCGTCAGTCGCGCCGGGATTTAATGAAATCAGAGATTGACGGGGGTTCGAGAACGAACTGTCGGTCAGATGTGATGTAATTATCAGCGTGAAGGCGGGCGATGGGCTGATAGACTTCAGGATTGACATAACGCCCTTCGGCATCGAGACAATCGCGGCGGACATGCATGTGCACGACCTCACCGAGAATGAGCACGCGGCGCGGATATTCGATCAGGCGTTCCACACGGCATTCTAGTGAGCATGGGGCGGTGGCCACATAATTAGCATCGAGCTTGGCGCATTTTTCTGCCTGAAGGCCCGCCATTTCCAATTCATCGATCTCGCTGTCAAAGCCCAAGCCGCAAACAAGCATTTGCTGGGCAATGGTCATATCAACCATATTGACGACGAACTCGCCGGTGCGGCGAATATTGATCATGGTGTCTTTTTCTTCACCAGATTGGCGCGGTTGCACACCAAGAACCACGATAGCTGGATCATGGGAGAAAACATTGAAGAAGCTCATGGGCGCCGCATTGCTGTGTCCAGCTTGCGAGCGGGTGGTGACCAATGCAATTGGCCGTGGACCGATAAAGTTGGTCAACAGACGATACCGGCTGTCCGGTTCCAATGTTGTAAAGTCAAACTGCATTGCAACCTCCCCTCTCTATAATTATCGTGTACAATTTCTAGTAGTAATTGTCTACAATTATGCAGACAAAATAAGTTGACATTTTTCGTTATGATCGCGAATGTCTGTGTTCAAGAGGAGGCGCGCAAATGACTGAACAAACAGGGGTTTCTGCACAGGATATTGTTGAACGTGTCTGGCTTTCCATCGCCGAGCGGCGGCTTCGTCCAGGCGTCCAGCTTAAAGAAGGCCAGCTCGCAGCGATTTTTGATGTCAGCCGCGCACGCGTCCGCCAGGCTCTTGCCGCGCTGGAGCGTGATGGCCTTGTGACAATCATCCCCAATCGCGGTGCCTTCGTTTGCCAGCCATCCGTCGAGGAAGCACGCGACGTATTCTTCGTACGAAGAGCGGTCGAAAGGTGCATCGTAGACCGGCTTTGCAAATCCATCTCCAAGGCCAATGTCACAAGACTGCGAACCCACGTTGCCAAGGAAAGAACCGCCAACGCCCAGAACATCACGACCGATATTATCAAATTGTCCGGCGGCTTTCACTTGCTGCTTGCCGAAGTTGCCAGTTCCGACTTCCTCTTTGCTACGATGCGCGATCTGATTTCCAGAAGCTCGCTGATTACGGCAGTCTACCGCAATACCAATCGCTTCAATTGCGGCCCGGACGAGCACGCGGATATTGTTGAAGCGATTGCCCGTGGCGATCCAGAGACTGCGACAAAGCTTATGGAGCATCATCTGGAACATGTTGAAACCGAGCTTGACCTGAGCGAAATCCGCGACCAGCCTCATGATCTGAAGTCCGCCCTGGCATAAATACCCTGTCTCATAGCGCCACGGCGGCTTCACGTTCATCGACCAGATGACAAGCAATGCGGGTGCCATTGCTCAACATGCGCACTTCGGGAATTTCCACTGAGCATCGCTTTGTTGCAATCGGACAGCGCGGATGAAATGTGCAGCCTGAAGGCGGCTTGAGCGGGCTTGGCACTTCACCGCTGGCGGGTGCGCGATTTCTGTTCGGGTTCTGCACATTCGGGATCGTTTGCAGCAGAAGCTGCGTATAGGGATGGCGGGGGTCGGCGAAAAGCTTTTCCGTATCGCCCTCTTCCACGATCCGGCCGAGATACATAACGGCAATGCGATCCGACATGTGCCGGACGACGCTCATATCGTGGCTGATGAAAAGATAAGTCAGGCCAAGTTCGTCCTGCAATTTGCGCATGAGGTTGAGAACTTGGGCCTGAACAGACACATCGAGTGCAGAAGTCGGTTCATCGCATACGAGAAATTCCGGTTCGCTGGCGAGCGCGCGCGCAATCGATATGCGCTGTCGCTGTCCGCCCGAAAACTCATGTGGAAACTTTTCGCCATCGGAGATCGACAGGCCGACAATCTGAAGCAATTCCTCAACGCGATCCGCAATCTCTGCTCGTGTCTTCAGCAACTTCAATTCACGCAGGGGCTCGGCGACAATGTTCTTGACGCGCCAACGCGGATTGAGCGATGCAAACGGGTCTTGGAAAATCATCTGCACGGAAAGAGGCGCGCCCTGCGCGCCGGGTGCAAAGCGAAGCGCACCGCTGGTTGGCCGGTGCAATCCCGTCACAAGGCGCGCAACGGTGGATTTGCCGCAACCGCTTTCGCCGACAATGCTCAGGCATCCGCCGGCAGGCACGGTAAAGCTGATATCATTGACGGCATGGAGATATTGACGCGGTTTCCTCTCCAGCACGCGGCTGAGCCATGGCGCGGAAACATCAAATGTCTTGACAAGGCGCTCTGCGGTAAAGGCCGGCATTTTTTGTTGAATATCCATTATGCAACTCCTCCCGCATTCAGCCAACAGGCGCTCGCACCAGCACCGGCCGGGATCAGAACCGGCTGCTCGCGGGTACAGCGCGGACCAGCCGATTTGCAGCGTGTGTTAAAGGCGCAGCCATCAGGAATGGCATCAAGCCGTGGCATGGAGCCATCGATCTGGTTGAGCCGTTCGACCCGGGCAGCAAGCGCCGGAATGGAAGCCATAAGGCCGCGCGTATAGGGATGTTTTGATGCGTGCAGCACCTGTTCCACCGGACCGACCTCGATCAGCCGCCCCGCATACATGACCGCTACCCGGTCCGCGGCTTCAGCAATGACGCCCATATCGTGGGTGACAAGCATGATCGCGGTTTGCTTTTCCTTGCACAGTCGGCGCAACAGGGAAATGATCTGCGCCTGAATGGAAACATCAAGCGCCGTTGTCGGCTCATCGGCAATGATCAGCCGGGGCGACGCGGCGATTGCCAAGGCAATAACCACTCTTTGCCGCATGCCGCCGGAAAACTGATGCGGATAATGATCAACACGCTCGGAAGGTGAAGGAATGCCCACCTCGCCCAGCAGTTCAATCGCCCGTGCTTTCGCCTGTGCCTTGTTCATATCCAGATGTTGACGGATTGTTTCGGTCAACTGCGCGCCGACCGTGAACAGAGGATTGAGTGAGGTCAGCGGGTCCTGAAAGATCGCGCCAATCTTGCGCCCCCGAATCTTCTCCATCTCATAATCGTCGAGCGTGTCGATCCGCCGTTGTTCGAGCCAGATTTCGCCACCGCTAATATGGCCGGGCCGTTCCAGCAGTCCCAGTATGGACAGACCGGCCATCGACTTCCCTGCGCCGGACTCGCCTACCACACCAAGGATTTCGCCAGCCCTTATGTCGAGGCTGACATCCGAAAGCGCGGTGACCGTGCCATGGCGGCCGGGAAATTCCACCCTGAGGTTACGAACGTCAAGAATGAGTTGACCGGCTGCTTCACCCATTTGCGTTGCTCTCCACTGGATAGCTGGAAGGAAATATCTCGGATAGCGGCGGATGCGCCCAGCTTCGTTCCGGATATTTTGCGACAAGGCGGTCAAACTGTTCCTGCGCCTGTATCTGCGCGGATTCCATGTCGATACCGGCAACCTTGCCGCCAAGCATTGAAAGTCGTCCGTCGACAAAGGTCGCGCGCGTTATCTTGCCTGATCCGCCTGTGACAATAGTTGTGATCGGGTCAATTGCCGGTGTCATGATCACATCATCAAGGCCAAACACCGCAATATCCGCCCGCGACCCCGGTGATAGCTGGCCAATATCCGTTCTGCCCAATGCCTTTGCCCCGCCAAGGGTTGCCGCATCAAAAAGATCAGCAGAACGCACACGGTCCGGCACGCCATCATTGATGCGGGAGGTTATCAAACCGACCAGCAGGTTCATCAACATATCGGCAGGCGCCGTATCGGTACCCATTGCGATATTGATGCCCCGGCTGCGACAGGCCGAGAAGGAATTGAGCGTGTTTCCGCCACGAGCTGAAACCAGCGGGCAATGAACGATGGAAACATTGTTTTCCGCATAGAGACGCAAGTCTTCTTCAGTTGCGTTGGTCGCATGCGGCGCAATCAGCCGCTCACTCAGCAATCCATGCTTGGCAAGCCAAATGGGTGCCGTCGTGCCATGCAGCGCCCGCACTGTTTCAACTTCCATTATGCCCTGCGCCATATGCAGGCGTATCTTGCAGCCAAGTTCCTTCGCAGCAGCGTCCGTGCGCTTGAGCAATTCTATTGTACAGGTTTCCACCCGATCCGGCGCAAGCATGCCGCGCACAAGATCGGCGCCCCGCCCCGAATGCTCTGCGATAAATCGCACTGCATCGTCCAAACCGCGTAGCCCGCGTTCTTCATCAAAGACGGGAATGATCTGGCCCGGACTTTCCAGCACCATGCCGCCAGCACGATAGGCAGGGCTGAGATAGACCCGCAGACCCATTTCCTCCGCCGCATCTGCCGCAGCTTCGAATTCGGCGACTGTCTCGCTCCATTCGCGATAGAAAAGCGAAGCGATGGGAGCCGCCGTCGTTATGCCGTTCAAAAGCAATTGTCCAAAGGCAAACCGCTTTTGAAAAGCCATTTCCTCCGGCGTGTACATTTCATAGGGGCCGGCTTCAACATAGGATCGCGGCCAGACACGGCCCTTCGCCCAACCGGGATGGTTGTCGATACCCAGAATAGTCGTATCCAAATCGGACAAGGCGTCCAGATCGATCAGTCCCGGGCTGATCAAAGCCTTTCCAAAATCGACGCGGCGTGCCACCTCGCCCGCAAAATTATGGCCGACGAAAAGCACCTTGCCATCTTCGAACACAACCTCTCCCTTGCGGAACAGGCGATGAGTGCCATCGCTATGACCAAGCACCCAATCGGCGGTCAGCAATGTCCTGCCTGCCAACCTGACGCCGAGTTGCAAACTATCCAGATTTCCTGTCATGGCATATCCACAATGGCTTGACCGGCGCGGGCTGTCACGCGCCCGCGCTTGATAACCAATGGACGCGGCGCCACGTCAACAACAGCATGGGCAAGCGTCTCGCCCGTAAGCAATGTCATGTCCGCATTGCATCCAATGTTCAGGCCATATCCTTCGATCCGCATGACATCAGCACCACCCTGCGAGACAATGTGCAAGACATGCTCCAACTCGTGATCTTTCCGCATTCCGTTTTTCATGCCGATGATCTTGGCACGGTCGAGCATATCGGGCTGGCCCCAAGGCCCCCATGTGTCGCGAATGCCATCGCATCCGCCGCCAACCCGAACGCCTGCTTCCTTGAGCCTCATGACGGATGGCACTGTCGCTGATGGCGCGCCGGTTGTAAGGATTGCCACATCCAGCGCGGCTAGCTCATCAATCAGTTTGCCGACGCGCAGATAATCATTCATGCCGAGCGCGAAAGCATGACTTATGGCCACTTTTCCCTGCATGCCATTGGCACGGATACGCTCGAAAATCAGCTCCATCGTGAAGGCGCCAAGATCGCCTGTCTCATGGAGGTGGATATCGATTGGCCGCTGATGCTTGACGGCCAGAGCAAATATTGTGTCCAGCTGCCCCTTGGGATCGCGGTCAATGCCGCATGGGTCGATGCCGCCCAGAACTTCACAGCCCTGCGCAAGCGCCTCATCAAGCAGTTCCTTGGTGCCCGGCATGACCATGAGGCCGGATTGCGGAAATGCAACAATCTCGATGTCGATAATATCGCGCAGTTTTTCGCGCGTTTCCCAAACGCCCTCGACAATGGAAAGCCCATGGGTGGGATCAATATCGACATGGCTGCGTATATGGGTTGCGCCGTGCGCTGCCAGGCCGATCGCATGACGCATGGATTGGCGATGCGGATCAATCCCGATCTCGCTGCGGTTTTCCCGCTCAAAGTCGATACGCTCGCGCAGAATCGCCGCGCGATTGTTCACATGCCAGGGCATGCCCCAAGTGGTCTTGTCGAGATGGGTGTGCGCATCGATAAGTCCGGGGATAACGATAGAGTTGCCCCCATCTTCCACCGCCATGCCAGGCTTGGGCTCGAAACGACCGAAACCGGAAATTTCACCGTTCTCGATAAGGATGTCGCAGGTCTCGCCAGCCATGGGTCGCACATTGCGCAGCAGCAAATCGGTCATAAATCATCTACCTCAATTTTGGATTCAGGGCGTCACGCAGCCAATCGCCGATCAGATTAACTGCAACGACGAGCAGGCACAGCTGAAGCACCGGGAAGAGCACGATCCACCAGGAACCGGAAAACAGGAACTGATTGCCGATACGGATCAAAGTTCCGAGTGAAGGCTGGCTTGGCGGCATGCCGATACCGAGAAAGGAGAGTGTGGCTTCCGTCAAAATGGCCATGCCGAAATTCAAGGTGGCGGCGACGAGCACGGGCGTGAGCGTATTTGGGAGAATATGTTTGCCCATGATCCTGCGCGCAGGAACCTTGATCAGCCGTGCCGCATGCACATAATCCTTGCCGCATTCCACAATCGTCTGGGCGCGTACGGTTCGCGCATATTGCACCCAAGCCGACAGAGCTATCGCAAATACCAGCACGGCTGAGGCGCCCATCTCGCGAAGGTCTGCTGGCAACATCTGCCTCACCACTGTCGAAACCAGTATGGCAACTAGAATAGTAGGAATGGACAGCGTTATGTCGCCTATGCGCATCAGAAGATTGTCTATGAAACCCTCGAAATAACCGGCTACCAGACCCGCGCTCATGCCGATCAGCAAGGAGAGCGCCACGGATGCTATGCCGATGAAAATGGAAATCCGCGTCCCGTACAAAATTGCCGAAAGCATGTCGCGGCCCTGCGTATCGGTTCCGAGCAGATAGGGCCACTCGCCACCTTCCTGCCAATAGGGCGGAAGCTCTGCTTTCCACATGTCGAGCTGCGCACCATCATAGGGATTTTGCATGGCGATCAGCGGCGCGAAAACCGCCGTCAGAATGAGCACCGCCAATATGACCGCGCCCGCAATTGCAACCTTGCTATGCTTGAACGACCACCACAGGTCACTGTTGCGAATGCGCTTGTGCAAAGGCGGTCGCGCCGGTCTTGGCAATTTGGGTGGCTTGGTTGCATCAATGGTCATTGATCCGGTCTCTGCTCTAGCGTGTGCTGCGCAAGCGGGGATCGATCACTGCATAAGCAATATCCACCAGCATGTTCAGAACAACGAAAATGAAAGAAATGATGCACAGATATGCGGCCATGACCGGTATATCGATGAATGTCACCGCCTGAATAAACAGCATACCCATGCCCGGCCACTGGAACACGGTCTCGGTGATCAGGGCAAAAGCAATCAACGAACCAATATTCATGGCGGTCATGGTGACGACGGGCATCAGGCAGTTTCTCAAGGCGTGCCGGAAATATATCCGCCAACGGGGGATACCCCTCGCCCGCGCAAACTTTACAAAGTCGGAGCGCAACACTTCCAGCATTTCGGCGCGCACCAGCCGCATGATGAGTGTAATCTGGTAAAGCGACAGCGCGATTGAAGGCAGGATAAGTGCCAGACGCCCCGATGGCGTAAGAAGCCCCGTCGACCACCAGCCAAGTTTTACCACGTCACCGCGCCCGAAAGCAGGCAGCCAGCCCAGACTGACCGAGAAGACCAGAATAAGCAGGATACCGACAACAAAGCTCGGTAACGACACGCCTACAATGGAAATGAACTGCAATCCCTCAGTGTACCACTTGCCGCGCTTGATAGCTGTCAGCACGCCAAGTGGTATTCCAAGGACAAGAGATATCAATGTTGCCACCAGCACAAGCTCAAGCGTTGCTGGAAAACGGTCGGCAATCAGCGTCAGAACATCCTGTCCGTTGCGGTAGGAAATTCCGAAATTGCCCTGCGCTGCATTGACGACGAAGCGAACATATTGCGTTGGCAAACCATCATTAAGACCAAGCCGCTCGCGCAGCTCGTTCCTGTCTGCCTGCGTCATCTGTTCGTTCGCCATCAACTCAACCGGATCACCTGCGAGCCGGAAAATCAGGAAGGCGAGCATGGCTACTGCGAGCATAACCAGAATTGCGTTTCCTAAACGCCTCACAATAAAAACCAGCATATAGTGCGCTCCCTATCCGTCCGCCTCGCAACTAACGAAGCCGACCGCCAGACTTATTTGGCAATATGTGTCAGCCAATGGCGAGGTTTGTTGTCCGCCAGCTGAACGATGCTATCGACCTTGCCCGTCATTACCCAGGCCATGGGCTGCTGATGGAGAGGAAGCATTATGATCTCATCCTTGACCACTTGCAGTGCCTTTGTTTGCAGTTCGAGCCGCTTGGTTCTGTCCATCTGCGTCGATGCTTCAACAATCAGCTTGTCGACCTCAGGATAAGACCATCCGCCCCAGTTGAAGACACCGGCATTGTCCGTCTTTGTCTGGATCATCTGAAGCAGGATGGAATAGCTGTCGAGCATTGGCTCATTGGCCCAGCCGATCAGATAGACGTCCGCCTTGCCATTGGCGCGTTTTGGCGTTTGTGCGGCTGCTGGCGCAATATCGAGCTGAGGCTTGAAACCACCGCGACTGAGCATATTGATCATGCCCTGGCACAGTTCTTCCTCATTGACATAAGCATCAGTGGTGCAGACGAGTGTGAATGGCAAGTCTGTGGCTCCGGCCTCTGCCAGAAGCTTTTTGGACAGTTCCGGATCAAATGCCACCGGCTTGTCGAGCGCTTCCGTATAGCCTGGAATTTCCGGTGCAATGATTGCTCCGGCAGTTCTGGACTTGCCGCGCATGATGCGCTTCTGGATCAGTTGCGGATCGAGCGCATGGGCAAATGCCTGACGCACGCGCAGATCGTTGAACTTGTTCTCCGTGCCATTGTCGAGCTTGGCCTTGCGGTTGAAACCGATCATCACGGTCCGAAGATCGGTACGCTCCATGACTTTAAGGTTTGGCTGGGCCGCAAGGCGCGGAATATCCTGCGATGGGGCGCTATCGGTGAAATTGACCTCCTCCGATAGAAGTGCCGCAACGCGGGTTGCTGCCGAAACAATAGGCGTAAACTCGATGCGATCGACATTGGCGTCGGACTTGTCCCACCACTGCGTATTCTTCACCAGAATGGTCTTGCTGTCGGGCACCCGGCTTTCAACGATGAAAGGGCCAGTGCCATTGGCATGATAGGTCGCATAGCCTTCCAGCTTTGCACCCACATCGGTTGGCTTCAGCGAATTGTTGTCTGTCAGCCAAGTCTCATCGAAAATATGAATATTGGTAATGATCGTTAAGGAGCAGCGGGTAAGGCCCCGTCAATTCAATATCGATCGTATAATCATCAACCACCTTGGCTGATTTATAGGCCGGCAGATTACCGCGAAGCGGCGATGTCTTGTCGCTCACGCGTGTCAGAGAGGCCAGCACATCCGCAGATGTAAACGTTGCGCCATTGTGGAATTTGACACCCTGACGCAGGTGAAAGCGCCAGACATTATCCGAGACAACTTCCCATGAGGTTGCAAGAGCAGGCTCAATCTGCAATTTCGCGTCATATCTGACGAGGCCCTCATAAACATGGTTCAGGAAGGCGATCGTATAGCTATCCCCGTAGGAATAGGGATCGAGCGAGTAGATGTCACGGGGCGCGCCCCATTTCAAAGTTTCGGCATGACTGGGTAAAATGAGGGTCAATGCCACCGTGGCCGCTAGGCCTAGTTGCTTAAACATTCTGGTTGTGCTCCGCTTCTGGATGTTGGTCGCCCCCTTGAACGGAGGTCTTCCCTTGCTTATCGGATAGCGCCGAAGCGCTACCAATCACTCGCTCATGCGCGTCAGCCAGTGCCGTGGCTTGTTATCAGCCCGGATTACGACACTCTCAATCTTGCTGCTTGTGGCCCATGCCATTGGCTGCTGATGCAGCGGGATCATGATTGCCTGATCCTTGGCGAATTTCAGTGCCGCAGTTTCAATTGCCAGCCGCTTTTCCCGGTCCTGCTCCAAGGCGGCGTCTTTCACCATTTTGTCGAGTTCGGGATAAGACCAGCCACCGTAATTCGCCACGCCATCGGCGCCGTTGCGGGTGGAAAGCACCTGAACCAATATTGAATAGGCATCAAGCGTAGGCTCATTTGCCCAGCCGACCATATAGACATCGGACTTGCCGCTCGAACGCTTGGGCGTCTGCACAGCACGCGGTCCTATATCGAGCGTTGGCTTGAATCCCGCCCGGCTCAACATGTTGACGACACCTGAGCAAACGTCCTCCTCGTTCACGCTTTCGTCATTCATGCAAAGATAGGTAAAGGCCAGATCAGTCTGCCCGGCTTCGGCAAGGAGCTTGCGGGACAATTCCGGATCATAGGTTGCAGGCACGTCAAGCGTGGCATCATAACCGGGGATCTCGGGTGCAACCAAAACGCCTGCCGGATGCGCCAGTCCGCGCATGACCTTCTTGTTGATCAGGTTCCGGTCAATGGCGTGATCAAATGCCTGCCGGACCCGCAAATCATTGAATGGATTGTCGCGGCCATCGGTCAATTTTTCGCGGCGGTTAAAGGCAATCGAAATCGTGCGCAAATCGGAGCGCTTGTCGACCTTTATGCCCTGCGTTGCTTCAAGGCGGCTGATATCCTGAATGGGAGCCGCATCCACCAGATCGACCTCGCCGGACAAAAGCGCTGCAACCCGCGTTGCCGCCGAAGTGATCGGGGTGAATTCAATGCGATCGAGATTGTGCTTCTTCTCGTCCCACCAGCCTTCATTCACGACGAGCGTCGTCTTGCTGTCCGGCACGCGGCTTTCCAGCTTGAAAGGCCCGGTGCCATTGGCGTGGTAGGTTGTATAACCTTCAACCTTAGCGCCGACATCGGTGGGCTGCTCGCTCTTATTATCCGCAAGCCACTTCGCGTCGAACATGAAGATGTTTGTCATATCATTGAGAAACAACTGCGATGGCGCTGAAACCTCGATATCGACCGTGTACTGGTCGACCTTCTTCGAGCCGGCATAGAGCGGAATATTTCCTCTCAAAGGCGATGATGGCGCGCTGACCCGCTTGAGCGAAGCAATGACGTCATCGGCGTCAAAATCCGAACCATCATGAAACTTTACGCCTTGGCGCAGCTTGAAGCGCCAATATTTATTGTCGATCAGCTGCCACTCCGTGGCCAATGCCGGAACGACTTCAAATTCCGGCGTGTAACGCACCAGACCTTCGTAAATATGGTTCAGAAAGGCGAGATTTGAGGTCGAGCCATAGGAATATGGGTCAAGGGAGAATATGTCCCTCTGCCCTGCCCATTTTAGCGTCGCCGCCTCTGCGGCTGTTCCCAATAACAGGATTGATGTCACCGCCATCAGAATGGATTTTCGCATTCGCATCATCAATGTTTCCCTCTTCCGCGAGTGCCTTTTGCAAGCTTGACCGCGATTTATTGAAAGCATAGGGCCATAAGGATTTCGCTTTGTCAACGATATTGTCGACAATTTTACGAGGGATTGGCACCAATATGATTGACAAGCCAGAGCATCGCGTTGAGCGGGCGCGTCTTGGTTGGGAGCAAAGCCGCTGCTCGAATCTATACCATTCCGGCAGTTCTTTCGCGGCGAACAAATCTTGGTTTGACCTACCTTAACCCTATTGCCGCAAATAAAGTGAACCATAAAAGAAATTGGTTGCGTCGTTGTTTATTGTTAAATAGGCTAAATTTTAGTGGAAAGTGCGACAAGCCTTGGAGACGCGCTTTATATTCTCATTTATACACCAAGGCATGCGTCTCACATTTGTGAACCATTCTTCATATTGATCCGCTTTTGAAGGTTTCCCATGCCCGTTCGTGCCAAACCTGCTGCAAATTCCGGGCACGCCCTTGAGCGTCTGCGCATATTGCTGAGTTCTGTTCCGCTGGGCGGCGAATTGCGCCTTCCACCGGAGCGTGAATTGGCCGAAGAAATCGGTGTGGGACGGCGCGCTCTTCGCCGAGCGCTTGAGGTTCTGGAAGATGAAGGCCTTATCTGGCGTCAGCAGGGCAAAGGAACTTTTGCCGGTTCCCAACAGGTCTCAAGCACGCTGCGGGTCAGCAATCTGGCAGAATTTACCAATCCGCTTGAGGTGATGGAGGTGCGCATTGAAATCGAGCCGGTTCTCGCACGCATCGCTGCCACGAAAGCCACACCCGTTCTTATACAGCAGCTGGAAAGGCTCGCATCCAAGGCAAAAGATGCCACCGACATTGATTCCTGGGAGCTTTGGGACGGCGCGTTCCATCGCAAGATCGCGGAATCTGCGGGCAATCAACTTTTCATTCTCTTCATGGGAATGATCGACCAGATTCGCCAGAACGATGCCTGGCGTCACTTTCGTGAACGGACCCGGTCCTCGGGTCGCACAACCCTTTCAGTAGAGCAGCACGACGCGGTGATCGAGGCTATCCGCCGGTTCGACCCTGCCGAGGCAGAGGCTGCCATGCGCAAGCACCTGCTCTCCATTCGCAGCGCAGTCATTGAAGCCATGCAGCTTACAGACAGCGTGGCGCCAGTTTGGGACGTAGCGCCCAATGATAAAATCAGCAGTAAAAAAAGTTCAACTACAGAGGGAATCCAATGAACTGCATCAAGAAACTCCTTTTAACCGCCGCCATTGTTGGTTCGGCCTCCGCAGCCTTTGCTGCCGACCTGCGCATAGGTCTGCAGGATGATGCGGATATTCTGGATCCGCACCGCGCCCGCACTTTCGTCGGGCGCATCGTCTTCACCTCGATGTGCGACAAGCTTTTCGACATTAACGAAAAGCTGGAGATCCAGCCTCAACTCGCCAAGGAATGGTCCTGGTCGGAAGACGGCAAGGCGCTTACCGTCAAGCTGCGCGACAATGGCAAATTTCATGATGGCACGACAATTGACGCCGCCGCTGTAAAAGCCAATCTCGAACGGGCGAAGACGCTGCCGGAATCACTGCGCAAGAGTGAAGTCGCCTCCATCGCTTCGGTTGATGCAGTCGATGCGACAACGCTCGTGATCCACCTGGTCAAGCCGGACGCATCGCTGCTGTCGCAGCTCTCGGATCGTGCGGGCATGATCCTGTCACCCAAAGCTTTCGAGGGTGGCGATTTTGGCGAAAACCCTGTTTGCTCGGGTCCTTACAAGTTCGTCGAGCGCATTCAGAATGACCGCATCGTTCTTCAGAAATTCCCGGATTATTGGGACGCGGCAAATTACAAATATGACAAGCTGACCTTCATTCCGATCTCGGACTCGACAGTGCGCCTGGCAAATCTGCGCTCGGGCGATCTTGATCTTATCGAGCGTATTGCCCCTTCTGATATCGAAGCCGTAAAGGGCGATTCCAATCTGGCATTTTATCCAGTCACCGGAACCGGCTATCAGGCTTTGACCTTCAACATGAAGAAGGGTGACAAGGATACGTTTCCGATCGGTCATGACAAACGCATTCGTCAGGCTTTTGAACTGTCTATCGATCGCAACGTCATCAACGAGGTCGTCGGCCAGGGCATCTTCCAGCCTGCCTATCAGCCATTTCCACCAACCAGCTTTGCCTATGACAAGAAGTTCGAAAGCCGCCAGCGCGATGTGGCCAAGGCCAAGGCATTGCTGGCCGAAGCTGGTCATGAGCGCGTCAAGCTGGAAATTGCTTTCGGCAATAACACCGCCTCGCAGCAAATCTATGAGCTGATTCAGGCAATGTCGGCCGAGGTCGGTTTTGATATCTCGCTGCGTCCGACAGAATTTGCCGCGCTGCAATCGGCGCTGAAGGACGGCTCCTTTGAAGCCGGTCAGAGCGGCTGGTCAGGTCGCGCCGATCCGGATGGTAATATCCACGCATTTGTAAGCTGCAAGGGCAATCTCAATGACGCTCATTTTTGCAGTGAGAAAGTGGATGCGCTGCTTGAAGAGGCCCGCAGCCTGACCGACCCGGTCAAGCGCAAGGCGCTTTATGATCAGGTCCAGGAGATTACCCAGGACGAACTGCCCATCGTCTACCTTTATTACCAGCCATGGCCATTTGCGGCACGTGCCAATGTAAAGGGTTTCACGGCCTATCCTGATGGCATGATCCGCCTGAAGGGCGTTTCAACCGAAGGTTGATCTTCATGGGCTGGGGCGGCCCATCCGCGGCCGCTCCCTTGCCTTCCCGTTTCCAGTTTTAAAGTGTTGCCCCATGATCGAGATTGTTTTCAGACGATGCATCGTCGTCCTGCCCACGCTGCTTCTCGTGTCCATTATAGTATTCGGTATGCAGAAGCTTCTTCCCGGCGATCCAATCCTCACTATGGCAGGCGAGGACCGGGATCCGCAAACGATTGCCTATCTGCAGGAGAAATATCGTCTCAATGATCCGATCCCCGTCCAATATGTCGCCTGGCTCGGACAGATCTTGCGGGGCGATCTTGGAATTTCTTTGCGCACCGAGCAGCCCGTCCTTAGTCTGATTGCGCAGAAACTTCCTGTCACTATCCAGCTGGCCGCATTTGCCATGGTCATAGCCTTTATAATCGGCGTGCCCGCAGGCATTATTTCTGCGATACGCAAGGGCACGGCCACGGATTATGCAATCAATGTCGTGGCATTGTCCGGCCTTTCAATTCCCAATTTCTGGCTTGGCCTCATGCTCATTTTGCTGGTATCGGTGCAATGGCAATTGCTTCCGGCTTCCGGCTACACCTCGCCGCTGGAAGATCTCGGCCAGAACCTGCGCACGATGATAATGCCGGCCTTTGTTCTGGGAACCGGACTTGCCGGTGTTCTCATGCGCCACACCAGATCCGCCATGCTCGGTGTATTGCGCTCCGACTATGTGCGGACGGCGCGAGCCAAGGGGCTCAATGAAAAGACAGTGATCCTGCGCCATGCGCTGAAAAACGCGCTGGTTCCGATCATCACCCTATCGACGCTGCTGTTTGGTGAATTGCTCGCGGGCGCTGTTTTGACCGAACAGATATTCACCATTCCCGGCTTTGGAAAATTGATCGTCGATGCCGTTTTCACCCGTGATTATGCCGTAGTGCAAGGCGTGGTGCTTTGCACGGCCGTCGGCTTCATCCTGATGAACCTTCTCGCGGATATTCTCTATATCGTTGTCAATCCACGCCTGAGAGATGCATCATGAGTGCCATCACTTCCCATCGCAGCAGCTCTTTCAGCCGCCAATTGTCCAAATTCACGCGCAACAAGGCAGCCGTTGCCGGGGCCATTATTGTCGGCATCTTCGTGGTGCTGGCGATCTTTGCGCCGCTGATTGCTCCCTATGATCCTTTTCAGACGAGCTTCACCACGATACGCAAGCCGCCTTCCGCGCAATTCTGGCTTGGGACGGATGAGCTTGGACGCGATATTTTCTCGCGCATGGTCTATGGCGCACGCGCATCCTTGATGGCGGGCGGTGTATCGGTCGTGATTGCGGTCATTGTCGGCGTGCCCTTTGGCTTGCTTGCCGGATATTTCGGCGGCTGGATCGATGGCGTTATTTCGCGTCTGGTCGATGCAATGCTGGCCATCCCCTTCCTCATTTTTGCGATTTCACTGGCCGCATTTCTGGGTGCCAGCCTGACCAACGCCATGATCGCCATTGGCCTGTCAGCCGCGCCGATCTTTGCCCGCCTCACAAGAGGACAGGTTCTATCGGTCAAGGCGGAGGAATATGTGGAGGCAGCGCAGGTCATCGGCCTGCGGCATCCGCGCATCATCCTGCGCTATATCCTGCCGAACTCAATTCCTCCCGTCATTGTACAGGCTACGCTGACGATCGCGGCGGCTATTATCGCAGAAGCCAGCCTGTCTTTTCTCGGCCTTGGCCAGCAGCCACCCAATCCTTCCTGGGGTTCAATGCTGAATACCGCCAAGAACTTCATCTCGCAGGCACCCTGGATGTCGCTATGGCCGGGGGCTGCAATCTTCCTCGCCGTTTTGGGCTTCAACCTTCTTGGTGATGGCCTGCGCGACGCAATCGACCCGCGCGAATACTAAGAATTCATACAAAGGAGGAACAATAAATGTTTACGACGAGACCGGAAATTTTGGGCACCTTTGGTGTTGTGACCTCGACGCATTGGCTCGCCTCGGCAGCTGGCATGGCAATGCTGGAACGTGGCGGCAATGCCTTCGATGCTGCGGTAGCCGCTGGCTTTGTGTTGCAGATTGTGGAGCCCCATCTTGTCGGGCCTTCCGGTGAAGTGCCTATCATTCTTTACTCTGCGCAGACACAAAAGACGGAAGTCCTTTGCGGGCAAGGCGTGACGCCGCAAGCGGCAACCATCGAAGCTTACAAGGCGCTGGATCTTGATCTCGTCCCTGGTTCCGGACTTCTGGCCGCCGTTGTGCCCGGCGCGTTTGACGCATGGATGGTTCTTCTGCGTGATCACGGCTCCATGAAGCTGCGGGATGTGATGGAACCTGCGATCCATTATGCCCGGCACGGGCATCCGCTGCTTCCGCGCGTTGCCAACACCATCAAGGACAATGCCGATTTCTTCGCCAAGGAATGGCCGACTTCAGCGGCAACCTGGCTGCCCGGCGGCATAGCTCCTGAAGCCAAGAAACTGTTTTGCAATCCTGTCCTTGCCGATAGCTATCAGCGCATTGTCGACGAGGCTGAAGCAGCAGGCGGAAATCGTGAAGCCACGATAGAGAAAGCGCGCGATGCGTTTTATCGCGGTTTTGTGGCAGAGGCGATCGATCGTTTTTGCCGCCAGACCGAGGCCATGGACACCAGCGGGCGTCGCCATAAAGGGCTTTTGACCGGCGATGACATGGCCGGTTGGAGCGCCACATATGAAGTCCCGCTGACCTATGATTATCATGGCTGGACTGTTGCCAAGACAGGCCCTTGGGGACAAGGCCCGGTATTCCTCCAAACATTGGCGCTGCTCAAAAAGCTTGATATTGCCGCCATGAAGCCGGACAGCCCCGAATTCATACATACCGTAACCGAGGCCATGAAACTCGCTTTCGCTGACCGGGAGGTTTATTACGGCGATCCGGATTTCGTGGATGTTCCAATGGAAGCGCTTCTGTCTGATGCATATAGCGATCAGCGGCGTGCGCTCATCACCAATGAAGCATCGATGGAATTGCGGCCAGGCACGATTCCGGGTTTTGAGGCTCAGCTCAAGACGGCAATGTCACAAGTTCGCTATGCCGGTGCCAGCGGTGATATTGCACCGGGCGCGGGCGAGCCGACAATGGCGCATTTGCGCACTGAAAAGCGCGGCGACACTGTTCATATCGATGTCATCGATAAATGGGGCAATATGGTTTCCGCCACGCCGTCGGGTGGTTGGCTGCAATCATCACCAGTTATTCCCGAGCTTGGCTTTGCGCTCAACACGCGGGCGCAAATGTTTTGGCTGGAACCCGGCTTGCCAGCCAGCATGGCCCCGCTTAAACGTCCCCGCACCACATTGACGCCATCGCTGGCGCTTTATGAAGGAAAGCCGCGTCTGGTTTTCGGAACGCCGGGCGGCGATCAGCAGGACCAGTGGCAATTGGCAATGTTCCTGCGCCGGGTCCATCACGGCCTCAATTTGCAGGAAAGTATTGACCTGCCCTTGTTCCATACCATGCATTTCCCCTCCTCCTTCTATCCGCGCGAGGCAATCCCGGGCCGCCTTGTTGTTGAGGAGAGCTTTGGCCGGGAAACAATCGATGCGCTCAAAGCACGTGGCCACGATGTCGAGATTGTTCCCCAATGGTCGGTCGGGCGGTTGACCGCCGCCGAGCGGGACCCGGATGGCATTTTGCGGGCAGCTGCAACGCCGCGCCTCATGCAGGCCTACGCAATCGGGCGCTGAAACATCGGCGTTCCGGCGTCGAAACTTGGCGGTCTCCAGTTAAGGAAACAATATGTTCGGTATTCCTGTTTTTGAGTTGTCTTTGCTGGTGGTCGGACTGCTGGTTGCCGGCGCAGTGACCGGCCTGCTTGCCGGTCTGTTCGGTGTCGGTGGCGGGGCGGTTGCCGTTCCGGTTCTCTATGAATTGTTCCGTTTCATGGAAGTACCGGAAGAAGTCCGCATGCCGCTATGCATCGGCACGTCTCTGGCCATCATCATCCCGACCTCGCTGCGCTCCTTTTATGCCCATAAGGCCAAGGGCGCCGTGGATATGACAATCCTTGGCAAATGGGCTGTACCTGTCGTGCTCGGCGTGGTTCTTGGCAGTTTTATCGCACGCTATGCTCCCGCCGATCTTTTCAAGATCGTTTTTGTGGTGGTTGCAGGCGCTTCGGCGATCCGCCTTCTGTTCGGCAATGATAAATGGCGTCTTGCCGATGACCTTCCGGCTGGCTGGCTCATGCGCTTTTACGGGCTTTTGATTGGCGTTCTCTCATCACTCATGGGTATTGGCGGCGGACAATTGTCAAATTTGTTCATGACGTTCTATGGCCGCCCTATCCATCAGGCGGTGGCGACATCATCAGGCCTCGGCATATTGATCTCAATTCCCGGAACGCTTGGCTATATGTATGCAGGCTGGCCGCGCGCGTCGGAGTTTCCCGATGTCGTTGCCCTGCAATTCCCCATTGCCATCGGCTATGTTTCGCTGCTGGGGCTTGCCCTTTTCATCCCGACCACGGTTCTGACTGCCCCGATCGGAGTGAGGCTTGCGCATTCCTGGTCCAAGTCAAAGCTGGAAATGGCCTTTGGCATTTTCCTTCTGCTGATCTGCCTTCGCTTCCTTGCCAGTGTTCTTTTCTAAGCTTCAGACGAGAGATACAAAATGACCCCTCCCATTCTTTCCGTCACCAAGCTGCGTACCTCCTTTTACAATGATGGGGCGTGGACGCCGGTCATTCGCGACATCTCATTTGACATCGCGCCGAAGACGACGGTGGCTATCGTCGGCGAATCCGGTTCGGGCAAAAGCATGACCGCACTGTCGATCATGCGGCTGCTGCCGGGTGGCAACAGCAAGGTCGAGGGCAATATTACACTGGCAGGGCGATCGCTTCTGGATCTGCCGGAGCGGGAGATGCGCAATGTGCGCGGCAACGAAATTGCCATGATCTTTCAGGAGCCGATGACCAGCCTCAATCCAAGCCTGACCATTGGATTTCAGATCGCCGAAGCCTTGATGCGCCACCGCAATATGAGCCTGACCCAAGCCGAGGCTGAAGTCATCCGGCTTTTGGACCGCGTGCGCATCCCTTCTGCAAAATCGCGCGCCAACGACTATCCGCACCGGCTGTCCGGCGGGATGCGTCAGCGGGTCATGATCGCCATGGCTCTTGCCTGCAAACCGAAGCTCCTGATTGCGGATGAGCCTACCACCGCGCTGGATGTGACCATTCAGGCTCAAATTCTCGAACTCATCCGGGACTTGCAGGATGAGGATGGAATGGCCGTCCTCTTCATAACGCATGATATGGGTGTGGTTGCCGAAATTGCCGACCGCACTATCGTGATGTTACGCGGCGATGTTGTCGAAAGCGGCGATACCGCCGATATTTTTGCCAATCCCCAGCATGCCTATACGCGCTCGCTTTTGTCTGCCGTGCCGAAGCTTGGCTCCATGATCGGCAAGACACGGCCGCTTCGCTTTCCCCTGGTCGATCAGCAGACAGGTATTGCAGCTGAGCCGCCAGAGGGCATTGATACGGTTGAGGCTACAAAGCCAATTCTAGAAGTAAAAAACCTGACCAAATATTTTGACATCCGCAAAGGCGTGTTGCGTGGGCTGGCTGGCCGCGTGCATGCGGTCGAGAATGTCTCGTTCAATATATATCCCGGCGAAACCCTTGCTCTGGTTGGCGAGTCCGGCTGCGGCAAGTCAACAACGGGCCGCTCGATTGTACGGCTGACCGCGCCGACAAGCGGCTCGATCCGGCTTGCCGGGGATGACATTCTGAATATCGAAAAATCCTCGTTCCGCGACATGCGCAAGCGCATGCAGATGATCTTTCAGGACCCCTATGCCAGCCTTAATCCGCGTATGCGCATCGGCGAGAGCATAGCCGAACCAATGATTGCCCATGGCACCGAAACGCCCAAACGTGCGCGCGAACGCGTGAGCGAGCTTTTGAAGAGCGTCGGCATGAGCGGCGATGTCTATGACCGCTACCCGCATGAGTTCTCCGGCGGCCAGCGCCAGCGCATATGCATCGCCCGCGCCCTGTCTTTGGGACCGCAGCTCATCATTGCCGATGAGGCGGTTTCCGCGCTCGATGTTTCCATCAAGGCACAGGTGATCAATCTGATGCTGGACCTGCAGGAAAGGTTGAAACTCGCCTTCCTGTTCATTTCACATGATATGGCCGTGGTTGAACGCATAAGTCACCGCGTGGCAGTGATGTATCTTGGTGAAATTGTCGAGATCGGAACGCGTGCAAGCGTGTTCGGCAATCCGCAGCATCCCTATACACGCAGGTTGCTCTCTGCAGTGCCCATGGCTGATCCAAGCCGGCGCGCCGGCAAAAAGCGGTTGGTCAATGATGAATTGAAGAGCCCAATCCGCGCTGTCGATTATCAGGTTCCGATCCGCCAATTCAAGCAAGTGGGGCCTGACCATATGGTTCAGGAGTGGGGAGCCGAGTGGGGTTGATCGCCGCCCCGTAGGGTCTAAAGTTCGTTGTCTACCATATCCGAAACGCATTCCTTCAGCGGGGCGACCAGCTCCCACATGCGGCGTTCGTCATTCACCGTAATTTGAGCAGTGCCACGCAGCGCCAGCGGCGTGGCACGCTGCAATACAACATATCCAAAGCCGGATTTCTGTTCGACTTTAACAGTGGGCGCATTGTTGGTTTCGTCCCAACGGAGTTTTAAAAGCTCTTCGTCGACGCTGCCCTCAATCGCCCAGGAAATAGTGATCATGCCCTGCGAGGATGCGAGGACGCCGTATTTTGCTGAGTTCGTCGCCAGCTCGTGCATGGCCATTCCTATATGCAAGACTGCGGGCGCTGCGAGGATCAATTGAGGCCCGTCAACGGTTATGAGCCCATCATGTTTAAACGGTTTCAGCTGATCATTGATCAGCGTTCTCAGATCGCCGCCTTTCCAATCTGTTGAAACCAGAACGTCATGCGAGCTGGCGAGCGATGCTATGCGTTCATTTATCTGGCGTTGAAACTCCTCAACGCTCTGCGTTCGCTTTGCGGTTTCACGAATGATGGACATCATGACCGCATACTGGTTCTTCACGCGATGATTGACTTCGCGAAGCAAAAGCCGAATGCGCCGCTCATTGTCACGCGAAACAGTGATGTCACGCGCGATTTTTGAAGCGCCGACAATCCTGCCATTCTCGTCCTTGATGGGTGAAACAGTGAGCGAGACGGGAATGAACGAGCCGTCTTTTCTGACACGAAGAGTTTCGAAGCTTTCAACCACCTCACCAGCCCGGACACGGGAGATTATCTCGTCTTCTTCGCTCTGATGACTCTCGGGGATGAGAATGCGAATGCTCTTGCCGATGACCTCTTCCGCCTTGTAGCCGAAAAAGTGCTCGGCCGCCGGGTTCCAGCTCGTAATGATACTGTTTAGATCCTTGCTGATGATTGCATCAAATGAACTATCAACGATGGCAGCTAATCTGGCGGCTACCAGATGGTGTTCTTCGTCCGCATTCACTTATCCATTCTCCACAAGATCAGCCAGAACATGCAATGGTCAGCTTCGGTACAGTATCAACTGGCTTCGCATTAGCAAGACAAGGTTTCTGGTAAGCCACACGAAACCCCATCTGCCGATGCGAAAAGCAACAAGCCGGTTATGCCTCGGTTTTTTCACCTGGATATGCATTGGTTTTGAGAACTTTGGCAAGATGTGCGGTGTTTCGTGCCAGCATCGCCAATGTATTGGTGACGACATCAGGTACCTTTGTCAAATCCACAAAATTGACGCTGCCCATGGCCTCCCCTACCCAGTAACTCACGGCATTTGGTGCAAGCGAAAAACCCACATCGTTCAAGGCCTGATAAAGTTCGGCAGAGACATGATGCGCCCCGTCTTCATTGCCAACAACAGCCACGGCTGCAACCTTGCCATAGGTGAGCATGCGGCCTTGATCATCCGTTTCTTCCAGAAAGGCATCCATGCGTTCGAGCGCGCGCTTGCAAACACTTGAAGGCTGGCCCATCCAGATCGGCGTGCCAAGAATGAGTATGTCGGATTCAAGCAGTCTCTTTCTTATGGAGGGCCAGTCGTCCCCCTCACCCTCATCGGATTTCACGCCGGGTTTGACGTTGAATTCGGCAAGACGAAGCGATGAGGTTTCAACGTCAAAGGGCTCAAGAGATTCGGCAATCAGATCAATCATCCTTTGTGTTGACGACTGTCCATCGACCTTCAGCGTGCAATTAATGGCAAGTGCTTTAAGCGTCATGATTTCAGAACCTTTTGGTGGTTGTCCGAAAGGAAACCGTCCATACAGTCCAAGGTTCCGAATTAGCTCAATTTATCACGGTGGCGAGGGCCGGATGGGGATTGCAACTGCAACGCCCCGATGTATCTTAACACCATCTAATATGGGCAATAAATTTGACCGATGAATCACTTTCTGAAAAGAATCCGTCCAAGCGGATGCCCCGTTGGATCTTTTGGTCGATCCTGACTGCTGCTGCCTTTATAATATTGTTGGTTCTTGGCATTGGCATCACCTATCTCACGATGATCTCCAATGTCAGGCACATCAAGGTCACGTCCGATGAACTGGGCGAAAACCGTCCTGCCAAAGCGTCACCATCGGCGATAAATATCCTTCTGGTAGGGTCGGATCGCCGGGAAGGAAATGATGCGGCTCGTTTTGGCGAGCGCACGGATACAATCATGCTGGTGCACCTGCCTGCCGACCGCAGTGAACTGACCATCATCAGCTTTCCGCGGGATTTGCGGGTTCGGCTGCCCGGATGCGTCGCGCGCAATGGCCTGCCGGGACAAAGGGCGCAGCGCGGCATTATCAATTCATCATTCAGTACCGGGGGCATCGGGTGCATCTGGAAGACCATTGAAACGCTCACCGGCATCCATATTGATCATTTCGTCATTGTCGATTTCACGGGGTTCAAAACGCTGGTGGATGCGGCCGGCGGCGTCGAGGTCTGTCTGCCCGAACCGATCCACGATACCTATGTTCCCCTCGACCTGCCATCCGGTTTGCAACTTCTGCGCGGGGAACAGGCTCTCGGCTATGTCCGGGTGCGCCATGGCCTGAGCAATGGAACCGATATTGGGCGCATCCAGCGGCAGCAACGCTTCCTGTCTGCCTTAGGGCAAAAGATCATGGGTGGCGGCATGTTGCTCAATCCTGTCAAGCTGCTCCATTTCGTGGGCGTGGCCAGTGGATCCGTCACGACCGATCCGGAGTTTACGCCCGGCCTGATGATAAAACTTGCCCTCGCCGTGCGCGTGATATCGTCTGATAATATCCGGTTTCTAACGGCACCATGGCATGATTCCGCCAATTATCCCGGCCGCGTCGAATTGCTGGAGGGTCCGGCAAAGAGGCTGTTCCGCGCAATTGCGCAGGAGGAACCGTTCAACCGGAACGACCTTCGAAAATCCGAACCGGCAATAACACCGCCCGCAGAACAGATGCCGGAACAGAAGAACGCTGCTCCCGCTCCATCTCCAGCCGCCATACCGCCCGAGCCCTGCTCCTAACTTGCTTGCAATTCTGAATTGACAAGCCACCGCTTCACAACGCTATGATGGTTTGCGCCAACAAGCTTGGAGGAAATTATGGACGCACTTGCAATTCTCGTCAGTATCATCGCGGCAATGGCGATCGGTGCCATGAGCCCCGGTCCGAGCTTTGTGCTCGTGTCGCGCATTGCCCTTTCCAGCTCTCGCGCCCATGGTCTGGCTTCGGCGCTGGGCATGGGTGTTGGCGGATTTATTTTCGCTTCCTTGGCCGTATTGGGACTGACAGCGCTGCTGATGCAGTTCGAATGGCTCTACCTTGCCTTCAAGATAATCGGCGGCGGCTATCTGATTTATATGGCCTACCGTATTTGCCGGGGCGCCTCAGCGCCGCTTGATACGGGTAAATCGGTGCGTGGTTCCAAGGAAATGACCGTGTATCGGGCATTTTTCACCGGCTTGATTACCCAGCTCAGCAATCCGAAAACATCGATCTTCTACGCCAGTATCTTTGCTGCCGTACTGCCCGCTGATCCTGCCAAATGGCTGCTTTTTGCAATCCCGGTTTCGTTGTTTCTGGTGGAAGCGGGGTGGTATACAATCGTCGCCCTGGCATTTTCCGGTTTCCGCATGCGCGCCCTCTACAGCCGCCTGAAAAAATGGCTGGATTACTCCGCGGGCACGGTCATGGGCTTCCTGGGCATCAAGCTGATTGTCGAGGCCTTCAATCGCAAGATCTGATTGGCATCGCAATCAGTATCATTGCAATTTCATTTGCAGAACGAAAGGGCCGTCTTGACGGCCCTTTATCTTACAAAGCTGATTGGCAGACCTGACGATGGATGGCGGATGACATCCATCTCAATGCCATAAATTGCACCAAGGCTTTCCGATGTCATGATTTCATCAGGCGTACCGCGAGCGATCAGCTTGCCGGAGTGCAGCGCAATGATTTCATCGCAATAGCGGGCGGCCATGTTCACATCATGCAGGACGACCACGACGCCAAGCCCTTTCTGGCGCGACAGACGATGCACCAGCGACAGGATTTCAACCTGATGTGCCACGTCCAATGCGGAGATCGGCTCGTCGAGCAGCAGCCATTCTGCATCCTGTGCCACCAGCATAGCCAACCAGACGCGCTGGCGTTCGCCGCCCGAAAGCGTATCGACCAGACGATCAGCAAAGCCGCCAATATCGGTCAGTTCAATCGCTTCTTCGACCTTTTCACGATCCTGCTTGCTAAAGCGGCCAAGTGCGCCATGCCAGGGATATCGACCCAGCGCCACCAGTTCCTTAACCAGCATGCCATCGGCTTGCGGCGTATATTGCGGAAGATAGGCGACCTTGCGGGCAAAGGGACGAGCGCCCCATTCTTCAATAGCCTTGCCTTCAAACAATACGGTGCCCGAGCTTGGCGACTGCTGCCGGGCGAGGATCTTTACCAGTGTGGATTTTCCAGATCCATTATGACCGATAAGACCGGTCACGCGGCGCGACTGCAATTTCAGCGAAAGCGGCTGCAGCAATGTTCGCGATTCGATGGCAAAGCTCACATCGCCAAGTTCCAGCAAAGCCTCATCCACGGCCTGCGAGGCTGAGTGCATCTGGTTCTGTCCGGCGATTTCGGTCATTGACCACTTCCTTAAAGCTATTGTTCGGCAGCGTTACTGGATACGGAAAGGCACTGTAAAACTCTGCTGCGAAACCGTTACTTCTTCAGGAGCGGAAGGAACCGGCGACGCGTTGCGAACAGCATTGAGCACGCTCTGGTCCAATTGACCAGATCCGGAACTGCCAACAACGCTTGATGCAACAATATCGCCGGAACGCGAAACAACGAACCTGACAGTGACAACCCCTGTTCCATCTGCTTTTGCGCGTTTTGTACGGCGCACGAGATAAGATTGAACCCGTGTGCTCCACTTCTGCGCCTGGCGAGCCGACGACGCACTTGACGACGCTACCTGGCGTTTTTCTTCAACCGGCTTATCATTTATCACCTTGGCAGTGACAGGCTTTTCAACCTTGCGGACAATCTTCTTTTCAACAGGCTTTTTTGGCTTTTCCTGCGCGGGACGTACGACCGGCAGCGGCACTTCAACCTCTGGCAGTTCAACCAGTTCTTCGGTCTGCTCTTCGAGTGGCTCGACCTCTTCAGGTACCGGCTCCGCCTCAGCCACTTCTTCGACAGGTTCTACCTGCGGTTCCGGCTCAACTTCCGGCGTTGCCGCTTCCTGTTCGGCGACCTCCGGCTCTACCGGTTCCGGTTCGATTGCGGGCTCTTCCTTTACCGGCTGAGCAACAACCGGTGCCGGCATCGGCTCCATGTCGATCATGATTGGCGCGGCGATATCACCGCCTTCATCTTCCGGCTGATAGGTGTGAATCGCCAAGGCGGCACCAGCATGGACGGCAACCACAACAATACCGGCTATCGTCCAGCGTCCGACTTCAGACCAGTTGGGGTGCAACAATCCGCCCATGAGGGTGCTCGGCCTGTTTGTCATTACTGCGCGTTTCCGCCTGGTGCAGCGAGCGGTGCGCTTTCGAGACCGACCAGCGCGATCTTGAGGTAGCCGTTGGAACGCAGATTGTTCATCAGGTCCATGAGCGAACCATAGTCAACCGACTTGTCTGCTTGCAGAAAAACGCGGGTTTCCTTGTCGCCCTCGGTTTGTTGATCAACGAAGCTACCAAGCGTGTCAGCTGTCACCGAATTATTGCCGACTGAGATTGTCTTGTCTTCTTTGAGCGTAAGATAAAGCGGCTGATCCGGCCGCGGTACGGGTGTTGCCGTCGAGGCGGGAAGATCGACATTGATATCGACCGTTGCCAGTGGTGCGGCAACCATGAAGATGATGAGCAGGACCAGCATGACATCGATAAAGGGTGTCACGTTGATTTCGTGGTTTTCCTGCAATTCGTCGTCGGAAACATTGTGCCTGATACCGCCAGCCATTTTTGTGCTCCTACTCGGCAGCTGCGTGACGCAGCTGCCTTGCCGCTGTGGCAGCGGAAGGCACGCAGGCATAGTCAACGTCGCGGCTGACCAGACGCTCGACCCCTGCCGAAGCATCCGCAAGGAGCTGGCGGTAGCCGGTGATTGAGCGGGCGAAGACATTATAGATGACAACGGCGGGAATAGCCGCAACCAGCCCAATGGCCGTTGCCAGCAGCGCCTCGGCGATGCCCGGTGCAACAATGGCAAGGTTGGTCGTCTGGGATTGCGAAATGCCGATGAAGGAATTCATGATACCCCAGACCGTACCGAACAGGCCGACAAAGGGTGCGGTGGAACCGATGGTCGCGAGCACGCCAGTGCCGCGGCTCATGCGGCGGCCGGCCTGGGCTTCGATGCGCGAAAGACGCGATGCAACGCGTTCCTTCAAACCATCCGCACTTGTGTGCGCCTGCGCTTCTTGAGAAAGACGCACTTCCTCGCGTGCGGCATTGACCAGCAGAGCGCCCGGCCCTCCCCTCCCCTCAAGCGCCCGCTCGGCATCTTGAAGTGTGCGCGCACTGCCAATGGCATTGAGGGCGCGATAGGCACGCATTCTGGCACCGGCCAGTTCAAGCGTTTTGGCCAGCCACACTGTCCATGTCACCAGCGAGGCGAAAGCCAGACCGATCATGACGCCCTTGACCACCCAGTCAGCAGCCATGAACATGCCCCATGGCGAAAGATTATGCGGCAAAGTTGCCTTGGCATCGGCTGCCGGAGCGGTTGGCTCTACGGCTGGTGCGGCAGTGCTAGCCGGTGGAGTTACCTGCATTGATGGCGCTGGCTCGGCAGCTGGCGTGGAGGGCTGAGGTGCAACAGGTTGCACCTGCTGTGCAGTCTGCACTGCCGGTGCCGGATTTTCCTGCGCTGTCGAAATGGACGGAACGAGACCACCGAAGACGATTGCCAGACCGAGAGCACTTGTTCTCAGACCATACAATATTGAACCTGATGATAGAGGCATCGTGGCCATTGCTCGCATCTTATCGGTATCCTTATTTTGTCCTGCGGCTCGTCCGGATTGCCGGACGTATCTCATGCGCAGAGGGCAGTCGCATGGCGGCTTAATATTTATGACTTTAATAATCAAGTATTATTTGGCGAAAATCAATCCTCTCGACAAAGGATTGCCTTCTCATTTGAAAAAACAGCCAAGCCTGCACAGATATGGGAAAATTCGGGAGAAATTGCCGAAGAATCATCAAATTTTGCTGAAAATTTGCAAACTCAGCGTGTAATTTGGTTGTGCTGAGTAGTAATCAGATAATACCCCAAGCCCGGTAGCGCCCCCGGCCCGTCATTTCCCGCAGGCCGAGTTCCCCGATTAGATTGAGGGCGCCGCGCTGCGAAACCTTCAATTCCTTGGCCACCAGACCTGCGGAAATCATGGGGCGGGATAGCGCGAGATCGATCATTCCGGGCAGGCTGGATGTTGACCGCCGGTCCTTTAGTTTGCGTTCCATCTGTATTCTGGCGAGCCCCAATCGCTCTATTTCCTTGAGGTTTGCGATGCTGGCCGCCTCAACCGCTCCGAGAAATGCTGCAAGGCGGGTTGCCCGGTCTCGTGCCCGGCGGCGGTCCCGCGGCACGTTGCGGAGACCTGAATTAAACGCGGCCAAATGCGATCGTGTTTTCCCCCGTTCCCGCAACATCGCAGAAACCAGCATAGGCCCAAGCCAGTGCTGATGCTGAAGTGGCTCAATATCTTCCCATGCATCCCATAACAGCGCCGCTGCCAAAAGCGGCGGCAAATCGCGGGTCATGTCGTGCACAACCAACCATCGACCAATACGTTCATCTTCGTCCCAATCGGGATCGTAGACCAAAGGATCACCATCCGAACTTACCTCTGACGAAACAGATTTCCTCTCCAGCCTCCCCTCACCTCTCACAGACGCGGGGGCATTGGCTGGCGTCAGCAATCTATGGCTCGTCCGGTCCAGCAACGCATCGAAACGTGCAAGTTCGTCCTCAAATGCGCTCTCGGCATCTGTCTTGCTTTCGTTCAGGAATTCCGGATTGCTGACCGGCTCAGCAATTACCTCCGGCGTTACGGGATCGGTGAACCAACGTCCTCTCAGGCTTGCAAGACCCTTGGCGCTCAAAGCCCATGCCGGTGGGTTTGAAGCAATCTGCCGCCGCACGCGCAAGATGTTATGTGCCCGCGTCAGTTCGTGAGTCGGCGCCCATTATATCCATTCGGGCATCATGGAGAACGAGATCCTCCACATGCACAAGTTCACCAGCGAGCCACAATGCATTGCAGGCTTCCATGAAATGCGAGCGCGCGATCCAGCCTTCGTTCTCGCGCGTCAATCCATCTCCGTAACGACGAGAAGACTCATTCAGGTCGCTCTTGCGCGCAATCCGCTCGTCAAGACGAGCCAGAGCATCCTCGGCGGCGACAACCGGGCGAAACAGGTCATTGATGGATAAGTCGGCAGAATCATAAACCATTGTATTTATGGTAAATGATTGGACAAACAGAAGATAGTAGGGTTTTAACTTCTCTTCGCTCCGAGCCCTTTAATGCTTTAAACGACGACGACGGTCGCCTTGCCAGGTACGCGGTTATACAGATCTATTATATCCTGATTGATAAGGCGGACGCAACCCGACGACATGGATTGCCCAATCGACCACCATTCCGGTGAGCCGTGAATACGGTAGCCAGTATCCACTCCATCTTTGAAAATATATAGAGCGCGTGCTCCCAGAGGATTGTCTGGTCCCGGCTCTTGTCCGTTCTGGTATTTCACCAGCTCCGGCTTGCGCTGGATCATCTCGCGAGGCGGCGTCCAGCGCGGCCATTCTTTCTTATACTGGATATTGGCGCGGCCATTCCAAAGGAAACCGGCCTTGCCAATACCCACGCCATAACGGATTGCATCACCGCCGGGCTGGACGAGATAGAGAAAACGCTGCTGCAGATGCACGACAATAGTACCCGGTTGCTCGCCGGTAGGGTCGAGAACAACTTGCCTGCGAAATTGCGCCGGCACTTTTTGATAGGGCACAGCAGGAAGGTGATAAGGCCCCTCCTGCACCGCGGCATACATGACATCGGGAACGGTAACCGATTTGTCGATGCTGATCTGCGGGCGCACTCCACTGGTGGAGATAGGGTCGACATCCAGCTCCGGGAGACCAAACGATGTTTGGGTGCAACCCGAAGCACTGAGCGCCGCCATTGAACCAACTCCAAGCAGCAGGTGCCGCCGTGAAATGGCTGGAATAGACAAGTGGGAAGAAACTGCCTTGGGACGCTGGGACACTACCGTACTCGCTTACAAAAAGTGCAATTTCTTAAATAGTAAGGAAATGTGGTTTATAAAAAGTGAATGGATGACAGGTGCTATCGGTTGACAGCTGTCAACTCTGTTTGCAGTTTAACCTCGTTGTCAGCTGTCAACACGCGCAAGGTTTCCCTTAGCCAAAGGTTTAATTTCAATCCTACGGCAGTTGCGATAATTACGTAATGCTATTCTCGATTTCAATTTTTTTGCACCACAACCCATAATTGTTTTTATCAGTATTATACGAGTTTCATTCATGGCTTTAAAAGAATCCTCACACGCCGAAAGCTTCGACACTGACGCCCCCGACCAGCAAGTGGCTCTCGCAGATCCCCTCACCCTCGCTGAATCCTTCATGCAGGCAAATATTTCCAACCCAGTCGCAGCATCAAACATAGCAGAAGCAGCCGGTATTAATGTGAGGGCATTGCAGCGGCTTTTTCGCAAAACCTATGCCGCGACCCCAACGCAGGTCTTATTACAAAAGCGCATCGCCCTCGCCCGCGAAATGATCCTGAATGGTGAAGCTCTGTCCGTTAGACAGGTTGCGGCACAGCTGCAGTTTTCCAACCCCACGCGCTTTTCGAAATTGTACAGCAGGTTTCATGCTCAAACGCCTTCGCACGAGATACGGCAAGGTAAAGCACAGCCGAACGGCCCTGCGGAAACAAATCAATAATAGGCCGCTGACGTATCGAGAAAATCGTGTGAGTGGACAATAACTGTCTCGCGATCAATAAAGATCACGCCATACACCGGTGGCTCATGCGTCACGGCAAGCTTGTCAGGCGCGAAGCCAAGCGCCGATTGATGGTTGGTGCCACGCAATACACTCACTGGTATGCCGCGCCAACTTCCGGCAACAGGTCGATGCGCGTGTCCGGCGAAAACATGCCGAACATTCCCGTGCTCTTTCAAAAGCTCAAAAAGTTCGCCAGCTTCAATAAGGCCTATCGGGTCCAGATGAGGCATATGAATGGGGAACGGCGGATGATGGGTGAACACATAGACCGACCTGCCGCTCGCATCCTGCAACTGTTGTTTCAGCCAAGCGAGGCGTGTGCCATCCAGCCGGCCTTCCACCCTTCCCATCTCCAGAGTATCAAGCAGAATAAACCGGCCCTCATCAGTATCGACCACCCTATGAACAAAGCCATCTTCCGGGACGATAGACGGGAAAACTCTCAAGAATACGTCGCGATTATCGTGATTGCCCAACATCAGGTGATAAGGAATGACGAGTTTGTTCAGCTCTGTTGCAAGCAGCTGATAGGTTTCTTCATCGCCCGTATCGCTTAGGTCTCCGGTGAAAATTACCATATCTGCATCGGCGTGATGTTCGTTGATATTTTCAATACATCTTTGAAGCCGATCAAGCGGGTCCAACCCGCAAAGGAGTTTACCCGGCTGGACGAGGTGCAGGTCGGTCACTTGAATGATCTTCATCGCTGTTGCTGTCCCGGGTTTTACGAGCGGTTGGCGGGCAGGCGCGTGCTGCCCCGCAGGATAAGACTTGTGGCCAGCCGCTCATGCGCAGGCGGGCGAGCAGGGTCTGCTTCACGTTTCTCCAGCAGTGAAACAGCATGCTGCGCCATGATGGCGGCATCCTGCCGGAATGTCGTAAGGTTATATGCATCCCAGGAGGCTTCAGGAATGTCGTCAAAGCCGATAACCGAGACGTCTTCCGGAATGGAAAGCGTCGTGTTGTGGCGGATGTAATCAATCAATCCGAATGCCACGAGGTCATTCACGCAGAACACGGCGTCAGGCCGCGTACTTCCACCAAAAAGCTTTCGTGCTGCGGCCTGCCCGCCTTGATAGTCTGAATTGGTGCCTTCTCCGGACAAAACAGTAGCGCCGTTTTTTTCCGCCTCGTCCCGAAACCCGAACTCTCTTTCGATTGTCGTGGGCGTACGCACCACCGTGGCCGCGAAAGCCAAGTTCTTAAGGCCGTTATCCAGAAAGAAACGAGCCGCTGCGCGTCCGGCACCTTCATTATCGATATTAACATCGTCGGCACCCGTTTCCGATCGCCCGAGTACGATAAGCGGCTGGCCATTGCGGCTGGCCAGTTCAACGAAAGAAGAGGGCGGGGATCCTGATAGTATGATGGTCGCCTCGGCGCGATACCCGAACAGGGTCTTTTGCGCCGCCGTCAGTTCTTCCTCCGTGCGGCCGGTATTGATGACGATAGGAACGCTGCCGCGATGGATCAAGGCTTTGGTCAGTGCAGCAACGAGATGGGAACGGTAACCCAATTCAGGATTGGTTACGACAAGGCCCACAAGACGGCTTTTACGGGCCAAAAGGCCGCGCGCCAAATCATTGACCTGATAGCCAAGAGCCTCCGCAGCTTCCAGAATCTTTTCGCGCTTCTTGGCGGAAACACTGGCTCCCGGTGTGAACGCGCGCGATACGGCAGAACGTGAAACACCAGCGCGTTTGGCCACTTGCAGGGCACTGACATATTGGTTGCTTTCCTTGTCGAAGGTTTTCTTCTTGGATGTCATTTTCAATGTCCAACTTTCGAAAGCACGTCGGCGCGCAAGAATCGCTCTACCACCAGCATGAAACCTATCGATGGTATGAGCAACAGCAAGGCTGTTATGGATGCAATCTGATAATTTCCACCCGAGCTCGCAGTATAAAGCAAAAGCGGGAGGGTATTAACATCAGGCGCGCCAACAAAATAGCTGCCGGTAAACTCATCCAGGGATTCAAGAAATACAAAGATTGCGCTTGCTAAAAGCCCCGGCGCGGCGAGGGGGAGGGTGATGTCGCGAAAGGCCCGGAATGGTCCAGCGCCGATGGATCGTGCCGCTTCTTCAAGGTCAATCTGAACCGCTGAGAATGCAGCCGTCGCAATCCAGACCGCGTAGACGAGCCCATGTGTGACATGGACCATCACCACACCGGCAATAGTGCCGTTCAGCCCGATCTGATAGAAAAACCGCGCAATATTTACATAGACCGGAAGGTTGGGGAATGCCTGAGGAATAAGGAAAGCAAGCAGGATAAGACCGCGGAAGGGCAGTTTCAGGCGCGACAGGGCATAGCCAGCCGGAATGGCCAAGGCCAGCGACGCGACAACTGTGAGGGAAGCCACGACTATGCTTGTCGCCAGAGAACCCATAGCATTGCCGCGCGGCGAGAATACGCGCTCCCAAAAGCTGAAACCGTACTCCAGCGGCAGCATGTGAGGGAAGTACCATTTCTCGGCAACGGTCCAAAGCAGTAGATTGGTCAGAGGGCCAAAAATGATGAAAGCCAGAAGGCCCAAAATAACAGCACGCGGCAGCCACCAGAAATCAAAGCGCATCATCATGAACGCTCCTTCATCGTCTGCCTCAGATATATCAGAGCGACGCCTGTAGTCAGGATCAGCGATATCATGCCCAGCGCGTTAGCCACGCCATAGTCACCATGGGCATTGATCCGGAAAGCAATATCGGCGGTTAGCATGGTTGGTGATTGCGCATTGATCATCAAGGGCACCGATAGGACCGACATCATGGTGACGAAGGAAAGGATCAGACCCACCAGAAGCGTTCCGGCAATCTGGGGAAGAACGATTTCAATCAATATGCGAAGGCGCGACGCACCAAGATTGCGCGCTGCCTCGATGGTGCTTCGATCCAATGAAGCCATGGCGCCAGCCACAAGTAACGTAACGAAAGGTGTCTGTTTCCAAACAAAGGCAATGACAATCCCGCGCCAATCGAGGAAACCAATCGTTTGTAACGGGGTCAGGATGCCGAGGCTGACTAGGATATTGTTCATCAGGCCGTTCTTGGCGAGAAAGGTCCGCAATATTTGCCCAACTACAATGAATGGAATGAACATGGGCCAGCGATAAAGCCAGCGCAAAATCGCGACAGCGCGCGGGTTTTCCCCAAGCGTCAGATATCCGCCGATTGCTATTGAAAACAGGCCGATTAAAGCCGTTGAAACGGTGACGATGACCACCGTGAAAATCATATCGCTGGAGTAAAGCTCGAAAGATTTGCGGAAATTACCCAGTCCCCAGGCATCGCCCACTTCGAATGCACCGAGAATGGATGCAATCAGCGGCACGATGAAGAACAGCACTATCATCACCAGCGCTGGCAGGACGAGAAGTATGGCGAGGAGGTTTTTCCGCATGGATATTACCTGCACAGGAAAGGGGAGGGGCCTTCGCAAGCGAAAGCCCCTGCTTCAAAAATTAGTTTGCTACGTTCTTCTCATAGGCTTCCAAAATCGCCGAATTATAGGGAGCGATCGGGAAAGGCTTGGCTTTGGTTGCAAGATCCTCCGGTGAGATATCGACAAAGAGCTTGTCCCAGCTGGCCTTGTCCAGCTCCGGCTGTACAAACTTGGCATCAATGCCCGGATACCAGTTGAAGCGCTTGACAATGCCTTCAGCCTGAACTTTCGGGCTGGTTGCCAGCGCAACGAACTTTTCGGCCAGTTCAGTGTTCGGGCTTTTTGCCGGAATGACATAATGCATTGGCTGGCCCGGCATGCCGGGTGCAGGCAGGAAGAGCTTCATTTCCGGCGGCAGTTTGCCATCAGCCTGCCAGGAATAGAACATATCCACCCATACCGGGCCCATGGCTATTTCACCCCGGCTCAGCATGTCCAAAGTGCCGGCATTGCCCGGCGTAAGGGTCGCGTTCGTCGTGAAATCCTTCAGGCCGGCAAATGCCTTGTCCCATTTCTTGGTTTCGGCTTCATCGAACGGACCATTCATCAATTTGGCCGCATCGCCATCGCCAAACGCATAGATCCAGCCCATGACGAAGCTGACGCCGGAAGCGCCACCCTTGATTCCATTATAGCCGAACTGTTTGGGATTTTCCTTTGCCCAGCTCACCAGCTCTTCATAGCTCTTTGGCGGTGTCGGTATGAGCGCAGGATTATAGGCGATTGCCGTCTGGCTGGAGAACATGGGCATGACATAGCCATCGACATTCGAGCCAAGCGCCATCTTGGCTTTTTCACTTGTCACCATCTCGCCCGATGCGATCTTCGAGCGATAGGATTCCAGATAGCCGTTCTTTACCATTGGACCAGCGAATTTTTCGTGGACAACTGCAACATCTGCGTCCCACTTTTCGACGTTGGCTTTGGATTGCGCGTCGAAACGTTCCACGATTTTCTGCGACCCGGCATCGCCCGGACCCGTGCCCACGACCCTGACTGTCGTTCCAGGGTTTTCCTTTTCAAAGAGGGGGCCAAGATAGTCATTTATATAGTCGACCATGTTCTGATCGCCTGCGGTCAAAACAGTCAGATCAGCAGCGGCAGCTGGGCCTGTGACAAGTCCCAGAATGAGAGAAGCCTGTAGAAGCGTTTTCATATGTAACTCCCTGAGCAAGATTGTTAATTTTAGTGGTATAAGGCGCAGCAGAAGCTAAGCGTAGTTTCGCTTCGCTTCTATGTTATTTTCGCCGTATTTGTTGAGGTATTGAAGATAAAGAGCGAGTCCGCCGGTATTTGCACTTTCACCGTTTCACCCTGATTGTACGGCGCGTCGGCATCGACGAGTATTTCGCGGTCTCCAAGGCGCACAGCATGACGCCAATGGCCACCGGGATAACTTACACTTGCGATCTGCCCCCGCAATTCGAGATGACCGGTGCCCTGCATCGCAACGTCTTGAACACGCGCAAGTCGCGCAGCTTCCGCGCGAAAACGCAATTCCACAGGACCGGTGGACAATGGGCGGCCGGAGCGTGATGTAATCGAGGTCTGGTTATACTCGCCTTCAGCTAGCTCAATCAGATCGCCTTGCACGCGCACCTGCATCGGCAGAAGATTCTCGGCACCCATGAAGGCGGCAACGAAAGGCGAGGCCGGTTTGTTATAAACTTCCTCTGGTGGTCCCTGTTGTTCGATCCGCCCCGCATTCATAATGACGATGCGGTCGGCCATGACCATCGCTTCTTCCCGGTCATGGGTGACATGAACAGCCGTGATGCCAAGGCGCTTTTGCAAGACGCGAATTTCATGGCGAACAGTCAGGCGAATGCGCGCATCGAGATTGGAGAGAGGCTCGTCAAGCAGGAGAATTTCCGGGTCAATTGCCAAAGCTCTGCCAAGGGCGACGCGCTGACGCTGTCCACCCGAAAGCTGGCCGGGCTTGCGGTTACCGAGGCCAGAGAGCCCGAGCAGTTCCTGCATCTCGGCAACGCGGCTATTGATGGTTTCGCGCGAGTGCTTTTGGAGCTTCAGGCCGTAGCCAATATTCTGCGCAACAGTCATGTGAGGCCACAGCGCATAGGACTGGAACACGAGTGCCATGCCGCGCTTGTCGGGCGGCAGTTCCGTTACATTCCGACCGGCAACTTCGATCCGCCCGGAAAACGGCTTTGCGAAACCGGCAATCGTGCGCAGCAAAGTTGTTTTGCCACAGCCTGAAGAGCCAAGGAGAGCAACAAACTCCCCCTTGGCAATGTCCAGATCAAGATTGTCCAGAACAGTCGTCGGCCCATAGCCAACACTCATTCCAGCCACTTTAAGGAAAGCCTGCCCGTTCATTTTCATCCCCTATTGCACAGCTGCGCAATTTTTTCTTTGTACTGTCTGTTTATAACAGCGGGATGACAAGCGAAATTTTTTGTCCCGCTAAAAAGGTGCGAGAACCGGCACGCTTAAGACCGATTAATTACCCTTCGGGCTGAAATGCGCGACGAGGCGATAGCTGTCGCCGGGATAATACATGCGCACGGCAGTGATCGGCTGCGTCCCGCGCCAGGTCGAACGTTCGACCTGCAAGCAGGCAGCGCCTTCCTTGATTCCCAAATGGGCGGACAAGACCGCATCGGCATTCAATGCGTTTATGCGGTTCTCCGCTTCAGACCACGGCACATGCTCGCGCAGCCAGGTGCCGGGCGGGACATTTTCAAAAGCAATGTCGCTGGCATTGGGTACGCTTACCAGATCAATAAGACGATCTTCAAAGGCATGCACGCGGCGGCCGGCCAAATGCCGGCACAGCACTGCCAGAACGGGGCGAGGGGTCTGCACATCAAGACGCTTCATATCCGCTGCCGTGCTGGTCCTTTGACGACGCGAGACAACCTCCAGCCGATAGACTTGACCGATAGCCTCAACCTCAGCCTTCACATCTGAAATCTCGATGACGGCAGATTGGACAAGTGGCTGTGAAACAAAACTGCCCGCACGACGACGACGCTCGATCAGTCCTGAAGCGGCAAGCGCCACAAGCGCCTTGTTTACAGTCATGCGTGCGCAACCGTAAGTATCCATCAGTTCACGCTCTATCGGAATGCGATATCCCGGCGCCCATTCCCCTGAAAGTATGCGCCGCTCAATATCGCTGCGGATACGTGCAGACAGCTGGCCTTTGGATTGGTCAGGGTCAACAGGTGAGGGGAGGGTGGCTTTGTTCAAATTGGCCTCGTCAACGAACTGGGCGCAAGGCGAATAATCAAGATAACCGCAGAGCCCCCAACAGCAATCGTGGCCATACCATCTGCTTCGCCGACAAACAACGCATCATGTTTCGTGAGGACCGATCGATCCGCCAGTTCGAGCGTTCCCTCGACGCAAAAAATGATGCTGCTGCCGGAACCAGTTCTTACAATGCAGGGTTCTTTGACTGTCAATCGCTCCACCGTCGCATGCCATTGACCTCGGCGGGTCATGACATTGAGATCAGTGATGGTGCCGGAGACCAGTGTTGCAGATGTTTCGGCATCGCCGGGAAAGGCAAAGGGCTCGGAGGCAGTTGTCAGGCGAATGGGCTCCATTCCCGCCACATCGAGATTCATACCTTCTCCGTCCAAAACCGTAAGGATGCGATCAATATTCTCGAAGGAGGAGAATGGTCCATCGGAGGCAACTGTCGCCATGCTGACGCGCCAATGAAACTCGCCAACACCTGCCCCGGCGGGGGCTACGGCAATCTCCGTCGTGACACCGCCGCCGTTTTTCCAGGGCATCTGTTTGTGATCACTGGCGCGCAATATATGCATCAGCCCAATATGCCCGGCAGGTTGAGACCTTTTTCTTTGGCGCAATCCAGCGCTATCTCATAGCCCGCATCCGCGTGACGCATAACACCGGTCGCCGGATCATTCCACAGAACCCGCTTGATGCGCTCCGCAGCGTCGTCCGTACCATCACAGCAGATCACCATGCCGGAATGTTGCGAGAAGCCCATGCCCACACCGCCGCCATGATGCAGCGACACCCATGTTGCACCCGATGCAGTGTTCAGAAGCGCGTTCAACAGAGGCCAGTCCGATACGGCATCCGAGCCATCTTTCATCGCTTCCGTTTCCCGATTGGGAGAAGCAACGGAACCGGAATCAAGATGATCACGACCGATAACAATTGGCGCTTTCAATTCACCGGTGCGAACCATTTCGTTGAACGCGAGACCCAGTCGGTCGCGATCGCCCAAACCCACCCAGCAGATGCGTGCTGGCAGACCTTGGAAAGCAATGCGGTCACGCGCCATGTCGAGCCAATTGTGCAGATGCGTATTGCCGGGCGTCAGTTCCTTGACCTTGGCATCGGTCTTGTAAATATCTTCCGGATCACCGGAAAGCGCAGCCCAACGGAACGGGCCGACACCACGGCAGAACAAGGGGCGAATATAGGCAGGCACAAAGCCAGGGAATGCGAAAGCATTTTCCAAACCTTCATCCTTGGCCACCTGACGAATATTATTGCCATAGTCGAGCGTTGGAATGCCCTGTTCCCAGAAAGCAATCATCGCTTCGACATGCTCACGCATTGAGGCGCGTGCGGCTTTCTCGACAGCTTTCGGGTCGCTCTCGCGCTTGGCCCGCCATTCGGCCATGGTCCAGCCCTTGGGAAGATAGCCATTGATCGGATCATGCGCCGAGGTCTGGTCGGTCACAATGTCCGGGCGGACGCCACGACGAACCAGCTCCGGCAATATTTCCGCGGCATTGCCAAGAAGGCCAACCGATTTTGCTTCACCCGCCTTGGTCCAGCGGTCAATCATTTCGAGCGCTTCATCCAGCGTTTCAGCTTTCGCATCGACATAGCGGGTGCGTAGACGGAAATCGATTGAGTCCGGATTGCACTCGACAGCGAGACAGCAGGCGCCTGCCATGACAGCAGCAAGCGGCTGTGCGCCACCCATGCCGCCCAGACCGCCGGTCAATATCCATTTGCCCTTGAGGCTACCGCCATAATGCTGACGACCGGCTTCGACGAAGGTTTCATAGGTGCCCTGAACGATACCTTGTGTACCGATATAAATCCATGAACCGGCAGTCATCTGGCCATACATGGCCAAACCCTTCTTATCCAGTTCGTTGAAATGATCCCAGGTCGCCCAATGCGGCACGAGATTGGAGTTTGCAATCAGAACGCGTGGTGCATTTGAATGGGTCTTGAACACGCCGACAGGCTTGCCGGATTGCACCAGCAATGTCTCATCTTCGTTCAGCGTTTTCAGCGTGGCGACAATCTTGTCAAAATCATCCCATGTGCGGGCGGCGCGGCCTATGCCGCCATAGACAACCAGCTCATTCGGGTTCTCTGCAACATCGGGATCGAGATTGTTCATCAACATGCGCAAGGGCGCTTCGGTCATCCACGATTTTGCATTGAGTTCATTGCCGCGAGGGCTGCGGATTTCGCGGATATTATGCCTTGGATTGTTCATATCTGCTTCCCAGTTTGATTGCAGTCTGTTCAAGAATTTCGAGAATGTCTTTGAGATGCTTGCGTAGCTTTTCCGCCTTGGCCTCATCATAGTCGAAAGGAGGGGCCTCGGTCGTTAGATGGGAAGATTGCGTCAGCTCCATCTGTATGGCGTGGATGTTTTTCTCCGGCTGACCATAGTGCCGGGTTGTCCAGCCGCCCTTGAAACGTCCATTGATGACCGCGTCATATCCGGAAGCGGCAAAGGCAATACGCCCCACTGCCGAAGCAATTTCCGGTGAACAGCTTTTGCCCTCATTTGTACCAATGTTGAAATCCGGCAATTTGCCCTGAAACAGAAAGGGGATGTGCGAGCGTATGGAATGGCAATCGTAGAGGATACACAGTCCATGCATGTCATGAACCCGTTTGATTTCCGCTGACAAAGCATCGTGATAGGGACGATGAAAAGCCTCCAGCCTCAGCTTGATATCGGCGGGCGTGGGTTGCTGTTTGTCGCGCCAGATCGGCTTGCCGTCAAAGTCTGTTTCCGGAACCAGTGTCGTTGTATTCTGGCCGGGATAAAGACTGTTTCCATCGGGGTCGCGATTGGCATCGATGACATATCGATGGAATGTTGCACGCACCGTAGTTACGTTTGGCAGCAGGCCATCATAGAGTTGATCAATGTGCCAATCCGTATCCGCCAGCATCTGGCCATTCTCGTTGAGACGCGCATGGATATCGGCCGGAACTTGCGTACCCGTATGCGGAAAACCGAGAATAATTGGAGATGTACCTTGTTTTACTTCAACAGCGCTCATTGACCGATCCTCACAAGCTTGTATCGAGCAGCGGCAGGATGTCGGGTGAGATGGCAGCGTTCAGCTTGCCGGAAGCAACCACCTCTGAAACAGCCTTCAGATCAGGAGCCATATAGCGATCCTCCTCCAATGTAGGCACCGCTGCTCGAATAACGCCATGAGCGCGCGTGAGTTCCGGGCTGGTCTGCAGCGGTGCACGCAGGTCAATTCCTTGTGCCGCAGTCAAAGCTTCAATACCAATGATCGAGAAAAGATTATCTGTCATCTGCAAGAGACGGCGCGCACCATGACAGGCCATCGAAACATGGTCTTCCTGATTGGCCGATGTGGGTGTCGAGTCGACAGAGGCCGGATGCGACATCTGCTTGTTCTCAGACATCAAGGCGGCTGACGTTACTTCAGCAATCATCAGTCCTGAATTTAGTCCCGGCTTGCGAGCCAGGAATGCCGGCAAGCCATAGCTCAAGGTCGGATCGACCAGCAAGGCAATGCGGCGCTGGGCTATCGATCCAATTTCGCAGATGGCGAGCGCAATCTGATCGGCGGCAAAAGCCACGGGTTCGGCATGAAAATTACCGCCCGAAACCACCGAGCCATCGCTCAAGACCAGCGGATTGTCTGTCACCGCATTGGCTTCGATTTCCAGGGTGCGCGCCGCCATTCGGAGCAGATCAAGACATGCCCCGTCAACCTGTGGTTGACAGCGGATGCAATAAGGATCCTGTACCCGCTCATCGCCCTCAATGTGGCTCTCGCGAATAGGAGAGTTTTCAAGCAGGCGCCGCAATGCAGCACCTGTATCGATCTGGCCGCGATGGCCCCGAAGCGAATGTATGTCCGCATGGAAAGGAGCCGATGAGCCCATCGCCGCATCTGTCGACAATGCACCTGTAACCAATGCCGACTGGCCAGCGCGATGGGCGCGAAACAGCCCAGCCAATGCCAGTGCAGTGGAAACTTGTGTGCCGTTGATAAGCGCAAGCCCTTCCTTGGCCGCAAGCACGACGGGCCTCAGACCCGCCTTGGCAAGACCATCTCCGGCAGGCATTTGCGCGCCATCGAAAACGACATCGCCTTCGCCGATCATCGCCGCAGCCATATGTGCCAAAGGAGCAAGGTCACCGGAAGCGCCAACTGAACCCTTTTCCGGAATGACCGGAATAACGCCCTTTTCCAGCATTGCCTCAATGAGCGTGATCAGCTCGAAACGCACCCCGGAAGCGCCACGGCCCAACGATATCAGCTTCAGAGCCATGATCAGGCGGACGATATTTTCCGGCAAGGCATTGCCGACACCGCAGCAATGCGAAAGAATGAGATTGCGTTGCAGCGTTCCAACATCGGCAGCATCGATCTTGATCGAAGCCAGCTTTCCGAAGCCGGTATTGATCCCATAAACAGGAGCATTGCCAGCGGCAATTTCGGCAATACGCCGTGCGGCGGCTTCAATCCCCGCATGGTATGACGGGTCCAGCCTGACGGGCGCTCCTTGCCAGTAAATCGTCTCAAGCGTGCTGAGCGAAACACTGCCCGGATGAAGTATAATGGTCATCGAGTAATCCTTTGTCCGCGGAAAATGCGCATGTGGAGAGGGTTGAACCCTATACGGTAGACAAGCTCAGCCGGGCTCGTCGCATTCCAGACCGCGAAGTCGGCTGATTTACCCGCTTCGATCGTGCCCGTGTCATTCAATATGCCAAGCGCACGCGCCGCCTCGCGCGTTGCACCCGAAAGCGCCTCGTCAACTGTCAGGCGGAAAAGCGTGCAAGCCATGTTCATCGTCAAAAGCAGCGAAGTGAGCGGTGAGGTACCCGGATTGCAATCGGTTGCCACGGCAATGTGAACGCCTGCCTCTCGGAGCAACTGGACGGGCGGAGCCTGTTCTTCGCGTAGAGTATAAAAAGCGCCCGGCAGCAAAACAGCAACTGTTCCAGCCGCTGCCATGGCTTTCGCACCCTCTTCATCAAGATATTCGAGATGGTCGGCGGAAAGCGCGCCGTAAGATGCCGCAAGCTTGGCACCGCCGAGATTGGAAAGTTGTTCTGCATGAAGCTTGACGGGAAGGCCGAGAGATTTTGCCTTGTCAAACACACGGGCGATCTGCGCTGGAGAAAAAGCAATGCCCTCGCAAAATCCGTCGACCGCATCGACCAGCTTTTCCGCATGAGCAGCTTCCAACCCGGGTAGCACGACCTCAGAAATATAATCATCGGCGCGGCCACGATATTCAAACGGCACCGCATGGGCAGCAAGATAACTGGTATAAATCCGCACCGGCCGCATGGTCGCCAATCGCCGCGCAACGCGCAGCATTTTCAGCTCGGCTTCAATATTCAGCCCATAGCCCGATTTGATTTCGATGGTTGAAATGCCCTCTGCCAGCAGCGTATCCAGGCGCGGCAGGCTTTGCGCGATCAGTTCATCTTCGCTCAACGCATTGGTTGCCTTGACGGATGAAACAATTCCACCGCCAGCGCGGGCAACGTCTTCGTAGCTTGCCCCTTCGAGCCGCATTTCGAATTCCCGCGCGCGGTTGCCGCCATAGACAAGATGCGTGTGACAATCGATCAGAGATGGCGTCACCAATCTGCCTTCAAGGTCATGGGATGTGGCCGCTTGCGCTTCCACCGGAAGGTCTTTTTCCGCGCCCGCAAAAACAACACGCCCATTCTTTACGAGGATCGCCGCTTGATCAATGATAGCGGTTGCATCGCGCTGGCAGGTAAGCAGGCGCATATTGCGCCACACTTCCACATCTGCATGCCGAGCTTCACTTTCGTCTGAAATTATATTTCCGCCCATGAGCTTTACGCCTTTTCATCTCCTGCTAATATGTATAGACATAATTGAGATCAACGCAAACGGTTTTTCTGTCGCTTCGGGAGGCTTCACCATTGACGCATATATTTGCACAGGCAGCATTGACGACTTCCGGCTGGCAACAGAACGTCCGCATAAGTTTTGACAGCACTGGCATTACCGCTATGCAGCCGGACAGCGCTCCGCTTCCCGACGATGAGCGCCATTCGATCATTCTCCCCGGCATGCCAAATCTTCACAGCCACGCATTTCAGCGCGGCATGGCAGGACTTGCAGAAAGCCGCGGTCCTGGTGCCGATAGTTTTTGGAGCTGGCGCAATGTCATGTATCGCTTTGCTCTGACAATGACGCCCGAGCAGATGGAAGCAGTCGCAGCGCAGCTATATATGGAAATGCTGGAGGCGGGTTTTACACGTGTCGGCGAGTTCCATTACCTCCACCACGATATTGACGGGCGGCAATATGCAAATATTGCCGAGATGGGTGAGCGGATTGCAGCCGCTGCAAACGTGACGGGGATAGGACTTACCCTACTGCCTGTTTTCTACGCGCATTCCACGTTCGGCGGCGCTGCCCCCTCAGAGGGACAGCGCCGGTTCATCAACACGCTGGACGCTTATGAAAAGCTTCATGCCGGATGCCAGCAGGCAGTCAAGGACTTGCCCGATGCGAAAGTCGGCGTAGCGCCCCATAGTCTGCGAGCAGTGACGCCGGATGAACTGGAAGCCGTGACGGCCATCGCCGGAAAAAATCCGAAACATATCCATGTCGCCGAGCAAATAAAGGAAGTTGACGATTGCATCGCCTGGTCGGGTGCGCGTCCCGTCGAATGGCTGCTCCAAAATGCTGATCTGGACAAAAGCTGGTGTCTTATACACGCGACACATATGACAGATGACGAGACGCAGTCCATGGCTCGCAGCGGCGCGATTGCCGGTCTCTGCCCGATCACGGAAGCCAATCTGGGTGACGGAACATTTTCAGCACAATTATTCACGCAAGCGGGCGGTGGCTTCGGCATCGGTTCGGACTCAAATGTTCTGATAGGAATTGGCGACGAGCTGCGTCAGCTAGAGTATTCGCAGCGTCTGGCGCATCGCTCGCGCAACGTGCTCGCACCAGCGGGCGGATCGACAGGCAGGGCGCTGTTCGACCACGCTGTCAGCGGCGGTGGCACTGCCCTCGGGGTCGAGACAGGCCTTGCCGTTGGCAAACCCGCGGATTTCATCAGCATCCAGCTCCAGACGCCGGATCTGTTTTCCGGTGACGTTGCGTTGGATTCATGGATTTTTGCCAATGGTGCCAAAGTAGATTCGACTTGGGTAACGGGCATCAAGCAGGTTGATCACGGCCGCCACCGGCTTCGCGATCAGATCGAACATAAGTTCGGCGAAGTCATGAAAGAACTCATTTCGGCAAATCCGTAAAAGATATGCCTGCGGCCACTCCGTTTAGAACTTATGCCCTTCGCTCATCGCTCCGGGCAAACGTGGTCAGGCCCCGACTATTGCGTTTGCTGAGGAACCCGTTGAAAAGTACCAAGCCGGCTGTTTTCCTCATGATGATCCTGTTTGATGGACGGTTTTGGAAGTGGTTGCTTTAGCCAGCAGAGGCAGCAGAGCCGCCGACTATTGGGCATTGACCTATTCTTGAATCCCTTTTCGGATCCCGATGGGAGCTTTTTCCGAAACTGTTTGCGCCGCGTTTTGCACCAGCGGACCGAAGCTGTCACTGAAGCTTTCGGCCGTCCACTCTTGCAGACTTCCCGCGACGTGGATTGCGCCAATAGGAGCACCGCTCGAATCTCGTATCGGAGCGCCGATTGCCACTTCATGATTTAACAACTGCCTGCATAATACGGAATGCCCCCGCTCACGCGTGGCGTGGACATGCACCATAACTTCATCAAGAGTGCGGATGGTGTGACGGGTAAAAGGTGTCAAATCCGAGCGTTTCACAATGTCGGCGACCTTCTCGTCAGGGAGGAGCGATAGGATGGCAATGCCGCCCGCCGTGCAGTAAGTCGGAACCGCATGTCCAACAATGGTCGCGCTGAAGATTTCATGCTTTGAGGGCATGCGCAAAGCATAGACGACGCGCACATCGTCAAAGAGCGAAAGATCGACACGCTCACGGACACGGCGGCGTAGCTCCAACATGACGGGATTTGCGCGCTGGAGCATTGGGTTAAGTCGCAACAAATCGTGCGTCATGTCGAGCACACGCAGACCGGGCAGGTAGCCGCGATCCTCAGGGTCGCGGGTGAGCATACCCAGCTTCAAGAGTGAGTGAACGATCCGTTGCGCAGCGCTGCGATCCACACCAGCAGCTGTCGCAACCTGACTGAGCGATAACGGATGACGCGCGCTCTGAAATGCTGACATGACAGCGACCGTTCTTGCGACCGAACGCATAAACAACGGATCGTCCTTGTAAGCTTCTCCTTCATCAGGGTCGAAACTGGATATGCCGCGAAGATCTCGAAATGTGGTCATGAAAAATCTCTAATCGACATTGGAGGATTGACAAGCATCAAAATTGGTTCCTATCATAAAAAACAATATAGATGTATCGCTGAGAGATACACACATCAGCCCGAGGGGGCAAATCAAAAATGGGAGTATGCTCGTGTCAAAACGCGTGGCTGTCGCTGGCTTTTTGCATGAAACAAATACGTTTGCTGCGGCGCCGGCAACCATGGCAGCATTTGTTCAGGGTGGCGGATACATCCCCATCTCCCGTGGAAACGCGATTTTCGAGAATGCGCAGAATGTTAACCTCGGTATTGTCGGGGCATTGAACTTTGCGCAACAGGCCGGCTGGGAAATCGTGCCCATCCTGTGGGCAGGGGCAATCCCCTCCGCGCCGGTGACCAAAGACGCCTATGAAACAATCGTTTCCGAGATTGTCGAAGGGCTGCGCAATTGCGGGCCTCTGGATGGCATTTTTATCGATCTGCATGGCGCAATGGTTGCTGAGCACGTGGATGACGGCGAAGGCGAGCTTCTTGAACGGGTTCGTTCCATCCGCCCATCGGAACCGATTGCCGTCGCATTAGACCTGCATGGAAATATTACGCGGCGTATGTTCGACCTTTCGGATGTCATGGTCGGTTTTCGTACTTACCCGCACGTCGATATGGCCGAAACCGGTTATCGGTCGGCACAGGCTTTGCAGGCATTGATGGACAGGCCTGATGGCTGGCAGAAGGCGATGCGACAGGGCGATTATCTGATCCCGATTGCATGGCAGTGCACGCAGGAAGAACCCGCAAAAGGCCTATATGGCATGACGGTCGATCTGCCAGAGAATGTGCTGACGGCCTCGCTCTTCATGGGCTTCCCCGCTGCTGACTTTGCCGAATGCGGGCCTTCGGTCTTCGCCTATGGTTGGGACAAGCAGGCGGTAGATGCGTGCGCCGATAATATCATGACGGCTCTTTCGGCGGCTGAATCCTCTTTTGTCGGCACAGCCTATCAGCCAAAGGAGGGGATTGAAAAGGCGATTGAGCTGGCTCGGAGCGCCGTTCGCCCGGTCGTCATTGCGGATACTCAAGACAATCCCGGAGCGGGTGGCAGTTCGGATACGACGGGGATGCTTCGCGCACTTGTTGCCAGTGGCGCCGAACGTGCAGCCATTGGATGTATCCACGATCCGGAAGCCGCAAGGCTTGCGCATCAAGCAGGCGAGGAGGCTGAGATCGAGATTTCGCTTGGCGGCAAATCAGGGATCGAGAACGACGAGCCGTTCAAAGCCCGGTTCACCGTCGAGAAACTCTCTGACGGCAAGGTCCATGCAACAGGTCCCTATTATGGTGGCACATGGTTGGATATGGGTCCATCTGCCTGCCTTCGACTTGGCGGGACGCGTATCGTTGTTACGACCAATCTTGCCCAAATGGCAGATCGTGAACTTTATCGCATGGTTGGGATTCAACCAGAACAGGAAGCCATCCTCGTTAATAAAAGCTCCGTCCATTTTCGAGCCGACTTCGCACCAATCGCGGAAAAGCTTCTTGTCTGCATTGCCCCCGGTGCGATGCCGCTCAGCCCGGCGCAATTGCCGTGGAAGCGCTTGCGGGCGGGCATAAGGCTTGAGCCGCTCGGACAGGAATTCAACTAGAACAATAAGAACAACCTCCAGAGGAACTAAGTAGATGAAGTTTATCAGTTTTCACCAACCTAGCCCGACCCTTCGTAAACTAAAATATGGAATTGCAGCCTCACTGATCGCGCTTGGTACAAGCGCTGCATGGGCGGAAACAACGCTTACCGCAGTCATGCATTCAGACCTGCGCATCCTTGATCCGATCATCACCACAGCACATATCACCCGCGATCATGCTTACATGATTTACGACGTGCTGATCGCGGTCGATGAAAACTTCAAGCCACAGCCTCAGATGGCAGAATGGACCGTTTCGGACGATCGTAAGATCTATACATTCACACTGCGCGATGGTCTTAAATTCCACGATGGTGCGCCGGTAACAGCCGCTGACGCAGTGGCCTCGCTCGAGCGTTGGGCCAAGCGCGATGCTGGCGGTCAGCTTATCATGGATATTACGGAATCCCTGAAGGCGACCGATGATAAAACGCTGGTCTGGACACTCAAGGAGCCATTTGCCCCCTTCCTTGACACGCTTTCCAAGCAGGCCGCCCTGCCTCCATTCATCATGCCCGCGCGCATCGCCGCAACGCCAGCCGATACCGCCATTACAGAGCATATTGGTTCCGGCCCATTCAAGTTTGTGCCGGCAGAGTTCCAGCCCGGCGTTGGCGTAAGCTATGTTAAAAATGAAGAGTATATACCGCGCAAGGAACCAGCCAATTGGATGGCAGGCGGTAAAGTCGTAAATGTAGACAAGGTTCGCTGGGTCACGATGACCGATGCGCAGACGGCGGTTAACGCTCTTGCAAGCGGTGAAGTAGACTACATGGAGCAGGTGCCCGTCGGGGCGCCTCAACTTCAAGCATCCACCTTTTGACAATCCGGACATTCGCCGTGCAGCTTTTCTTGCCATGTCGCAGGAACCAGTGCTTGCCGCGCTTATGGCCGATCCCAAATATTACAGGGTTTGCGGTGCTATTTTCGGCTGCGGCACGCCTAATGCCACGAATGTCGGCGCTGACAGCATTGTCGGGAAAGGCAATATTGAAGAAGCAAAAGCACTGCTCAAAAAAGCCGGTTATGATGGAAAGCCGGTCGTACTGATGCAGCCAACAGACGTTTCCAGTCTCTCTCCTCAACCGGTTGTGGCAGCACAGCAGTTGCGTGCAGCTGGATTTACTGTGGACATGCAGCCAATGGACTGGCAGACGCTTGTCGGTCGTCGGGCCTCAAAGGATGAGCCCTCAAAGGGTGGCTGGAACATCTTCTTCACAAACTGGCAGATTCCGGAAATTGCCACACCGCTAAACTCCGTCATGCTCAATGGTCGCGGCGATCAGGGCTGGTTCGGTTGGCCGAAGGACGACAAGATCGAAGCGCTTAAGAAGGAATATATTGCCGGGAAAACGCCGGAAGAGCAGAAAGCCGTTATTGAGAAAATCCAGGCCCATACGCTTGAGAACGTCCTCTATATTCCGCTTGGCGAATATAATCCGCCACAGGGCCGCCGTTCCAATGTCGTCGATATGCTCGGCTCTCCCGTCCCGGTGTTCTGGAACGTAAAAAAGACAGAAGAATAATCTGCCCGCCGCTATCGCGTTTGACGTGATGGCTCCCAATTCAATACGGAACCGGTTCGGTATCGGTTCCGTCTCTCGCGGGACGCGCATATGGCTATCTACCTTTTAAAACGTATTTTTGCTCTTGTACCGGTGTTGCTGCTGGTATCGATTTTTGTCTTCCTCCTCCTGCGACTTACGCCGGGTGATCCGGCGGCAATTCTGGCAGGCGATGCCGCCACAAGCGAACAACTCGAACGCATTCGGGAGGCCATGGGGCTCAACAAACCCATCTTGACGCAATATTTCGTCTGGATGGGCAATATAATGCAGGGAGATCTTGGCGTTTCGCTGATATCAGGCGTTCCGGTGCTCGATCTGGTTTCGCAACGTATCGGCCCGACGATTTCCATAGCGGTTCTCACCATTATTATTGCTGTTCTCGCGGCAATTCCGATGGGTGTGATCGCAGCCTGGCGGCATCGTTCGTGGATTGATTATCTCGTCATGAGTTTTTCTGTTCTGGGCTTTTCCGTTCCAGTTTTTCTGGTTGGTTATGTGTTGCTGCTCATTTTTTCGGTCAATCTGGGTTGGCTTCCGGTTCAGGGTTTCAAACCAATTTCGTCGGGCTTTGGCAGTTTCATGGAGCGAGCCATATTGCCCGCACTGACACTGGCTTCGATCTATATCGCGCTCATCGCCCGCATGACCCGCGCAGCTATGTTGGATGTTTTGGGCGAGGATTACATTCGCACCGCACGGGCAAAAGGCGTTAGTGATCGTCGTCTCCTGTTCGTACATGCTTTGAAGAATGCAGCTGTGCCGGTCGTCACCATTATTGGCACCGGGTTCGCGCTACTCATTTCGGGCGTCGTGGTCACGGAAAGCATTTTCAATATACCCGGTATCGGACGTCTGACGGTTGATGCGGTTCTGGCGCGCGACTATCCGGTCATTCAGGCCATGATCCTTTTGACGAGCGCGCTCTACGTCTTCGTCAATCTGTTGATCGATCTTTCCTACACATTGTTTGATCCAAGGATACGCTATTGATGGCCTCTGAACCGACATCGACTGGCATGCATTGGTTGCTGCGCCTGTTCTCGCTGCCGCGCGTTACCCGCGTTGGTATCGGACCGATGATTGCGGGCGTTCTCCTTGCCGCAATTCTCATTCTCACCCTTGCCTCACCGTGGATCGCTCCGCATGATCCGCTGGCCATGAACCCGTTGATGCGGCTCAAGCCGCCTTCGGATGACTATTTGCTTGGCACTGATAATTACGGTCGTGATCTCTTCTCACGCATGATTCTCGGTGGGCGTATTTCCCTGTTGATAGGCCTTCTCGCTGCCGGAGCTTCAATTGGCGTGGGCATTCTCATCGGCTTGGTCGCTGGTTTTTTCCGCACTGCCGATGCGATCATCATGCGCATGATGGATGCGCTGATGGCAATGCCTTCCATTTTGATCGCCATCGCATTGGTCGCACTGAACGGGCCATCCATTGGCTCGGTGATCGTAGCAATTACCATTCCGGAAATTCCTCGCGTCGTGCGTCTGGTGCGGTCGGTAATCCTGAGTGCTCGCGAAGAGTCCTACGTCGAAGCCGCCCTGGCCCTTGGTTCGAGCACGCCAAAAATTCTTTTCCAGCATCTTCTGCCCAATACAATGGCTCCGCTTATCGTGCAGGGCACCTACATCGTCGCATCGGCAATTCTGACCGAAGCAATCCTATCGTTTCTCGGGGCAGGCATCAGCACCGAGATCCCGACATGGGGGAACATCATGGCCGAAGGCCGCCAGTTTTTCCGCATCAAACCGTCTATTGTGCTCTGGCCAGGGCTTCTGCTGACCCTCTGCGTCCTTTCAATCAATCTTCTGGGCGATGCGGCGCGCGATACGCTTGATCCGCGCCTGAAAAAGCGGGAGGGCTGAAATGGAATTGCGCAATCGTGATTTCACGACAGAACCGGTCGTGCTCGAAATTGAGAATCTCGTCGTGGCGCTACCCAGCGGCACACAGGTTCTTCGCAGCGTCAGCCTTGATATCCGTAAAGGCGAAACAGTTTGTCTCGTTGGCGAATCGGGCTCAGGCAAATCGGTGACCTCACTGACAGCCATGGGCCTTCTTCCCAAGAATGCTTTGTTGGTAAAAACGGGAGCAATTCGACTTGACGGCATTGACCTGCTGAAATTGTCTCCCGCCGATATGAAGAAGATGCGCGCCACACGCATTTCGATGATTTTTCAAGAGCCAATGACGGCGCTCAATCCGGTTATGCGGGTTGGTGAGCAGATCATGGAAGTTCTGGATATTCACACCAATTTGTCGGCCGACGCGAAACGCATCAAAGTCATCAATATTATGGAGCAGGTGCACCTGCCTGACGTTGAGCGCATCTATCAAAGCTTTCCGCACCAACTCTCGGGTGGTCAGCGTCAGCGCATCATGATTGCGATGGCGCTCATACTTGAGCCCGTGGTTTTGATCGCAGATGAGCCGACCACCGCGCTCGACGTGACAACGCAAAAGCAAATTCTGTCATTGATTGCCGAAATGCAGGCAAAACATGGCACGGCAGTTCTGTTCATCACGCATGACATGGGAGTGGTTGCCGAAATTGCCGACCGTGTCTGCGTTATGCACAATGGCGAAATCGTAGAACACGGCGCGATTCGGCAAGTTCTGGCTTCACCGCAAAAGCAATATACAAAAGATCTGCTTGGTTCGGTGCCAAGTCTCATTCCCCGACTGGCGCGCGCATCGCAAGGCGGCGAAGCTGTGATCCGGGTACGCGATCTCGGCATGACTTATCGAAGCCGCGGTATTTTCATCACCAAGCCGGGTGTTCAAGCGTCACGCAACGTAACTTTCGAGCTTCCACGCGGACGCACGCTCGGGATTGTCGGCGAGTCCGGCTCCGGCAAAACCACTGTCGCTCGTTCGATCATGCGGTTGATTGAGCCGACAGAAGGCGAGATATTTGTCGGTGGACGCGACATTGCACATCTTGGCAAACGCGAAATGAAGCCGTTTCGCAAAAAACTGCAGGTTGTATTTCAGGATCCGTTCCGGTCGCTCAATCCGCGCTGGACTATTGAGCAAAGTCTGACGGAAGGGCCGCTCAACTACGATGTGCCTTACGAAGAAGCCGTGGCCGAGGCGAAACGTCTATTGAAGATTGTCTCGCTGCCACTGGATGCTTTAAAGCGATATCCGCATCAATTTTCGGGCGGGCAGCGCCAGCGTATTGCCATTGCCAGGGCTGTTGCCCTCAGGCCCGACATTCTCGTGGCGGACGAGGCGGTCTCCGCGCTGGATGTTTCGATACAGGCACAGGTTCTTGATCTTCTCGCACAGCTTCAGAAGGATACCGGCATCGCCATTATTTTCATAACTCACGATCTGCGCGTCGCAGCACAGATATGTGATGACGTGCTGGTGATGAAACGCGGAGAGGTTGTCGAACATGGCAATGCTGCCGACGTGCTTGGCAATCCGTCGCATGAATATACGCGCTCATTGATTGAGGCGGCTCCCGGCCGCTTCTGGGATTTCGCGGCTGGACGTCCCACCGCCTGATCGAAGGGCCGTTGCTTGCGGCCCCGATTATCTTCAATGCTTCAAACAGGAACGAAATTATGCCCATCATACCGTTTATTGAGGAGAAGGCCGGCGAGATGCGCGCGGTTTTCGAAGACCTTCATCGTCATCCCGAAATTGGCTTTGAGGAGAACCACGCCTCCAGCGTTGTCGCTGATCTTCTAAAGAAGTGGGGTTTCGATGAAGTTCACACCGATATTGCCAAGACTGGCGTCGTCGGCATTCTGAAAGGTCATAATCCTGGCAATCGCCGGATCGGCCTTCGAGCGGATATGGATGCACTGCCGATCGACGAGATTTCGGGCGTTGCCTATACATCGCAAAACCCAGGCCGTATGCATGCCTGCGGCCATGATGGTCACACGACGATGTTGCTGAGCGCAGCCCAATATCTGGCTGCTACGCGCAATTTCGAAGGCACGGCGGTTTTTGTATTTCAACCCGCTGAGGAAGGTCTTGGTGGTGCGCGTACCATGATCGCCGAAGGTCTGTTCGAGCGCTTTCCCTGCGACGAAATCTACGGAATGCACAATCAGCCATTAGGTACGCTCGGCAAAGCGCAGATACGCAAGGGTCCCGCCATGGCCGGGGCCAGCTTTTTCGACATCAAACTAACGGGAAAAGGCAGTCATGCGGCCCAGCCGCATAATTCACGTGACGTGCTGGTAATCGGCGCCGATCTTGTTGGTCAGATTCAGACCATCGTTTCCCGCAATATCCCCGCGACTGAAGCCTGCGTTGTTTCGTGCACCCAATTTCACACAGGCAGCGCCTATAATATCGTGCCGGAAGTCGCCACGATCACCGGTACGATCCGCTATTTCGAGCGTCACGTCTACGATGTGGCGGAAAGCCGCCTGAGAGAAATTTGCGCAGGCGTGGCAGCTGGTTACGGCGTGACCGTTGATGTCGATATTCGCAACGTCTTCGATGTTTTGCGTAATGATAACGAGCTTTCCGACGCCTATATCGCCGCTGCACGCGATGTGCTCGGCGAGGAAAATGTCAGCGATGACTGCCCAGCCTTTATGGGCAGCGAGGACTTCGCCGATATGCTCGCCCGGGTGCCAGGTGCTTACATTAACGTGCAGCACGCCGGCAAGGCCGCCTTGCACAATCCGGCATTTACACTCGAACCGGAAGTGCTTCCGATTGGCGCGTCTATCTATGCTCGGATCGCGGAAACCCGCTTGTCTGTTAACAAGGAATTGGCTGCATGAGCGCGTTTGAACTTCCATTTGACCTTGATGACATGATTGCGCGTCTGCGCCCCTGGATCGAAACCGAAAGCCCGACTTTCGATGCAGCGGCGGTCAATCGAATGGTGGATATTGCCGCCTATGACTTTGCCGCTGCAGGTGCCAGCGTTGAATTCATTCCGGGGCGAATGGGATTTGGCGGGTCTTTGCGCGCAAGGTTTCCGCACGAACATCATGGCAAGCCCGGCATTCTGGTGTCAGGGCATCTCGATACCGTCCATCCGCTTGGCGTCATTGATGTAAATCCGTTTCGCCGGGATGATGGCAAGATTTACGGCCCTGGCATCCAGGATATGAAGGGTGGCAATTTCGTTGCGCTTGAGGCCATGCGTCAGATTGCAAAAAACGGGCTCGCAACCAAGCTTCCTGTCACCTTTCTGTTGACGCCCGACGAAGAGGTGGGAACGCCTTCCACGCGTGATCTGATTGAGCAGGAAGCGCTCAAGAACAAATATGTTCTGGTACCGGAACCCGCACGGCGTGATGGTGGCGCCGTCGTGGGGCGCTATGCCATTGCGCGCTACAATCTCGAAACTATTGGCAGGCCAAGTCATGCTGGCTGGCTGCTCAAGGAAGGACGCTCAGCCATCCGCCGCATGGCCGAAAAGATCATCGAGATCGAAGCACTCACGACGGAAGATTGTACATTCTCTGTCGGTGTTATTCAGGCCGGGCAATGGGTCAATTGCGTTTCATCAAGCTGCAAAGCCGAGGCGCTCAGCATGGCGAAAACCCAAAAGGATCTCGAAGAGGGTGTTTCACGTATCATGGCTCTTGCGGGCGCGAAAGATGATGTGGAACTGATCGTCACGCGCGGGGTGACGCGGCCAGTTTGGGAGCCCGGGCAGCCGCAAGATATGCAGCTTTTCAACTTCGCTAATGATATTGCGAAAGAGGTCGGATTTACCATGACGGCCCAAAGCTCGGGTGGCGGTTCCGATGGAAACTTTACCGGCGCGCTCGGTGTGCCGACACTTGATTCCATCGGCGTGCGTGGTGATGGTCTGCACACCTTGGGCGAGCATATCTTCGAAAACAGTCTGATCGAGCGCGCGCGTCTTCACGCAGGCTTGTTCCTGCGGCTGGAATAAGGCGCAACGGGTCCTACCATGTCTGATGCAAGCCGACTGACCAAAGCCCAGATTCCGGGCCTGAAGGATGACGCTACGATTAATGTGGATCAGTGGGGGGTGGCTCATATCAGAGCCAGCAACCTTCACGATCTCTTTGTTGCGCAAGGCTGGAATGCTGCGCGAGATCGTCTCTGGCAGATCGACACAGCCCGCAAACGCGGGCTGGGTCTGCTGGCGCGTGATTTTGGCCCAGGCTATCTGGAGCAGGACAGGGCAGCCCGGTTGTTACTTTACCGCGGCGACATGGCGGCCGAATGGCGAGCTTACGGGCAGGATTCTGAAGAAATCTGCACTGCATTTGCGAGCGGTATCAATGCTTATGTCGATGCCTGCAATGCGGGCTCGATAGCACTTCCGCCAGAGTTCCTATTGCTTGGTCATCGGCCAGAACACTGGAAGGCGGAAGATGTTGTGCGGGTGCGCACCCATTCGCTGACGCGCAATGCATCCTCCGAACTTTTACGCTCCAAAGTCATGGCTGCTGCGGGCATTGAGCTTGGCGCAAAGCTCGACATGCTTCGCAAGGATTTGTCCCACGGCATTGTGCCCAAGCCGGTCGAAGGCTTTGACCCGGCAATTATGACGGACAGGGTGCTACGTGATTTCAACCTTGCCATCAGCCCCGCGACATTTTCAAAAGAGCGGCTGGCTGCCACATTGGATGAGGCAGCCCTTTGGACGACAGTGGCTCCGACTGGCGATATTGTTCGCGCTTCTTTTGAAGAGGGCTCCAACAACTGGGCCATATCGGCGGAGAAAACCACAACCGGTCGCCCTATACTCGCTCTCGATCCGCATCGCACACATAGTTTGCCATCCATACGATATGTCGTTCACCTGACCATGCCGGGTCTAGACGTGATCGGTGCAGGCGAGCCAATGGTTCCCGGAATATCGATGGGGCATAATGGCAAGATCGCCTTCGGTCTTACCATTTTCGGTGCAGACCAAGAGGATGTCTATGTCTATCAGACGAAGAAAGATGATCCTGATCAATATGCCTACGCAGACGATTGGGAACAGGTCGAAACCATCACCGAGACAATTCCCGTCAAAGGATACCCCGATCAAAAAGTCGAATTAAAGTTCACCCGCCATGGTCCGATCATCTACCAGGATGAAAAAAACCATCGCGCTTTCGGCTTGCGAACTGTTTGGATGGACGCGGGCATGGCGCCCTATATGGCTAGCCTCTCCGTGATGAAAGCGACGAACTACACGGAATATTCCAGCGCGCTGGAAGGCTGGGGCTGCCCTTCCGTCAATCATATTTATGCTGATACGGCCAACACAATTGCATGGAAGCCGTCTGGTGCCACGCCAGTTCGCAACAATTGGGATGGCTTGCTTCCGGTTCCTGGCGATGGGCGATTTGAATGGAATGGCTATCTGTCACCGCAATCGGGGCCCTTGGAGATTAACCCTTCACGCGGTTTTATAGCGACCGCCAACGCTATGAATGTACCGGTCGCTTGGACCGCATCCAATCCAGCTATCGGCTATGAGTGGCTCGACAGCAGCAGGCACGACACGCTCCACAATGAGCTTTCCCGCAGCGAGCCGATTTCCCTCGAAGATTGCGTAGCGCTTCAGAGTTCAACGCGGTCACCGATTGCCGTCCGCGTGTTGAAGCGAGTCAAACGAGTATTTGGCAATGACAATAATGAACAGGCGTGGCGGCTTCTGCAGAACTGGGATGGCGATCTGGCTGCACATTCCGCGCCCGCAGCAATTTTTGAGATATGGTTCAGCAAGCATCTCGGTCCTCTTGTCGCTCGACTGGAAGGGGCCGCACCGGAAATTATTCCGTTGTTAATGCCATTTGATGCACCAAGCATTGCTTCGTGGCTGGAAAAAGCGCCGGATAGTCCCGAGATTGCTAAAGCCCTTCGCCAAAGCCTTAGAGATGCTTGGACGGAATATACTGCCTTGGGGGAAGGGGGCGCCGCGAACCCTCCGTGGGGTTCCATCCATAGGCTTCACTTGCGCCATCCTCTACAGGCGCTCACGGACAAAGAGTGGTCAACTGGGCCAATCGCCTTGGGCGGGAGCAGTTCCACGCTTAACTATGCCACTTACCGATTGAACGACTTCTCAGTCATCTCAGGGCCGTCGGTTCGAATGGTCATCGATGTTGGGGCGTGGGACAACAGTTTTTTCGTCAATAATCCAGGACAATCAGGATTGCCAGATTCTCCGCATTATATCGATCTCTTGAAGCCATGGCATGCCGGGGACCCTGTTCCATTATCGTACTCAGAAGAACAAATAGACAGAGTGACAACAGTGACAATATTGTTGAGTGCTTGAGGCGGATGTGGACATAGCCGGCTGCCAGGCTGAAGGGATTGAACAGGTGCTGGACGAGATCAGGCAAGAGGTGGGGGCATAACGCCCCCTCCCGCAATTTGCATCGCTCAAAGCCTGCTCGAGGCTTGGTCGCTCGTCATACTTCAACCTCATCCTTGCGGGTCTTGACCAGGCTCCAGACCACCCCGCCGGCTATGATCGCGAAGGTGACACCCAGCGACAGCGCGGCAGGAAACTTTTCAAGGCCCAGCATATCAGCGACGAAAACCTTCGAACCGATGAAAATCAGAACCAGAGCAAGGGCTGGTTTGAGATAGCGGAAGCGGTGAATCATTGCCGCAAGAGCAAAATAAAGCGCGCGCAACCCCAGGATGGCGAAGATATTGGACGTATAGACCAGGAACGGGTCAGTGGTGATGGCGAAGATGGCTGGTACCGAGTCAACGGCAAAGATCACATCAGCGACCTCGACCAGAACAAGCGCCATGAACAGCGGCGTAATAAACCAGATCAGCTTGCCCGTCTTGGGGTCCGCCTGCCGCACGAAGAAATGTTCGCCATGATGGGTTTCGGTCACGTTGAACCGGCGGCGCATGAAGCGGACCAGCGCATTATTGGCAATGTCAGGCTCGGATTCTTCCATAACCAGCATTTTCAGGCCAGTGAAGATCAGGAAAGCCGCAAAGATATAAAGCAACCACGCAAATTCAGCGACGAGCGTTGCTCCAACGCCGATCATGATGGCGCGCAGCACGATGACGCCGAGAATACCCCAGAACAGGACACGGTGCTGATAGAGACGGGGGACGGCAAAGAAGGAGAAAATCAGGGCGATAACAAAGACATTGTCCAGCGCGAGCGTCTTTTCGACGACGAAGCCCGTTATATAGGCCATACCCGCATCAGCACCGATATACCACCAGACCCACCCGCCGAAAGCGAGGCCGAGGGAAATATAAAGAACAGAGAGCTTCAAGCTCTCAACCACATTGATCTCCTTGTTTTCCTTGTGAAGAACGCCGAGATCGAATGCCAGTATAGCGAGAACGAGGCCAAAAAAGCTTAGCCACATCCAGACCGGCTTACCCAGCCAGTCGATGAACAAAAAATCGAATTCCATTGAGGATTTCTCCACCGGCGTGCGTTGTCGGGAAACGGTCCGACATCACAAGTTCGCCGGGGCACTTGCCAGAGGGGCCCGGACCAGCGGGTTGGGGGAGAGTTAGGCGGCCGCAGTTCCCGATTCAAGGGCAGGAGGCAGAGAAATTTTCTATTGCGTGCAACTGCTCGCAACGGGCTATGGGGTGTTAGGGTCAGCCCAAGTACCGATAAGGAGCGTCATAAACCTCTCAGCAGCGGGTGACAGCGTTCCGCCTCGTCGACGTACAATGCCTATTGTTCGGGATATCTCTGGATTGCGGATTGGTCTTGTAACCAAAAAGGGATGTTCTTCCTGAGGTGTCGCCAATTTTGGCAAGACGGAAATTCCAAGCCCGGCTTCAACCAGCCCAAGCGATGTCGACAAATGCGTCACCTCATAGGACCAGCGAAGCTTGAGATTGGATTTGGCAAGGGCTGCATCAAGCAACGTTCGATTGCCGCTGGACCTGTGAACCGTGATCAACTGGTACGGCGTCAGGTCACCCCACTCCAATTCGGTTTTTGCCGCCAGCGGATGATCGTTGCGCGCAGCGAGCACGAATGGGTCTTCTATCAGGCGCTCAAAGATGAGATCGGGATCGGATAACCCCATAATATTTATACCAAACTCAACTTCTCCCCGCGCAACTGCCTGCAATCCATCGGTGGCGGTCAGGTCGAGGATTCGAAAACGAATATGCGGATATTCCGAGTTGAACTGCTTGATTACCGTGGGAAGAAAGTAAAACGCGGCTGTCGGAAGACATGCAATGGTCACCAATCCACTACGCTGCGATCCCGTATCCCGAACTGCGAAAAGCGAGGTGTCGAACTCCTCCAGCATTCTGCGCACAAGCGGGATGAGTTCAGCGCCAAGTGCAGTTGTTGAAACGTGCCGCGTCGTACGTTCCAGCAGTGGCCCCCCAATCGCCTGCTCGAGTTTTTGAATGCGCCGGCTCAATGCAGGTTGAGACAGATTGAGCGCCTCAGCCGAGCGATGGAAGTTCTCCAGTTCGACAACAGCCAGGAAAGCACGCAAGTCCAGAATTTCGCAATTAATGCTCATAACGCATCATTCCCTCGGATTTTCGCATTTCACATATCAATCATAATACCGTTTACTGGAACAAATAAGGCCATTGATACCTAAATCACATCGGTAGGTGAAGCAATAATGAACGACCTGATGTCCATTCCCTGTGTTCTCATGCGGGGCGGCACCTCAAAAGGACCCTTCTTCCTTTCGTCAGACCTGCCTTCCAATAGCGCAGAGCGTGATGTGATTCTTCTGTCTTTAATGGGCTCCGGGCATCCTCTTCAAATCGACGGGATAGGTGGCGGCAATCCGGTCACGAGCAAGGTGGCCATTGTCGGACCCTCCAGCATTGCTGGCGCGGATGTTGATTATCTGTTTGCGCAAATTCGGATTGATCAGCAATTGGTCGATACCTCGCCAAATTGCGGGAATATGTTGGCAGCCGTTGGACCCTTTGCGATTGAGGCGGGGCTCGTAGCGGCGACAGGGCCTTTGACTCGCGTCAGAATTCACAATGTTAATACGGGCAAGTTGATCGAAGCGGAGGTTCCAACCCCCGGTGGAAAGGTTGCTTATCTCGGAGATGCGGCAATCGACGGCGTTCCCGGACTGGCGGCGCCGATCGCGTTGACTTTTATGGATGCAGCCGGTGCTCGAACGGGAAAACTCTTCCCCACGGGAAACGCACGTGATCGCATCGATGGTGTCGACGTTACCTGTATTGATTGCGCCATGCCTATGGTGCTGGTTGAGGCTGAAGCAGTCGGAGTAAGCGGATATGAAACGGCGGCCGATCTCAACAGCAATGACGCTTTGCTGAAACGGCTGAAGCATTTGCGGCTCGAAGCTGGCCGGCTCATGGGAATGGGAGATGTTAGCAATCAGGTCACGCCAAAGCCGGTATTGATTTCCAAACCGAGAAATGGCGGAGATCTCAATGTCCGTTATTTCATGCCGGACGAATGTCATCCATCCCTGGCGACGACGGGTGCCGTTGGCATTGCAACCGCATGCATTAGTGAAGGTACGATCGCATCATCGCTGATCGGCAAACACACCCCGCCAGTGATCCTCAGCCTGGAACATCCAAGTGGTCACCTGGACGTAAAACTGGATTCCCGCGAAGGAAAGGTCGTGGCAGGAATACTTAGAACAGCGCGGAGACTATTCGAAGGACATGTCTTTGCAAAGCCGCTCGGCAGCATCGTTCGCGCGGCATAATTTGAAATGGCTACCGGGAGGGTAGCCAAACAACATTACAATCGGAGGAAACATCATGCGTAAACTCGTGCTCGCGCTTGCGGCAACCGTGGCTTTTGCTGGAACGGCTCTCGCCGAACCCGTTCGCATCAGCGTCGGATCCTATAATCTCAACAATCTGCCTTTTCCGGTAGCGGCTGGGTTGGGTCTCTATGAAAAAGAGGGCCTTGAGGTAACTGTTGAGAATTTCGCCTCCGGTGGATCGAAAACGCTCCAGGCGCTTGTCGCGGGCTCAACCGATATCGCCGTTGGCTTTTACGACCATACGATCCAGATGCAGTCGCAGAACAAGGCAGTCGTCGGTTTCGTGCTTCTGGCACGCAATTCGGGCCTCGTTCTTGCCGGAGGAAAAAACGCCACTTTCGATCCGGCCAAGCCCGAAACGATCAAAGGAGCCAAAATCGGCATCACCGCCCCGGGCTCATCATCTGACTTCTTCGTTCGTTACTATTTACAGCGTCACAAACTGTCGGCGGATGATGTTTCGCTGATCGGCGTCGGTTCCGGTTCGGCTGCTGTTGCGGCGCTGGAACAGGGCAAGGTCGACCTGCTGGTCAATTACGATCCGGCGGCGACATTCATCGAAGCCAAGGGTGTCGGCAAGATTCTGATCGATGCCCGTAGCGATGAAGGTGCCAAGGAAATCTACGGCGGAATTTATCCCACATCGGTACTCTATGCCACGCAGTCTTACATCGACGAAAACCCTGAAACGATCCAGAAGGTCACGAATGCGACCGTTGCAGCGCTGGAATGGATGAACAACCACAGCGCTGAGGAAATCGTTGAGAAGCTTCCCAAAGAGTTCATTTCCGGAGATCGGGAAACCTATGTGAAGGCAGTCCAGAATGCCAAGCCCATCTTCTCGGTTGGTGGCAAATTCAACGATACAGACGTTCAAACGCCGTTGGCTGTTCTCAAAAGCTTCAATGAGAAAGTAGCCAATACAACCATCGATCTTTCTAAAACCTACACGAATGATTTCGTGAACAAGGTGACTGGCAAGACCACTAACTGATCCGAGGAGGAAGCCATGTCATTGGCTATGTTAAAACCCGTGCCCGTCCAACCGGGCGAGCAAGATACGAGGCCGATGGTATCGATTGACTCGGTTGAAATGTCATTTGGCACCTATGTAGCTGTACAGGATGTCAACTTGACTGTTGCCGATGGCGAGTTTCTCGCCATCGTTGGGCCCACGGGCTGCGGCAAGAGCACCATTTTGAATGCTATTGCCGGTCTGCTGAAGCCAACGAAGGGAACGGTGAGTATTGATGGCGCGCTCATCAATAACATCCAGAATGATATTGGCTATCTGTTCCAGCAAGACGCGTTGCTGCCGTGGAAGACCTCCATCGAAAATGTCGAACTCAGTCTGATGTTTAAAGGTATTGCAGTCAAAGAGCGCCGCGAACGCTCGATGAACTGGCTTGCAAAGGTTGGCCTTAAAGGGTTCGAGCATCGGTATCCGCACCAGTTGTCGGGCGGCCAGCGCAAGCGCGTACAGATGGCGCAGGCGCTGATCGCAACGCCAAAGGTCATCTTGATGGACGAGCCATTTTCCGCGCTCGACATCCACACCCGACATTTGATGCAGAACGAACTTCTACGGCTCTGGCAGGAAGAGCGTCGGGCCGTCGTGATGATCACGCATGATTTGGAGGAAGCCATTGCTCTTGGCGACCGCGTCGCCATCCTTGCGGCCGGGCCGCGTTCACGGGTCATAGAAAGCTTCCCCGTTGAGCTGGAACGGCCTCGCGATGTCGCGGAAATCAAACTCGATCCACGCTTTATGGATCTGTACCGAAATATCTGGGCAAGCCTGCGCGGCGAAGTGGAGAAAAGCTATGAACGTCGTGACTGAACGCATCATCCAGCTGGGTATTCTGGTTTTTATTCTCGGTGGCTGGCAACTGGGCGTAACCGCCGGTGTCATCGACGTATTCTTCTTCCCAGCTCCTCTGGATATCTTCAACCAGATTGTTACCTGGATTATCCAACCAAGCTTCTACAAGCATGTCTCCATTACGTTGACAGAAACCGTTCTCGGCTATGTCATAGGCACGGCGCTCGGCGTCGCCGCCGGTGTTTGGCTTGGTCTCAGCCGCAGTGCAGCCCGCATCCTTGATCCCTTTATCAAGGGCCTCAATGCAATACCCCGTGTCGTTCTCGCGCCGATCTTTGTTCTTTGGCTTGGCTTGGGCCTTTGGTCGAAAGTAGCGTTGGCTGTCACGCTGGTGTTCTTCATTACGTTTTTCAATGCCATGCAGGGCGTACGCGAAGTCAATCCTGTTGTGCTTGCCAACGCGAAAATCCTCGGTGCCAAACGGTCGGATTTGTTGAGGCATGTCTATTTTCCTGCTGCGGCAAGCTGGATTTTATCATCGCTGCGCACGTCAGTAGGCTTTGCAGTGGTCGGCGCCATTATCGGGGAATATCTCGGTGCTTCCGCTGGATTGGGCTACCTTATCGCCCAGGCAGAAGGCAATTTCGACGCGGTTGGCGTATTTGCCGGCATCATTATTCTGGCAGTGTTCGTCCTGATTATCGACAGAATTCTCGATGTCGCTGAAGGCAAGCTCATCAAGTGGCGGCCCAATGCTGCCGAAGAAAGACCCGCATAAAATCTTGTGGCCGGCAATGCCGGCCACATTCAACTGGACGACCAGCTCGCATCCCGGGTGAAACAAAAAACATCATGTCCGTTGGGGATAATCCGGCATTCCGCCTGAATCAAAATTTCTGGACCGACAATCTGGAAGTATTGACACAGCGCTTCAATGCCTGGCTTGCTCGGTAAGGCCAGCCGCAAATTCAACGCCTGGTTGCAAATACATACCGCATTCCTCATGCGATCAGGAGTGACTATTGACTGATTATTCCATATTTGGTGCCGCCGAACTCAGCCGTCTCGTCCAAACTCGAACTGCTTCCTGCTACGATATAACACTGGATTTTCTGGGCCGGATCGACAGTTTAAATCCGATCCACAATGCCATCATATCCTTACGCCCTCGAGACGAAATCCTGGCAGAAGCAAGCGCTGCCGATGAGATGCTTTCCCGTCACGGCCCGACGGGTCCACTTCACGGTCTTCCCATTGCCATTAAAGACCTGTCCATGACAAAGGGCTTGAGAACCACATTCGGGTCCCCGATCTATGCAAACTTTGTGCCCGAAATGGACTCGCTCTCGGTGGAGCGATTGCGAAGTGCGGGCGCCCTGATTATTGGAAAAACGAACACACCTGAATTCGGTTTGGGATCTCACACCTACAATCCTGTTTTCGGCATCACCCGCAATGCTTTCGATGCGTCGAAATCTGCGGGCGGTTCGAGCGGCGGAGCTGCGGTCGCTGTTGCCTTGAGAATGCTACCCGTTGCTGATGGCAGTGATTTTGGCGGGTCTTTGCGCAATCCTGCGGCATTCAACAATATTTTCGGTTTTCGTCCCTCTCAGGGGCTGGTGCCAAATTGGCCCGCGGCGGATTCATTTTTTTCCCAGCTCGGCACTGAAGGTCCCATGGCCCGCAGCGTCGAAGATCTGGCATTCCTGTTGGACGTGCAAGCCGGATATGAACCGCGAGCGCCTCTATCTATAGAGCAACCGGCTGCTTCCTTTGTCCAAAGTTGCCATGAACAAATTGGTCCGTCTCGTATAGGCTGGCTGGGCGATCTTGGCGGCCATCTGGTTTTCGAGCCTGGCATTATCGATCTTTGCGAAACTGCTTTGAAAACCATGACCGATATTGAATGCACAATAGAGCCAGTCCTGCCAAATTTCGACTTTGAGGCACTTTGGGGTTGTTTTACAACCCTTCGTCAATTCAATTTGAGCGCCAGACTCAAGCCACTCTATGACGATCCGGCAAAGCGGGCTCTTCTCAAGGATGAAGCGCAATGGGAGGTGGAAGGTTGTCTTTCCTTGTCTGCAATCGACATCCTTAATGCCAGTCAGACAAGGACAGCCTGGTATGCAACCATGCTTGAATTGTTCCAGACATATGATTTTCTCGCCATTCCTTCCGCGCAGGTTTTCCCGTTCGATGCCGACCTGCATTGGCCCGAAATGATCGGCGACAGAAAAATGGACAGTTACCATCGCTGGATGGAAGTCGTTGCTCTGGCGACGCTTTCCGGATGTCCGGTCGTCAATGTACCAGTCGGGTTTCGCAATGGCCTCCCGATGGGTATGCAGCTCATAGGCCGACCTAGATCGGATGCTCGCCTGCTTAGCCTTGCGAGGTCTTATGAAATCATATTGCCGTTCAAGACAGGCCGAAACGAACCCTGAACGCCAATGATCACAAGAGGGGGTCAGGAAGCTGATTGACTTGGTCCCCGCCCCCTCAGGTTCTCGCCGCGTTTCCGCATCGCTTCCGCCGCGTGCCCTTCATCATCGATGGAGGCGCAGGCTGTAGCGCTGCAAGCAGTATTTCTATCCCATCAAATTCCCATCAAAAAAGCTCAAAAAGAGTTGCACACCTCATTTGACTGAATTACTATTTCAGGCGGAGGAGAATTCTCGTGGTGAAAATGACGCTTGAAGACGTCGCCCGAGAAGCCGGTGTCAGTCTTGCAACGGTTGATCGCGTGGTAAACGGGAGGATAGGTGTGCATGCGCGCACGATCCAACGCGTCAATGCGGCTATCAAACAGCTTGGCTTCCTTCCTGATCCCCATGCGTCGCGGCTGGCTCGCGGACGCGATTACGATTTCCGCATCATTCTCCCCACCGGCGAAAATGAATTCATGCAGGCTCTTGCTGCCGAGTTTCGCGCTACTCGCGAACGTCAATTGCAGGAGCGGGTGCGCCTGACCATTCAATATGTCGATACATTCGATGGCGAAGCACTTGCCACCGCCTTGGAAAAGCTTCCAAGAGGCATTGATGGCGTCGCCGTTGTCGCTCTGGATCACCCTGCTGTTACCGAGGCCATAAATACACTGGCCGATTCCGGCGTTGTTGTCCTGACGCTCGTATCAGACGTGCCCAACTCACGGCGTGCGCATTATGTCGGCATCGACAATTTTGCGGCAGGCCGCACCGCCGCATCGCTGATCGGCCGCTTCGTTGGAACCCGCAAAGGCAAGGTCGGGATGATTGCAGGTTCGCTGGCACTGCGTGATCATGTCGAGCGGCAATTCGGCTTTGAACAGGTTCTTGCACGCGAATACCCCAATCTTGAAGTCCTGCCGGTTCGCGAAGCACGCGACGAAAATGCCCGGGTGGAAGCCGTTTGCCGGTCACTGATCGAAGATCACCCCGACACAGTTGCGATCTATAATGCCGGGGGAGGGCAGGCTGGTGTCATCGCTGCCCTGGAAACGTCCGGGCGCACATCTGACATGATTTTTGTTGCCCACGAATTGACGTCGTCAACACGTCGTCACCTTGTGCGTGGCACAATCGACGCAATCATCAATCAGGATGTGGGCCACATGGCCCGCAGCGCCGCACGGATCCTGACTGCCCTGAAAGAGGGCCGCCCCATTGTTTCGGGGCAGGAACATATCCGCATCGACATCTTTCTCAGGGACAACATGCCCTGACGGCTATATTTTGGAATTGGAGGAATACATATGAAGACGATTAAAGGACCCGCCATTTTTCTCGCACAGTTTGCGGGCGATGCTGCGCCGTTCAATACGCTGGATGGCATGTGCGGTTGGGCCGCTGGCCATGGCTATAAGGGTATCCAGATTCCTGCCTGGGACGGGCGTCTCATTGATCTGAAGAAAGCTTCCGACTCCAAGGACTATTGCGATGAGATCGCCGGGACAGCAGCGTCCCACGGCTTGACGATCACGGAGCTTGCAACCCATCTCCAAGGTCAGCTCGTTGCCGTTCATCCTGTTTATGACGAGCTCATGGATGGCTTTGCTGCGCCTGAAGTGCATGGCAACCCAGCGGCGCGGCAGGAATGGGCTGTTGATCAGCTGAAGCGGGCGGCGCGGGCGTCCAAGCATCTGGGCCTTAAGACCGTTCCCACCTTTTCCGGTGCGCTGGCATGGCCTTTTCTCTATCCATTCCCACAGCGTCCGGCAGGTCTGGTCGAAGCGGCGTTTGATGAACTGGCAAAACGCTGGACACCTATTCTCGACTACTTCGATGAGCAAGGCGTCGATGCTGCCTATGAAATTCACCCCGGCGAAGATCTGCATGACGGCATAACCTACGAGATGTTTCTGGAGCGGGTGAACAACCATTCGCGCGCCAATCTTCTTTATGATCCTTCGCATTTCGTGCTGCAGCAGCTCGACTATCTTGATTATATCGACATCTACCATGAGCGTATCAAAGCCTTCCATGTGAAGGACGCCGAGTTCAACCCGACAGGGCGGCAGGGTGTCTATGGCGGCTTCCAATCCTGGGTGAACCGTGCCGGGCGTTTCCGCTCGCTTGGCGATGGACAGGTGGATTTCGGCGCAATCTTTTCAAAGCTGACTGCCTATGATTTCGATGGCTGGGCAGTTCTGGAATGGGAATGCGCGTTGAAACACCCCGAAGATGGGGCGCGCGAAGGTGCCCAATTCATCGACGCTCATCTGATCCGCGTGACCGAGCGGGCATTTGACGATTTTGCCGGGTCCGGCACCGACGACGCGGCCAATCGCCGTATTCTTGGCTTGAAGTAAGAGGGTAAAGCAATGGCCATTGGAGCATCAAAAGAAAAGCCTGCGAGCAAGCGCATCCGTATCGGCATGGTCGGTGGCGGGCAGGGCGCTTTCATCGGCGCGGTTCACCGCATCGCGCTGCGTATGGATGACCAGTTTGAGCTGGTTGCAGGCGCACTCTCATCCGATGCGGCGCGCGCCAAGGCGTCAGCCCGCGAACTCGGCATCGCCGATGATCGCGCCTATACATCTTTCGAAGAAATGGCAAAAGCGGAGGCCAAACGTCCTGATGGCATCGAGGCCGTTTCCATCGTTACGCCAAACCACATGCACGCACCGGCAGCAAAGGCTTTTCTCAAAGCTGGCATTCACGTCATTTGCGACAAGCCGCTGACCACGACTGTCAAGGAAGCAAAGGAGCTTGTCTCTCTGGTAGACAAGACCGGCAAGCTTTTCGTGGTTACCCATAATTACACTGGCTACCCCATGATGCGGCAGGCGCGTGCCATGGTGGAAAAGGGTTTGCTCGGAACCATACGCGTGGTGCAGGCTGAATATCCCCAGGATTGGATGACCGAGAAAACAGAAAGCTCCGGTTCGAAACAGGCCGAATGGCGCGTTGATCCCAAGCGTTCGGGTGCCGGCGGCGCCATCGGCGATATTGGCACCCATGCCTATAATCTTGCTTGCTTCGTGTCCGGTTTGAAGCTCAAGCAACTTTGCGCCGAGTTGACCAGTTTTGGCGAAGGCCGCGTTCTTGATGATGACGTTCAGATTCTGATGCGCTTTGAGGGCGGCGCAAAAGGTATGATCTGGGCAAGCCAGGTCGCTCCGGGCAATGAGAATGGCCTGAAGCTGCGCATATATGGTACCAAGGGTGGGCTGGAATGGACGCAGGCCGATCCGAATTATCTCTGGTACACGCCCTTCGGCAAGCCCAAGCAATTGCTGACCCGCGGCGGCGCGGGTGCATCGCCGGAAGCGGCGCGCGTAACGCGCGTTCCCGGCGGGCATCCAGAAGGCTACCTTGAGGGCTTTGCCAATATTTATACCGAGGCAGCGCAGGCAATTCTTGCGGCTCGCAGCGGCAAAAAACTGCCGAAGGATGTCATTTATCCAACCGTTCAAGATGGCTTGGCCGGCATGGAATTCATTGAAGCTGCGGTCAAGTCTTCGAAGGCTGGCGGCGTTTGGACGAAGGTGTGATGGAGACAAACAAACCCTTGAACGCCTCGAACGTACCGGTGCTGGAAGCACGCGGCATTGCCAAGGCGTTTGGTCCCGTGGAAGTTTTGACCGATATCAGCCTGTCGATCATGCCGGGCGAGGTCCATGCGATCATCGGCGAAAACGGCGCGGGCAAGTCCACGCTGATGAAACTCCTCAGCGGGCACCTCAAGCCGACACGCGGTTCCGTTGCCATTGATAATGAGCCCGTGAGCTTTGCCGGTCCCGTCGATGCGGAACATCGCGGTCTGGTCCTGGTGCATCAGGAAATTCTGCTTGCACCGGACCTGACCGTTGCCCAGAACATTTTTATGGGGCGTGAGCTAAAGCGCGGCCTTATGGTCAACGACCGTGAGATGAACAGGCAGTCAGCGGAGGCTGTTCGAAGCCTCGGAGCCGATATCGATCCGACCACGCAGATTGCCCGTCTTTCCATTGCGCGGCGTCAATTGGTCCAGATCGCCCGTGCATTGCAGGTGCCGCACCGTGTTGTCATTTTCGATGAGCCGACAGCCTCGCTCACCCCCATCGAAACCGAAGCGCTGCTCAAAGTCATCCGCGACCTGCGCGACAAGGGCGTGGCCATTCTCTATATCTCGCATCGCCTGCCTGAAGTGGCTGCGATTGCAGATCGCATCACAGTCTTGCGCGATGGTAAGCTCATTACAACCCGCAACGCCTCTGAATTGCAGCCAGTCGATATGGCGCGATTAATGGTCGGCCGGGATATGTCAAAACTTTATCCTGAGCGCGAGGATACGGCCGCGCACCAGACGGTGCTTGCAGTCAAGAATTTCGACGTGCCGGGCTATGCCCGTGACGCATCCTTTACCCTGCGGAAAGGTGAGATCCTCGGCTTTGCCGGTCTGATCGGCGCTGGGCGTACAGAGCTGCTTGAGGGCATCGTCGGATTGCGCCATGGCAGTGGCACGATTGAATTTAATGGCAAGCCCATCACATTCCACACCGTGCGTGACAGCATGGCGGCAGGCATTGTTTACTTGAGCGAAGATCGCAAGGGCAAAGGACTTCTTCTGGCGCAGGACCTGCGTACAAACCTTACGCTGGCCACGCTCGAAAAATTCACCAAAGGACCGCTGATCGAACGCAAGCGGGAGGATAAAAGTCTCGATAAAGCGATCAGCGATTTCAATATTCGCGCCCGTCGCCGTGATCTTCTGGCCGGGCAGCTTTCGGGCGGCAATCAGCAGAAGCTCCTATTGGCAAAGATGATGCTGCTGGAACCGAGCATCGTCATTATCGACGAGCCGACGCGCGGCATCGATATCGGCACCAAGGAACAGATTTATCAGTTCATTGCAAACCTCGCCAAGGCAGGGAAATCCGTCATCGTTATCTCGTCCGAGATGCAGGAACTGATAGGCATTTGCCACCGCATCCTCGTCATGCGCTCATCGCGCATCGTCGGCGAGGTGACAGGCGATGCAATGACCGAAGAAGAAATCGTCGTCCACGCCACAGGCGTCAAGATCAACGAAGCAGAGCTTTACAGTGCGGGGAACGCATGAGCGACACATCAACAAATACCGATACACGCGGTGCCTTTCGCAAACTGGCTGATCTGGACAAGACAGCCGTTGCTCCCTTCCTTGCGCTCGCGGCGCTGTTCGTCCTTGGTGCGCTCATCAATCCGAACTTCCTGTCGATAGACAATCTTCTCAACGTTCTGACCAGATCGTCTTTCATTGCAATCATTGCCGTTGGCGCAACCTTCGTCATCTCGGCTGGCGGTCTTGATCTGTCTGTCGGGTCCATGGCTGCGCTGGTTGCGGGCATCATGCTGCTGTTCTTGAATTCAGCGGCGATTGATGGCGATATGGCGATGCTTTGCGTTGGCGTTGTCGTCGCTATTGGCGTCGGCGCCTTGGCGGGTCTGCTCAACGGCGCAATCATCACGATCGGCAAGATCGAACCCTTTATCGTGACGCTCGGAACCATGGCAATCTTCCGGTCTGTCACGGTCTGGCTGGCAGATGGCGGGTCCATCGCCATGAAATCAACCTCGATGCGCGCTCTGTTCAGGCCTGTTTACACCGGCACATTCATCGGGCTGCCCATTCCCGTCTGGATCATCGCAATTGTCGGTATTCTGGCAGCTTTCATTTTGTACAAAACGTCTTTCGGAAGGCATGTGATCGCCGTCGGTTCTAACGAGGATGTAGCGAAATATTCCGGCATCCACGTCAACCGTGTGCGCGCCATGACCTATGTGCTGCAAGGTATTTGCGTCGCCATCGCCGTCGTCGTTTATATTCCGCGCCTTGGGGCCGCAACGACAACAACCGGCATGTTGTGGGAGTTGCAGGCAATCACGGCTGTGGTCATTGGCGGCACTGCGCTGCGGGGCGGCGTCGGGCGTATCTGGGGCACGATCTGCGGTGCTTTCATGCTGGAGATCGTCGGCAACATCATGGTGCTGTCCAACATTGTCAGCGAATATCTGATCGGAGCCGTTCAGGGCACGATCATCATCATTGCAATGCTCGTCCAACGGACGCTGCAAAAGAAGAAATGATGACAACGAATAGGGGCGGGAGGCTGCCTCTTCAGACGGGACGGGGGAAAAGGGGCCACCCACCGAGCCGAAATCAAGGCCCGAACGAAAAATTGGGAGAGAACAAATGCGTAAACTCATGATGGGTCTGGTGGGGGCGGCACTCGCCTCGACAATGACCTTCGCCTACGCGCAAGACAAACAGGTCAATATTGCCGTGTCGATTCCGGCGGCTGACCATGGTTGGACCGGCGGCGTTGTCTATCACGCTGAACGTGCCGCCAAATTGCTTGAAAAAGCCCATCCGGGTCTGAAGATCACTGTGAAGACTTCGCCTGACGGCGCTTCGCAGGCCAATGCGCTGGAAGATCTGACCACACAGGGCATGGACGCTCTGGTGACCTTGCCGCACAATTCGGATGAATTGACCGACCCGCTTCGCCAGGTCAAGGAAAAGGGCATCTTCGTCACGGTTGTTGACCGCGCGCTTTCCGATCCGACAGTTCAGGACCTCTACGTTGCCGGCAACAATCCGGAGCTTGGCCGCGTAGCGGGAACCTATCTGAAAGACACACTGAAGACCGGTGACGTCGTGGTTATCCGCGGCCTTCCTATCGTTATCGATGAAGAGCGCCAGAAGGGCTTCGACGAAGCCATTGCAGGTAGCGGCATCAAGGTACTCGACAAGCAGTTTGGTAATTGGTCGCGCGATGACGCGTTCAAGGTCATGCAGGACTATCTGACCAAATTCCCGAAGATCGATGCGGTCTGGTGCCAGGATGACGATATGGCCGTTGGCGTTCTTGAAGCCATCAGCCAGGCAAAGCGTACCGATATCAAAATGGTTATCGGTGGTGCGGGCATGAAGGACATGATCAAGCGTGTTGCTGATGGCGATACAATGACGCCGATCAACGTGCTTTATCCACCTTCAATGATCGCAACTGCAATGGAACTGACCGTTGCCAATTTCTACGATCAGGTTCCAGTTCGGGGCAGCTATATTCTTGATGCAACACTGGTCACCAAGGATAATGCCGCTGAATTCTACTTCCCTGATTCACCGTTCTGATCAGACATGAATGAAGCTGGAAAAGGCCCTGCGAGGGGCCTTTTTTGCAACAGCGTTTTGCAATAGCTACTAGCCGCCAGCCTATCTTTACGATCAACTGGGACATTGCACTGATGCTGTGCGTGGTTCGACGGGGCTCACCATGCGGAAAATGAAGATTTGGCAGGGAGCTGGTTTTGAGACGTTTCAGGTAGACGTGTAACCCACTACTTTCCTCATGGTGAGCCCCGTCGAACCACGCACTAGATCAATGCCCTCTTCCGCCCTCCTGAGCTTGTCGAAGGGCGAACCACGCACAGCATCAGTGCAATATCAACTTCCAAATTGAATACCGGATTTTGTGGTAGGATTCAGCTGCCGGATGCAGGCTTTCGGGTCTATCCCGGCCCCCGCGCATTCCGTTGAATCATTCACCAGAACACGCGTTATTTTCGTGCAATCAAGCTCACCAAGATCAAAGCGGCGCACTTTGGTTTTTCCCTGCGGCAGTTCTTTGAAATCCAGCACGGTGATACGGTCGACCACCTGAGCCTGATTGAACAGCGCGACCTCAAAACCCACCTTGTCCAAGGCCACGCCAAGACTATTGGTAACGACAAAGGTTAGCCGGCAGCCCTTTTCCGAAGGCTGCAGTGCATTCAGCTCCAAGGTCAGCGCCGGTGGGGCACCCTCCTGCGCTGGCGCAATGTCTGCTGCGGCGAGAACCAGCAATCCCGTTGCGGCAAGCAGGCCGAGGGAATGCCGCGTCAGAAACCTGATAAAATGGCCCTGTGTATTGTGTACCATGACGTCCATTTCCTGATCACAGTTTTGTCAATTCTGAAACATGACTCATTGACTCTTATTTAATTTGAGTAATAAAGATGAAACTTGTAGTCAAGTTTAAATAGAGGGGTCTTGGACCAACCATCACCCTTTGAGAAAGGCACGAAAAGGCCATTGCCATGTCGAGACGCCAAATCATCGATCTGCAGGTTCGCCTTCCTAACATGACGCCCATGCGAGCAGACTATAGCCGCCCCGTACAATCAGATATCCGCGTGTTTGGCAGTGATCTTCTATTCGACGGATCAAGCGAAGTCGGCATTGAACATGCCGGCTCGCTCTATCGTTTGAAAATCACCCGCCAAGGCAAACTCATCCTGAATAAATGACCCAGCAATCGATCACCAACGTTACGAATGGTAATAAAATGACACCCGAAGCGATCCGCCAGGCAAGAATAGACAATCCCAAAATGCGTGAGCGCGATCTGGCGCAGCAGTTGACTATATCCGAAGCTGATTTCGTCGCCGCCTATTGCGGTATCAGTGCAACCCGTATCACACCACAGATTGAAACATTCCTGACCGAGATCGAAGCTCTCGGCGAAGTCATGGCGCTTACCCGCAATGAAAGCGCCGTTCATGAAAAGATCGGCGTCTATGACAAGCCCATCGTCGGCAAACATGCCTCGATGATGCTCGGCGAACAGATCGACTTGCGCCTGTTTCCCAAATCCTGGGCGCATGGTTTTGCCGTTGAGAAGGACGATGGCGATGTGGTTCGCCGCAGCCTGCAATTCTTCGATGCCGCAGGCGAAGCCATTCACAAGATTCATCTGCGCCCCGCTTCCAATCTGGAAGCCTACACAGCTCTGGTGGCAAAGCTGAAACTGGAAGATCAGTCCCAGACGATCGAGACCACCGAATTGCCGAAGCTCGAGCAGAAAAAGCGGGAGCTTGAAGAGCTCGATACTGCCGGCCTGCGGGATCGCTGGACCCAGATGAAGGATGTGCACGAGTTTTTCGGCATCCTGAATTCACTGGAAATGACCCGTCATCAGGCGGTACAGGTGATTGGTCAGGACTATGCCTGGCAGCTGGATAATGATGCGCTGACGGCAATGATACACCATGCGGCACAGGAAGCATTGCCGATCATGTGCTTTGTTGGCAATCGCGGCTGCATTCAGATTCATTCCGGTCCGGTCCAGAATGTCAAACCAATGGGTCCATGGATCAACGTCATGGACGAAACCTTCCATCTGCATCTGCGTACCGATCATATTGCCGAGCTCTGGGCCGTACGCAAACCGACCAAAGATGGTCACGTAACCTCTCTTGAGGCCTATGGTGCGGAAGGCGAGATGATTATCCAGTTCTTTGGAAAACGTCATGAAGGTTCTCATGAACGTCCCGACTGGCGCAATCTCGTGGAGAGTCTGCCTCGCCTGATGCGTGTGGCCGCATAAAATGACCAAGTCTGTCAAATTAGCTGCTCTTGCCGGGATTTTCGGGGTTCTGGCTCTTTCCAGCCATGCATCTGCCAAGGAAGTCTCGGGGTCGCTACCCGATACCAGCCGGGTCGTATCCATTGGCGGCTCGATCACCGAGATCATCTTCGCACTCGGGGAACAGGGCCGTCTCGTCGGGCGCGATACGACCAGCGTCTATCCAAAGGAAGCATTTGCGCTGCCTGATGTCGGATATATGCGGGCTTTGTCGGCTGAAGGTGTTCTTTCGATCAATCCGACTGCGATTATTGCCGTGGAAGGCAGCGGCCCGGAGCAAGCTGTCGATCTTCTGAAAAAGGCCAGTGTTCCTTTCGTTTTCGTTCCTGAAAATTACACGGCCACAAGCGTTTCGGAGAAAATCCGGATCGTCGGCAAAGCGCTCAGCGTTGAAGACAAGGCCAAAAAGCTTGCGGACGATGTTGAAGCCGATCTTGCTGCCGCTCAGGCTGAAACGAAAGACATCAAAACCCGCAGGCGCGTTTTGTTCGTTCTCAGCATTCAGGGCGGAAAGATTCTGGCCGCTGGCGACCATTCAGCTGCAAACGGCATCATTAAACTCGCAGGCGCAGACAATGCTGTCGAAGGTTTTACCGGATACAAGGCTTTGAGCGATGAAAGCATCCTGCTGGCAAAACCCG
>NZ_JAUSZT010000002.1:0-657500 GCF_030817885.1 Phyllobacterium ifriqiyense
AGCATATTTATAGCTCATTCCCCGCGAGAGTCGAAGGACATCGCTTAAGGCTTCCGCATCGTTCTCATAGGCTCTCATCCGACATCCACCCATACCGGGACCGAGACTCGTGTTGTGGACAGCGATAAATGCGCGAAGACGTGTGGCTTTATCTGTGCAAAACACAACCATCTCATGCTCATCGAAATCCGGGTGTGCTGCGATGTCCATACTTGCTCCTTTGCAGTACAAAATTTGATAATGTGGGATCTTAACGTAATATTATTCGGTAGATCTCGAGGGAGCAAGGAATTGGGTAAAGATACGAAAAACGTTCGGCGAAAGCGGCAACCTGAGGACGGGTTGGACGCAATGGACCGAAAATTGTTAGGTCTTCTGGCTCAAAACGCGGAGTTAAGCTACGCGGAGCTGGGCGATGAGATTCATTTATCGCCGCCCGCCGTTCATGAGCGGGTGAAACGCCTCAAAAGAGATGGTTTTATCCGTGCAACAGTTGCCTTGCTTGACGGACCGAAAATCGGCAGGAATCTTCTCGCTTTCGTGCATCTGGAGACTAGCAACTGGGATACAACACGCAAAGTACTGGAAATGAGAACTTTCAGCGAGATCGAAGAAATCCATACCGTCGCGGGCGACACAGCAATGATTCTGAAGGTAAGAACGGAAAGCCCCTCGACACTTGAAGACCTTCTTGGGATGTTCCACCGCCTTGAAGGCTTTAAAAGCGTTAAAACCTACGTGGCTCTGGGTACCTATCTGGAGCGTGGTCCGCTGATGACCGATCGTGACTCCTAAGTGACTTTCGTTCTTCCTTTATCGCGACGTCCAGCTTGCGCGTAAGGCGCACAGGTTCATTGACGTCACGCTCCTCCTGTGGAGAACGGACCATGCATATCCATCTGCAGCGGGCCGTTGGCGCTTACCGGCTCTGACCAGGGCTCGGGCAATTTCCGACGATATCATACACGAGCTCCCGGGCGACGAGGACATTTGCCGTTCTTTGGGGACGGTGTTGGCCGTCGCATTGCAGTATTTCCAATGATGTTTGATACCCGGCTCCGCTGGCGATGGTGCCTCAAATAAACACCTTTATTGCTTTTAGTGACATCGCACGGACCACACCAAAGATTTCACGGTGAATTGAAATTATCGATAGCAACTATGCCATCCATCGATTTGATCGTTTCATGTACGGATCGTAGAGTTTCAGCATATCGGCCCACTGAGTAAGGGCCTCTGCAATAATTCCAAGAGGATCCAGTTCGATGAGCGATCATGTGAAAGAATATCGCGTTGGCGATAGCACGATTGTGAAAATAACAGAGCAGCTGCTGCGAAACGTTGCTCCTGCTTTTCTCTATCCAACAGCCGCGCCAGGTCAATTTGACGACATCGCGGCGTTTCTGGACGCTGCGGATCTAGAAGACTCCGGATCCGAAGTTCCGCTGAGCATTCACACCTGGCTTATTAGGACTCCCGAACACGTCATTCTTGTAGACACAGGTTCCGGCAATGACAAGGAACGGCCACTCAATCCGATGTTCCATCGTCAGTCCATAGAATACATCGAGCGCCTACAGGCGGCGGGCATCGCGCCGGAGGACGTTGACTATGTTTTCAATACACACCTCCATGTCGATCATGCAGGCTGGAACACCGTTTGGCGCAATGGCAGGTGGGTACCTACTTTTCCGAACGCGCGATACGTGTTTCCGTTGGCCGAAGAGCAGTACTATTCTAGTACGGCGAGCCATAACGAGGCCAATATTCCTAGCCGTGGCGTCTATGAAGACAGTGTGCTGCCAGTCATCGAAGCGGGATTAGTCGACCGGATTGCGCCGGAGGGCGGTAAGTTCCTGGATATTTTTGAGTTTATCCCCACGACCGGTCACAGCATCGGCCACATGTCGATTAAAATGTCATCAAACGGCGAAGTAGCTATCTTTGCCGGTGACGTCATGCACCATCCGGTCCAGGTTTTGCGGCCGGAATGGAACACTGTGTTCTGCGAATTTCCCGATGACGCAAGGAAAGCGCGGAGACGTGTCCTCGAATATGTTGCCGACAACAACGTCCTTTATTTTGCAACCCATTTTCCAGGTAGCTCTGCCGGCCGCGTGCAACGCAACGGTGAAGCCTTCCAGTGGACCTACGAATAAGCGGAGAAAGACATGAGTTCTACCTCAATCAATAACAGCGTAATTGTTTTCAGCGAACATCGCATCCCCAGCGATACTCCTGGAATTGATTTGTACGTACGCAACAAGCGACTTAATGGTCATGAGGTTTTCACGGCCGAGAAAACAATCGTGATGGTGCACGGCGCAACTTTCTCGTCAGGAAGCCTATACGACGTTCCGCTGAGTGGGCTCTCATTCATGGACTATCTTGCCACTGCCGGATATGATGTTTTCGCCGTTGACGTAAGGGGCTACGGTTTGTCCACGAAACCGGAAGCAATGGAAGTGGAGGCTAATCTGAACCCTCCTCTCGTCAATACTGACACGGGCGTGGCCGACTTTACTGCGGCTGTGAACTTCGTTCTCAAACACCGCGGGTTGACCAAGGTGAATATATTCGGAATGTCATGGGGCGGAACAGTCGCTGGCGCTTTCGCTGCCCGCAACCAAGACAAGGTCGTTAAGTTAGCGTTATTGGCTCCGCAATGGCTGAGCGATAAACCGATACCAATTGATGGTGGCGGCCATCTGGATTCCTACCGACTTGTTCCGGTCTTGGACAGCAAGGCGCGCTGGCTGAGCACGGCACCGGAGCAGGCTCGGGACGGCCTGGTGCCGGAAGGCTGGTTTGAGCAGTGGGCACAGTTCTCGCTCGCCGAAGATCCGTGGAGCGCGGAAAGGGCACCCAATAAACTTCGTGCGACAAACGGACCAATTCAGGATATCCGCGACTACTGGCGATCGGGAAAACCGTATTATCAACCTTCGGACATTACTGCTCCGACATTGCTCGTGCACGGCGAATGGGATATCGATGTTACGATTGATCTCGCACTCGCCTACTTCAAAGAACTTCGTTCAGCGCAATACCGTCTGTGGGTCGAAATTGGTGAATCCACCCATCTCGCGCTGATGGAAAAGAACCGGCTCTTGGCCTTCAAATCAATCCGCGATTTCTACGGTGAAGAATTTTCGCCCGGATAAAATGCCAACAGCGGCCAGCCATCCGGCACGTGGATGCAGCCCTATTGAGAGATGGCGCTGAGATCAAATGCATAGAAAATGAAAGGCCTCTCTTGTTCTTGCATCGGCGACTGGTTGAATGTCCAAAGGCAAGAAGTGCGCGACCCTCCAGATTCTTCAGGCGGGCGGAGATGCGCAGACGTCGGCATGCTTGTTGGGGTGTCTCGCTGGAATAAACGAACAACTCCAGGTGGATCTTACGTGGCAAATATGCAATGATTAGCTCGATGAGCAACACAGCAACTATTGATCATTTCAATTTGTGGTCATTCGATCTCAACCTGTTAGTCGCGTTCGATGCTCTCATGCGAGACCGAAACGTGACGCAGGCGGCCTCGCGGCTGAAGTTACAGCAGCCTGCCATGAGCCATAATTTGGCTACCCTGCGGCTTCTGTTTCAGGACGAGTTGTTCGTCAGGGTCGGACAAGTCATGCAGCCGACCCCCAGGGCGCACACACTTTCCGTTCCCATTCAGCAAATTCTCTCGCAGGCGCACCAGGCACTTATCTCAAAGGACGAGTTTGACCCCTTGAGTGAAACTCGCACATTCAAGATTGGCTTCTCCAGTGAGCTCGAAGTTATTTTGATGCCGGACTTGGTCGCGGTCTTGAGAGAAACGGCGCCGGGTATTAAGCTTCTCGCTCGTCCGGCCAATCCAGATCAGATTCATCGCATGCTCGACGACGGTATAATCGATTTGGGGGTAGGATGCTATGACGAGGGCGGCAGCCGGCATCGGCGTCGGTTGCTTTTTGAGCAGTCATTAATGTGCTGCTACAATAAAGATCTTCTGCCTCTCGAAAGTCCGCTGGATAGAGCTACCTATCTTCGCCTTCAACATGCGCTTGTTTCGCAAAAAGATGCCATCGAGGGATGCCTCGACACTGCCCTCGAAAAGCTCGATGTGAGATTAGACGTTACGATGGCCGCGCCGGAATTCTTGACAGTTCTGAGTGCAGTAACAAAGACCCCGCTCGTCGCCACGCTGCCGACCCGGATCATACAGCGCTATGCAAAGATTTTTGGCCTAACGGAAAGTCCCGTGCCTTTGGATCTGGAGGTCAGCCCGATCGCCATGGTCTGGTCTGCTCATTCCGATCGGGAGCCCGCTGCCAAATGGCTTCGCGATCAAATTGGACCGCTGGTCGAAAACTTCGGCTGAAGCACAGCTTATCAGCCGTAAATTCCTGATGGTAAATCCCAACAAACGATCGAATCCACTCGAAAGCATCTGTCAGCTCTCGTCGGGCCGAAGTTCGCCACGGTCTTCCGACACACTCAGTGGTATAATCATTGGATACCCGTCAGCCCCACCTCCGCGAAGAATGCCTGGAGCACGGAGGCTTCATCTGGGGTTACGATCGTAGCGACATAGCCATCAGGCCGGACGAGCACCCATTCGCCGGGTATCAGTTCGTAGGCATCGCGGAAATGACCATCCACATCCTTTAGCTCGCAGCCCGCTCCGATCCGGTGAATGTGCAGATCTTTTCGCCCCTTGATGATATCGCGCTCGGTCTCAAAACCGATGAGCGACCAGTGCGGACCGGTAAACAAGTCAAACAGGCGCCGGGAACATCCGGCCGCACCACGAAGCGGAGCGTCGGGAGCGCGATCTCCGGCAAGCAGAGCTCTCACGCATCCGGATGTGCTGAGTGTAAGCGGCGAGCCCGGATATCCGATGTCGAGCTGGTGCACTTCGCGGCCGCGCCGCATCTCCCCTCGCTTAGCGGCCTCGAGAAGGCCAGCGGCAAGCCCGAGCATCGATTCCGCGACCGGGCGCCGCTCGCTTTCGTAGCTGTCGAGCAGGCGATCCGGAGCGCCGGTGATCACCGCCGCCAGCTTCCATCCCAAATTATAGGCGTCCTGAATGCTCGTGTTTAGGCCCTGGCCGCCGGTCGGCGGATGGATATGGGCAGCGTCGCCGACAAGGAGTACGCGACCAATTTTGTAACGATCGGCAAGCCGCGCATTCATGGAGTAAGCAGAAGCCCAAGCCACTGACTGGAGCTTCACGTCATTACGCGCGGTTCTTTCGAGGATCATTGCTTCAATCCCCTCAATAGACAGATCGGCCTCGCCGTCCCGCGGCATGGCTGCCTGGATCTGGAAAAGATCAGTTCCGGCGAGCGGGCAAATCGAGAGCATACGCTCCATGTTGCCGTTGTTGAACTGGTGCCAGACCTCGCGGTCGAGACCGGTCAGCGCGGCATCCGCCACCATTGCCCGAACGCCGAGCGTCTTACCCGGAAAATCGATGCCGAGGGTATCGCGAACAAAGCTGCGGCCGCCGTCAGCTCCAATGAGGTAGCGGCTGTGCACGACCTCTTCGCCGGCAGGGCCGATCAGACGTGCGGTTACACTATGCTCATCCTGCTCGAAGCCCGCAAGTTCGTACCCAAATTCAACCTGATGGCCGAGCTCCACGAGCCGCTCCCGCATTAGCCGCTCCGTCTGGAACTGCGGGATCATCAGCGCGATGTGATAAGGCTCAGCCGACGTCGGATCGTCCTGCCCGGCGATGTCCCTATCGGTATAGGTGCCATCGTTCTGATACTCGCGCATCCGGGGATAGGTGCCTCCCGCCGCGACAACCCGGTCAAGGATACCCAGATCCTCGAACACTTCCTGGGTTCGCGGTTGGATGCCCTTCCCGCGCGAGCCGGAGAAGGGTTGATCTGTCTTCTCGATCAGCCGAAACGGAACACCGCGTCGCGCAAGCTCGATAGCAAGTGTAAGCCCGGCTGCGCCGGCACCGCAGATCAGGACTGCGAGAGTGTATTCGTCTTCCATTGTCACCTCCAATGTGTATAATGCACATATCATCAGGAGACCTCGGCTTGTCAACAAAAAAAGTGTATAATACACATATCAAGAAAAAGTTGCCCGAATTGCACCGCTCGCTCATCGACATCGCCAGCCTTATGAACCGGCCTGAGCGTGATGCGCGGTTGCTGGAGCTGGCTGGCCTTACACTCGAGCGAGCGCTTTTTCCACTTCTCGTCACGATTGAGCGGCGGGGACCGATCGGCGTTGTCGAACTGGCCGAGGGCGTCGGACGCGACTACACAACTGTCAGCCGCCAGGTTGCGCGTCTTGAAGCGCTTGAACTCGTCGAGCGCCGCCCGGGCTCTACCGACAAGCGGGTGCGTGAGGCGGTGATCACACCGCGGGGAAAGGAAGCGGCAGACGCCGTGGATGTGGCGCGGGAAAAAATGGCCCTGGCCCTATTCCGGGATTGGCCGCGCGAGGACTTTGATGAGCTGATCCGGCTTATGCGGAAATTCGCCGATGGCATGAGCGGGCGGCCGGCTACCGACAAATAGGTGGCTGATGTAGAAGCGCCCGCTGGCGACTGCCATCATACCAGGCAAATAACCGAACGCTTGGTGTTGCGCCCAGATCCCGCGTCCACCAACATCGAGCGCGATAGTGAACACGGTGCGGTTCTTTTTGCCGTCCTCATCCCAGGCGAATTGCCGTCGCCGAGCGCTATTGGCGCAATTTTGCAAAGTTACTAGGCACTGTCACTTCCAGCGCGCATTCACTGCGCTGCTAGCGGACCTCAGAAATTGTAATTGTCCGCGAATGGCCCGCTCCGGCTCACTGCCGCAGCCCTCGGGGCACCCTTATCTCGCCCCACGGTCGGATCGGAAAGATCTATACAAACTGCCGGTTTCCCCAAGGCCCTGACGAACAAGCGTCGATTTAAATGTGTATTATACACTTTTATGTTGCGTGCCACCGCAATTCATATTATGTGCATAATACACATTCAACAGGTAGCGGCAAAGCCTGTGCGGCGAATTGATCATCCGCGACGCATGTGCGGTCTACAGCAGGGAGTCGCGAGATGAACGTCAACGCATCTAAAGTAGCGAATGATAAAACAACGCCAAAACTTGATTGGCGCATGATGCTGCCGGTCTTCCTCAGCGTCAGCTTCTATGCAGCAAGTGCTGCTGCTGCCTTGCCGATTTTACCGTTCTATCTCAAGCAAATGGGTGGAACGCCGCTTATTTTCGGTCTGGTGATCGCGACCGAAGCGCTCACCCAATTTGTGGCCGCGCCTCTTATCGGCCAGCTTTCCGATCGCTTGGGACGCAAAAAAATCCTGCTCGCAACGCAAGGCGCTGCTTTTGCCAGCTTCCTTTTGCTCGCGTTGGCCACGGCGGTGTTTCCCGTTCTGTTGGCGCGCATGCTGTTCGGCTTTACGGGAGGGACATTCACCGCTGCCGCCGCTTATGCCGCAGACCACAGTTCTGCAGCTAATCGGCGCCAGGCAATTGGCGTTTTGAATGCCGCTGTCGGACTTGGTGGTATCGTGGGAGCAGGCCTGTCAGGTTATTTGTCCGGCATCTCGCTGGCCGTTCCGATATACGCCGCCATAGCGCTTTCGGCGGCCAGCCTCCTGGTAACTGCTATCTGGATCAAGGGCAGCCAGACCGCATCCCATGGCTGCGATGAGCCGGCTGAAAATGAAGCCTCCGTCGACAAGGTCTCTTTCAGGTCGATCGTCAGCTCTCCTTTGATCCGTGTGCTTGTGATTGTGCTGCTTTGCTACTTCTTTGCTTATGGTATGTATGGCTCCCAGATCGCCAACTATCTTCAGGCGACCTTCACCAGTGAAGGCAATTCGTTCGGGCCACGCGAACTCGGCTACATAATGGCTGCCGACGGTGCGATTAACATTCTTGTCCAGTTGTTCCTGCTGCAATGGCTCGGGCGATACTTCACGGAGCGTCGGCTGATCGTGCTCATATGTGCCATTGTGGCGGTCGGCTACATCACTGTTGGCTTTGCGATGACGCTTCCTGTTATTGTCTTCGCCCTCCTTTGCGTGAGTGTCGGTGACGCCTTGGCGCGCCCTACCTTCATCTCGGCGCTTTCCGTTCATGCCCCGCGCGAACGTCAAGGTATCGTGCTGGGAACGACCCAGTCGCTGCTTTCTGCTACGGAGGCCGTCTCTCCCGTAATCGCCGGCTTCCTCATTGGCCAGGCACTTTATGGTGTTTGGACCGGCATGATCATTGCCTTCGTTGCGATTGCCGCAGCAATCGCTTGGAAAAGACTTCCCCTCACTGATCCGGAGGCGGAGGGGCAGGCGAACCTGTAAAGATATGATCGCCGCTGCAACAGCCGCGCTCCTAACCTAACTCGGCTCGAGAGAACCACCCAAATGACAAGCCAAAATATATCGGCAAACAGTAACGATATGCGGTCGGCGGGAGACACAGCAACGGGTTCCGCCATGGAGGATGACCTCTTTCGCATCTATGCAATGGCGCTGGCTGTTCGCTTCGTGATCACGCGATCGATGCGGACATTAATATCGATTTTGCCCATCGCGTTGGTTTTGTCTGGATGCACACACGGTCAAGAGCGCGCTTTCGACGCCCTTGAGGCGGATAATGCTTTGATCGCGGGATATGGTGAAATCCGCACCTACCGCTATTCCCCACGCAACGAAGCGCTTGCAAGACATCGCGACTGGATGGTCAAGACCCAGTCCGAAAACAAAAATATACTGATGATCTCCGGTGGCGGCGGCAGCGGCGCTTTCGGTGTCGGCGTACTCGCGGGGTGGACTGCCACGAAAACGCGTCCGCTTTTTGATGTCGTTACCGGCGTCAGCACAGGCGCCTTGATTGCCCCATACGCTTTCCTGGGAAGTGCTTACGACAAGACGCTGGTACATCTGTTTACGGGCGGTGCCGCCCAGAAACTTGTCGCGTTCAACGGTCCCTTCGGGGTGTTTGGCTCAAGCCTGCTCAAACCCGGGCCGCTCAAAGGTCATGTCGAACGTTTCATCACACCCCATGTCCTCCACCAGATTGCTGCCGAACACCGCAAGGGGCGACGGCTGCTTGTTCTCACGACAAACCTCGATACTCAGCGCGGCGTGATCTGGAACATGGGTGCCATTGCTGCAAGCGGGAATCCGGATGCCCTGAAGCTGTTTCGTGATGTTATCGTCGCCTCGGCAAGTGTCCCAGGCATCCTTCCCCCCGTCATGATCCAGGCGACGTCAAACGGGCGGCAGTTTCAGGAATTGCACTCCGACGGAGGATCAACGTCTCAGATCCTGACGCCACCTCTTCTCGTTGAAAACGCGCTTTTTTCCAAGAGACCCGTTCAGCAAAAAGTTCATCTGTACGTGATCGTCAACAACGCGCTCATTCCCGAGTTCAATGTCACGCCAAACAGGACAGTGTCATCACTCGGTCGAGCATACTCGACCTTCCTGAAGGCTCAGGCTCAGAGCGAATTGACTGCTCTTTACAACCATGCCCGACGCACGGGGGCAAGTTTCCATGTTGCGTCAATCGAGGTCCAGATTCCGTATTCGATGCTTAACCCGCTCGACAGCAATTACATGCAGGCCGTGTACAGACTCGGCTACGAACAGACGATCTCCGGCGCAATGTGGAAGCATATGCCAGTCTTTCCGTTGCAACTTTTGCAGCCCGTTGCGCGGTGATTTTCGTCATCGAGAAACGCGGAGCTAACCTTTGTCAATCTCTCATATCGCGCCTCATCAATCCACCGTCGATTAAAGTGGCAACTTCAAAAAGTGTATAATACACTTGTTTATTGACACGGGGCAGCCTCTCCTAATATGTGTATAACGCACATGAAGGTAGATTTGGGATGACAGATGTAGTTGATAAGTCGCGCTCGGAAGAGGCGCGTGGAAACGGCCTCCTTCCCATTTTCGCGATCGTTGTCGTGGATACTGCCGGCGCAGGTCTTATCCTGCCTCTTCTACCATTTTACGCCCGGCATTTTGGCGCCACGCCGCTTGACGATCGGTTTTCTATTGGCAAGCTTTGCCATCTGCGAGTTTTTCGCTGGGCCGATCTTGGGAAACGCCTCTGACAGATTGGGACGCAAGCGGTTGCTTTTGGTCAGTCAAAAGGTCACGGTGACGCCTTGATGGCGTACGCACTTGCACGGTGCGATCTTGATCACGCGCCAGCCTATCTTGAATCCTCGAACCCGCGCAACATTCCCTTCTACCGACGCTACGGCTTCGAACAGCTCGGCGCGATCCAGGTCGGTTCGTCGCCGACGCTCGTCCCGATGCTGCGGCGGGCGCGTTGAGCGTCAACTCGGTCACGAGTTGTGGCCTAGAGCGTCATGCGCGGCTCAGCCGCGCAACGAAGATGGAACGCCTCGGCGAGACCATCTGCCGGTGCCTAACGGGCAAGACAAACACGCTTTTAATCGGGATTGTAGACATGTGGGCTACAATTCAAAAGGCCCGAAAATCCGCTGTTATCGGCATTTTCAAACGAACGTTTTCTGATGGGATTGTCTTTTGTACAAACGATGAACTTAACCCAGAGCTGTCGACAGGCGTCGCGCCTTACACATTCGCGGCCAACCGTGCCGCCAATGCCAATGGTGGTGCCAGAGGAACGACGAGTTTACATTCACTTTCAAACTCAGAAGGCTAGCGCGACAGAAAAACTTTCTTACGATGCCGCTTGGCGTCAAGCCTTGCGAGAGCGCAACCACTGGGGCCTTGCGGCGTTGTTCCTGTGACATAAAACAGGAGGATCTGATGTCAGACGACAGCACCACAACAATCCGGGGAACTTTCGAGGCACGTGCAGCGGCCGAGCTTTCGGTCGAACATCTCGTTGAGCGCCACGGCATTTCCAGACCGGACATCTTTATCCAGCCGGCGAGCGACGAGAATACCGCTGGATCGGGACCATCCGGCGGTGACGCTGAGCATGATGGCGGCGCTCGCCGGGACGGGGCGCTTGGAGGCGAGATCGAGGTCTCCACGGATATCGCCGCCGAACAGGTCGCCGCCGTTCAGCGCAGCCTCAGAGAGGCCGGGGCGATCCGGGTTTCAGGCAAATAGTTATTTGTGGGTCGTCGTAAAACCGGGCCTGTTTGTCTTTGCATGAGGACTAACAATTATGGGTAACAATCTTTCGACATACCGCGCCAAGCGCGATTTCGGGAAAACCGCCGAGCCGAGCGGCGAAGCAAAGGTCAAGGCATCCAACCGTCGCCGTTTTGTGATTCAGAAACATGACGCCACGCGGCTGCACTACGATCTGCGGCTTGAGCTCGACGGCGTGTTCAAATCCTGGGCGGTGACGAAAGGCCCATCGCTCAATCCCGGCGACAAGCGTTTGGCCGTCGAAGTCGAGGACCACCCGCTCGATTACGGGGATTTCGAAGGCACCATCCCGAAAGGCCAATATGGGGGTGGCACAGTTATGCTTTGGGATCGGGGTTACTGGGAGCCGGAAGGGAAAAAGACACCCGAAGAAGCGCTGGCCAAGGGCGATTTCAAGTTCACCCTTGAGGGCGAACGGCTGCATGGCAGTTTTGTCCTCGTTCGAATGAAACATGACCGCGACGGCGGCAAACGCACAAATTGGTTGCTGATCAAGCATCGCGACGACTTTTCGGTCCAGGAAAACGGCGCTGCGGTACTTGAGGAGAATGATACATCCGTGGCGTCTGGCCGAACAATGGAAGCGATTGCGTCTGGCAAGGGAAGAAAGCCGAAGCCCTTCATGCTGCAAGGCGGCGCGGCCGAAGCGGATGCTGTTTGGGACAGCACTCAGGGTCTCGCAGCAGAAGAGCGCAAGGGAGGGACAAAAATAGCCGTCAGGCCAGCAAGGAAGGCACCGGTCGCGAAAAGGACGAAATCCTCGATGCCGGACTTCATCACGCCGCAGCTTTGCAAAACCTTGACGCGCCCGCCATCGACAGATGGCTGGATCCATGAAATCAAGTTCGACGGCTATCGTATCCAGATGCGGGCACAAAATGGCGCTGTCACCTTGAAGACCCGGAAGGGCCTTGACTGGACCGCGAAGTGGCCCGCAATCGCTCAGTCAGCCTCTGCTCTGACTGACTGCATCATCGACGGTGAAATCTGCGCCCTTGACGAAAACGGCGCTCCCGATTTCGCCGCTTTGCAGGCAGCGCTGTCGGTAGGCAAGACAGATGAACTTGTCTTTTTCGCCTTTGATTTGCTTTTTGCCGGGAGCAAAGACCTTCGCGATCTGCCTTTGACCGAGCGGAAGGCGAAGCTGGAGGACTTATTATCGGATTTGGGCGGCGATCCGCTTCTCCGCTTCGTCGAGCACTTCGAGACCGGTGGCGATGCGGTACTGAAGTCTGCCTGCCGGCTTTCTCTGGAGGGCATCGTTTCCAAACGGGCTGATGCACCCTACCGGTCGGGCCGCACCGAGACCTGGGCGAAATCGAAATGCCGTGGGGGCCATGAAGTGGTCATCGGCGCATATGCCACGACCAATGGCAAATTCCGTTCGCTGCTCGTCGGCATCAATCGCGGCAGCCATTTCGTTTATGTTGGCCGCGTCGGCACGGGTTATGGTGCAAAGATCGTCGAGACACTTTTGCCGAAGCTGAAGAAGCTTGAGACCTCAAGGTCGCCGTTCACAGGCATCGATGCGCCAAAGAAATCGTCTGACATCGTCTGGCTCAAACCTGAACTCGTGGCCGAAATTGAATTTGCGGGCTGGACAGGGGAGGGCCAGGTCCGGCAGGCAGCGTTCAAGGGTCTTCGGGAAGACAAACCGGCTGACGAGGTGGAAGCTGAGGAACCTGCGTCTCCGGTCGAAAACGAGGTGCCCGATCCGCAGACCGCCAAGCCGCCGTCCAATCGCTTCCGCAAGGGAGCAAAGGCGCAAGTCATGGGTGTGATGATCTCCAGCCCGGACAAGCCGCTCTGGACAGACGCCGGCGACGGTGAACCGGTTACCAAAGTGGATCTTGCCCGTTATCATGAAGCTGTCGGCGCTTGGCTGATCAAACATATCAAGGGACGGCCTTGCTCGATCATTCGCACCCCCGATGGAATTGGGGGCGAGCAGTTCTTCCAGCGCCATGCTATGCCCGGCACCTCCAACCTTGTGGAGCTTGTCACGGTCTTTGGCGACAAAAAACCCTATCTGCAAATTGATCGTGTCGAAGGCCTTGCGGCCATTGCCCAGATTGGCGGCGTGGAACTTCATCCGTGGAACTGCGAGCCCGACCAACCGGAAGTGCCAGGACGGCTTGTCTTCGATCTCGATCCTGGTCCGGAGGTCGAATTCTCCATTGTCGTTGAAGCCGCGCGAGAAATCCGCGACCGTCTTGAGGACTTGGGGCTTGTCAGCTTCTGCAAGACAACTGGCGGCAAGGGCCTGCATGTCGTTACGCCCTTGGCCGTGCCCAAGGGCAAGAAGCTCAGCTGGCACCAGGCGAAAGGTTTTGCCCACGACGTTTGCCAGGACATGGCCCGCGACAATCCGGATCGTTATCTGATCAAGATGGCCAAGAACCAGCGAGGAGGCCGCATCTTTCTTGATTATCTGCGTAATGACCGCATGGCGACGGCCGTCGCACCCTTGTCCCCGCGCACCCGTCCCGGAGCGACAATATCGATGCCGCTCAACTGGAGCCAGGTGAAAGCCGGCCTCGATCCCAGGCGGTTTACGATCCGAACGGTGCCTGATCTGTTGAAGAAAAGCACCGCTTGGCAGGATTACTGCGATGGGCAGAGACCGCTGGAGCAAGCCATCAAACGGCTGGCGAAATCTCGCAAGGTGGCGGCGTAGGTATGGCGGTCACAGGCAATAGCGCCATGGAAAGAGACACGACCAGCAGTGGAAAAGCCGATCTACCCGTCGGAGCAACGACGGACCTTCCTCATGATCGCATCACGGTTCAGCGGTTTCGCGAGTCGTTTCCCCGCGCAAGATGGAGCGATAGGCTGAACGCCTGGTTCGTGCCTGGTCGCACTGCCGGCAAGCGCATCGGACGCTGGTTGGCCCAGATGGAAGCGGAATTCGATGCCTTTGCCGACGAAAAGGGCAGGGACGACTTTGCCTTTGATCCGATCAAAAGCCCCTATCTCGTTGCTGCCCCGTCCGGTTTGCAGATCCGGACGCCCTATTCACGGACAGTCATCACCGAAGTCCGGGAAATCCCGCTGGCTCGCTGGGATGCTGATTGCCGTCTCTGGACAGTCCCTTACCGGTCACTGGATGACTTGCGCCGAAGGTGGCCAGCGATTGAGGCGGCCGCCGAGCGTAACGAGCCAGCTGTTCGAAAGGCACGGCTTGAGATTTTTAAAGGCACCAGCGAAGAGGAAGCCGCAACGGCAAAAACGCGTGAGCGTCGCCGAAAACGTTACCCCGTCCCGGTCGATGACGTGCCACCATTCGGGCGCGCAATCGCAACGCATGCGGGCGTCGTTATCTTCACCGGTACGCATGGCGAGTTGGCAGACCCTGAAACTGTCACGTCGTTCTATTTTTACCCTACATCAAACGGGGAATATGTCTGGGCTGCCTGGCGGCCAGGGTCGCTTGAGGAATTGATCACGACCTGGCCAGCCCGTATGCCCCCCGGCCAACGGGAGGTGGCTCGCGGCTGGTGGGTGCCGGATCTGGAGGAACTGCGGACGGCGCGGCAGAAAGCCAGATCGAAACGGCGCGTACAGCAACGACGGCAAAAAGATTAGGTTCGATTGGTAACACCGTGGAGCGGGTAGACGATGACGGAGGGCATTGAGGTCGCCGAGGACTACTCGCACACCAGTCTTACCTCCGGGCGCACCTGAAAGACGTCGCCGTGTGGAATCGTCCCTTACGCCGGGGCAATGGAACAACGCGACGGAAGGTGGCTTCGGACAGCTGATCTGATTCTAGTGCGTCAGCGGCCGGGATCGGCAAAAGGCGTTATGTTCCTGACGCGGGAAGAGGAGTCGGGCGTCAATGCCGTGGTCTGGCCATCGCTTCGAGCGCCAGCGGCGTATCCTCATTACCGCGAGCACAATGGCCAATGCCCGTATCCAGCGGGAAGGCGAGGACGGTCATATGCGTTGCGCAGCGCAGCGCCCATTGGACTTATCTGCCGATCTGACAAGCGTTGGTGACGGGGACGGCGGCCTTGGCGATTTCCCGCTTCCGCACGGTTGTGGCGACCAGGTCAAGCACGGGGCGGCCCGGATCAACGCGACAGTCCCAAACCCGCGGTGCAGGAACGGGATATCTGTACTTGTGATCTTCATATTGATAATTTGAAAATCAAATCCAGAAACTTCCAATGAAGGCCCGACTTGCCGCGCCTGTTTGCAGACACCAGAAACCTCGCGGAGATTATCGCCGGGTTCGCGATTCGCCTTGCAATCGGCGCTTAAGGTGCCGAGCGAACCGGCCCGCCGAGGCGGGTTTTGTTAGCTCGATTGAGTATTGACGCAGGCCAACTTGAATTCTTCCGGTGTCATCGGTCCGAATCCCTCAACGTGTACCTTCCAGACAGAATGGAAGTCTATCACTTCAAGGGCATCAACGACGTTATCAAATGACATTACGGCCGAGGTCGTAATTTCGTCGGGGACGAAAAGCTTAACTTTAGAATTTGGATGAATCATCGAACGCTCTCCTGCTTCTACGTTAGTAATGGCCAACTATGAATATCGTTTCAAAGAATCACAGCAGCAGGGAGCGCGAGACAAATGGCCCTCGGGAAAATGACAGAAACTCAGGAACCCCATCCCAATTCCATCGTTAACAACGCGATGGAGGTACTTAACATGAAAAAATTTCTTATCACAGCGTCAATGGTTCTGATGGCTACAACAGCCATGGCACAACAATCCACCACTGAAGCGACAGGGGTCAATTCGGCTCTTGGTATCGCGCCGACGACGGAAGATTTCGTAGCACAAGCTTCGATGAGCGACATGTTTGAGATTGAATCAAGCAAACTCGCTATCGAACGCTCCGACTCCGCCACCAAAACCTTCGCTGAGCACATGGTGAAGGGGCATGAGAAAACGACGACCGAGCTTAAAACCCTTGTGGACGGCGGCAAGGTGAAAGCCGCCCCTGCTACGGCAATGTCGGAGGATCAGAAAGAATCGATCGAAGCTTTGAAGAAACTTCAGGGCGCCGACTTTACGGCCCAGTATCATGACGATCAGGTAGAAGCTCATGAAGATGCTGTTGATCTGTTCAAACGATATGCTGAAGGTGGTGACAACGCAGACCTCAAGGCTTGGGCAGCCAAGACCGTTCCTGAACTTGAGCACCATCTCAAGATGGCCCAGGACCTGAATAAAGAATAGCCTAATGTCTCGAAGTGACAGAAAAACAGCGGCTTCAAGGGCCGCTGTTTCTATTTCGATTGCACCTAGCAGGCTTACGAAGCGCGTCATTTATTCTGCTGCCAGTCTTCGCCATCAGATGTGAATTTAGCGTTCCCATCCTTGGAAGCGAGAGCGCGCCGCGCTCCTCGCAACCTGGGCGCAAGCAATCATGCTTGAGAGTTCCGGCCGAGGTCTTGCCGATCGGGGCCGCGTATCCTTGATTTTCAGTGTTTCAGACATCTGGGATTTTCAGTGTTTCAGACATCTGGCCTCTTCATCAATCTGGATAAACAGCTGGCAACGAACAACGCTACACTCTCGTCCAGCGCCAAAGAGGTACTGTCCGCAACGTCGACAATCGCAGCTAGCATTTCTGCTTTACTCCAGTCCGCAACATGACCATGTCAACGAAGGCGAGAACGGCGTCTTCAACGGCCGCCGCGGTTATTTTCATTAGCCATTATCTTGCTCCGTGTTGTTGTCTCCCGCGTATGCTCAACATGGCAGCGATGGGTTCCGAAATTTCTCAGTTTGATTGGTCGAGCGCGTGAGGTGAGGGTTGCGAATCTGTCGACCTGTTGCGCAGCGGAATCATTACAAGAATAGCGACAATCCCTGCGACAGCGACTCCTATCAAAATCCAAGCCATGGTCTTTGTCATGTTGGATCCTCGCTACGCTCATCTTGCCCCAGGCAGTTCTCAGCTCAGGTACGGGATCCGCTCAGCCAGCTATCGTGCCTTTGGAGGATCGGTGTCTTAATCCGTGGGTTCTTGCCAGTCCACAAAGCGGCTTCTTTTCTGGTGGAAAAGGTAGGGCTGATTGGGCATCCGTCGTCATCGCAAGCTGCAAATCCACCTGTTTCGGGAAGCGAGAGTATCTTGTAACCGGCGGTATCTATGACGGCCAGATCTCCCGGCAAGACTTCCTCTAAGGTAGCGCGGGCTTTGCTAATCATGTTATTCAAATCGCTGTGTTTATCGCCGACCACACAGATGGTCACGCTTTCTCCTGCATCGGATACAAATTCGATGTCGTATTGGAATTGGTTTTTCTTGGACGGTGTGATCACGCTACGGATTACTTTCACAACTTTTCTGATGCCTCCTGACCAGTGATTGGGAGGCTTGACGCTGGGTAGTCTTCGACGGAGAGCATCAAGCCTGCTGCCTCCGGTTGTCAATGCCTCAGCAACAGAGCTCAAATTCGGTAATCTCATAAATGTTCCGCAATTTCTTCTAGACGCAGCACTGCGGTTGGGAACTGAGGAGCCATCCAATGGTTGAAGATGTGGAGGATGGCTTAAATGTTGTACAGGTACGAGTTTTTCGAGGGCACTGAGCGTGACACAGTTGCTGATATAGAGTTGGAAAATGACCTCGCGCCAATCGAAGAAGGTTATAAAACCGCTTATGAGATGGTTGAGGACGGTGTCAAAATAGGCGTTGATCGCTCTGGTTGGTCAATCCAGATTTTCAAGACGGGAATACATTATTAGGGACGATAAGCCTTGCCGATGTGCTCACGCAACGGCCCTCGGAATGGAAGGATTAGCTGTCAGGCTTTTCTTTCCATCTATCCGTCTTTCAGTTTGAAGACGCCGACTGATAAGGATAACGGTGACGCCGACTCGCATAAATCATGGCCACAACCGATTTAGCTGGCGAGCCCCTTGGGACGGTGAACCGCCTTATCAATGGTGTGGCCTTGCGGTCGCTCGCGCGGGGTCATCCATCTCAGGCCGATTGACCACCGTTCTGTTTCCGCGCGCGCCGGTAGGTCCAGGTGACCCACAGGTATCTCGCCGTGACGCCGGTGACACACGCCAGAGGCGGTCCCGGTGGAAGCAACAGGATTAGAATATCCTCCATCGCGTCACCTTATGGATTCATAGCCTACACGTTCTTGGAGATGCGTAACGTTAACTGGGGATCACAACGACGAACGAGCCGCAAGGTTCCTGTTTTTAAACGGTGTGAGAACGCGAGCATTTGAGATTCAAGTTATTTCAGAACGATCAGGCAAATCTTGCGGTTCGCTATGTCTGGAGCATCAAGCCGGGTAGTACCAAAAGGAGCTGATATGTACTATACCGACAGAAACTTCAATTTCCTGTGCGGGTGGCAAAGCTCAATTCGGTTTTCGCACGCCCATTGCAACAGACAATTGGTGGAGTGGAAGGAGAAATTCGCGTCACGTTGCAGTATTTCTTTCAGGCGTGGGGCGCTCGCGGTCCGGCGAAATACCGCGATATGCTCCTGAATTCCGCAACAGAAGAATTATCCAACATAGAAATGTTGTCGACAGCCGTCGCCCTTAATCTGGAAAATGTGCCACTCTCCCTTCAAGAGGAAATGTCGGCAGATTCCATCGGGGGTGGGATCTCAATGGAATGAACTTCAGGCACTTGCTGTCGACCAGATTTGCTGCCCTGCCCGAAAATTCCAACGGTGTTCCGTTTTGCGCTTCGCATGTCTATGCAAGCGGAAATCTTGCTGCCGACATGATGGCAAATGTGACTGCTGAAAGCAGCGGCCGCGTGCTCGCCGTTCGGCTTTATAACATGACAGACGATCCGGGTATGAAGGAAATGCTGTCCTTCCTCATCGCCAGAGACACCATGCACCAGTAGCAGTGGTTGGCTGCCATCGAAGACATGGGCGGATTGCAGGCTGCGATGCCTATCCCCAACTCGTTCCCACAGGATCAAGAGCAAGAAGCTTTCAGCTACGCGTTTGTTAACTGCTTCGTCGACGGAGTGGAGCCTCCGGAAGGGCGTTGGTCCAGTGGAAAATCACTCGATGGAAAAGGCGAATATAGTACCGTTGCGGCCGAGCCATTGGGAGATGTGCCGGTACTTGCGTCACCGCGACCGGAAGGTGGAGCGCAGTTGGAGCAACTGAGATAGTTGGACGTCAGGGTGCCGTGGTTTTGCAAGCGGCGGCACCCTGCCGATCTGTCTCGATTCCGAAATATGTGGCGAAAACTGGAACCATTGCCAAACAGACCTGTTCCATTTTTACCTAAGAACAACGATGGAGACTGAATATGCCCACCTCAGACGAAATCCTGAACGATTGGTTGCGCGACGCTCATGCCATGGAAGAGCAGGCCCTGACTATGCTGAAAGGTCAGCAAAGCAGGATTGAAAACTATCCTGAGCTGAGGGAACGCATCGCAGAGCATATCCGTGAAACGGAAGATCAGGCAGACTCGATCCGCAGTTGCCTTGAGAGGCGTCAGACAGACACTTCGATAATCAAGGATGCCGGCGCAAAGCTGACTGCATTGGGACAATCTCTCAGCGGTCTGTTTGTTGGCGATGAGGTCGTTAAGGGATCGCTTGCAAGCTATACATTTGAGCACATGGAAATTGCCAGTTACAAGATGCTCATCGAGGCGTGCAATGTCGTCGGCGACAAACAAACGCAGGCTGTTTGCGAAAGCATATTGAAGGAGGAAGAAGCAATGGCCCAGTGGCTTGCTGATCATGCCAGCGACATCGTCGTGACCTACTTGCGGCGTGAGCAACAGGGATCGGACGCAGCCAAACGCTAGGCGGGGCTCGGCAAAATTCAACTGGAGGCAGGTCAATGGCCAACTCTGCACCCGATATTCTCCGGCACTTTCGCAAGCGTGAGCATTGTCTAGAGGGCTTACTGGTTTCGCTGTTGAAACGAATGAGAGAGCAGTCTGACGATGCGCTTTACCGAGCCCGACTGACGTACTGCCTTGAGAAATGTCAGGAACGCGCCGAGATCATGAAGGAAACTAAGAGTATTCCTATGAAAAAGCGCGTTCCAGCCGGGGTCCGGTATCTTAAAAGTTTGCATGAAACGTCAACTTACCGAAATCCTTCACAGGACGTAGCTTACCTCGAACTGGTTTATCACCAGTTGCTGACCACCTACCGCACTCTTTCAAATCTTTACTACTGTTTGAATAACAAACGGACTGCTGCTGATCTGCGTTTATGTGAAAAGCTCGTGAAGGATGAACTTCGCAAGATCGCTCAATTTGAGGAAAGCGTCATTCACGTCCTCTGAAGCGCGCATTGGGTGGTCAAGCAGTTCTCGCGTTCATGTCGCGATATCGGAAACAGCAAAAACGAAAAGAGGAGTGAGGACATGACGGAGCAGATTCCATTACCGGAACGCCTCGTGAATGAAGGTTTGCGAAACGAAGCGGGGATTGTAGAAGTCAGAAGCGATCTGGCTTATCTGACAACCGGAATCGTCAACGTGGCATTTATCGGGTACCCGAAAAGCGATTGGGTTTTGGTTGACGCAGGTCTTCAGGGCTATGGTGCGAAGATAGTGGAAGCTGCCGAGTCGCGCTTTGGAAGTTTCGCCACCCCGCGATGCATTTTGTTGACGCACGGTCATTTTGATCATGTTGGATCGCTTGAGTTCTTGCTGGGACATTGGGAAAATGTCCCGGTCTTCGCGCACCCGCACGAGGTTCCGTTTCTGAACGGAACGACGTCTTATTCTCCACCGGATGCTCGCGCAGGCGGGGGTATAATGACTTTGCTTTCGCCGCTGTTTCCTAGAAAGCCAATTGACGTTTCCAGCAGGCTGGCGGAGGTTCCCCTACAAGGTGAGGTACCAGACTTGAAGGATTGGCAGTGGCTTCATACACCTGGACACACGCCCGGGCACATCTCGCTTTGGCGGGAACACGATCGGGTTTTGCTGGCTGGGGATGCTTTCATTACAACGCGGCAGGAATCTGCATATCATGCTGTTGTGCAAACAGCCGAGCTCCACGGGCCACCCCGTTATTTCACACCGGATTGGGCATCAGCCCACCAATCGGTTCGCATGCTCGCTGACCTCGAACCCTATTTGGCCGTGACCGGACATGGAAAATCCGTGAGCGGCCCTGAACTTTCCGTAAACCTGCATCTTCTGGCTGACAACTTCGTCTCGATCGCCGTTCCTTGCTGAATTCATCACTCTAGCGGAACTCATCATCCCACCAACGGTTCAGCTTCGTTTCAATCAGTATAGCGATCTTCGAGACAGGAGCTGACCGGGATCTACATCAACACAGCCTTTGCCAATTGATCAACGAGACAGCTGGTATTTCATCGAATCTCAGTCAGGTGGCGGAGAAATCGCTGTGCTTGTGACATCGAAAATGGCTGCTGAAAGTGACCTTGCGCACCAAGATGACCAAGTTCTCTGTTGGCAGCCAGTGCTGCGAGTTCATCTTCGCCGCTCACGCCGCTGTCGAAAAGAGCCATGACGGTTCGTGCGAGCTCGTTACACCGCTCATGGGTTTTGGGACACGATCAAGCATCCGGGAGGCCTTGTCATGGGCTCGTTGCAAGGTCTCCCAATCACTGGTGGCGAATATTCGTCTGTCTTGATCTAACAATGCCATCACATGCCTCCCTTCATTGGCCGCGAGCAGAAACGTCCAGCTGGGTGTCGCCTTGGCATTTAAGTTCGTTCGCTCGAAACCGGACAAACCTTTGTCGACTTGGGACAAAGGCGTTTCGTTCAATCAACTACCCGCCGTCATAGTTTCGCTCGGGAAATTGACACATATCGGGCGCAGAGGTCATGATGCAGCGTTGGCGGCCTGTTCGCACTTCTTGCGAAATTCCTCCACTTCGTTCTCCGATAAATGTTCAATTCCTATGAATCTGTTTTGTCCTTCACCAACCCGTAACAGTTCATCCAGTTTGGCCTGGATTGCGGCACCATCTCTGTTCTGTGTGTTTTGAATTAGAAAAACCATCAAGAATGTGATGATCGTTGTGCTCGTGTTGATGATGAGCTGCCACGTTTCCGAAAAACCGAAAAGCGGGCCACTTATTGCCCATAGCACCACCATAGAAACGCATATGCAAAAGGTCAGCGGTTTGCCTGATGCCATCGCAACCTTGGTGGCTACTTTATTAAAAGAGGCGCTCAACGACATCGTGGCCCTTCCGTCTTCAGTAGCGGGCGACTAGATCAGAAAAGTAGATTGTCTCAACGGCTTGATCTTCGTCGCGAAAGACCCTGATCATCCACTGGCTTCGAACTTGATCACCGAGAAAACCTCTCTGTAGAAGTTCGCCTGCGATACGGTGTGCTTCTGCAATCGCTTCAGCGTCGTTTTGCAGCTCGATGTCAACAACGTCGTCTGTTCCAATCCCTTCGAAAAATTCCAATCGATACTTCGTCATGGTTTTCCTGCGATATGAAGACAATCGCGAAGGCAGCGCTGTTGCCAGCGCTTGCCTCAAACAATTCAACTATGCCGCCTGAGCGGCCTTGTTAAGCGAATCCTGCCAGAGTGGATAATGCTCCATCAGTAGCTTCTTCCTCCGCCAGCGTGGCTGCCAAAAGTTATGCGCGTCCGAGTATCCCAATTCTTTCGCCCAACGCGCCAGCTACTATACCTGGCTATCTCATTGTGCTCGACTGCTTGGGCGGCAGAATCCAAGCCGGCGTCAAGTGCTGGTTGCCCCTTAAAACCTTCCAAAATTTCTTCGCCTTCAGCGACAATTCCCCCAAAGGCTTCACGTTTTGCCTTGTGCGCGTTTGACTATAATTTCAAAGACCTGCTGCAGGCCATCGACGTGCACCGGTGCTTTTCGAAAGCTGCCTTAAGCTCGGGTGACACCGCTCCTTTTTCAATTTTCTTCAGCGCGGTCAAGATTTTGCGTTCCGCATAGTAGAGCCTTTAAGTGTTTCATAAAAAAGGGTTTGAAGTGTTTTCTCAGCCATTTCGATCTCATTTTGTCAACTTACCATGAGACAAAAAGATCTTGTTCAAAACAGTTCCCCTCTGATTCATTGGAGCGAACCGGGTCGCATAATGCCCGCTTCTGCGAGGCGGTGACTGCTTCGTGTCCAGTCGACCTCGCTCAGCCATCGGCATGCGCAAGGTAAGTGGCGCGTCGCAGCATTCACTATCCCGTTCCTGTGACAAGCGAGCGGACGTTTGGAATTATGCATGATCGTTTCTCCTTAGTTAGGTTTAAGGACCACCTTGATGCAGCCATCCTTTTTGTCCCGAAATGTTTTATAAAATTCGGGGCCCTCTTCGAGTGTTGCCCGGTGGGTGATAACGAATGATGGGTCGATCTCACCCTTTTCGATCCGGTCCAAAAGCAGCGGAAGATAGTGTTGGACGGGCGTTTGCGCCATGCGGAAAGTCAGACCGCGATTAATGGCCGAACCCATTGGGATTTTATCGACGAAACCGCCATAGACCCCAACAATGGAAACGGTGCCAAAGTTGCGGCAGCAATGAATTGCTTGCCGGAGAACATGCGGTCTGTCGGTGCCCATGAAAGTTGCAACCTTGATGCGGTCAACGATTGAATCGAAACTTGCCATGGTATCGGGTTCAGTACCGACGGCATCAATGCATGCGTCAGCTCCCCTGCCATTGGTCAACTCCATTATACGGTCGTAGATGTCTTCGTCACGGAAATCCAACGTTTGCGCGCCGCTTTCCTTTGCTAAAGCCAGCCGTTCAGGGACCGTGTCGATCGCAATTACCCGATCTGCTCCAAGCAGGAATGCGCTGCGTATAGCCATTTGTCCGACTGGACCGCAGCCCCAGATGGCGATTGTATCGCCTTTCTGGATGTTGCAGAAATCCGCCGCCATATATCCGGTTGGAAATATGTCCGACAGAAAAAGCACCTGCTCATCCGACAGGTGGTTGGGGACCTTTATAGGACCGACATCGGCGTAGGGAACGCGGAGAAACTCCGCCTGTCCACCACTGTATCCGCCGAGCAAATGGGAATATCCAAAAAGTCCCGAAGGCGAATTTCCCCACAACTTCGCGGCTTTCGCTTTATTGGGGTTGGAACGCTCGCAACCTGAATAGTAGCCTTTCTGGCAAAAGAAACATTCACCGCATGCAATTGTAAATGGAACGACGACGCGGTCACCAACCTTCAATGCTTTGTTTTGTGAACCAACCTCGACAACTTCTCCCATTGTCTCGTGACCGATAATGTCGCCATGCTCCATTGACGGAATGATGCCATCGAATATGTGCAGGTCCGAGCCGCAGATTGCGCACGCTGTCACTTTGATAATGGCGTCGCGGCCGTGCTCGATTTTAGGATCGGGAACGCTTTCGCAGCGCATGTCGCCTTTACCGTGCCAAGTCAAAGCTTTCATTTTTCCACCTCAAAGAGAAATTGCCCGCCAAAACTTGACGGGCAATTTACACATTAGCGATTTTTATGACTTTGCTGGCCAGCCTTTACGTGCTGTTCATGCGAGCCACCCTGTGAGGAACCTGCTCCTTGCTGGCCGCCGCTTTTCCCCGAATCCTGTTTCTGTTGACCCGGTGTATTCTTGTGGCTTTGCTGGCCTGCTTTTGACTGCTGGTCGCGATCATCGCCACGGTTGTTCTGATTGTTTGGCATTTGTCGTCTCCAAAGTTTCTTAACCCCCGCGCTGAATCCAATCCTGCAACTTTGCGATGGTTCCAAAAAAAATCAGAAGGATACAATCCGTCCGCCAGTAGACAGAAATTGCCACGACCTGACTGGGCGGAACGATACGCTTTTGTGGCGCGACTAAAGGCTGTAGAGCTGATGCCTTCCAGCGCCTGCAGCCGCCTTTGCCGAGCACGGCCTAACGCCCAGAGAAGACGGGATCGAACGCATCGCGTCTTCGCCAAAGAATATGGGGCCGCACCCCGAATTGCCGGATGTCCTGCGGCGGCTGCGCGAGCGCTATAAGCTTGCGATTTTCACGAACTCCGACGACGATCTCATCGCTCTCGCCGTTGCGCGCATCGGTGTGCCCTTCGACTACGTCTTCACCCCCGAACAGGCGCACGCCTATAAACCACCGCGACAACTCTGCGAGTATGCCTATCGTAGGATAGATGTCACACCGGCCCAAACCGTGCACGTTGCGATGGGTATGTATTGAAAGCGCGTCACGAACTGGGCTTGCGGGGTACCTGGGTGAACCGCCGGGGAGAATCCCGGCAATCCAGACTGGCTGCCTTATGCGGAAGTGTCGGATTTGAACGGAGCCGCCGATTTGCTCCTTGCCCATCAAGACTGATTTACAGGTGACGTCCCCGCGGGACGGCAAACCATCTTTCTAACGGGTCCGCCGCTTGTTCGCGGGTGCCTCGCACCAGGATCGGGCGATCTGGGCCGCGATCGTCGCTTTGTCGAGCACCGACCATACTCTGACAATCTTACCGCCTTCATATTCATAGAACACATTTTCGGAAAACTTCACGCGTTTCCCGTTGACGGGAAGACCTAGGAACTCGCCGCTCGGACTGATGTCGAATTCGAGGCGGCTCGCCACCGTTTTCTGGTCGGATACCAGAATGCGTACTTCAAAATGCAGGTCGGGGTCGCGAAATTCCTTTTCGCGGGCCTGTCGATAGGCATCAAGTCCGATCCTCTTTCCATTATAGGAAACCTCGGCGCCGACATAGTCTCCAAGGTTGCCCCAGTCCTGGGAGTTGAGACAGTCGATGTAACCTTGGTACACGTCGCTCAGATTGATCGTCATCGATTTGTTCTCCCTTTCTCTCACGTCATTCGCTCGTGAATCCCAATGACAGCATCAGCGAAAGTGCCGGAAGCTTGGGATATTTGGGCTTCGCGAAGGCCTTACTGACAACTATCCACCCAGGCCAGCCCAATTTAATTGGCCGCCACAGATCCGTGCAACTGATAACGGAAATGCTGCGTCGAATCGCAGGTGAAGAAAATCCCAGCGCTAATAAGGGCTAGTTAAATCAGCGCTGGGATGAGGCCAGCTCGGGGGCGCTGGTATAAACCAGTAAAATGCAACTGTGTGAAACGATCAAGACCGGCGGCCTAGCTCAATGTATTTAGACTCGCTGCAATCGAGGCCCAGTTCCAACCAATTTCCTACCACAGATAACCCCATCGTGAGCAATTGCGCTTACACGGTATCCCGGCTCGTGCTTAATCGAGCAGAAACGACCCAGAGTAATAGAGGCGCGGCATAGTAATGCGACTGCCAGCAAATATGGCCAAACCCGAGTGAGGTAATGTTTGTCTTCCGGGTCCATGCTCCCTGATCCCTGGCTGACCAATCTGCATCAAAGCTTCTGATCCAGCAATATAATCCAATAGTTCTAGATTCAACCTCAGGTATTCATCGTGAAACTGACAGCAGAAATGCTGCGTCGGATCGCTATGGCGTCTCCGAACGCGAAAATCGTCGCCTTGATCATTGACGGCATCAACTCCTATGGCGAGGTGGTATCGATCAGCCTCACCTGTTGGCCCATTATCTCGCTAGTATTGCACTGGAAAGTGGTGGATTCACGCGCCAGACTGAAAACTTGAACTACACGAGTGCGCAGCGGATCTACGATGTCTTCAAGGGATCAAGCAAGAACCATCGGTTCAAATCCGTTGCTGAATGCCAGCCGTATGTTCGCAATCCAGAGAAACTTGCCAACAAGGTCTATGGCAACCGAATGGGCAACACCAAGCCCGGCAATGGTAGGCTCTACCGCGGTCGTACGCCAAAACAGATCACTGGCAAAGCGAACTACGCAGCTAATCCGGCAGCAACTGTTGCGGTGATCCAACTAGATCGACCCGCATCAGAACGGATCGAAGGCAATGATGCATTTACGCCCATGCGATTGTATGTCGGATCGATCGACACCCAACTAATGGTGCAGCCGCACTGGCCGCAGAAATGAAATTGGAGTTTCGTGTCGCCCCAGCAGTATATCAATGTCCTGCCAGTCACCACAACTTTATCGACGGGAAAATACGCCCATAGCGCGCCGCGCTTCTGGCAATGCTCACATTGGCAATCGTTCAGCTCCTCAGTCACCGACGCAATCTGAACAGATACCGCGCCGCAATGGCATGACCCGCCCTGGCATCTCGCCTAAATAACCCTGTATTGAAGCGGAGCCCAGCAACACTTCTTTGGCCAGCGTGACTTTAATATGCAGGCGTTAGATCGTTTGCAGCGAGTAGAGCGCGACCGGCGTCGAGGCTCACCGCCGAGATAAAATGAAGCCCGGCGCGCTTTCAGGTGAAAGATGGGGTGCCGGGCTTCATGCCGCCGCCTTGTGACCGCGGAGACTTCATTATTAAAATCTGGCTACCCGAGCCTGTCAATAAATCAGCCTGGCGTCCTAACAGATGCCGGGGTTGAAAATATTCCCTTCAACCGGGTCGAGTTTGGGGTGGAAATCCACGCCGCCCCAAATAAATATGACTCGCTTTTTCGATTTGTTTGCCGACTATCGTAAAACGTGATTTCACAAATCAATGCAGCGGCTGCCGCGACGAGAAGTCCGACAATTGCAATTGCAACCAAAGTCAATGTAGCTTTCCTAGTCACGCCTTTAATGCGCATGTGATTTCCACCTCTTAGGCTTCAAGGCGGGGGTTGCGCTTGCTCCACTTTTCAAGTTTGCCGGTTGATGATGGGCGGCCAACTGCCTCGACGTAGATGTCGGCTTCCTTGGCGGCCTCGATGAAAGCCATGCGAGCAACGCCGGGTGACAGCTTGCCATCGTAGCATTCAAGCAGTGCGTGCTTGGCAATATTAAGCCTTTCAATTTCGGTGCCCCGCCACTCATTCATGAACTCTGCCGCCTGCATAATGGAGGTTATGACCTTCGTCTTACCGATCCGGCGGGTCATTACAGTTAATTCCTTGACAGGTTTATCGTCCAAGAGTCGGTGAATGACTCTTGCAGCGGGTCGGTTCCGTTCAAACTTGACCGTAGGCCGAGGTTATTCGAATAGGAGCGTTCCCCAAGTCTCATCCCATAATTTGATGTCATCGATGATCCCACTAGGCGAAGAGCACGTAACATCTCTCAAGCATCAACCGCCAGTTCAATGCTTTGTGTCGGTGCCGCATTGAGTGTACGCTTCGATTTAAAACAATCTACCCTTAGTCCAGAAGTGGACAAAGCTAAGGCTGTGGGCTGAGAATGCAGCAGACGCTTACTCGGCCCGATGTTCTTGCTGCTTCCGCGATCTTCCTTTTCTGCGTCCGATCCTTGCCAACCTTTCCGTTCGCCGCGCCAGTTTGGCGGCTTTAATCTCGAGCGCTTTTTCCCTGTTCGCCGCCAGTGTGCTCAGCACGCCGGGATCCCGAATTCCCCGATAATAGAAGTCGATGATTGTCTGAGCCATCCGCTCACCGTGTTCGTGGGTTTTGGGGGTGACGATTCAAACTGTGAGAAGCGAGGCGATACGCTTCTGACAATATCTGCTCATGGATGTCGGTATATCCTAGTTCTCGAAAGTTTGAGAAAGACACCAGTCCTCTCCTGTGAATACGCTTGTGGAAAGGCTCGGTGCCCGTCATCGTTGTGGGAGGGAAGGCACCGAGCCCACGCTGGCGGTGGAGTATCCACAACACCGACAACACAGGTGAAATGCGATCCTGTCGCCGGATGTTCCGCAATCACCGACTTCTGTCCGCCAGTGGACGGGAACTTACTCGCAAGGTCGAGGTTCGTCATTTTTGAAGGAGAAAGCTTATGTCCGAAGAATTTGCGCCTGTCCGCGTCGAAGGTTGCTCTGGCCTTGAGCGAATGCCGCCCTCACATTAAGCAAGTTGTTGGCGACGTCGTCCTTAACGGTGTCGGAGTCTAAGGTAAAAGGTCAAGCCTGGGATCGAGTTCGGCGTTCCAGCGCGTTTGCTTCCAGTCCTGTGGCGGCCGTACTGCCGTTTCCGTTGCCGACCATCACTGACGGTCTGGTCATGCGTTGGTGAGACTTCATCGGCTAGGCAGGGATTGTCTGGTGGTGGACGCAGGATTGAGAGCGCTGTTCAAACATGGAATGCTCTCCTCTTGAAATCTACCGGGAGGTTATCATGGGGCAAAAATCGATCAGCGCTCCAGAGTGTGTAGAATGCCGAGCCACCTATTTGCGTATCCCTCCAGACGTGATCAGCAATGATCAGATATTCTGTAGCAAATGCTGCGGGTACATTGGGCGCTGGCATGAGATTGAACAGTGGTTTAAAGGCCAAGGCAGCGTTTTCCGGCTGCAAAGTGGGCACATCGTACCCATTGACCGGAACGACGAGATAAACGGCTTCCTTCGCGCGCAGGAGCTTTAGCGGTTATTGCTTCGTTCAAGACGCGCTCGAGTTCGGAACGTTCTTCCGCCGAGAGCATCATTCGGTCGACCATACCAGCGTATGCGAGTCATTAGTTCCCGGGCGTTGCAGAGCAACAAGGACCCGGAAAATGGAGCTTGTCGAGGCGTCGGTGGCACCCTGCAACAACCCGATCAGGGCGTGATGACGTCGTGAGCTCCAAATCGATACTTGGCCCCTTCAATGCGGCCCGGAAACCAGAATTCAGAAAATTTTTTACAGCCGGAACTTTGTGCGACTCACGCGGTTGTCATCTCAACGCTTTCGATCGTCCCGCTTGGCGATCCCAGATGAGGCTACTGTATTGAACCGAAAAACTCCTACAAAAGATCGCGTCGATGTCGTTGAAAAGAAACATACGATAGACGCGGTTTCGTTCTTCGAGGATCATCGCAGGGTTGTTATCGAAAACGTCTCGCCGCAGGTTAATGGCGGGCGGTTCCCGGCAAAATGTATTATCGAGCGCCCGTTTACCGTCAGTGCTGATATCTTATGCGATGGCCACGACGTTTTAAAGGCCTGTGTCCTTGTCACACGTGGCGATCGCACGGACGTAACCGCGATGCAGCTGGTCGGAAATGACAAATGGATAGCCGATATCGTTCTCTCCGAGCTCGGATCCCACAGTTTCAATGTCCAAGCGTGGATAGATCCCTTTTCGACCTGGCTTCGGGATTTTCGGAAGAAGCGCGAGGCCGGCCAGGACATTGAACTTGAAATGATCGAGGGCCAGGCCTTGATCGAGCGAGCCCTCTCCAAAGGGCAACTGGATGACGCTTCCCGGCAGACATTGACGAACGCGCTCAATGGCTCGAGCGATCCTGGATCGTTGATTGCTCCGGACGTCATCGAGATTATGTCACTGGCTGGTCCGCGCGATCATCTGGCTCGTTCAAACCCAGCTCTGCCGCTGCTTGCAGAACGGTTCCGTGCTGGCTTCGGCGCCTGGTATGAACTGTTCCCCCGCTCCCAGTCTCCAGTTGAGGCAGTGCACGGCACCTTCAACGACGTAGTGCCAAAACTTTCCTATGTGAAAGAGATGGGGTTCGACGTCCTTTATTTTCCGCCGATCCATCCGATAGGACGAACTAACCGCAAGGGGCCGAATAATAGCCTTACGGCAAGTGAAACCGACCTTGGCAGTCCGTACGCGATAGGCGGGCCGGCCGGGGGGCATGACGCCGTTCATCCGCAATTGGGTACGATTGAAGATTTCGACCGGCTTGTCGGCGCTGCCACGCAGGCAGGCTTAGAAATTGCATTGGATTTCGCAATACAATGTTCTCCGGACCACCCGTGGATCAGCCAACATCCACAGTGGTTCAAGCGCAGACCAGACGGGACCATTCGTTTTGCAGAAAATCCGCCGAAAAAGTATGAAGATATAGTCAATCTGGATTTTTATGGCCCCGCAAAAGCTGAAATCTGGCACGCTTTGCTCGACGTCGTGTTGTTCTGGATTGCACATGGCGTCAAGATATTCCGCGTTGACAATCCTCACACAAAACCTTTTCCTTTTTGGGAATGGTTGATCGCCGAAGTGCGGCATGAGCATGAAGATGTGATCTTTTTGGCCGAGGCCTTCACCCGTCCGAAGATCATGAGTCGATTGGCAAAAATCGGTTTTTCTCAATCCTATTCATACTTCACCTGGCGAAACGAAAAAGCAGAGTTGCAAGACTATCTGACCCAACTCACACAGGGCGAAGATCGCTTCGTTATGCGCCCGAATTTTTTCGCCAACACACCAGACATCAATCCCTTCTTCCTACAGGAGAGCGGCAAGGCAGGCTTCCAGATCAGACTGGTTCTTGCGGCCAGCCTGGTTGGAAATTACGGCATCTATAGTGGCTTTGAGATTTGCGAGGCGGCGGCCATTCCGGGCAAGGAAGAATATCTCAATTCGGAAAAATACCAGTTACGGCAAAGGGACTTCGAAGGATCGGACAATATCATCGGCGATATCGCCCTGATCAATAAATTGCGGGCCACGCACGCAGCGTTCAAAGCCTATAGCAGCTTGACGTTCTACAATGCCTGGAAACGACAAAGTCCTGTACTACGGAAAAATGGATTTTGACGAGGAAAGCTATTTGCTTTTCCACGTCACGCTCGATCCTCACAATCCACAGAGCTTCCATTTTGAAGTGCCTCTATGGGAATTCGGATTGCCCGATGGAGCATCGGTCGAAGTGGAGGACCTGATCAATGGAGGCCGATTCACTTGGCATGGCAAAGTCCATTCTTTGCGATTGGACCCGTCCGTCCGACCCTATGCCATCTGGCGAATTTTTCCTCCAGGAGCAAAGCGATAATCATGGATGTTTCTGTCAATGCTAATGCGCCTGCAGGGTCAAAATCGCCCGACTGGTATAAAGATGCCATCATCTATCAAGTCCATGTGAAAGCCTTCCAAGACTCAAACGACGATGGAATTGGCGATTTTGCCGGGCTTATTCGCCGTCTGGATCATATAGAAACACTCGGCGTGAACACGATCTGGTTGTTGCCTTTCTATCCATCTCCTCTTCGCGACGATGGCTATGACATCTCTGATTATAGGGCGATCAATCCCAGTTACGGAGACATGCGCAGCTTTCGCCGCTTTGTAACGGAAGCCCACGCTCGGGGCCTGCGCGTGGTAACCGAATTGGTCATCAATCACACCTCCGACCAGCATCCCTGGTTCCAAAGAGCACGCCGGGCAAGAGTCGGGTCGAACGCTCGCGACTTTTATGTCTGGAGCGACACAGATGCAAAGTTCCCCGAAACCCGTATAATCTTCACCGATACGGAAAAGTCCAACTGGACGTGGGATGAGGTGGCCGGCGCTTATTTCTGGCACCGTTTCTACTCTCATCAGCCCGACTTGAACTTTGACAATCCAAATGTTTTCAAAGAAGTCATCAAAGCAATGCATCATTGGCTTGAGATCGGGGTCGATGGTTTGCGGCTCGATGCCATCCCCTATTTGGTGGAACGAGAAGGAACTAACAACGAAAACCTTCCGGAAACCCATGATGTTCTCAGGCGAATTCGCGCCGAGCTTGATGCGCATTATGATGACAGGATGCTGCTCGCTGAAGCCAATCAATGGCCTGAAGACACGCGGCCATACTTCGGCGAGGGCGATGAATGTCATATGGGTTTTCATTTCCCCATCATGCCTCGCATGTACATGGCGGTAGCCCAGGAAGATCGCCATCCACTGACCGATATCATCAGGCAGACCCCCGATATTCCCGAGAACTGCCAATGGGCAATTTTTCTTCGAAACCATGACGAACTGACATTGGAAATGGTGACGCAAGAGGAGCGCGATTATCTTTGGCAGACCTATGCCGAAGATAGCCGCGCACGCATCAACCTTGGTATACGCCGACGTCTTGCGCCCTTGATGCAAAACGATCGTCGCAAGATTGAACTAATGAATTCGTTGCTCTTGTCACTTCCTGGATCTCCCGTGCTTTATTATGGCGACGAGATCGGCATGGGCGACAATTATTATCTGGGCGATCGGGACGGGGTGCGCACACCGATGCAATGGTCGAGCGACAGAAATGGCGGGTTTTCCCGAGCCGACCCACAAAGGCTCTTTCTGCCCGCAATCTCGGATCCCATCTACGGTTACCAGGTCATCAATGTCGAAACGCAGAACCGCGATACTTCCTCCTTGCTCAACTGGATGAGACGGATGATGGCGGTCCGAAAGGAGCATTTGTCGTTCGGGCGCGGAACAATGACGTTGCTCTACCCGCTGAACCGCAGAATCTTTGCCTATCTTCGCCAGCACGGGAACGAGACGATCCTGTGTGTTGCCAATCTCTCCAGGACAGCAGAGGCAGTTGAACTTGAACTTGCTGCATGGAAGGGATGTGTGCCGATCGAACTGAACGGCCGCTCGACATTCCCGCCCATAGGCGATTTGCCCTATCTGCTCACGCTTGCTCCCTACGGCTTTTACTGGTTCCGGCTGGCTCAGGAGTTCGACGCGCCGGCCTGGCACCGCAAGATGCCCGAGATATTGCCGGAGTTTGTTACACTTGCCGTCCGTGACGGGCGCGCAGCTTCGGTATTGAGCGGCAGAGAAAAGACGCAGCTTGAGCAGGATGTACTTCCCAAGTTCCTTCCTCTTCAGCGATGGTTCAGCCACAAGGGCCAAAATATCGAAAGGATAGAGACACGCAACCTGATCGAAATCGCCGGCGGTGATTGCGCATGGGCCCTCGTCGATATACAGATCGCAGGTCAGGTCCACACCTATTCCTTGCCCGTATCTGCAAAATGGGGTGAGGCCAATCTGGCTTTCGGTTCGCCCAAGCTGTCCTACACAATGGCAAAGATCAGGCGAGGTTCTACCGTAGGCTCGTTGATCGATGCGGCGTATGACGAAAAATTTGCCGCCGAGCTCATATCCAGGTTGCAAAATGCCGATGAGGCCCGGTCTGAGGACGGTTTGATATTTCACGCTTCGGATCGATTGAAGCAACTGGACGAACTGCAACCGCCGCGCGTACTTACCGCTGACCAAAGCAATGTTTCAGTTGCGTTTGGAGACAAGCTAATTTTGAAGCTTTACCGGCAGCTGCGGCCGGGCGTGCAGCCGGATGTCGAGATTGCTCAGGCGCTTACCGAAAGGACCGGCTTCAAGAATACGCCCGCCTATCTGGGACATATAGAGGTTGCGGAGCCGAACGGCCAGCCTGCGACCTTGGTGGTAGTGTCAGTCTTCGTCAGCAATCAAGGCAATGCCTGGGATGCGATCGTATCAGCGCTCAAGCGTTCCGCAGGCGAAATTTTCACCGCGAGCGGGGCTGGAAGTTTTTCCGGGACGATCGCCGAGCAGCTGCCCGTCAATATCGCAGAAGTTCTGGGGCAACGTACGGCTGAGCTTCATCGTGCATTGTCCGGCATCAGCGAAGTGCCGGCGTTTCAGATTGAGCCGATGACAACAAACTATTTGAAGGGCGTTGTTGACAACACCATGGAGGATCTGGACCGCCTGTATGCGCGCCTCAACAATGTTCCCATGGTTTCCGCTCTGGAGGACGTGCAAAAAATCCTTGCAGCGCGCGAACCCTTGACAAGGTTGATCGAGAGTCTGAGCGATCTTGGCCCGTCCGGCGGCCTATCGCGAATTCACGGCGACTATCACCTTGGCCAGGTGCTTATTGTCGAGAATGACCTGGCAATCATCGATTTTGAAGGCGAGCCGCGCCGACCATTGGATCAGCGTCGGCACAAATCATCTCCTTTGGTCGATGTAGCCGGCATGTTGCGGTCATTCGATTATGCTGCCGAAACAGCAATTGCCGAGTCGCTCAAGGCTGCCGGAGCCGATGCCGCCGTAAATGCGATATACGCCTGGCAAAAAGACGCGGTTGCGGCCTTCATGACCTCTTACAACCGCCATATGGCCGGTTGTTCGACCTATTCTCAGCCGAACGGTTTTTCCAGGCATCTCTTGCAGGTTCTGCAAATCCAAAAGGCCGCTTACGAAATTATCTACGAACTCGACAACCGGCCGCAATGGGTGGGAATCCCGCTGCGTGGGCTGGCAAAACTGCTGGAGGCAAAGTTTTGACGATCGATTCGAGCTTGTCCTGGCAGATTGAGGCTGTGATACGTGGATTGCACGATGATCCTTTCTCATTTTTGGGAATGCATCGTGACGTCGATGGAACGTTGTATGTAAGAGTTTTTGCCCCTCAAACAGCGTCAGCTCAAATTGTCGACAAGGCGACAGGAGCGGTGCTGGGGCCCTTGGATGCCATAGGCAATGAAGGCTTTTTCTGTGGCCGTATCGCTGACCGACACCAGCCCTTTCCCTACCTCTTACAATTTTCGGCAGGCGAAAAGGTTTGGACCGTTGAAGATCCGTATCGGTTCCCACCTGTATTGGGAGATCTTGACGAGTATCTGCTTAAAGAGGGCAAACATCTTGAACTTTCCCGACGCCTGGGTGCGCACCCTGCCGAGCTCGAAGAAGTGCCGGGCGTGCTTTTCTGCGTTTGGGCTCCCAACGCCCGGCGAGTAAGTGTCGTCGGCAACTTCAATGCCTGGGATGGCCGACGTCATCCGATGAGAAAACGGCACGGCTGCGGCGTCTGGGAAATCTTCATACCAGAGGTTGAAGCCGGCATACTGTATAAATATGAGATTGTCGGTGTTTACGGCGACCTGCTTCCGCTCAAGTCAGACCCTGTTTCGTTTTCGCAGGAAGCGCCTCCCGCTACCGCCTCGGTTATTGCAGGGTTGCCCATTCACACATGGAGCGACGACACGTGGATGCAGCAACGTGCATCTTGCCAAAGTGCTGCTTCCCCCGTGTCGATCTACGAGGTTCACCTGGGCAGTTGGCGCCGCAGGGATTGCGATCAATTGCTAAGCTATGGCGAACTTGCTGATTATTTAATCCCCTATGTCAGCGACATGGGTTTTACCCATATCGAACTGCTTCCGGTGACAGAGCACCCATTCACCGGCTCCTGGGGCTATCAACCGATTGGACTGTTCGCACCGACCAAGCGCTTTGGGACGCCCGAGCAGTTTTGTGACTTTGTTGACCGGTTTCATCAGGCAGGAATCGGTGTCATCATTGACTGGGTTCCAGCCCATTTCCCATCCGACGCCCATGGGCTGGTGCGGTTCGACGGAACCGCGCTTTATGAACACGAAGATCCTCGTCTCGGTTTCCATCAGGACTGGAACACATTGATCTACAATTTCGGCCGTCCCGAAGTGGCAAATTATTTGCAGGCAAGTGCACTTCACTGGCTCGGTAATTTCCACATCGACGCGCTGCGGGTAGATGCCGTTGCCTCCATGCTCTACCTCGACTACAGCCGCAAAGAGGGCGAATGGCTCGCCAACAGATTTGGCGGAAATCACAATCTGGACGCCGTCGATTTCCTGCGTAGCACCAACGGTAACGTTCACGCCAGACACCCGGGCGCTTTGATGATCGCAGAAGAATCGACAGCCTGGCCAGGCGTCAGCCGCCCCGTAGCGGAAGGGGGCCTGGGTTTTGATTTCAAATGGAACATGGGATGGATGCACGACACTTTGAAATACATGGCCGAAGATCCCATCAATCGCCATTACCACCATTCACAGATGACGTTTGGACTTCTCTACGCCTATTCAGAAAAATTCGTCCTGCCGATTTCCCACGACGAGGTGGTTCACGGCAAAGGTTCGCTTCTGCAAAAAATGCCGGGCGATCGCTGGCAGAAATTTGCAAACACGCGTGCATATCTGGGTTTCATGTGGACCCATCCGGGCAAAAAGTTGTTGTTTATGGGATGTGAATTTGCTCAGGAGCGCGAATGGAACCATGACAGGTCGCTTGATTGGCATCTCTTGGCCGACCCGTTGCATCGGGGGGTCCAAGATCTCGTTCGAGACCTTAACAGACTATACCGCACACTGGGCGCGCTACATGAGCTCGATTGTGATCCTGCTGGTTTCGAGTGGATAGAGCAGAATGACCACGAGAACAGTGTCTTTGCCTATCTTCGCAAGGGCCAGGGAGGCGCAGAGACCGTTTTGGTAGTCTGCAACATGACACCGGTGGTGCGGACAAACTATCGTATCGGCGTGCCATCACCTGGGGGTTGGACCGAGCTGCTCAATACAGACGCCCAGCACTACGGCGGTTCCAATGTGGGCAATGCGGGTTTTCTTCAGGCCGACGATCTGCCCTGGCATGGAAGGCCCCATTCCCTTTCCATAACGCTCCCACCTTTGGCGACACTGTTGTTTAAAGCAGGAAACTAGATGCACAGGAAAAAAACCATCATCAGATCCGGTTCATCATTCCCCCTGGGTGCGCATTGGGATGGCGCCGGCGTGAATTTCGCCATCTTTTCAGCCAACGCAACCAAGGTTGAACTTTGTCTTTTCGACAATGGCGGCAGACGGGAACTTGAACGTGTCCAGTTGCCCGAATATACGCATGAGGTGTGGCATGGCTATTGCCCCGATATTCGACCGGGTCAGCTTTACGGCTACCGGGTTCACGGACCCTATGCACCTGAAGCTGGACATCGGTTCAATCCCAACAAGCTCCTTCTCGATCCCTATGCGCTTGCCCTTTATGGAGATATCAAATGGCACGACGCGGTGTTCGGATATCGCGTTGGTCATTCTCGAGAAGATCTTGCCATGGACCGAAGGGACTCGGCTTTCGTCATGCCCAAATGCGTGGTCGTCGATCCCGCGGTCACATGGGGCAATGACATAAGGCCCGACGTGCCTTGGTGCGAGACCATCATTTACGAAACACATGTCAAGGGAATGACGGCGCGAAACCAGGATCTGGGGGAACGCGTCAGGGGCACTTTCGCAGGACTGTCAGATGAGCGAGTGATCGAACGTCTCGTCAAGCTTGGCGTTACGTCGATCGAGTTGCTCCCGGTCCAGGCCTTTTTTGATGATCGTTATCTGGTGGAGAAGGGACTCAGCAACTACTGGGGCTACAATACGATCGGCTTCTTTGCACCGGCTGCGCGCTACATATCACCCGGAGGAAGTATTCACGAGTTCAAGATGATGGTCCGGAAACTGCATGAGGCCGGGCTGGAAGTAATCATGGACGTAGTTTACAACCACACCGCTGAAGGCAATCATCTCGGCCCGACATTGTCATTTCGCGGTATCGACAATGCAAGTTACTATCTTCTGGGCGATGATCCTCGTTTTTACTTTGACACGACCGGATGCGGCAATACCGTCAATCTTCGCAATCAACGCGTTTTGCAAATGGTGATGGATTCCCTGCGGTATTGGGTTCAAGAATGTCATATCGACGGCTTTCGTTTCGACCTGGCGTCGGCGCTTGGCCGCGATCGGGAAAACTTCGACCACAACGCTGTGTTCTTCGAAGCGGTACGGCAAGATCCGGTTTTATCCATGGTCAAACTCATTGCCGAACCGTGGGATATGGGACCTGAAGGCTACCAGCTTGGCAATTTTCCGCCCGGCTGGGCAGAATGGAACGATCAGTTCCGCGATACCACGCGCTCGTTCTGGAAAGGTGATGAAGGAATGGCCCCGGCGCTGTCGAGCAAGTTGCTCGGATCGTCGGAACTGTTTGAAAAGCGGGGTCGCCGACCCTGGGCGAGCGTCAACTTTGTCGCCGCCCATGATGGCTTCACGCTCAACGACGTCGTCAGCTACAATGAGAAGCATAACGAACCCAACGGCGAAGACAACAATGATGGCCATTCCGCCAACTATAGTTGGAACTGCGGCGCGGAAGGGGAGAGCAATGATCCAACCGTTTTGGACCTGCGTGACCGGTTAAAACGGGCATTGATTGCAACGGCACTCTTGTCCCAAGGCACTCCCATGCTTTTGATGGGCGATGAGATCGGGAGATCACAACAAGGCAACAACAACTCCTATTGCCAGGACAATGAAACAACATGGCTGAGTTGGGAAAAGGGATCGGAGCGAGATGAGGCATTCCAAGTTTTCGTTCAAAAGCTGATCAAGGTCCGGAAGTCCCGCAAGCTGCTCCGGCAGGAAAAATATGTGCATGACCAACCGGCACACGGAACAAGTTCGACCGAGCCGCAATGGCTTCGCCCGGACGGTCAGGCACTGGAGGCAAAGGACTGGAATGAGGCGCAGATGCGAACGATGGGACTTCTGCTGTCAGGACCGACAGAGCGGATCTGTATCCTTCTCAATGCTCATTTTGAAGATATCCCCTTCACAATGCCACCGTCAGAAAGCGGCTGGTCGGTGTTGGTCGATACTTCGTCAGGTGAAGCGTCAGTCAATTCGGTGCGTCCTGTTTCAGACGCGAGCCTGATATTGCCCGCCCGATCTCTCATTGTAGTGGAAGACAACAATGGATAGGCAAGATATTCCCTTCGCCTGGGGCCCTTGCAAAATGCCAGGCGGAAGCGTTCGGTTCAGAATTTGGGCGCCTGGCTTGGACGCGCTGCGACTCGACGTCGACGGGCAATGCTATCGGATGGACCGAGCCGGTGACGGCTGGTTTGAAAAACTGATCGCTGATTTGCCCGTCGGAAGCCCATATTGTTTTGTCCTCGATGACGGGAGAAACATGCCTGATCCTGCCAGTCGCAGGCAGGAAACCGACGTGCATGGGCGATCGATCGTCTGTTCGGGTTCCTATGAATGGCGTCATACTGAGTGGGTCGGACGGCCCTGGGAAGAGACGGTTATCTACGAGCTTCATGTCGGAACGTTCACAGATGAAGGCACGTTCGAAGCGGCAATGGCAAAGCTGCCATTACTGGCGGAAATAGGCATAACTGCGATTGAGATCATGCCTGTCGCCCAGTTTGGCGGCAATCGCGGTTGGGGATATGATGGAACATTGCTTTACGCCCCCCACACCGCCTATGGAAAACCAGACGATCTAAAGGCGTTCATCGACGCGGCTCATGGCCATGAAATCATGGTTTTTCTCGATGTCGTTTATAATCATTTCGGGCCGGACGGAAACTATCTGCCGGTCTTCGCACCAGACTTTTTCGACAAAAGCCGCGATACACCGTGGGGGCCGGCGATCAACTTTGCAAAGAAACCGGTCCGCCACTATTTCATCGACAATGCGCTATATTGGCTCGGTGAATTCCGATTTGACGGGCTTCGTTTTGACGCCATTGATCACATCGTTGATACTACGGATCCCGAAATATTGGTTGAGGTAGCACAGCAGATCCGGTGCCAGTTTCCACACAGACATATACATCTTACGACTGAAGATAACCGGAACATCACTCGCCTTCATCATCGCGAGGGAGGAAAGGCTGTGTTGCATACAGCAGAGTGGAACGACGATTTTCACAGTGTAGCCCATGTGATCGCCACGGGTGAAACAGAAGGCCATTTTTCCGATTTCAAGGATCAGCGATGGGACAAACTCGCAACGGCGCTGACGGAAGGCTTCGTCTATCAGGGGCAGCCCTCGCAATACCTCTCGGGAAAGCGCCGCGGAGAACCCAGCAGCGCCCTTCCATTCAGCGCTTTTGTCGATTTCCTGCAGAACCATGACCAAATCGGAAACAGAGCTTTTGGCGAGCGACTGGCGGTGCTGGCGGAGGATCGCCTGCTCCACACATTGACGGCGATTTTGTTCCTCTCTCCTCATATTCCTCTGTTCTTCATGGGGCAGGACTGGGGCGAAACGCGCCCCTTCTGCTTCTTTACTGACTTTCACGGGACGCTTGCCGATCTGGTGCGGGACGGGCGGCGACGGGAGTTTTCAAGTTTTTCCGCGTTCAGTGAAGGCAATTGCGATATTGAAAATGTTCCCGATCCCAATGATGAAAACACGTTCGCGATGTGTAAACTGGACTGGGCCAAGCCCTCGTCGCCCGAAGGGCGAGATTGGAGAGCCTACTTTCACAGGCTGATTGCTCTTCGCCGGCGCTACCTTGTGCCTCTGCTGGCCAGCGGTGGCGCGGGTGTTGGTCGCCGGATACAGGTGGAACAGGCAGCCATTGCCATTGATTGGTCGTTCGACGTCAACCGAACGCTGTCACTGCGCGCCAATTTAGGTGCCTCGGCTGCAAATGTCGTGAAAGCACCATGCCAGCCATTTTTCGCTTACCCCCACACGGATACCAGAGCTGAACAGGGAATGATGGTCCCTGTGTCGGTTGAGGTTGCACTGACATGAAAAAGCCCGAGGAAAGCGCAGCGGCGCTCGGTATTTCGATGCGTTATGAAGGAACCGACAAAGCGGTTCACGAGGTACCCTGGGAGACGGTCGAGAAGCTTGCGCATGAATTGAATGCTTTTGAGTCGCAGACGGAAGCCGCATTGCACGATGGGTCCGTCAACAATCAATGCTATATGCCTGAATGGCTGGATGGGGGGCGAAGTTGGGGATTGTCGTTGCAGCTCTATGAACTGCGCTCGCGCCGAAATTGGGGAATAGGCGACTTTGCAGACCTTGCGGCCGTGGTCAAAACCGCAGGCGGGCTGGGGGCTGATTTCATAGGTCTTAACCCCCTCCATGCACTTTTTATGGCTGATCCGGATCGTAACAGCCCGTTCTCGCCGTCGAACCGGCGCTTTCTCAACCCGATCTATATTGCCGTCGATCATGCTCCTGGTTATCAGCCGGCCGCCGATGAGCTGGAACAGGCGGCAGAACTTCGCCGCGGCGAACTCGTCGAGTACCTGCGGGTTGCAGAGCTCAAACTCAAAGCCCTGCGGCGCTGCTGGCATACCTGGCTCATGGATTCGTCCGACGCTGCCAAACAAGAGCAGCTCGCTCTTGACGCTTTCAGGCGGGAGGCTGGCCAGGGACTGTTTTATCATGCTCTTTTTGAATGCCTGTCAGCTGAGATGAAGTGCGCCGGTTTGGGGGCCGGTTGGCAGAGCTGGCCGGAGGCGTTTCGTGATCCTCAAAGTGATAAGGTCGCCGAATATGCAGTCACATCGACCGGTGAAATCGATTTTCATTGCTGGTTACAATGGGTTTCGCACAAACAACTGAATATGGCCGCTGATGCTGCGCGAACAGCCGGATTGCGATTGGGATTGTATCTGGATTTTGCCGTGGGCGAAGTCCCCGACGGATCATCGGCCTGGTCTTCCGGCAAAGATTATCTGCGCAGTTTTCGCATTGGCGCTCCGCCGGACTTCTTCAGTACCAATGGCCAGGACTGGGGGCTTGCGCCGTTCTCGCCGCAATCAATGGTCCGCCCGGATAGTTCCTTTCGCAAGGTGCTGGATCAACTGATGAGCCAGGCCGGTGCGTTGCGCATTGACCATGCGATGGCTTTGAAACAGCTCTTCCTGGTTCCTGATGGAAGCTCTCCATCCAACGGGACCTATCTGCGGTATCCGTTTGACACGCTCGTCCAGATTGTGTCGTGCTTGTCACGCCTGCACAAATGTATCGTCATCGGCGAGGATCTTGGTAATGTTCCGCGCGGCTTTCGCGAGGCAATGACGCGGGCAAATGTGCTTTCTTACCGCGTTCTGTATTTCGAGAAGACGGACAGGGCTTTCACCCCCATGGCACATTACCCAAAGCTTTCCCTGGCGTGTCTATCAACGCACGACCTCCCGACACTGGCTGGATGGTGGCTGGCGAAAGATATCGAGCTTCGCTGCCGGTTTCAGTTAATTGACGAAACAATGGCCGCAGATCAGCACGCTGTCCGGTTGAAGGAGCGGCACGCATTGCTTCTTGCGCTCGCCGAGGAGAACGCGATTTCGCAACAGGAATATGATTCGCTATCGCGAAACTGTGCCGAAGCATCGATGCCCCTGCCACTGGAGGTCATGATTGGTGCACATCGGTTCTTGGCACGCTCCCCCTCTCTCCTGACTTCCGTACGATTGGCCGATGTCGCGTGCCAGCTGGAGCCGACCAATATGCCAGGAACAGCGCCTGACGTCTACCCGAACTGGCGGCGTAAGCTCTCGCTCGAAATAGAAGAGCTGGGACAGAATATGTATTTTCAATCCATATTGGCGGCGGTGGCCGCCGAACGACCGAGGTAGATTATGCTTCCCCTGGCGACCTATCGTCTGCAGTTTCGCAACGGGATGAACTTCGATCGCGCCCGCAGCCTCATTCCGCATCTGAAAAATCTGGGGATCAGTCATCTGTACTGCTCACCTATATTTTCGGCAACCAGCGGATCAACCCACGGCTATGACGTCGTCGACTGCAACACGATTGATCAGAACCTTGGTGGCAGAGCGGGCTTTGACAGGCTTTGCGCCGAACTCACTGCTGCGGGTCTGTCTGTGATGCTGGATATAGTGCCGAACCACATGGCAGCGTCACCCGAGAATGGCTGGTGGCGCAGCGTCATCGAGTGGGGCGAAAGAAGCCCCTTTGGCGGCCATTTCGACATCGATTGGCAGTCGAAACTTGTTCTTCCCGTTTTGCAGGACAGCTATGCTGAATCCGTGAACGAAGGAACTGTCGTCTTGATGAGACCAGGCAATGCCGGATATTTGGCACTGGTCCACGCCGGCCTTGCCTATCCGATCCACCCTGTGTCATACGAATTCGTGTTCAGAGGTTTTGATGATCCGGTTGGCGACCAGCTTGTTCAGGCAGCCCGCGAAGCCGACCCCCTGAGCTCGGAAAGCTTTCACGACAAGATCACGCAAATCCTCGCGCCGTCGTCCTCTTGCCGCCGGATCGATGCATTTCTCACCCGTTTTTCTCGCAATGCTGCTCAAATGATAACCTTGCATGAAATGCAGCCCTGGAGGCTTCTTTCTTGGAAAGAGGCTGCGTTTCATCTCAACTATCGCCGGTTTTTCGACATTGATGGCCTGGTTGGACTGCGTGTGGAAGAGCCCGCTGTCTTCGAAGATGTGCATAGACTGACATTTGAGCTCGTTGCGTCCGGGCAGGTTGACGGCTTGCGAATTGATCATATTGATGGCCTCGCCGATCCATGTCAGTACCTCTCGCGTCTGCGCCAAAGAATAGGAGGAATGCGCTATCTGGTTGTTGAAAAAATACTGCAAGCCGGTGAAAGACTGCCCTCGGACTGGCCGGTTAACGGCACAACCGGTTATGAGTTCATTTCTGCATCCGGAGGGGCTTTTGTCGATCGCAAGGGATGGGACGTTCTTGGCAAAGCCTATGCTGATCGCTCAGGTGGGTCAATCGACCTCAAGCACGAAGAGGAAGTTGCAAAACGGAAGGTGCTGCAGGAAAACTTTGGCCGGGAATTGCACTATCTGTCCAGGCTGGCTGAGCAGCTTCTTGGGCCTGATGCCTCTTCCGGTGATCTGAAAACCGCTTTGATGGATTTGATTGTCGCGTTTCCCGTCTATCGCACTTACGGTACCAAAATTGGAATGAGCCCGAATGATGTGTCTTTGCTCGGCCTGGTGCTTCGTGACGCGAAAGAACAGTCGGATCGCTCTTTTTCTAGTCTGCTGGAAGCTTTGGTCGGTGTGCTTGATGGCTCCACCGCCAAACGCGACGACACGGTCTGGGCTCTGCGCAGAAAGTTTCAACAATTGACCGGCCCGGTGATGGCGAAGGCTGTTGAAGACACTTTGTTCTATCGATACAACCATTTCCTGCCGCTGAACGAGGTTGGCGGTGAAATGGTGCCAAAAGCTGACGCCATTGATGAATTTCATCGATTGATGTCGCGCCGTGCACAAACTGGGGATCATTCCCTGTCGGCTACGGCAACGCATGATACCAAGCGAGGCGAAGATGCCAGGGCACTTTTGTATGCCTTGAGCGAAGCCCCTGACATATGGCTGGCGGCCGTTGAAAGATGGAGCGCAATGAACAGACAGTGGCGCATTCATGACGATGGACACCAGCTGCAACCCGATGCTTCAACCGAATGGCTGATTTATCAGGCTTTGGCCGGGGTTTGGCCGTCTGTCGACCTTGGCAAGCCTGACGCGACGGCAGACTTGACGTCGCGTTTCCTTCCCTATTTGGAGAAGGCCATGCGGGAGGCAAAGACGCACACGTCCTGGCGCCAAGTGAATACGGCGTATGAGGACCGGATCAAGCGCTTTTTATCCGGTATTCTTTCTCCAGCCAACACAAACTTTCTGGACGATTTCGCATCGACAATTGAACCGTTCAGGCGCGCTGGCGTGGTGAAAAGCCTTAGTGCCACTTTGCTCAAGCTTGTAGCGCCAGGTATCCCCGACTTCTACCAAGGAGCTGAGAACGGAGACTTCAGCCTCGTAGACCCGGACAATAGGCGACAAATAGCCCTCGACCAGCCAGACGAGATGGGGAAGCAAGCGCTGATTGCAACAGTTTTGCGGTTGCGAAACCACTGCCGTGCAGTTTTCGAAACAGGGACCTATACCCCCATCCGGATATCAGGGGAGGGAAGTTCAAGGTTCTTGGCATTCATGAGAGAAAAAAACACCATGGTGACGATCTGCGTCGCGACCATGATATCGCAGTGCTTCATCCGTGAAAAGCGCTCGAACGAACCGGTCCTGGAGATGCCCAGCAGGATTTTGTCGCGCACGTTCAAAGACGCGTTCTCCGGGCGAGCTGTTCGCCTGACGCGCCACATGCCCGTCTGGGATATGATGCAAGAATCTACCTTCACCCTAATTTACGCAGATGGAGAAAAAAATTGAACTTTTTGCTATTTTGCCGGTTGGAATTTGACGAGCGAAATCTGACATTCGAGGCTGACAATGGACAATGACAAAAGCCAACTCATCAAAAACCGCGCCTATGAACTATGGGAGCTGGAGGGCCGTCCCGAAGGTAAGCATGAACATCATTGGCGGACAGCGGAGCAGGAAGTGGCGGAAAAGGGAAATGTCCCACCGGTCAAACCGCGGGCGACCGCACCCGTCCCCAAAGTGACTCAACGCAAACCTCGCAAACCCATCTAATGCGGACGCGACCGTCGATACTGATGCACGAGCGGACGGGTCCTTAACGGGCCGATATGACTGTCCATCGCTATCACCCTTGCGACTGCCAGTCGCTGGCGTTGGAGCGCGTCTTTTGTAGTCCGCTACTTGATCTTTGTGTCGGATGCCTCTTTCATCTAACGATGTGTTGTCAATTGCAAAGACCACCACTCTGGCATCGGACGTCGTTTTATTTACGACTGTCAGCTGATGGCGAAAAGTCTGGAGAGGCTTGTTGCAGGATCGGTCTTTCTGCAACCGTCACCCACCAATAGTGTTACTCAATTTGCTTTACCGGATTTCCACGCGCATCATCTGTGGAGCGATACATCTTGTTCGTGGTGATCAAACTGAGATTATATACTCGATCTCGGGCGTGCATTGTTCCACAGATTCATGGACTTGACTCAGCGGCTCATTCCATAAGATGTCGCCGAATGTTGTTTTAACACCGTGTTTGATCCTGAACATCGCCGCTCGTACCTGTGTGCCGTTCCATCGCCTATCATGGGATCATAGGTTTAACGCATCAAGCGGGAAAACTTCCTATTAAGCCGGCTCATGGTCTGCCTTTTTCAATGTCCGCAAGGATCGACCGTATGACCAACCACAGCAACTTTGATCAATTGAAGTAGCTTTGGCAAATAGTTTCAACTCGGCCGGCAAAGAACCCCCATACCGGTTCGGTCGCAAATATGATGGCAATGGCGAAGCCCAGCCAAATCGCGAAGGGCGGAACCGGAAAAATCAAGCGCGCGAACTTATTCAGCACGGTCCGATACCGCTTTTTGCAGGCGGCCTTTGCGAACAAACATCAATCCTCCGAATACCATGCATACGCCCCAGATGAGGAACCCGATATCCCACAGGAAACGACGGTCTGCCGTGGTGACTTCATTGACGTGATGCATGCCCAATAAATGGTGGTTGATCAGACCCTCCATGCAGTTGAAAACACCAAAACCCATCAGGACTGTTCCAAGCAGCAATTTGTTCGACCAATAAAAGTGCTGTCTGTGCGACGAGCGCCAAAGCACAAACAACCCGGCAATGACGAAGAGATAAGTGGCACTGTGAAAGATACCGTCCCAAAACGTGTTGAGCTGCAAGTTCTCGACGGAGTTGACCGGATACCAGCTACTCAGCATATGATGCCATTGCAGAAGCTGATGCAGCACAATCCCGTCGAAAAAGCCGCCCAGGCCCAGTCCAAACAAGATGCCCGCAGCAGCGGGAAATTGTCGTTTTTTGGCGGTCACAGACATTGCTTTCCTTTCGATACTTGGTTCGTGCTCGCCAATTGCTCTTGCAACATCATCCAGCTGTTGCGCCAGCTCCCATGACTTGGTCAATACCCAAAGAGCATTGCCCGGCCGCTCGGGTTGGCAACCATCACCAGTCGCGCAGGCTCGGGGTAAAGTCAGTCAATTCTGTTACATCCGAACAATACGTCGCGAGCAGCTTGATGCACATCTCGAGATCATGTGTGCTGACAACCTCGCTTGGCGTGTGCATATAGCGCATTGGAACGCCGATTAACCCCGTTGCCATACCTGCCTGGTTGACTTGCATCTTATTCTCATCAGTGGGAGCGGTCCCCGGTATTGCGGTCACCTGATAAGGAATATCCTCCCGCCGGGCTGCATCAATTAACATTCGATATACAACCGGGTTTGTATTGGCGCCACGCGAAATTGTCGGCCCCGACCCAAGGTCGCGCTGCCCGAATTCCTGCTTTCTTATCAGCGGATAATCTACAGCCTGTTCCATATCAACGGCTATTCCCGTCGTGGGACAAACCTGAAATGCAGCCGTCTGCGCGCCGCGCGACCCGATCTCTTCCTGCACCGTCGCAACAGCAAAAACGCCAACATTGGCATTGAGACTGAATTTTGTGCGCAGCAGACGCAGGGTTTCGGCTATAATAAAAACACCGGCCTTGTTATCCAGCCCGCGAGCGGCGATACGGTCACCGGCAAGCTGCTGATAATCATGCTGGAAAGTTATGACGTCGCCAACCGCTACCAGTTCCTCAGCTTCCGCTTTCGATCTGGCACCAATATCAATCCATAAATCGGACAATAAAGGTTTTTTACCGGACTCTTCAGCACTCATGAGATGCATTGCCTTTTGCCCGATCACACCGGGAATCTGGCTGCGGCCATGTAACCAGACGCGCTGGCCGACGGGCACGGCACCGTCATTACCTCCAATACTGCTAAAAAACACGAAACCCATCTCGTCGATGTAATGGATCATGAAACCGATCTCGTCCATATGCCCGGCTAGCATGATCTTCATTGCGGCGTCTGGGTTAATCGCTGCGACGACATTGCCGTGAACATCAGTGGAAATACTGTCCGCAAAAGGCTGCACATAGTCGCGGTAGATCTGCGCCAAGCGCTGTTCATATCCGCTCGGTGAGGGTACTTTACATATATCTTTCAGAAATTTTAGCGACGACTCTAGCATTTCCAGATCTCATATTGCGTTTCTATTGCTGGCCCCCTGTTTGAAGAGCGGGCCGGAAAGTGGCGATGCCTAAGGGCGATCCGGCCGCGTTTGCGCCTTGACGATATTGACGCAACACTGCGGCGTTTCAAAAGTTCCGTTTGTTGATTTCCGCCAACTGAGCCTGTGCGGAGAGCTGCCCACTTACCGGATGAAGCATTTTTGGCACGAACGCGCCCGAGGTGACGATCACCATTCCAGGACTGGTCTTGCTATCATGAGCCAGAAAATTGCCAGAACCGCAGCGAAGGCAGGAAAGCCGAACGCAAACCAGAGCTTGAACAGGTGATGATAGCGGACCGGCAAGGGTTGGTTGTTTGCAGCGGCGGTGATTGCAAGATTTCGCATTTTCAACTGCATCCACACCACTGGCAGCCAGAAAACTCCCGTCACAATGTAGAGTATCAAGGAGATGACGATCCATCCCTCGGTAAGCCCATAGCCAACGTGCCAGGCCAGCGCTATGCCCGTAACTGGCTGGACGATGACAGCCGTGGCGGTGAACAGAAAGTCGGCTATCACGACGATTCGGGCAACTGCTGCGATGGTTGACGCCTGGCCAGTGCGATGCGCGAGCAGCATAAAAAAAGCGATTCCAGCGCCGGTGCCGAGTAAGACTGAAGCGCCTATTATGTGAAGATACTTAAGAATGAAATACGTCATCACCGCTCCTTCAGGATTGCCAAAGCCACGAAATGCAGGAGCAGTATCGGCCAAATTTTTAGCAATGGCCCGAGCGGCTCGCGCCATAGTTCCGGGAGAATTATCGTTCCTGCAAGAGCGTAGAACAGGCAAAGAAAGATTGCTCCGCGCAATCCCCATCTTGTCAACGGCCGATATGCCATCAGTGCCCCCACAGCTATATCGGCAAGAGCTCCAGCAATGACAGCAGGCGCGGAAAAAATCCCAGCGCCACCTCGCTGCATAAGCTCAATTCCGATCTGGTAACCAGACGACAACGAGATCAGACCTGTGGCTATCCAGAACATCGGAAGGATGACGAATATGACAGCCTTAATGAAATAAAGCTTTGCGAACCAACGTTCCTGCACGGAGGCAGGTGAAGACCGAAGTGCTACCCCAAGGCTTGCAGGGCGAATCCCGGTCGCCATCGTCCAGGCGCCCGGATCGCCCACCGCACCTCTTGCAGCCTCCAGGGCCGCGGTCGATCGCATAGGCGGACGCCACCCGAGCGCGCCTGCCAGATCGCCCAAGCCGAAGAGAATTTTCGTGGCGAACGTTGGCAAGACGACGGATTTTGCAGGCGGCCATCCATACCACTTCCTGTACGCTGCGATCACCGCGGCGATGTCCATTGCCTCCGGACCAGCCAGATCAATGGCAAGACATCCCTCGTTTTCCAGACTGATGAAGTGGGAAACGGTGTCAACAACATCGCTTAGCAGCACAACTTGCAATTTGCCTGTGCCCGGGACAATGGGCACCCAGGGCAAAGCAGCCAGAGCGCGGAATAAAGCGCTGGCACCAAATACCCCGCTTCCCAGAACTACGGACGGGCGCAAGATTACCCAGTCGAGATCACTCGAGATCAGATTCTCTTCGGCCGCAAGTTTGGTGCGGGAAAAAGCAGTAGGTTGCTCCTTGTTGACGCCCATGGCCGAAAAATGAATGACCCGGCGGACTTTGGCCGCTGCGCAGGCGCCAAAAAGAGCGGCCGGTCCTGCGATGTGAACGCCTCGCGTGTCCTCGCCCGGACCATCTTGCAGCGTACCGGCGCAGTTGATGACAATATCAACATCGGAAAGAACAGGCGCCCACAGCTCGGGCTCAATCAGTTTGGCCAAGTCTATCTTAACGACGCGGGTGATCCCTGGAGGGAGGGGATCGGAAGTAGCGCGGACTCCGGCGACGACCTTGTGACCGGCGGTCACTAGATCAGCACAGATTGAGGAACCGATTAACCCGGTTGCGCCAAGCACAAGGATATTCATGGATTTTCTCGCAGATCGCGGCGTGCCAGTGGTAGGGTCGCAGGACCGGAGATAACTTGGCCATGCTTGTCAAATCGCGAGCCATGGCACGGACAGTCCCATGTTTCGTCAGCCTGATTCCAACCCACGATACATCCGAGGTGAGTACAGACCGCCGACAGGGCGAATTCTGATCCGTCTTCGCCGCGCCGCAACGCCACTTGCTCTCCATTATGGAGGATGATTCCTGCCCCGCCTGCAGGAACAGCGTTCTTGTCCTGGACCTGAGACCGGAAGAGCCTGTCTTTCAACAGGCGGACACCTGCTGCTGTATTGTTGGCAACGAAAGAACCGGCACCGCGCACAAGATCCATGCGCGTGGCATCAAAAAGCGCCGCGCATGGGTGAGCATTTTGCAGGATATTTCCGGTAACGATTTCTGCGGAAACGGCCGCTTGCGTTATTCCCCAAGCAGATAGACCTGTAACCACCTGCAGGCGCGGCTGGGACGCTTTGACAGGACCCACGAAGGGCAGTTCGTCCATGGTCCGGAAGTCTTCGTTAATCCAGAGATGCGAAAACATCTCGAGGCCAAAGTTTCGCTCCACGAACGTGTGAAGATTTTCAATAGCGGCGGTCTGCTCGTCGGCTTGTCCCGGTTTGAATTCAGGGCCAGCGGCAACGAGGTAGGCAATACCATTCTTTGTTGCCGTTCGAAATGAGTGAGAGGGCGAGCCAGCCGAGATAAACATGCCTTCAAATGAAGGTTCGCCTGTCATTGGGGCTGCGATAACGGGGTGCGCGAACGGATATGCCTTTGTGAAGTAATGCCCTTGCGAAATGATGGGCAACTGCGTTGCAACGATCACATGATTTGCTCTAACGTCGTGACCATTAATCTGGAGCACACACGGTTCACCATAATCCACCTGCGTGACACGGCTGTCTTCAAAGATATTCGCCTTCAAGGAGATATTTTCAGCAAGGCTGACGCAAAAGGCATAAGGATCCAGTTGATATTGGCCAGAAAGCTTGAGCGACGCTTCGGGATGAAATGGCAACTTGATGTCGTTGACGATGTCGTAGTGCAGTCCCAAAGATCTGGCTGCATCACGTTCACGCGCCAGCTGTTCTGCTTCCTGCGCGTTGGTTGCGTAAATGTAAGCCGAACGTTCTTCAAGTCCGCAAGAGGCGCTCATCGTCTGGGCGAGAGCTGCGAGTTCCTTGGCGGCAAGTTGATTGGCCAGAGCATAAATCTTCGCAGCTTCGCTGCCAAAACTATCAATCAGCCTGGCGTATTTCATACCGTGCTGAGATGTCACTTTTGCCGTCGAGCGACCTGTTGCCTGCCGACCGATGGTTCTGGCTTCAAACAAGGCGACCTTAAAGCCGGCTTGCTGCAAACGATGCGCTGCATAAAGGCCAACAATTCCGCCGCCGATGACGGCGACATCGACCGTCAGCGCCTGCTCAAGGGCTGGATAATGCCTGGATGGAACGCCCTCAAACCAAAGCGGCTGGTTCTTCATTCGGTTCACCTGTTGGTTGCGGGATACTTGCCGCCCGCGTCACGAATAGGGCCAGTTGTAAATATTGAGGCGGCGGATTTGTCGAGTTCCCGAAGCGAGGAGGAGAGCGCGGCGCCCCAGATAAGATGCACCGTCAGCATCAGCAGGTTGCGTTCAAGAGGGTGTTGTGTAGCCGGTTGTAAAATGCGCGCTGCAGGAACCCAGCCGAGATAACTCAGCCCCCAGATGATACTGCCGTACTGCAGTCCATTCAATTTCCTGTCAAAGACCGGATAGAGCGCTCCAGTAAGGCCTCCAAAAGCAAAATGCGCTAATACCGTCAAGGTTTGGTGTTTCTTTCGTCCCTGGTTGCCGATGACTTCATTGGTTATCTCGGACGGATGAAGCGGATACCGCTTGTCTTCGTCAAGTTGAAGGTACAGTTGGCGCATCGCAGCCGTCATCACCATAGTGGCGCAAACCCCAGACAGAACGCCGAATATAATACGTTGCATATCGCTGCCTTTAATTTGTTGAAGCGAAACCGCGGTTCGGCTCAATGGTTCCTTTTTGCACCGGTACAGGCTGGGTGCCTCAACATTCCTATTTGCTCCCGGTGAGCGAGCTGATTTCGCGGGAGGCCTGCCCCGTTAACTCCGCTGCGATATTTTGTGCAAGCCGAAGATGTTTCATCACCTTGGGTAAATTCATCGAAGCATATCGCTGCATCTGCACGTCCTGACCTGAACCGATTTCCCAAGTGAGCAACTGCGTAGTTTTTTGATGGTCGATGATTTGTGCCCGCATATAGGCGACATCGAAGGTTTCGCCATCAGCTGTCTCGAGCTTCCGTTTGACTGCGCTGTGATCTGGATCGAGCACTTCAGGCAACGGAATTTTCGCGGCCTCGGCCAATTTCTTTAGCCTCGCATTGGCGTCAGAGTGATCGTCGATCATCATTCGCGCAAAATTCTTGACGCCTGTGTTGCTGGCTCTTGTATTTGCAAGCTGTGAAAGTTCAACCTCAGCGAGCCCGCCTGCTGCTGCCAGCTGTGCAAAAAGGCGATCTGTATTGTTTGTTTGATGCGGAGCAGGAGTTCCGGGCGCCTCCAACCGGGTGTCAGGAGAAAGGTTGGCCGGATTGCCGATTTGCGCCAGCGCTGGTGCAAAAGGTATCACGACGAGAGCTGCAGCAAGATATTTGAGCATCGATTTCTCCTCATCTCTACGTTCAAAGCGTAAGCATATAAGCCACCAGTGAATCTTTTTCGTCCTGCGTCAGTTTAACACCGAGAACGAGATTGAAGTACTCGACCGTGTCTGCAAGCGTCATCAACCGACCATCATGCAGATATGGCGGCGTGTCCTTGATGCCTCGCAATGTGAAGGTTTTGATCGGGCCATCAGGAAGCGCGACAAAATCATTGGCGGTACCGCCCACATTGTAAAAGCGCTCAAGTTTCAAGTCGTGCATGTTGTTGTCGAGAAACGAGGTTTGCGGCACATGACACGTACCGCACTGACCCTTACCCATGAAAATTTCTTCGCCCTTCAGCTCTTGGTCAGTTGCTTTTGATGGGTCGAGCTTTCCAAGGGGGGCGAGTTTCGGCGCAGGCGGGAAGTCAATGATGTTCTGCATCTGCGCCATCATCGCCACCTGGTTGGGTCTGTCTGGCAGGTTGACCCCTTTGCGGGTGGCGCTGACGTGATCGCCATTGAAGTAGGCTGTGCGTTGCTCGAATTCTGTAAAATCCTCAATTGAGCGTAACGAACGCTTGGAGCCATGAATCTGCTGGTTGAACATGCCGCGCAGGCTCGTACTGTCGAGCCGGAAACGCGATGCCTGCGGCCGCACATCCGGTGTCAGGTGGAATGCTCCGTTGGTGTTAAAATTGGAATGACAGTCAAGACAGGCAACGCCCATGCTTTGCTGCGCCACTTTGCGATCTTCAGTCTGGTTGAATTCTTCCTGCGGGAAGGGTGTCAGGAGGAGGCGCAGGCCTTCCATCTGAACGGGTGTGATAATTCCATTCATGTATTCGTAGAAGTTTTTGATGGTCAAAAGCTCGCCTCGCGACACATCCCCAAGTTCTGGGCGGGTTGTGAGAAAGATCGGTGGCGGAAACTCCGGCATAAGGTGATCAGGAAGATCGAAGTCGACATCGAACCGTTTCAGGTCGCGTCCTTCCTGCTTCGCTATCTCATTAATCTGCCTTTGCGGAAAAACCTGTCCGCCAGTAGCCTGCTTTACGTGTGGCAGGGGTTTGAATCCGTCAGGCAGTAAGTTTTTATCGCGAATTTCTTCGGGCGCCATCTCAGCCAGAGCATTCCAGGTCACTCCGTCGGGTAGCTTCACCCGCACTCCAGCCTGCACCTTCTTACGTCCGCCCGACATATTGACGTCATGTATCGGTCTATTGGAAAGGTCGTAACGCTGGTTTAGAAGGTCTCGCTGTCGTTGCATCACTTTGGGCTTTTGGGCCTCATCGTCCGCCTTGATCTTGGACAGGGGCTGTGTTGGCAGCGGACGGTAGGTCAGATCAGGCGGCAGCGGATCAGAAATGGCAGCTATAGATGCGGCCGCAACGCTTACCGCACAGGAAAGCGCTAAGAGCTGCAGACGGGACATGGCGACCTCCACGAATCTGGTTGTTAGCGCTCAACCGGCCCGTATTCCATTTGGTTCCGAAATTTTATTGTCGAGCGAACCGTATCTGCATATTGCGGGGAGTTGGCCCGCCAGCCATCCGCCGTTACGTTGAGAACGCCGGATCGCGAAGGCCAACAGGTGCGCGCCGACGACTGTTCCAATGATGAAAGCTGAAAAAGGAGAAGACGTGCATTGTGTTGTCGTTTTCTAATATGGTTACCCAACCGTGGCGCAGATCCCCTACAGCCAGTTCGATACCTTGATGAGGGATGGCAACATCGCCAAAGCCCAGATCTCCGATCAGTTCATTTAAGGCCGCTTCACCGAGCCGCAAAACGGCCGACCGATGTTCATCACGGCGCGTGAAGAGCCCGGCCATGCACAGCAATTACAGCAATATGATGTGGTCGTAACGGTGCAAATTGCCATCCACCGCTCCGGCCGCCAAGTTGCGGTCGATGTCATGGACCGCAAAGGCGGTATCCGGGTTCTTACACTCTTCTGGCCCCATGCGGCGGTGGGATCTACACGCATCAGCGGGTTGATTGGGCCGAGCGGGTGCCGTCGGGTGGATGGTGAGTTCAGGCTTCTTTAATCAAAGCGTTGCCATGCGCGCTCTTCAAGGGCGGGGAGGCGACCTTTCCGGGCCGCACACATTGTCAAGTCGGTCAACGTTCCGAGCCGAGCCTCGCGATGAGGCTCGCCAAGAGCCTCTGGTCGATGGGCTTCTCGCAGCGAGGAACGCTTTCATATTCATCGGGAACCACGAGTGCATCGTAGCCGGTTGTGAAGACGAAGGGAACGTTACGGCTGGCCAAGGCATCAGCGACGGGAAACACCCGTCGACCACGAAGGTTGATATCGAGCACCGCGCCATCCAGTCCGTCATGCGATGCCACAAGCTCAAGAGCGTCTTCGACTGAGCCAGCTGGTCCCACGATTTCAGCACCAAGCCCTTCAAGAAAATAAGCAAGATCAATTGCAATCAGATATTCATCTTCGACGACGAGAAGTCGCTTGCCTTCAAGGTCGACGCTAACCGGGTCCACCATTCTGCTCTCCATTCAAGATTGATCAGCAGAGACTGTGATTGCGCACCGGACGCCGTCGGGTGAAAATTCAAGCCTCGTTTCTGCGTTGAGCTGATACGGCAACGCGCGCTCGATCAGTTCGCTGCCGTAACCTTTACGCTTTGGCTGCGCCACGTTTTGCATATTCACGTCCCGCTCGATCCATTCCAGGGTCACACGCCCGTCCGGCAAGACCCTCCAGACGACATCGAGCTTGCCGCCGTCTTGCGCGAGGGCCCCGTGCTTGACCGCGTTCGTAGCGAGCTCATGCAGTGCCAGTCCCAACGCTTGGGCTGAGGCTGCCGGCAGCGCTACAGACTGGCCTTCGATGCGGATATTGGGGTCTTCGGAAGAATTCACATGGGCGGCAAGCTCGGAATTGACGACGTCGCGCAGATCAACATTTTTTTCGGCCCGGGCAAGCAGGCCCTGCACCCTGCCGAGCGCGCGCAGCCGGCTTGCATATTCCGAACCGAACGTTTCGAGCGATGTGCTCGTTCGCAGCGTCTGGTTGGCGATCGACTGCACGACAGCCAGAAGGTTCCGTGTCCGGTGCTGAAGCTCTGCCATCAGCACTTGCTGCCGGTCCTTGAGGCCACGCAGATCATGAACGTCGGTCATGGTGCCTACCCAGTCGCCGTTCATGATGTCATCACTCTCGACGCGGCGCGCACGCGTTTGGTGCCATCGGTATTCGCCGTCCGAGTGGCGGCGAACGCGGTGTTCGACATAATAATTGCCGCTGGCGGCGGCATCGCGCCAAGCTGAGTGTGTGAGTTCATGATCGTCCGGATGAATGGCATCCATCCAGCCGTAGCCCACGCTTTCCTTCAGTCCGAGGCCAGTAAATTCCACCCATTGCGGACTTCCCCATGTCCTGTCGCCATCGGCGCGTGAACGGAAAACCAGTTGCGGAATGCTGGTGGCAAGAACCCTGAATCGTTCCTCGTTTTCTCTCAGGCGAGCTTCCGCCTGATGATGCTCGGTTCTGTCGCGCAAAATCTTGACGTATCCGAGGCTGCGATCCTCCAGCGGCATCGTCAATCCGGAGGCGAAAAGATATGAACCGTCACTACGTACCTGCCAACGGTCATCCTCGGCACGGCCCTGTGTTTGAGCGCTCTTGCGTTCCTTATCCGGAATGCCCGCTTGCCTGTCTTCCGGGGTGAAAATGACGTCTGCCGACTGGCCGATCATTTCCTGGTAGCCGAGCACCCGTTCGGCCCCAGGGTTCCAACTGGTAACCACTCCGTTCAGATCCATGGAAAAGATCGCATAATCCTTGGCACTGTCGATCATGAGACGAAGGAGCTCGTCGCTGCTCGGCCTTCCCTGAGCGCTCTTTGTATCTGAAACCACGAATTCCTCCTGTCCAGCGGCCGGCTGCAGGCTATCGGCTGTCGTTGTGCCTATGGTTCCGGTCTCGAAGGCAGCGTTGGAAAGATGCGTTGCCGCCATCCCGTTCTGCTCCGTTAGAATTTTCTAACGCCGGCGTCTTGCTTAGGTTCCTTTGTTTCGGAGGAGGTGCCGTGCATCGGTTCAAACAGGGGAACAAAATATGCCCTTGACGAGACAAAACAGGCTTTTAGTCGGGATTGTAGAAATATGGGTTACATTCAAAATTGCTCGAAATTTGTTTATTATCGGCATTTTTTAAGGAAGAGTTGCTCGTGTGCTCTCAGTTTGCACAAACCCTAAAATTCGAGGTGCGGGGATCGCCCGCCTATCAAAGCTTGGTTGCTCGATTTGGGTCCGGCCGCTACACCCACTGTAACGGCCAAAGCCAACTTATCGTGTATCAACCCATTCGCGCTTGCAGCGCCAAAGTGCATCCTGTGCCAATCACCTGCCATGGCAACGAGCGGATGGTGCTTCCGTGTCGGCGTAGCGGATGTCACGTTCCGCAGAAGGTCGCAAGCACCCGCTCGCTGGGCTTGGGCGGTTGCATATAGGCGGCAAAGCCAGGCTGGTCTTCAAAAGGCTTCGACAGCACGGCCAGCAGCGACTCGAACAGCGAGAAATCACCGTTTTCGACCGCGGCCTCGATCGCCTGTTCGACCCGGTGATTGCGCGGAATGAAGGCGGGGTTGACGCGCCGCATGGCACTGGCGCGCTTCGTCGCCGCATACGGATCGCGCGACAGCCGCTCGCGCCACTGCGCAAGCCAGGTGCCGCAGGCGTCCAGCTCGCGGAAACCCGCGGCAAATTCGGGCTCTGAAGCGTTATCGCCGGCAAGATCCGATAACCGCCGGAAGGTCAGGGTGAAATCGGCACCCTGCGTCTGCATCAGCGTCAGCAGCGCCTGCACCAGATCGAGATCGCCGTCCTCTTCGCCGGTAAGGCCGATCTTTTCGCGCATGCCGGACAGCCAATGCGCCTGGAACCGTTCACCGTAACTCTTGATCACTGCATTCGCCTTGTCGACCGCGCCGTCCGGCTCGGCGTCGATCAGCGGCAACAGCGTTTCGCCGAGCCTTGCGAGGTTCCATTGGCCGATGGCAGGCTGGTTGGCATAGGCGTAACGCCCTTGCTGGTCGATCGACGAGAAGACGGTCGCCGGATCGTAAGCGTCCATAAAGGCACAGGGGCCGAAATCGATCGTCTCGCCGGAGACGGTCATATTGTCGGTGTTCATCACGCCATGGATGAAGCCGACATGCAGCCAGCGGGCAATCAGCGCCGCCTGCCGTTCGCAGATCGCTTCGAATAGCGCGAGATAGGGGTTCTCGGCCTCTTTCAGCGCGAGATAATGCCGGCCGATCACATAGTCGGCCAGAGCCCGCACGCCGTCGGTGTCGCCCCTGGCTGCGAAGTATTGGAAGGTGCCGACGCGGATGTGACTTGCCGCGACGCGGGTGAAGACCGCGCCCGGCAGCACCTTTTCGCGATAGACCGGCTCGCCTGTCTTCACCGCCGCCAGCGCCCGCGTCGCCGGAATGCCGAGCGCAAACATCGCCTCGCTGATGATATATTCCCTGAGCACCGGGCCAAGTGGCGCCCGGCCATCGCCGCGACGCGAAAACGGGGTCGGCCCGGCGCCCTTCAGCTGAATATCGTAGCGTTTACCACTGCGGTCGACGATTTCGCCGAGCAGGATCGCCCGGCCGTCGCCGAGCTGCGGCGAGAAACCGCCGAACTGATGCCCCGCATAGGCCATCGCCAGCGGTGCGGCACCTTCGGGAACGAGATTGCCGGAGAAGATCGCCTCGCCGTCGCGGCGCAATGTCTCGACGTCGAGCCCGAGTTCGGCGGCGAGCGCTTCGTTGAGCTTGATCAGCCAGGGCTCAGCCACCGCGGTCGGCGCTTGCGCCACAAAAAAGCGTGGGGGCAAACCGACATAACTGTTGTCAAACGGAAAGGCCGCACCGGGCCGGTTTTTCTGCAGGGCGGAGCTCATAGTACATAGGGTAGGGCCGGGTTTGCCCCGGCGCAAGCCAGACCTTTCTCGGATGATGTAAATAATCACCGAGTATTGATTGTTTACACGGTGATTGACTTCACGAAATAACAGGCGGATCGGTTGATCATTCTCTTTTGCAGCTGTGATATCGCGGGCGATCTTATGATTACTGGCGAAGATCTCTTCTGGCCACTTCCCGTTTAGCAGCAATAGCCGATAGCTCATTTGATGCCATTATAAGCAAAGATTTGGATGGCAATATAGTGAGCTGGAATCGGGCTGCCGAACGGTTCTTCGGATATTCCGCCGAGGAAATCGTCTCAACAGAGATACAGCTATGCGATTGCTGCAAATGTCCAACGGCCTTGGAAAGCGGGATTGCGTCGCGGTTGGAGACCCTTTGAAACGTAGACGAAACAGGCATTTAATAGGAATTGTCGACATCTGCGCTACAACCGAAATCGGCGAAAATCCATGCGAGCCAGTCGCTTTGCGACTTCCCGAGCGGAAACTCCTGCTAGCGATGACAATCTCGTCACCACAGCCGATGGCCGCAAGATAAAGAGAATATCGGCGTTCAGAGTCGGATCGCCGGAAAACCTCAGCTCAGATTGTGGAGATCGGTAGTTATCGCCGGACCGATCGAAAACTCGGAGAAGTTGACGGTCAGACCGCTACGCTCCGGTGTGCAGGCTGTCGGTCCCACCTGATATTGTGTCGCGATCGGGAATGGTGCCAGCCGCAGCAGCGGCCAGAATTTGCTGTCTCGCGAGGCCTGGATGCGCATTGCGCCATTGATGACGGTGACGCGGATGTGGAAATCCTCAAGTTCCTTGAACGGCTCCGATACGGACCAGTCCGATTTGCCGTCGGTGATGACTGTCGAAAGGAAAGGCTCTCCGTCAGTAAACTCGACACCACTTTTGACCCACTTCGTGTCGTCGATCCGAACCATCAGACCGGCCTGATCGTAAAGCGTGTGATATTCACCGCGAATACGGATCGTGGCGGTGAAGCTGTCGCCAGCGGTAAAGCCGAGGAAATGACCGCTGTCGCGTGTGAAACCGTAATAGGTCTCGCGCCAGAAATCTGTCTTGGCGTCCGTCGTTATGGTCAAGCCACTTTCGTCGGCTTTCCAGGATCGCGGTTCGTTCAGCCAGATACCACTATTGAAATCGATGCTCATCAGTGTATTCCCGTTTTCCGGCCGCCCAATCTATAGGCGGCGATGGCGTTGAGGTGATAGAAGCGCTCAGCAATACGAGGATTGGTCTCGGCTAGCCTCCAGTGCTTGTGATGCACGGCGACGATGATCAGATCGTACCCTACGCCGATTCAGCGCCGTTGTCGGCACAGCTTTTGCAGAACGGGACACTGAAAACCTACGAAGGCTTCCACACGGGATGCCAACGACTCATGCTGAGATCATCAACTCGGACCTTCTTGCTTTTTTCCGGACGTGAGCGGGACTGGACGGCGGCAAGGACGGAATTGGCAAAGGAAAGTAAGTTATCGACGCTTTGGTGTTGGTAAAGGCGATTGAGTCCGGCGATCAGTTGTCCCGCCAATTTTTGAGCCCCGTTGTCCCTTGGCACGGGAGTTGGGATCACCTCTTTCAGGAACGCTTTCTTGCGCGACCTTTAAGTCATGCCGGGAAATGACCTCGCGAAGGTGATGGGCAAGGCGCCTGTAATGATCGGCCGTTCGTAGCGAAATATCTTCCTTGTCACCGGTACGCGACTTCCGGAACGCTTTTCAGTCCCTGTTTCCAGTCGGAGTATGCGTTCTTCGTGCTCCTGCACAGACCGGCGTAGCCTTTCGATAAACTCGCTGTAAAGCGTTCCCATTCGTCGACGCCTTCTTTAAACAAGCGGGCACGATAAAGAATGTTTAAAACACCTTCAACACTATGTCCGGCAATAGACTGCGCGTTTTCAAACAGAACTTCAAAGCATTGCGAGACCTGTGGATGGATTCATCGCATAACAGTGCTGAAAAATCTTGGCCATAGCTGCTCATTGCCGCTAGACGATTGCAATCCCTGCGAGTGACATCCGCCTGTGCTGCGGTTCGCTTGCATGTCTTCCAGAAAGGCGGATGGGGCATTTCCCGCGGCGCGAGGGCGAAAGATCCCGCAGTGACGACTCGTAAATCGAGCATACTAGCTGCAACCGAGGCGCCTTCAGCCGCGTCGTTCGGGTTCCAATATCGCGATAGACGAGCAATCGGGCTAGGGGAGGTCTCCTCGCATTGCCCATCCCGAATGGAACGGCGCTGCCGGGTAGGTCAACCGGATGGGCTGGTGTCATCGGTAGAATTCATCTCTGACCGGATCAAGTCAGTCGAGGTAGCTTAGTGTTTTAGCTGAGCGTTTGTGAAAAACAAAAAAGGTGAGCCTCGGCTCACCAGTTTGGCTCGATATACCGCAGGAAACGGGGAACCTGCAGCGAGTGAATGAGAAAAAACAGTGCCCAACGCTCTTAGAGGGGGAAGCCGATGTGATTGCTGTCAGTTTCCTCATCAACATCCATAATCTGCAATATTACATCCGATTCATCAATCCAGGGCTGACAGGCTCGTGGTTCGCGACGTGGTGTTGGGTGGTTGCGTCCCGTCGCTTGCCGCTTGCACTCTGCGCTCAACTCATCGTTGCCGAAACAATTTTCGGCCTCGGCTACAGATTCATGTTTGAGGGCCGATTTCCATCTCTGGCCGAAGCAATGGGGGCGACTTTGCAATTCGCCGGCGTCTGCTCCGCCATCGCAGTTTTCGGTAGGCCACCCGCTCTCCCTGTCTTGCAACACAAGCAATCACGAGCCGAAGGACTTGAATGACCGAAAGGGGGGGCAGCCGACCGACTGCTTTCATACTCTGATCAGGGAAGTACTATTGAAAAAAGCGAGCCACAACAGGGTTTAAACGGATTGTAGGCCTCTACGCTACAATCGAAAATGCCTTAAATTCGTCTATTGTCGGCATTTTCAAAGGAAGGTTTCCTGACAGGTTTTGTAACTGTACAAATGCCGAATCCTCAGTAAGGATAGTCAAGTTCTACCTGTTGGGAGGTGGGTTCGATCCCGTTTGGGCCTATCACCTGGTTTACCGTTTTAATAATGGAGACCGGCGGGGCGTAAGGGTGCAGAATGAATGGCTACTATGAATGTGTCGCTACCGGACCCAACGAAAGATTGGGTCGAAGCCCGGGCAAAGACCGGGCACGCTAACCGCGACAACCGCCTGTTCTGAATTATTAGACGATTGATTTGCCACGTCCGTACTTTCCGCAGGAACAGGTGCCGAACCAGCGGTGATTATAAAGACTATCGGAAGTTCAATTTTCTATAGATCGGTGAATGCAAAGACCGAAAGCTCCCTCTTCAGACTGGAACCACTTGGTTCTGACGTGCGTCAGCTATAACGGTCGGAATAAGGGGGGCACTCCAGGAGCACCTCCCTCGTTCATTCAGCAACGATAAAGACTAGGAATTAAACCGTCATTTTTGAATACATGTTGAGACGGTGTCTTTTGTACACTCGTCGAGGCCCGTGAAGACCGGATCTTCAACGGGTTTTCCTTCTATAAGATCAATCATTACGGATGGTGCTTTGTAGCCCATCTCGAATGGACGCTGACCAACCAAAGCGGTTACCAAGCCCTCACCCGCAATAGCAACCTCATCTCCGATAGTATCTGCAGCCGATATGACGAAGTCGTTACTCGCAATCCTGTCTTTCAATGGCCGAACCAGGTCCCGGTAAGGTTGCGGCGCGCCGAACAACGGCCAGCCACCTTCAATCGCAAAAGCATCCAGATCCGGATTTGCGGCAAGGATGTCCGTCATTGCCTGAACACCTTTAGCTCCATCATCGTTGGTAAATACCGGGCAGCCAGCGACTTCAGTCCAGCCGCCTTGCCCCTTCAACTCTTTCGCGCCTTTTTCCCCGGTTAGAGCATCGCGGGTACCCTGGGCACGGCGCAAAATGTTGTCAGCGCCAGGATTACCCTCGATCAGGCATATTTTTCCCCCGTTTGGCTTCGCCTTCTTTATGTACTCACCGATCTTAAATCCCATAAGGTAGTTGTCTGTACCAAGATATGTCTTTCTCAAAGCGGAGTCTTCAGCAGCAAGATCTGCATCCAGGGTCATTATGGGTATTGTGGGGCTTGCCGTTTTCAGAGTCTGTGCGATCAGCTTGGCATTTGAAGGCGAAATTGCCATCGCCACGGTGTCAGATTTGCCAAGCATATCCTGTACAATCTGGGCTTCCCCCGCCTCATCAGAGGTAGACGCTGGCCCCGTGTAAAAACACTCGTATTCTGAATTGGCATTTTCACTATTCCATTTCTGGCAGCCCTGGTTGATTGCCTCGAAAAATGGGTTGTCCAAACCTTTTACGACGATCACCAGTTGTTTTTTTGCCAAAGCGGGCACGACGTTAAGGGCCAGTGCAGCCGCAGCAATAAGTAATAGCGATTTTTTCATTAGTTCCTCCCTTTAGTACGTTGAATGATCCACGATACTCTGTGTCGGAGTGGGCGAGCGGGCATGTGTTCGCACGATATTTTCTGGACTCGATCAAACCAGATACGTCTGTGTCAGAAGATAAAGCAGAGTGTTTTTTATATGCGAGAAATTGCCTGCGCTTGTCCAAGGCCGGCGCGAACTCCCACTCGGCCTGCCAAATTCTCCTCCCTCAGCCAGCTAATAACGATCTGAGTGAGCCGTCAATCTTTATTTATCGTATAAAATGACTTTTGAGCCATTCGTAGATTGACGCTTATCTCGTGGTTTGCATAGATGTCGTTGTTGGCTGTTCTCGGGAGGAGACCAGGCGGAACACCTGCGACTTGCGAAAACGATCCGTTTAATCGGGCCAGCGGTCGATAGGAAAGGGGAGGTGGAGCAGTGGCAGTTCTCGAACTTGCAAACGTCTCACGACATTTCGGTGCTATTCAAGCCGTCAACGATATATCTCTTACCATTGAACCGGGTGAGGTCGTCGGTCTCATGGGCGACAATGGGGCCGGCAAGTCGACTTTGGTGAAAATGATTGCGGGCAATTTTCGACCGAGCGAAGGAGTGATGCGGATGGATGGGCAGGAGCTCATTCTGAACCGCCCGGTAGACGCGCGTCGGCATGGTATTGAAATTGTCCATCAGGATCTGGCGCTTTGTGACAACCTTACAGCTGCTGCCAATGTATTCCTTGGTCGCGAGTTGCGCCGGGGCGTATGGCCTTTGCGTATACTGGACTATGCCGCGATGTACCGGCGTGCCGGACAAATATTTGCTGAACTGAAGTCGGAAACGCGGCCGCGGGATCTGGTCAAACAGATGTCCGGAGGACAAAGGCAGGCGGTAGCAATTGCTCGAACACGACTATCCGATGCCAGGCTCGTTCTCATGGATGAGCCAACGGCCGCGATTTCAGTTCGACAGGTCGCTGAAGTACTCAACTTGATCAGGCATTTACGAGATCAGGGCATAGCCGTGGTTCTCATCAGCCATCGCATGCCCGATGTATTCACCGTTGCCGACCGCGTAATCGTTATGCGGCGTGGTCGAAAAGTTGCGGACAAAGCAATAAAGGCGAGTTCGCCTGAAGAAGTAACGGGGCTCATCACCGGGGCAATTGAACAAGCTGCGTAAAGCGATGTTCATGTAGCTGAAGGAACGGACGTCATCATGGCTACCACGCTTGACCAAACGATTGAACAAAAACAGGAAAGTTGGCTTTCCGCGAAACTGGGCAGCCAGACCTTCTGGGTTCTCGCAGCAGTAGTGTTAGCCTGCATTTTTCTTTCATTTGCTACAGATTCCTTTGCAACATCAAAGAACCTCTACAATATCACGCGAAACGTGACGTTTGTGGCAATCATCGCACTCGGGATGACGCTCGTTATTATCACAGGCGGCATTGATCTATCTGTTGGATCTGTCCTTTGCCTTTGCAGCATGGTGCTGGGCGTGGTTATGCATGCTGGCTATAGCATTGAAGTGGGCATCATTGCGTCAATTGCAACCGCGCTCGTCATTGGTGCTTTCCATGGTGTTCTGATTGCGTACCTAGGGATGCCGCCGTTTGTTGTTACGCTTGGCATGCTATCGATCGCCCGCAGTCTGGCAATGGTCGCTTCAGGCAATACGGTGGTATTTGAATTCGGACCGGATCAGGCAAAACTCCTTTCCCTTGGCGGTGGGGCATGGTTTTTCGGCATTGCAAATCCGGTCTTGTACATGATTGTACTGGCATTGCTGACTGGTTTTATTTTGCGATGGACCCGGTTCGGCCGGCATATCTATGCCATTGGTGGAAATGAGCATGCCGCTACATTGACTGGCGTTCCCGTCCGCCCGATCAAGGTTGCGGTTTACATGATATCATCACTGTCAGCCGGCATTGCAGGTATTATTCAAACTGGATGGCTCGGCGCGATAACGACAAACATTGGTTCAGGCCTGGAGTTGCAGGTTATTGCAGCGGCAGTGATCGGTGGTGCAGCCCTGGCCGGAGGCGTTGGCACTGCCTTCGGCGCATTGGTGGGGGCAGCTTTGATTGAAATCATTCGCAACAGTCTCGGCTTGCTCGGTATCAACGCTTTTTGGCAGGGTTGTTTTATAGGGGGGGCAATCTTGGTGGCAGTGCTGTTCGACCGGCTGCGTAAGTTCCGGCAAAATCAATAAGGAAGTCAAAGTATGAGTAAACGGATTGTTTTCACAGGCGGTACAGGAAAGGCCGGTCGTCACGTCGTACAATATTTGGCTGACAAGGGCTACGACATCTTGAACGTGGATCTGACGCCGTTAGATCATCCCGGCGTGAACACACTGGTGGCGAACATCACTGACAGCGGGCAAATGTTCAATGCCTTGTCCAGCCATTTCGGATTCGATGGCTTTGAAAGTGGCAAAGGTCCGGCACCAGTCGATGCTGTGGTTCACTTTGCCGCTGTGCCACGGGTCCTGATCAGACCCGATAACGAGACCTTTCAGATCAACACTATGGGAACCTATAACGTTATCGAAGCAGCTGTTAAGCTTGGCATACGAAAGATCGTTATTGCGTCGAGCGAGACGACCTATGGTGTATGCTTCGCCGAAGGTGACAAGGATTTTCATCATTTTCCACTTGAGGAAGATTACGACGTTGATCCCATGGACAGTTATGGCCTGTCAAAACTCGTTAATGAAAACACGGCACGAGCATTCGCCGCACGATACGGTGCCGATATTTATGCACTCCGGATAGGCAACGTTATCGAACCTCACGAGTATAAATTGTTCCCGGATTTCTTGGCCAGGCCAATGTCGCGCAAACGAAACGCGTGGAGTTATATTGACGCTCGCGATCTTGGCCAGATTGTGGATTTGGCGATACGCAAAGACGGTTTGGGCTTTCAGGTTTTTAATGCCGTGAACGACACGATTACGGCTTTGCTTCCAACGCGTGAGTTTCTTCAGCGGTATTGCCCTGGCACAACGCTGCGCCGTGAACTGGGTGAGTTTGAGGCGCCTTTATCCAACCGGAAAACGCGGGAAGTCCTGGGTTTCAAAGAGAATTTTAACTGGCGAGACCTAGTGCCTGAATTGGAACTGTAGCTTGGGACGCCTGGTCGTCTTTTGTGCGATTAAGATTACCGCACGTTTTGTGCGGCCGGGTCGCATTGATTCACCCAAGCAATAAACTGGGTGGAGCGCCGCAGGGCAAAAAAATTACTGAGGGCCGTTGACACATTCAAAATTATTTCGAACTGTCGAACCCTTATTTTTTTTCCGACCCTTGCCTCATACAATAACCCGTAGCGGCGACGGTTCTTTCACGGCAACCGCTAACGGTTGCCGTGACAGTTTTAGGCCGGGATGGTCAGGATCGTTGATGCTGCTGGATCAAATCTTGAGGCGACCAACATGCTTGAGAGTGTCTGAATGTCTTTTGCACGGAATCGGCTGCGCCGCTCCGCACGAACGCCGTGCCTATCGATGAATGGGGTCCTTCCACAGGATGCCTTCCGGTTTTTCCACCGTTTCAATATCAAGATTGACGACAACGGGATCCTGGCCGGAGCGCACGAGCACGCATTCGAGTGTCTCGTCTTCACTCGCATTGATTTCCTGGTGCGGCACAAAGGGCGGAACATAGATGAAATCGCCAGGCCCGGCTTCCGCGGTAAACTCGAGATGGTTACCCCAGCGCATGCGAGCCTTGCCCTTGACGACATAAATGATGCTTTCAAGATCGCCGTGGTGATGGGCGCCGGTTTTGGCATTGGCATGGATTGTTACCGTTCCAGCCCAGATTTTCTCCGCACCAGCCCGCGCGTTGTTGATGGCCGTCGCGCGGTTCATGCCGGGCGTCTGGGCCGTATTGGGGTCCAACTGGTTGCCAGGAATGACCTTGACACCGTTGTCGCGCCAGTCAACCTCTTGATGGGGGTGTTTGTGACCGTGCGCATGGTCATGATGCTGGGAGTGATTGTGGTCCTTTGACAATGTCATTTTCTCGATCAAGATGGTTTAAGCGGCAGCAGATACGCAAAGTAGGTCCACGGTTTTGATGTCTTCAGGCTAGTCCGGACAAGCCAGACTTGACCGAAACTGGCAAGGCGGACCGAACCTGCCCGGTAGCTTATATTAGCATGAAATTCTAACGCAGGGGGTTCACCTTTCGCAACCGCAATTTCTGACCGCCGTAAAACCGGTTCGCTTGCCTGGACATGCGTGAGATCAGATCTCGCGTTGCAAGCCATCTGGGACTGACTGTGTTCGACGATGTATGGCTTCTGACGATATAGTGCGAAACCAAAACAGATTTCCGCAATCTACGTGTCGATCGCATTGAGAAAGCCGAGCCTATCGGACGGCGTTTTCGGCCGGAAGCAGGTATGCGTTTTGAGGGCTATCTAAAAATATTACCCTGACTCCAATCGAGTTTCATCATCGCACGCATCACAGTCATCTACCGTAGATCTGTGCCCCTTTGATGTTAAGGGGCCATCCTCTGTTCTTCGAGCATGAATCGGACTTCTTGAGACAGGGCACCTTAGATCACCGACACGACTTTTTTCCATGTAGGTTATAGTTATTTTCAGGCGAGCTATCGCCGAAGGCGGGATTCTGATGAAGGGAAGAGATCGATGGAATTGTTTGACCTTAAAGGACAAGTTGCGATGGTGACGGGTTCGGGCAGCGGCATCGGCCAGGCTATCGCGATTGGTTTGGCCGAGGCTGGGGCCGACATAGCATGCTTTGGCCATCTCTCAAACGGCGGTTTGGATGGAACGGCGGATAAAATTCGCGCTTTTGGCCGCCGAGCGTTAACGCTCGAAGGCACCGTAACCTCTGCCGCGGACCTGGAGGGGGCGGTCGATCTGATAGAGAACGAACTTGGCTGTTTGACGGTTGCCGTCAACAATGCGGGTATTGGTGCTGGCGGAGATGCCGAGACGCTTCCACTGGAGAACTGGCAACGGGTCTATGATGTAAATGTAACGGGTGTTTTTTTGTGCTGCCAGGCGCAAGCTCGCGTAATGCTTCCCCGAAAGAGGGGCTCCATCATTAACATTGCTTCAATGTCAGGCTCGATAGTCAATCGTGACTTGAAACAAGCCGACTACAACTCATCCAAGGCTGCGGTTATCCACCTGTCAAAGAGCTTGGCAATGGAATGGATTGACCGAGGTGTCCGGGTCAATTCGATTAGCCCTGGCTACACGCTGACACCGATGAATCGGCGGGCTGAAGTCGCTGATCAGATGAAAATATTCGAACGGGACACTCCCATGGGCCGCCTGGCAGCTCCCGAGGAAATGGTCGGTCCTGCCGTATTCCTTTCAAGCCGGGCTTCTTCATTCGTAACTGGCATCGATCTCGTCGTGGATGGCGGTTTTATGTGTTGGTAGCCGCGCGCAGAGCGACCGTCCGGTGGCCACACGAACTGTTCGTGCTAAGTCGAACGTTAGGTCTTGGGAACATGCCCGCACCAAAGTATCGTTCCGATATTGCGAACCAGTCAGCGTGATCTGACCCCGTAACGATCTGCTTAAGAGGCGCAGGACGTCCGAGATAATAGCCCTGCGCTTCGTCGCAGCCCTCGGTGTTCAGGAGTGTGAACAGACACCCTAAGCTTTAAAAGCATTAAACAGTTGAATACGGCATTAGAAGTTCGATTCCGCTCAAGACCAAGGCGTAACCTTACAGTGTACTGGCCCCATAAATATCCTTACAGTCAGTCACACTAAGCTGCCGAACCAAATCATATTGCTAATGCAGGACCTTGGCTCTCACTTGACAGAAAATCCGTCATAAAATGAAGTTGCTGCGATTATAGATATGCACGAAACCCATTTTCGCTAAATTGGCGTTCGAGATGTTGGCCTTTTCGGCCGATGGCACTTCGGTCTCGACCACGAAAGTCGACACGCCACGGTCTGCGCCTTCTTCTAGGCGAGCTTGAATCAAGGCTTTCTGCGCACCCCGGTTTCGAAAGCTCGGCACGGTCGTTCCACCGCCGAGCCACGCAAAGGATCCTGAAGCGAACATTGCTCCTGTTCCCACGGGCGTGTCTCCATCCAACGCGTAGAAACAAGACCATCCGTCGCGCCCAACGATCGCTGCCCATAGAGCGGTGAGGCTTTCCGGAAAGCCAAAACCGGCACACATCATGGCGCCGAATACCTCGGCTTCGTCGGGCTGAACTTTTCGTGTGTTCACGGCGCCTGACGATGGAAGAGAGACCGCGTCCGTGGATCGCCGCAGCTTCGCCCACCCAGGACCATAGGCAACCAACCCTTTCGTCTCGATCCACCGTGTCAGCTTGTCCGATGCAGTGTCGGTATTGACCTGTAAGAACCGGTTCCCCGTCCTTTCCCTCATCCAGTTGTAGGCTCCGTCGAAATCTTCATGTTTGGTGAGGTCAAGGATACGGTTGAGGCCGATCGCAGGCGCGCTCGGTAGTGAGATCGTACATCCGCCATTCATGGAAACGCATGCGAATCGCTCCTCGTCCGCCAATCGGCCGCGGGCGGCCTTATGCAGATCAATGAAAGCCTTGGCCTCAATGGCGTCCTCCTGCGTAAGGCAGGGCTGATCAGAAGAACAAGAATCCAAGAGAGTACTCCAAAGGCAGACACTTCGTCGAAAGCAGATAACAGAACTGTCGGATTAAAAATAGAACAATTCCATCGGCGAATCCTGCACGCCCGTCTGGGCGAGAAATGCCGTTGACGAGGATTTGCGCCGGCTTTGGCGTTGAGTGATTTTAAGCGAGCTAGACGATCTTCCAATACCATCGAAGATCTGCGAAGAAGCCTGGCAACCTTCATCTTGAGCCAGCCCGCGGTGCAACATGTCTCCATATGCCTTGAAAACTGGCCAGTGCGGTATATCGTTCAATTTATTATGAATTGTGAGAGCAGGATGTCACACCATCTCGGGTTCCAGACATTGTCGAAACAGACCGCTTTCCAGTTTGGAGATTTCCGTTTTCTCCCAGAAGCTCAATCCCTCCTGTACAAGGGGCAACCCGTCGGCCTCGGTGGGCGAGGTTTCGACATTCTGACCCTGCTCGTGGCGCGGGCGGGCGAGGTTGTCAGCAAAGCTGATCTGTTTGCGCATGTATGGCCAGATTATATCGTCCACGACCATAACCTGAAGGTCAATGTCGGCAACCTTCGACGCTCGCTGGCCGAACTTGATCCTTCCATGGAGTACATCGTAACCATTGCTGGGCGAGGTTACAAGTTCGTCGCCGCCTTGGAAAGCGATCGCCCGGCGCTAGCCCGGCAAGTGGTTGCCAGTGCAAGCCATCATATCGCGGCACCCCAGGTTAGGCCGCTCCTCGGCCGCGACGACGCGACCCGGCAGATCTCGGAAAAGCTCGATCAAGCGGGTTACGTCACCATCGTCGGGCCAGGCGGCGCGGGAAAAACCTCTCTTGCGGTCACGGTTGCTGAGCAATCCTGCGGGGCAAACGAAGCCATCGCCTTTGCGGATCTCTCGACGCTGAGCGACCCGCGATTTGTGGTGCCAGCGATCGCGTCTGCCCTCGGCGTGTCGCTGGGGTTTGACGATCCCATCGCAGGCGTGATCGACGTCCTTCGCCACAACCGGCTGCTTCTCATCATCGACAATTGCGAGCACGTTATCGCGATGGCCGCGACGATCGTTGAGCGGATATCCGCGGACGTTCCTTCGGCGCGGATCATTGCGACCAGCCGCGAGCCGTTACGGACGCGGCACGAGCAGATCCATTTTCTCTCAGGATTGGCTTATCCGCACCAGACGACGACACTGTCCATCAGCGACGCGCTACAGTTTCCGGCAATCCAGCTGTTCATTTCAAAGGCGTACGGTTCAGGCGATACAAAGCCTACTGATGAATATGTCCGCAGTGTTGTTTCGATCTGCTCACGGCTGGACGGCTTGGCACTCGCCATCGAACTGGCCGCCGGTACGGCCAGCGTTCTTGCACCCTCGGCGCTCGATGACCTCTTCAGGGATGGCTTTCATACGATGAACCGGGGAGCAAGGGATGCACCCTTGCGCCACCAATCCTTAGAAGCGACGCTCGACTGGAGCTATCGACTTCTTCCTGACCGTGAGGCGGTCTTGCTCGGTCTGCTCTCGGTATTTTCCGGCCGTTTCAACGCCGACGACGTGGAGGCGATGTATTCCGCCGGCGCCCTGGAGCCGATTACCGGGCGGGACGCACTGTCGCAGCTCGTGGCAAAGTCGCTGGTATCAGCGGAATACGACGGCGGGACTGTGCATTACAGACTTGCCGAAAGTACGGGTGCCTATGCCGCGCGTCGTCTGTCAGGTTCCCTCTACAGAGAGAAGGCAAGACGGCATTTCGCCGTTCGAACAAAGGACAAGCTGCAGATCGCCGAACGGGAATGGTCGTCGCAGACGTCTCGCGAATGGCTCGGCAAATATCGGAGGCAGATCGACGACGTTCGCGCGGCCATCGGCTGGGCGTTTGATCCCGCAGGCGATGCGGCTTTGGGTGTCGAACTGGTGGTCGCTGCCTTGCCGCTGTGGCAAGAACTATCGGCATTTAGGGAAATGCTGGAGGCCATCGACCTTGCCGGGTCAAACAGTGCTGCCCTCATGGCGCTCGCGCCACTGGGCCGAGCCAAGCTCTCGACGGCGCGGGCCTGGGCCATGACACTGGCGCGCCACATGCACCCGCAAACCGATGATGTTTGGCGCGAAAGCATCTTTCATGCGAACGGGTCGCGCGACGCGGAATTTCAAATACGATCGGTGTGCGGACAGGCCGTTTTTCTGGCCTATTCCGGCCGGCCCCGCACGGCATTGCGCAGCATGAACGAGTTTGCGGCAGCAAAGGCTCTGGACTGGACGACGGCGCCCGACGGCAAACGATTATTAGCGCATATCAAGATCTATGCAGGCGAGTTCAATTCGGCATCGACCCACCTGGAGGCGCTGATGGATGATTGGGGGCACCTGGAGGAGGGGCATGGCTTGTCCAGGTTCCAGGTCGATTTGCCTGCCGGTATTCGTTTCTCTCAGGCATTTCTGTCTTGGCTGCAGGGTGATTCTGATCGTGCCTCCCGGCTGGCCGGTCAGGCGATCGATCGTGCCGCCGATCTCGATCACATGATCTCCTTGGGCAATGCGATCTCGCTTGCGGCCCTTCCGATCGCTTTCGTGGAGGGTGATCTCGAAACTGCTTCGCGGCTTCAGCATCAACTGGCCGACGTCAGCCGGCGAGAAAGCGTCGGCATTTACGAGGGGACAGCCAAGTTTTTTGCGGGTGCTATCCAGTCCTCTCGAGGTGAGCAGGCAGGTTTTACCCTGATGCAAGACAGTATCAGCGGATTGCTTCGGGGGAACTGGCGTGCTCGCGTGCCCTTCTACCGGAGCCTGTTGGCGGAGGCATATCTTGCCGCAAGCGAACTGCAGCTTGCTGAGGATAGTCTGCGCGCCGTGCTTGCAGAAACTGGCATACGAGAAGAGCGTTGGTGGCATCCGGATCTTTGGCGCGTTGCGGGAATGATTGCAGCCGGAAACAGGCGGACCGACAAGGCGATGCGCTATTTCCAGACGTCATTGGATTGCGCCCGCGCAATGGGTGCAGGTGCCGCTACCAAACGGACCCAGCTTGCCATCGATGCCACGGACTTTGGTTGACCTTGCTGCATTCATCCTGGGTTCGTGCTCAATCTTTTCGTCGCAAATCGAGGCGCTCCCGCAGTGACGCATTTTCCTGCTCAAGCTGAGCGACCTTGTCCAGAAGATGTCGCGAGGCTGCCAAAAACTCGGCTTCGGTGTAACGCGGCACGATATGCTGCGGACAGTTCCAGTCGAACGCCTCGAGCTTCAACCTGAAAATACGTTCAGCCTTGGCTCCATAAGCACTATCGGTGATGGCCTCGGTAAGTACCGGATCGGCGTCAAGGGCCAGCTTCTCGGCACGGGCATAGATCTTCAGGCGGGCGCGCGCGGGGTAGTCGATCAGAAACAGGCATGTCCGATCGTTCTCTGCCAGATTGCCGGTGGTGATATATTGACGATTGCCGCGGTAATCGACGAAGGCGAGAGTGCGATCGTCGAGGACCTTGAGAAAGCCGGCAGGCCCGCCGCGATGCTGAACGTAAGGCCAGCCGGTTTCCGAAACGGAGGCCATGTAGAAGCTGTCGCGCTTTGCGATGAACGCGGTCTCCTGTGCCGTGAACCGGTCGAATTCGCGGTGTCCCTTGAAGTCGGACCAGAAATGATCCGCTCCCATTTCCGCTTGCGCCCTGCGAACTGAAGGCGTGATCGCGATATCCATAAAACCGTAACTCATATCGTATCTCCCTAAAGTGTGGTCAGTTCGCAGGGCGTTGGATGCACAAGGTACTAGATTGCCTCTCTAGCGGCCTGCTGCGCGCGGGCATAGCTCTCAGCCACGGCGGCATAGTTTGGTGCGGCAAGTCCGTAGAGCTTGCCAAGCTCGGCAGCCTCGGGACGCGCCCAGGTGCGGTGAAGTTCAGACAGCAATGCATTGGTCGATGTCGGCTTGACGCCGCCCTGCACGAAGCGGGCGAGTGAAATCCGCGAGGCCATTTCGCTCGGATCCCCCGAGGCATCGAGCACCGCATAGACGTCGTAGCCGGCAGCGCGGGCGTCGAGTGCCGGAAACATCACGCAGACACTGGTCCAGACGCCTGCCATGATGAGAGTTTTGCGGCCGGTTGCCCGAACTGTTGCGACGAAATCGTCATTGTCCCACGCGTTTACTTCCCCCTTGCGTGGCACATAGACGGCGTGCGGAGCCAATTCATGGATTTCGGGCATCAGCGGACCATTGGTGCCGGCAGGTTCCGAAGCGGTGGTGATCACCGGGATGTTCAGGAGAGTGGTGAGCCTGGCGATCATCTCCACATTCCGGCGCAGATCAGACACGGATATGTCCTTGACCGTCTGGAACAATCCCGACTGATGATCGAGAAGCAGGATCAGCGCGTCGGAGGGATCGATGAGGGCTGCGCCGCCGCCGGTCGGAAGGACGCTCGGCTTGGATTTGCTGTTGTACATGGTCATTATCCTCTTTTGGGTTTCAGTTAGCGGGTCAGGTTTCGGGCGAGGAAGTCGCGCATGACCGGGATCATTTCGTCCGCCTTGTCCTCAAGGGCGAAATGTCCGGTATCGAAAAAATAAAGCTCGGCTTTGGGCAGGTCCCGGAGGAAGGCGCGTGCGCCTTCCGGCAGGAAGATGGGATCATTTTCGCCCCACAGGATCAGGGCCGGCGGCCTATGCGCGCGGAAATAGGCGTGGAAGTCGGGGTAGAGCGCGACATTGGTCCTATAGTCGTACATGATGCCCAGCTGGATGTCCGTGCTGCCCGGGCGGTCGAGGAAGAGCTGATCGTATAACCATGCTGCCGGATCGATCCGCGTCTCATCTTTCGTGCCGGCGAGATATTGGAAACGTGTCCCGTCAAGCGATAGAAAAGGCCGCAGCGCGTCGCGGTTTACCGGGCCGTTGTCGGCCCAATAGGCCCGCGTCGACCCCCAGAAATCCCCCATGCCGTCTTCATAGGCATTGCCGTTCTGGACGATCAGGGCGGTCACTCGATCCGGATGCGCGACCGCCAGACGAAACCCGGTTGGCGCGCCATAATCCATGACATAGAGCGCGTAGCGTTCGGCGCCCAGCTGTTCGAGGAGACCGGCGATGACATCCGAGAAAGTGGCAAAGCTGTATTCGAATTCGCTGGAAGACGGCATTGCCGACAGACCGAACCCCGGAAGGTCGGGCGCGATCACATGATAGTGGTCGGAAAGCGCTGGGATGAGGTTGCGGTACATGTGCGAAGAGCTTGGAAAACCGTGCAGCAACACCACGACAGGGGCGCCTTTCTCTCCAGCCTCGCGGTAGAAAATTTCCACGCCTTCAACGCTGGTGGTTCGGTGATGGGTGACGGGCCGGGTCATTGTCCGGCACCTTCGGTCGGCGTTGCGGCCGAGGCGGCGGCTGCGATGAATGCCGCGACGTCCTGCGGGTGCGACAGCATCGCGGCGTGACTGCTGTCGATCTCGGTGATCGCAGCACTCGCACGTTTGGCCATCCGGCGCTGCGCGCTGGGCGGCACCATCCTGTCGGCGGACGCCACGAGATAGGAGCTGGGTTTGGTCTTCCAGGCTGCATGGGTGAGGGGTGCTATGACCGCTGCAAGGCCCCAGGGCAGTTGCGCCGCCGCCATGAAGCGTGTGGTCGCAAGGTCGACATCGGCGGCAAATGCTTCCGGAAAGCGGGCCGGGTCGACAACGAGGTAGCCGTCCTGCGGCGGCAGCAACGGTGCCTTCGTTTCGCCGGGCTCTTCAGGAGCTTCGTTCAGGGCCGCGACGGATTCGCCGGCATCCGGCACAAAAGCCGCGATGTAGGCCAAAGCCTGGACTTTTGGGTTGACGCCAGCCTCGGTGATGACGGCTCCACCGTAGCTGTGGCCCACCAGGAGAACCGGGTGGCGAGCCGCGGCAATAAGGCTCTCGGTCACGGCAACGTCGCCTTCAAGCGAGGTCGTCGGGTGTTGAGCGACGAGAACTTCAAAGCCGCGGTCGACAAGTTCGCCATGGACCTGTTGCCATCCGGAGCCATCGACAAACGCGCCGTGCACGAGGACGATCGAGAGGAACGGGGCACCAGCTGTCTGGGTGCCCGAAACAGGATTGGTCATGATCTTTTCCTTTGATTGGGGGAGTTGCGGGGCCGCTGGCCCCGCAGAACGGTTTGGCTATCGATCAGTTGCAAACCTTGCGGTCGAGGAAATCCCGGATGAGCGGCGCCATCACATGGAGCTTGTCTTCGAGGGCGAAATGGCCGCTGTCGAGAATGTGCATCTCGGCATTCGGGAGATCGCGAAGATAGGGGTGCGCGCCAGGTTCTGGAAAGATCTTGTCGCTCTTGCCCCAGACGATCAGCGTTGGCGGTTGGTTGTCGCGGAAGAAGGCCTGGAATCGCGGGTAAAGCGGTACATTGCTGCCGTAGTCGCCCAGGAGATCGAGCTGGATGTCCTTGTTGCCCGGCCGATCGAGCAAGGCCTGATCGACGACCCAGTTGTCGGGGCTGATATGTGAGACATCGCCCATTCCGTCGGTATACTGGAATTTCGTGGTTTCGAGCGTGACCAGACCGGCGAGCGCTTCCCGGCGTTCCGGCGTTTTCTCGGCCCAATAGGCCTTAATCGGATCCCAGAACGCGGCGAGGCCTTCGGTATAGGCGTTGCCATTCTGCACGATCAGGGTTTCAACCCGCTCGGGATGTTTGAGCGCGAGCCGGTATCCGATCGGTGCGCCGTAATCCATCACATACATGCTGTAGCGATCGGCGCCGACCTTTTCGGTCAGTTTTTCTACGATGTTGGTCAGGTTCTCGAACGTGTAGGAAAACTGGGTGTGGTCGGGTGCGTCACTCTGGCCATAGCCGGGATAGTCAGGCGCGATCACGCGGTAACGGTCTGCAAGCAGTGGAATGAGGTTGCGGAACATATGGGACGAGGTCGGGAATCCGTGCAGAAGCAGTAGCACCGGTGCGTCCTTGGGGCCGGCTTCACGATAAAAGATTTTTACGCCATCGATCGTCGTGTTTTTGTACTGAATAACGGGAACGGCTTTCGCGGCTATGACTGGGGTGTTCGGTACGCAGCGGGCTTCAGCCGCAACGGGAGAGATGGCCATGAGAAGTGCGACAGTGGCGAGCAGATGCTTTTTCATGATGCTTTCCTTTTTCCAAATTGGGTGCCGATCCACATCAGCGCCTCTGGAAAAAGGACTAGCATCGCCGGTCTTCGGACCTGGGATAAATAAGGGTAAAAAGTTGAACAGTTGGCCGTCGAAGGACTCACAATAAGCAGCGTGAATAGCTCGATCCAAACGAAAGCCGATCCGTTGAAGCAGCCTCATGGGAAGCTCTCCACGTCTGCGGTTCTTTGAACGACCGATAGCTATGACGATCAGAGAGAGTGTTTTTGCGGTAGAATCGGCGTGTTAGGTTCTTCGGTTTGCCGGTGCTGGGTTCGATTCCTGTCAAGGCTCTCATTGGAAATCACTCCCGATATGCTCTAAAGCGGGATTGTAGATCTCAGGGCACCAATCGGATTTGGTGGAAAATCGTCTATTATCGGCATTTTCAAAGGAAGGGTTGCTGACAACTTCCCTGTTTGTACGCGGCAGTAGTCTGTAGAACGTGGCGAACCCCAACAGCTGGGTCTTAAGGAAGCTTATCTGGTCAGCAGCGACGATCTGCCGGACGTTGTCTCGGTAGAAGTAGAAATGCGTGTTCAGGATACTGTTCGTACGGACTTTCGGTAAGCTAGTTGATGTATAGCCAAGCTAAGATGGCTATCGTAGGCTGCGAGCGAACCTTGCAGAAGATTGTTGGAGGTGTGTGAAGACATGAGCCTTAAGGCGAAATACGGGAACCTTACAATTGCAGCCTTCCTGATGTCATTCAGTCAGATCAATCAAAATTTTGCGGCAGATGCAAACGGATGCATACTTAAAACTGAAACAGAAAGTGATTGGCTTTTTGTAAACAACTGTAACCGCGACTTGGTTTTAGAGCTCTGCTTCGAGAAGACAATCGATTCAGCTGTTAACTGTTCGAGTGTCGCTCAAAATAATAGTGACCGACTGTATCCAGCGACGGTAGTCGAAGCGAATTCCATATTGCAGATTTTGAACATTGGCGATCGCTCTGAAATCAAGTGGGGAGCATGTTATCATAACGAAAAAGATGATCGGAATCCGGGGATACCAGAAGGCGAATGGAAGTTTACGTATCGCTGTAAAAATTCGAACGTCGACAATTAAGTCATACAAAGAAAACAACGCTCGACCCATAACGGTTCTGTCGCAAAAATTTCACTTCTGCTGAGCTATATCATCATCGGTGCGCATAATTGAGTGAGAGAAAGCAGTCACGATGCGTTCACATGACAGCAGCTTTTGACGATTTCCAGCGGGAACTCATTGTCGAAAATACCAGGGCTGGACTCGCCGCAGCAACAAACGCAGTCTCAGGGGCGGTTGACCGCGTGCACAGGATGACAAGAAAATCAAAAATGCCGAGGCGATGCTCAAAGACGCTGAAAATTATCCGTTCATTGGTGACATCATTGACCAGCTTCAGATAGGACGGACCGCCTTCTACCGATATTTTCCACCAGACCGTATCCATTAGCTCAGGAACGGAAAGGGTTAGAATCTCACGATCTTAAACCAAATATCGGCGTCAAGCTTTAGGTAGTGCACTCCCTCGCCACAAACCTGCGGAAGACTTTGGCCTTGCGTGGAAGATCCACCGCGCTTGAGTAATTCAAGTAGTAATCATAGCCGACATGGATGGAAGCCGGAAATGGCTGGACCGATCGCCCACAATTGAGATCGTCCGCAATGAGTGAGGAAAAGAAAAGGGCCGCGCCATGCCCGTCGAGCGCCATTCGGCGCAGCGCATGGGAGTCGCTTAACCGCAGGCTCCTTGCATCCGCAGGCATGGAAAGTCCGAACTTGTCAAACCAAAGTCTCCAGTGATTGAGATCGAACTCATAAAGCAAGGGAGAGTGCAACAGCCAGTCTGGGCCGCCGCCTTTTCCCATAGCCTTGAAGAAAGCAGGGCTCATGACAGGGGTAATCCTCCATAGATGGAGTGTATTGTCTTGCGTCGATTAGTCATGAACGATGAAAAATCTTGTTCGGGAAAGCACCCAAAGGTGTCAATCACGAAATCGGCGGGAAGGCGCGGCCGGATGTCCGACGACATGCCATGTCAGGCATCGGTCCAGAAAAGCGGTGACCGCTGAGACAAGGACCTCTCAAACAGATCGGCCGCCTATGTCATTCTTATAGCAGGAATGATCCCCGAAAACTGGGCATTGTGCGGGCCGCCAACGCTGCGCGAGTGATACTGCCACTCTTTCTGATCAGAATTGCAAAAATGCCTTTATTGGATGGGAATGGATGGATTAATGGATGCTGCCGTGCCATATCTGTTTTTGGATGGAAACGGATGGGTTATTGGATGCCAGCGCACGATCTCTCGAAATTGCGGATCACCCCCGAGGTTCTCTCGCTGATCGCCCAGATTGACGAATTCAAGGGAGCGTGGCGTGCCTTGGGTCGCATCGCTCCTGACCGTCTCTCCAGTTTGCGGCGGGTCGCCACGATCGAGAGCATCGGTTCGTCAACCCGTATCGAAGGCGCAAGACTGACCGACCGGGAAGTCGAAAGACTCCTTTCGAACCTGCGCATTAGTTCATTTACAAGCCGCGATGAGCAGGAGGTTGCAGGCTATGCGGAGGTGATGGAGACCATCTTTTCGGCCTTCGACACAATCCCGCTTGATGAAAATCACATCCGCCAGCTCCATCGAGACCTTCTGGCTCACTCGACCAAGGATGAGCGTCATCGGGGCAGCTGGAAGGCACTCTCCAACAATGTGGAGGCTTTCGATGAAGACGGTCGGAGCCTGGGCATCGTTTTTGAAACCTTCGAAACACCCGGCCGAATGGCCGATCTCGTAGCCTGGCATCAGGCTCAGGAGAAGGACGGTATTTTTCATCCTCTTCTCGTCATCGCGGTTTTCATCGTTGTTTTTCTGGAAATCCACCCATTTCAGGATGGCAATGGTCGCCTTTCACGGGCCCTGACCACGTTGCTGCTCCTGCGGGCGGGCTATGCTTATGTGCCCTACAGCTCTCTCGAAAGCGTCATCGAGCAGAACAAGGAGGTCTACTACCTGGCACTGCGCCGTACGCAAGGGACGATCCGCACCGATCAGCAGGATTGGAACCCCTGGGTTGAGTTCTTCCTGAGAAGCCTGCAGAAACAGAAACAACGGCTGGAGCGCAAGATCGAGCGCGAACGCATCCTGCTGGGCGACTTGCCGGAGCTTTCCGTTGCGATCCTCGAACTTGCACGTGAGCGTGGTCGTGTGACCGTGTTGGAGGCGGCCAATGCCACGGGCGCAAGCCGGAATACGGTGAAGGATCATCTGCGGGCGTTGACCGAGCAAGGAAGCCTGACCCTGCATGGCGCTGGTCGAGGTACCTGGTACGGCCTGAGCTGAACGGCAAAATGACCGGCGGATATCCGCTAACTATATCGGTGCAGACGGTAAATGCGTCACGAGGATGGGAGAAAAACTCCCAAGTGGACAGCCATGAGTCCGATTCCGCCGCGGTGGTCAATGGAGTCACCAATCCAGATATGCTCAAAAGAGTGATTGTAGAATTTAAAGAACCAATCGGATTCGCCGGAAAGTCGCCTATTATCGGCATTTTCAAAGGAAGGGTTTCCGGTACGTTCGGTAATTGAACAAAAGCCTAATCTTGAATCAGGATCTATTGGTTCAATTTTCTTCAAGGCAAAAGGGCTGGCGGCGCCGTCGATTGGCGGATGACAAGCGAGTAGTCTACCTCATAGGGGTTGGGCACGCGGTCGCCGTCGAGGAGTGCGAGTATACCCGATCAGGTAAAGCCAAACATGAGCGGTGTTTCTGGTTTGATCGTCGTCCCTGTCCGGATAACAGTCATTTTCCGGGCTGTTCTTCCCAGCAAGACGGATGACGTGAAAGTATGTTGGGTGCGTATTTTCGATGTCGAGAAGACATTGATTTAAGCACCGGTCGATTACCCCTTCGCAAAATCGCGGGCAGCTTGAATGAATGCGCTGAACGCAGCCGGCGGATTCTTCCTGCCCGGATAGTATAGGGCTAATGGCGCCAGTGGGGGAGTCCAGTCCTCGAGAACGCGCACTAGTCGCCCGGCCGCAATGTCATCGCGCACATCTGCCTCCATAACGTATCCCAGGCCCACTCCATTTTGCGCCGCTATCCTGACAAGGCTTGACTCGTCGAGAGTTATTGAGCCTTGCACATCGATCTGGACAGCGTTCCCATCCTTTTCAAATTTCCACCGAAACAAGGCGTTGTTGGGCAAGCGCGCGCGTATGCACTGAAACCGATATAGGTCGGCTGGCACCGTTGGACTGCCATGAGTGCGCAGGAAGTCTGGTGATGCGACAACGGCATTACTGCGCTTGGTACCGAGTGGCACAGCGATCATGTCGGTCGGCACCAGATCGGCCGGCCTCAAGCCCAGGTCGAACCCCGCCGCAACAATGTCAACGATCCGTCCCTCCGTGACCAGATCGATATGCACCTTAGGGTAGCGCTGCATGAACGACAATATGAGCGGTTCCATCACCTCGCGTGCTGCTGTCGCGAAGGCATTAATGCGCAATGTGCCCGTCGGAGTTTCCTGGAGCGATTGGACCGTGAGCATAGCATCGTGGATCTCAATCATTGCCGGTCCAACCCGCTCGGCAAAGGTTTTCCCCGCGTCGGTGAGCGAGACGCTACGCGTTGTACGGTTGAACAGGCGAACGCCGAGACGCTGCTCAAGCTTCGCAACGGCATTGCTTAATGCTGTGGTGGACATGCCGAGCTCGAGCGCGGCAGCCCTGAACGAGCCGAGGCGCGCGATGCTGAGAACGGCATCCAGGTCGGTAAGAACAGATCGCGCCATTGTCCCTCTTTTCGAAATTCCTCATCCTGCTTTGTCCCAGTTATCGTGTCAACCAGCTCATCCTAGATTACACCTATCGACCTCCTAGGGGGGCGGCGCCCTCAGCTGGCAGAGGCTGGAGTTAAAATTGGAGGAACCAATGACAATCAAACTTCCCAAGGCCATCGAAGCATATTTCGAGGCCGACCGGACAGGCAGCCCGCATGTGATCGCTTCTACATTCACCGAGAACGGCATCGTGAAAGATAAAGGCCTCACGTATCGAGGCCGGGATGCCATCCGCGCATGGATGGCTGATGAAGCTCAGCAATACAGCTATACGGTGGAACCGTTTTTCATTGCCACCGAAAACGGGAAAATCCAGGTGACGGCCCATGCCGTCGGCGACTTCCCGGGCAGCCCAATCGATCTGCGCTTCTTCTTCGTCCTCGCGAACGACAAGGTCACCGAACTGGAGATCACCGTATGACACAGTTTCTAACCTTGCAGGGCCGTCGTGCCCTGATCACCGGCGGGACCTCGGGCGCCGGCGCTGCAACCGTGGCGCTATTCAAGGAGCTCGGCGCCAACGTACTGACCACAGCTCGCAAGAAGCCCGCTGACTTCTCCGGAGCGGCGTTTGTCGAAGCCGATCTGACCACCAAGTCGGGGGTTAAAGCCGTCGTCGACGCGGTGCAGCGAGAACTCGGCGGCCTCGACATCCTCGTGAACGTGCTGGGCGGCTCTTCGGCCCCGTCAGGCGGCTTTGCCGTGCTCACCGACGTCGAATGGGATCAAGAGTTCAACCTCAACTTCTTCCCGGCAGTCAGACTGGATCGCGCTCTCATTCCCGGGATGATCGCTCAGGGAAGCGGTGTCGTCATCCACGTCACCTCGATCCAGAGAAGCCTTCCGCTACCCGAGGCGACGACCGCCTATGCTTCGGCCAAGGGGGCACTCAACACCTACAGCAAAAGCCTTTCCAAGGAAGTTTCTCCGAAGGGTGTACGGGTGGTGCGGGTTTCTCCCGGCTGGATCGCAAGCCCGGGATCCAATGGCCTGGCTCTGCGCATAGCCGAGCAAGCCGGTATCAGCTACGACGACGCGGTGCAGGTCATCATGAACTCGCTCGGTGGCATACCGCTCGGACGACCAGCCGCGCCGGAAGAGGTCGCCGATCTGATTGCATTCCTTGCATCGGATCGAGCAGCGTCGATTACCGGAACCGAGCACGTGATTGACGGCGGGACCGTGCCGACCGCTTGAGCATTTGGCCACCTCACGCTATTTCAGGTCAGGCGGGTGCGTCCCACCCGCCGATCTGGGAGTAGATCGCGTCACGCAAATGCCGCACGTCGCGGTTCAACGCAGCGAGTTCCGGTGGTGTCTGCGTCGAGGCTGCAAGCAAGGTATCGCTGAGGCAGCCTGCCTTATGCTGCAAGGCACGACCCTGATCTGTCAGCGCCACCAGAACCTGACGCTCGTTGCTAGCGTTGCGCGTCCGACGCACGAGCCCGGCGGCTTCCAGGCGTTTCAGAAGCGGTGTCAACGTGCTGGACTCAAGAGCTAGTCTATCGGCGATAGAAACCACGGTTTGTTCGTCTTCCGCCCAGAGAACGTTCAGGACGAGATACTGCGGATATGTCAGCCCAAGCTCGTCGAGAAGCGGCTTGTAAGCGCGCTGAACGGCGATGCCGGCGGTGTAGATCGCATAGCAAAGTTGGTCGCGCAGAGGCGGGGGATCGTTATGGCGTTTGGTCATTTTGAACTCCTGAAGACGTCCATATAATCGAACTTATCACGAAAACCAATATTGCGATAAGAATTATGTTGACGTGCAGATCAAGATGTGAAATCTAATAGATATCGCGATAAGAGTTATCGTAATTACCAAGAGGAGAAAGCCATGACACGCAAGTCCATCACCACCATTTCGGCAATCGCAACGGCAGCTTCACTGTCGGTTGCGATACCGCCAGCGAATGCTTCCGACATCATTCCAAAAGATCAATCCGTAAGAAACGTCGTTCTGGTTCACGGCGCGTTTGCGGACGGTTCCGGCTGGAAGGGTGTTTACGACAACCTGACCAAACGCGGCTATCGCGTCACCATCGTGCAGAACCCGTTGACGTCCCTTGCAGACGATGTCGCTGCAACCAAGCGGGCGCTCGAGCGACAAGATGGTCCGGTCATTCTCGTTGGTCATTCTTGGGGAGGCACGGTCATCACGGAAACTGGCATTGGTGAGAAGGTTGCGGGCCTCGTCTACGTCTCCGCTCTCTCCCCCGATGCCGGCGAGACGACGGCTCAGCAATACGAAGGATTTGCGCCCGCTTCTGAATTCGTCATCGAGACTACAAAGGATGGTTTTGGCTATGTCAGCCCAGAAAAGTTCAAAGCGGGGTTCGCACATGACGTTAGCGACGCCGATGTCGCCTTCATGAGAGACGCGCAGGTTCCGATCAACATGTCGGCGTTCGGCACCAAGCTCGAAAATGCCGCTTGGCGTACCAAGCCCAGCTGGGCCGTCATTGCTACTGAAGACAAGGCCTTCGATCAGGCGATGCTGATCCACATGGCTGAGCGCATCAATGCCAAGATCACCAAGGTATCGGCAAGCCACGCCCTGTTCATGACGCAGCCTGCGGTCATCGCCGAGACCATTGACCAGGCGGCCAAGGCTGCCTCGGCGAAAAAGCAGTGATCGACTTCGCGCCCTCGGGACGGTCGAGACCCTCCCGATGGCGTCGAGACAACCCCGTTAAACAGAACGGCAGGCCCGATGCGAAATAACGGTAGGACGTCGGATCTCTGACCGAGATCCGTAAACATTTCCTTGTCTTAGCGTCCAGGACTCCACCAAATTTACCTGAATCAATTCACGGAGGATCTCACGTGAAACGGCATACCCATGACAAAAATGCACCCGATACCACGTTTCACCCACATGGCGCGGTCGGTGACGTCTACGACTTCATCGTCTGCGGCGCCGGCTCTAGCGGCTCGGTTGTCGCAGCGCGGCTGGCGGAGGATGGAGACGCGACCGTTCTGCTGATTGAAGCGGGCGGAGATAATGAATCCGAGACCGTATCGAACCCTGCGCAATGGCCACTCAATCTTGGATCAAACCGGGACTGGGGCTTTGTCGGACAGCCAGCGGCTGGCCTGGATGGCCGCCGACTCCCTCTGAGCATGGGCAAAGGGCTTGGCGGCGGTTCGAGTATCAACGTCATGGTATGGGCCAGGGGACACAAGGAAGACTGGAACCACTTTGCGGCCGAGGCCCGGGATGACGCCTGGGGTTATCAATCGATCCTTGGCTACTATCGCCGGATAGAAAATTGGCAAGGCGTGCCGGACCCATCTCGTCGCGGAACCGGCGGGCCCGCCCATGTATCGCAGCCTGCGTCGCCGCAGCCAGTGGCGCAAGCGCTTTTGAGCGCTGCGTCAGCGATCGGCATTCCGGTCTTCGGTTCAACAAACGGCGAAATGATGGAGGCCGCTGGCGGCGCATCGATTGCTGAACTGCGTATCAAGGAGGGCAAGCGGGAATCGGTGTTTGAATCATACGTTCGTCCGCTGCTGTCGCGTTCAAATTTGACGGTGATAACGGAGGCACTGGTTACGCGTCTCATCTTCGATGGTAAGCGGGTGAGAGGAGTTGAAGCTCTGATCGATGGTCGGCGACGCCAGTTCATGGCGCATTGCGAAACGGTATTGTCGCTTGGAGCGATCAACACGCCGAAAGTTCTTATGCAGTCCGGTATCGGCCCGGAAGACGAACTGCATTCCCACGGCATTCCAATCGTGCAACACCTGCCGGGGGTTGGCCGCAATCATCAGGATCATCTCGCCTTCGGCTGCACCTGGGCCTACCGAAAACCGGAAGCCATCGGCGGGAGCGGTTGCGAGGCAAATCTCTACTGGAAGAGTGACGCAGGTCTGTCCCAGCCTGATATCCTCCAGTGCCAGTTGGAGTTCGCCGTTCCGTCGCCTCTTGAGGCCGGTCTTGAAACACCGGAGCACGGCTGGACGATGTTCAATGGTCTCGCACAGCCGAAAAGCCGCGGCCGTTTGAGGCTCTCTGGCCCCGACATAAACGATCCCGTCCTGATCGAACCGAACTCACTCAGTGAGCCGGAAGACATGGTAGCAGCGTTGGCCGCAGTCGAGTTGTGCCGCCAACTCGGAAACAGCGATGGCTTCAGACCTTTGGTGACAGGCGAAACCGCTCCCGGTCAGCGAAACAGATCAGGCATGATCGATTTTATCCGTCGCTCGGCCGTCACCTATTGGCATCAATCCTGCACCGCCAAGATGGGACGCGACGCCATGTCGGTGGTCGACAACGAGCTCAAGGTCTACGGCATCGAAAGCCTTCGCATCGCGGACTCCTCGATCATGCCGCGGATTACCACCGGCAACACGATGGCGCCGTGCGTGGTTATTGGAGAGAGGGCATCCGATTTGATCCGAAAGATGCATTTCCTAGGAAATTACTAGGTTTGCTCAATCTATCTCGCATCACCGATCGAAAACTCGGTGGCCTGACTGCGTCGGCCACCGAGTGATCGCCGATCGGCAAAGCGATCGTTCAAATTGGATGAGAGCTCAAAGCCCATCGTATAAGGGTGATCCCAGCAGCTACGCCGCTTTCACGTCGTGCATGGCCTTTGCCAGATGGCTCCTATGGAATGCCATGAGGAACATTTGCCGGTGCTCGCAATAATGTACGTGGTTATGCTATCACGCTCGCCAACGGGATCGGGGCGAATGGTTCACCATTCCGGCTGTTAGAGTTCCTTGATGAGCGGAATGTCGGGCGGAATCTTGAAGACCGGCACATGAGATCCCCGCCGCACAGTTCAAGTTCCTATGTAGGCGCGGCCCGGCTTAAACAAGAAAACCTGAATCGATGGAATTTAAAGAATACCATTCCTGTCGAGATTAAAATTTGGCGCTTAGGCTTTCCGAAATAGCACTCGGGAACCTGATTATGAGCAAGCGCATCGGCCAGTTGAAACTAGGCGCATTTCTGTACCCCACGGGGCATCATATTGCGGCATGGCGCCATCCGCAGGCTCAAGCAGACGCAGGATCGAATTTTGCTCATTACGCTGAGCTGGCGCGCATTGCCGAAGCAGCGAAATTCGATCTGATCTTCATGGCCGATGGCGTTGGTACGCGTGGCACCGATACCGAAGCGCTTAGTCGCACTGCTATCCGTTACGTGGCGCAGTTTGAACCGCTGACGCTTCTTTCGGCCCTTTCTGCCCTGACCGAGCGCGTGGGCTTTGTCGCTACGGCGTCGACGACCTACAACGAACCCTATCATATCGCTCGCAAGTTCGCTTCGCTCGATCATATAAGCGGAGGGCGCGCCGGCTGGAACCTGGTGACGTCAGCCAGTGAAGACGAGGCGCATAATTTCAACCGTGATCATCACGTTGCCCATGCGGAGCGTTACGAACGTGCCGAAGAATTCGCCGATGTCGTTCGCGGACTATGGGACACCTGGGAAGACGATGCGTTCCTGCGCGATAAGCCCAGCGGCATCTACTATGATCCGTCCAAACAGCATCTTCTCAATCATCGCGGCAAGCATTTCAAGGTGAAAGGTCCGCTCAACGTATCGCGATCACCCCAAGGTCATCCGGTGATCGTACAAGCCGGCTCATCGGAGCCGGGCAAGGATCTCGCAGCGCGAACCGCCGAAGTCATTTTTACAGCGCACCAGAATATCGAGGACGCCCGTGCATTCTACCGCGACGTGAAGGGCAGGCTTGCCCGCTTTGGGCGTTCGCCGGAGGATCTGAAGATAATGCCCGGCATTTTCCCCGTTATTGGCAAGACCCTGTCGGAGGCCCAGGAAAAATTTGAGCAGATTCAGGAGCTCATTCATCCGTCCGTCGGACTGTCCCTGCTCAATGGCATAGGCGGCGATGTCGACCTGTCGAAATATCCTCTGGACGGACCTCTGCCTGACGTCACCGAAACCAATGGCAGCAAGAGCCGCCAGAAACTGATGGTCGATCTGGCCCGCCGCGAGAATCTGACGATCCGCCAGCTTTACCTGCGTGTCGCCGGTGCGCGAGGCCATTGGCAGATCGTGGGTACCCCGACCCAAATCGTCGATCAGATGGAAGACTGGTTCACAACCGGTGCTGCCGATGGCTTTAACATCATGCCGCCGCATCTGCCTGTCGGGCTTACAGATTTTGTCGAGCATATTGTGCCGGAACTCCGACGCCGCGGACTTTTTCGCACCGAATATGAGGGGCGCACATTACGCAGCCATCTAGGTTTGCGTGAGCCGCACCATCCGGCTCAATCAGCTGTTGCGGCCGAATAAACCAACAAAGGAGCAATTATGTCGAGCGTTGCGCGCGTGAAAATCAACAATGTCAGCCGGCGTTTCCAGGTCAATGGAAATACGATCACGGCACTTGATAATGTGAGCCTCGATATTGCGGCAGGCGAATTTGTCACCATTGTCGGAGCCAGCGGTTGCGGCAAGTCGACACTGCTGCGCCTTGGCGCGGGTCTCGATGTGCAACACGACGGCACTATCGAACACGATGGGGCACGAGTCATCGGTCCCAGCCTTGATCGCGGTATCGTGTTTCAGGAGCCGCGCTTGTTTCCATGGTTGACAGTCGAGCACAACGTTGCGCTTGGCCTCGAAAACGCAAACTTCTCGAAGGCGGAAAAACGCGAACTCGTTGCAAAACAGATCGCGTTGGTGGGCCTGACCGGCTTTGAGAAAGCCTACCCGCACCAACTATCAGGCGGCATGGCACAACGCGCCGGAATTGCGCGCGGTCTGGTCAATCGCCCTGATGTCCTCTTCCTCGACGAACCTTTCGGCGCTTTGGATGCCATCACCAAGGCTCGCCTTCAGGGGGAGTTGCAGGATATCTGGGCCCAGGAGCAGATTACAATGGTGCTCGTCACGCACGATGTCGATGAGGCTGTCTATCTTGGTGACCGCGTGGTGATCATGTCGCCGAGCCCGGGCCGGATCAGGGAAACCGTCACTGTGGATTTGCCGCATCCGCGCGAGCGAACCTCCGCGCAGCTCGCCAGTATTCGCAATCACGTACTCGATATTCTCAACAGCACGACGAGTGACGACAAGCCGAAGTTCCCGATCAAACAGCCTGCTGCAAAAGAACAGCCGGCTCCCAAGGCAAACCTGATCCATGCCGCCTTACGCCCAAAACCTGCCAGCCGGCCCCTCTATTCATCGACGGAGATTTGACATGAACCTATCCCACTTCACCCGAAGAGCGGTCATTGCCGCATTCGCCTTTTCTTCCTTTGTGTTTCCGGCTATTGCCGAGGAACCACTGACGATCAACGTCGGTTATGCCGCCATCGGCCTCGACAGCCGGCCTTATTCGGAAGGCACTTCCGCAGCAACAGCGAGAGCGGGCGAGTATCTTGAGAAAGAATTCGCCGGCGATCCGAATATCAAGATCGAATGGTTCTTCTTCAAGGGCGCCGGTCCGGCCGTCAACGAAGCCTTTGCCAACAACCAGCTCGACTTTGCTTACCAAGGCGATCTACCCTCCCTGATCGGCCGCGCCAATGGATTGAAGACCAAATATCTTCTGGCCAGCGGTGCACGCAAGCCCCTGTATCTGGCAGTCGCCAAGGATGCCGCGATAAAATCGGTCGCGGATCTGAAAGGCAAGAAAGTCGCCTATCAGCGTGGCACCAATGGACATCTTGCGGCGATCAAGATCCTAGAGGCCAATGGCCTCACCGAGAAAGATCTGCAAGTCATCAATCTCGATAGCGCAGGGACAGTTGCAGCGCTCACAAGCCAGGACATCGATGCGGCATTTGGCGATACAGCACTGATCAATCTCGCCGAAAAGGGCAATGCCAAGGTGATCTACACCACAAAAGGAGACGATCCCCGCTATGGCCGCAATGCTGGTATCGTTGCGCGCGAAGAGTTCATCGAAAAGCACCCGAAAATCACCCAGCGCATCGTTGACGCCTTTGTCAAAGCGGCGCAGTGGTCCTCCGACGAGCCAAATCGGGCGGCCCTATTCGACCTGTGGCACAAATCTGGCACGTCCATCCCGATCCTCGAAGAATATTTCAAGAACGACAAACTGGCCTATCGCAACTCGCCTCTCATTGATGATCTGCTCGTCTCGCAGTATCGGGAGCAGGGCGTCAAGGCCAAGGAATTCGGTTTGATCCGTCGCGAGGTCAGCACCGACGGCTGGTTTGAACCTAAATATCTCAATACTTCGCTGCAGAAGCTTGGGCTGCAGAATTTCTGGCAGGCCTATGGGGCAAACGGCAAGCCGCTAGGCTCCTAGTACCAAACAAACCTGGCAGACCATCACATGAGTATCGGATCTAACAGCATCACCATCAAAGTTGCCTCTGCGCAACAGGTGGACAAGGCACAAACACAGACGTTTGGAAGAAGATGGGGACTGCACCGTTTTGCGATCGCGCTAGTCCTGCCGGTTGGTTTGCTTATTGCGTGGTGGATTGCCTCGGGGAGGGGCTGGCTGCCGGAGCAGATATTGCCGTCTCCGGCCTATGTCTACTCTACCGCAGTAGACATGATCAACTCCGGTGAAATCTTCTATCATGCAGGCGTCAGCCTGGGCCGCGTGGCGATCGGATTTCTGTTCGGTGCAGTTGCCGGTTTGGCACTCGGCATGGCAATGGGCCTGTCACAACGGGCCGATGACTATGTCAGGCCGCTGTTTCTCGCCTTTGCGCAGATACCGACGCTTGGCTGGATTCCCTTGCTCATGCTGATCTTCGGCATTGGCGAAACCTTGAAGATCATCGTCATCGCCAAGGGAGCACTCGTTCCTATGGCAATAAATACCGCTGCTGGCATCCGTTCGGTTCCCGCCAATTTGGTTGAAGTCGGCCATGCCCTGCGTTTCGGCCGTTGGCAGACCTTGCGTCTCATTGTGCTACCCGGAGCGGCACCCTCTATTTTTACCGGTATCCGCTATGGTCTCACGCACTCCTGGACCGCGCTCGTCGGCGTCGAGTTGCTCGCGTCCTCGGAGGGACTTGGCTATCTGTTGGTTTGGGGCAGACAGATGTTCTGGCTCGACGTTGTCATGGTGGCGATGATCGCTATCGGTATTCTTGGCTTCGTGATGGACAAGGCTCTCGATATCTCGGAGATCTCTGTCCAGCGCTGGAAGCACGAGGAGGGCAGTTGATGTCATTTATCGCGAACTTCCAAACAAGGCGAGCTGTCAAGATCCGGCGCGGTCTGACCATTCCCGTGCTGCTGTTGGTTGTCTGGGAAGTGTCGAGCCGCACCGGTCTGGTCGACTCTCGGTTTTTGCCGTCTCTGGAAGACGTGTTTTTGACCGCAAAGCGTGAGTTGATCGACAACGATCTCATTGGCGAACTCGGTGTCAGCCTCTTTCGCAATGTGGCCGGCTTTCTGATTGGCTCGGCAATCGGGATAGCCTTCGCAACGATGCTGGCGTTGTCGCGCGTAGCGGACGCGTTGGTCACTCCAACCTTCAACAGCCTCAAGCAGATATCATTGCTGGCCTGGATTCCTCTTATATCGATCTGGTTCGGTTTCGGCGAACAGGCGAAGATCGTTTTCGTTGCTCTCGCGGCGTTCATCCCGGTGGTGCTCAATACCTATGAGGGTATGCGCAACACACCGCGTGACCTTATCGAAGTCGGGCAGGCGTTGAGGTTCACACCGCTGCAACGCATCACCCGCATTTTTCTTCCCGCCGCCTTACCTTCGATTGCGACTGGGGTGCATCTCGGGCTGATCTATTCCTGGCTGGCAACCGTTGGGGCGGAATATTTTCTAGCCGTGGGCAGAGGCGTCGGTGGCTTGATCATTGCGGGCCGGGAGCATTTCGACATGGCGCTGGTCATGGTAGGGGTAATCATTCTTGGTCTGGTGGGCTTTACGCTCAACAGACTTGCTGCGGCTGCCGAAGCTCATCTTCTTCGCTGGCGCGTCAGTGCGCATTAACAGCCGGCTTGGCCGCAAACAGGAAATTCGATTGATGTCTACACTCGCCAACGACGGCACCGACACGCCACAACCACCAAATGCTGACCGGATCAGTACGTTGTTGCAGCAACGTTATGGGACGCAACAGGATTTGGCCGGCCAGCTCTCGGTGACAACGGTCATTGAAACACTCCTCGCACACCGGAGCATACGGTTTTATCTGCCGCAATCGGTTCCGGCGACAGCGGTGGAGCTTGCGATCTCTGCGGCACAGTCCGCGCCGAGCTCGTCCAATCTGCAGGCGTGGAGCGTATTGGCAGTTGAAGACGACGACCGCAAAGCGCGGATCAACGCTGTTGCGGGAAATCAAAAGCAAATTGATCAGGCTCCGTTGCTTCTGGTCTGGTTGGCTGACCTATCTCGCTTAAGAAATATAACCAAGACGCAAGGGTCCCCGGCCGAAGGACTGGACTATTTGGAGAGCTTTCTTCTCGCCATTATCGATGCCACACTTGCCGCGCAAAATGCAGTCATGGCCTTTGAATCCCTTGGGCTGGGAACTTGCTATATAGGTGCACTGCGAAACAACCCGGAGGCTATTGCAAGGGAGCTGGCGCTTCCAAAGGAGGTCTTTCCGGTTTTTGGTTTGACTGTCGGGTATCCGAACCCAGGAATCAGGACGGACATCAAACCGCGCCTGCCACGATCAACGGTCTTCCACCGCGAACAATACGGAGCCAACGCAGATAGTGCGGATTTCGGCGACTATAATAAGATACTGCGTGCCTTTCAAAAATTGCAACTTATGCCGGCAATCGATTGGACTGAGCAAATGAGCAGGCGAATTGGCACGAAAGAAGCGCTGAAAAACCGCGATGTACTGTCAAGTGCAGTCAAATTGCTCGGGTTTCGGATCAAATAGGATTGTCCGCTTTTTTTGAGATGTTCGATTTGGCGGGGATGCTTCAAGCACGAGAGCGGAATTTTTTGGGGCGTTTGCCCGCCAGAATGACCTGATTGAAAGCGGCACTACAGGCTTTCAATAGGGATTGTAGACCCTCAGGCTACAATTAAAAACTCCCGAAAATCGCTTGTTATCGGCATTTTCAAAGGAACGTTTCCTGACAACTTCCGAATGAGACCTGCTTCCCTGCACGTACCTTGCCTGGATTGCTATTTTTAGACCAAACGAGTCTTGCAAAACTTTGATACCAGGATAAGCCGGGGCACCATCGCAGGACGCAGACACCTTGCTGAACACGTTCCACCATCCGTTACGGCAGCTAGGACTGCAAAGTCATTCTAAGGATGGTCTAAGAGCACTCGAAGCAGGATAAAGCCGGTCGATCGATGGGAGAAATTGAGCGCCTTTGCGGGTCAGAAAGTCTTGAAAAGCTTTCATGGCGGGCGACAATGTACGGTCCGTTCTTACAACTGAAAACCATTGGCGGCGTATGGGCATGCCAATGACGTCAAGGATTGCCAGCTTGCCGAATTCCAGTTCGAGTGCAATCGTGTGCGCCGAGATGAAGCCTATACCCAATCCCGCCATTGCAGCCTGCTTGATTGTTTCATTGGATGACATCTCAGTGCCGAGATCATCCAGCCGACCGGGCAGTTCACTTAAGAAAATTTCCAAAGATATCCGTGTTCCGGATCCCGGTTCACGTACGAGAAAGTGCTCCTGGGCGATACGCTCCTTGGTGATATCGCGAAATTTGGCAAGCGGATGATCCGGTGCGGCGATCATAACGAGCGGATGATCCCCGAACACGGTTGAGCGAAGCGGAATATCCTTGGGCGGGCGCCCCATCAGGGCCATGTCGACCGCATGGCTTTTAAGGGCAGCAATCGTCTCGGCGCGATTTCCGATGGCCAGTTTTATGGCGATATCCGGATGCTGTTTGCGAAAAATCGCCATCAGCTGTGGTGCGAAATATTTTGCAGTTGAAACCACACCCAGTATCAGGCTGCCAACGCGCAGGCCCTTGATTGCATCGATTTCGTCCTCAAGCAGTCGTAGACGCTCTTCGAGCATCTGCGCTGCGTCAAGAAAGGCTAGACCGGCCAGCGTCGGACGAAGCCCGTCATTGGTCCGGTCAAACAAAATAAGTGCCGCTTCTTCCTCAACAAGCTTGAGCTGAATCGTGACCGCAGGAGGCGTCAGGCCAAGTGCGTTCGCGGCACCGACAATTGTGCCGTGTCGTCTGATTGCCTGGATGGCCCGCAGTTGCTTCAAGGTCAGGTTGCGCATCCCTATACTTAATTTATTTTACTGAGATAGTAAATATAATAAATTTTACTTAGCGAGGGTTCCCTGTTTCGATAGCCCAAGCCTGACAACACGATGATCAGGCCGGGGAGGAATATCATGACAGCGACACTGGAGGCCTTTCTCGCGACCTTTGCCGGTGGAGACGACACCGTTCACATTGCGGTTTCTAAAGTGGTTCGCCGTTTGTCGATAACTGCTGTGGAAATAAGAAATACGATCAATCAAGGCGTGCTTGGCAAGGCGTTTTCACACAATAGTGGCAGCAAGAATGCCGATGGCGATGCTCAAAGCGCGCTCGATATTCTGGCCGATGACATGTTTTTGGAGTCCATGCGGCAGGCGCCGGTTGCCCTTTATGGTTCGGAAGAGCTGGCCCATCCGGCACTGCTCGATCCCGACGCGCCTCTGGCACTTGCCATTGATCCGCTCGACGGGTCTTCCAATATCGATACCAATATCTCGATAGGGACTATCTTTTCCATCCTCCCGGTGGTTGGCCAGCCCGACAGCGAGCCTGGCGCTTCGTTCTTCCAGAAAGGCGAACGTCAGCTCGCTGCCGGTTTCTTCATTTACGGGCCGCAACTCGCACTGGTTCTGACACTGGGAAGCGGGACGCACATCTTCGTATTCTCCTCGCGCCTGGGTACTTTTGTCCAGGCTTATGACAGTGTTGTCATTGCCGACAGGTCGCATGAATTTGCGATCAACGCCGCCAACTATCGTTATTGGAATGAAGCTGTGCGGCTCTATATTGACGATTGTCTCAAGGGAACGGAAGGTCCGCGCGAAAGAGATTTCAACATGCGCTGGATTGCATCGCTGGTCGCTGAAACCTATCGCATTCTCATGCGCAGCGGCGTCTTCCTTTATCCCGGCGACAATCGCAAAGGCTACGGGGAAGGTCGCATCAGGCTGATTTATGAGGCCAATCCCATCGCCTTTCTGGTTGAGCAAGCCGGTGGATCAGCAACCGATACGGCGACACGCATTCTCGATCTGGTCCCCAAATTCATGCATCAACGCGTCCCCTTTGTCTTCGGCTCATCCAGAGAAGTGGCTCGCATCAGTCGATATCATTCGGAACCCAGCAATATTGGCGAACGCGCGCCGCTGTTCAGCAAGCGCGGCCTTTTCCGGGTCTGAGGAGGAAACATGTCTGCAAAGCATCCCATCATCTCAATTACCGGATCGTCAGGCGCCGGAACCACCTCCGTCAAGCGGATTTTCGAGCAGATATTCCGCCGTGAGAACATTGAGGCCGCTTTCATCGAAGGCGATGCCTTCCACAAGTACGACCGCAACGCGATGAAGGCCAAGGTCGCGGAAGAGGAAATGAAGGGCAATCCAAACTTCACGCATTTCAATGCCGATGCCAATGAACTGCAAAAACTCGATGAGACATTCGAAGAATATGCTCGCAAGGGAACCGGCAAAACCCGCACCTACATCCATGACGATGCGGAAGCAGAGCTCTATAGCACACCGGCAGGAACCTTTACCGAATGGCGCGGCTTCGATCCCAGCGATCTGCTTTTTTATGAAGGGCTGCACGGTTGCGCGGTAACCGAAGGCATTAATCTGGCCCGGCATGCGGATCTGAAGATTGGAGTCGTTCCCGTCATCAATCTTGAATGGATCCAGAAGATCCATCGGGACCGCGCCACCCGCGGTTATTCCACGGAAGCGGTCATGGATGTCATCCTGCGGCGCATGCCCGATTATGTCCGGTACATTACTCCACAGTTTACCCTGACTGACATCAATTTCCAGCGGGTGCCGATTGTCGATACCTCAAACCCGTTCATTGCGCGGTGGATACCCACGCCCGATGAATCGATGCTCGTTATCCGCTTTGCCAAACCGCGGGGTATCGATTTCCCCTATCTGCTTTCGATGATCAACAATTCTTTCATGTCGAGGGCCAATTCAATTGTCGTCCCCGGCAACAAACTTGATCTGGCCATGCAACTCATCCTGACACCGCTGATCATGCAATTGATCGAACGTAAAAACCGGGCATCGTGAGGGAGACACCGATGAGTACCTATACTTTGAGGCAAGAAAATCGTGAAGCTGCCAATGTCCGTGAACGGGATATGACCAACGCAATACGCGCTTTGGTCATGGACAGTGTGCAAAAAGCCAATTCTGGCCATCCTGGCATGCCGATGGGCATGGCCGATGTGGCCACGGTTCTGTTCAACCGCTTCATCAAACTCGACCCTCTGCATCCGCTATGGCCGGATCGTGATCGGTTTGTCCTGTCAGCTGGGCATGGCTCGATGCTGCAATACGCCTTGCATTATCTCATCGGATATCCGGATATGCCCATAGAGGAATTGCAGCGTTTTCGCCAACTCGGCGCAAAGACGGCAGGACACCCGGAGTATGGCCATGCGCAAGGTATCGAGCTAACAACAGGCCCGCTGGGTCAGGGTATTGCTACCGCCGTGGGGATGGCGCTGGCCGAGCGTATGCTCGCGGTACGTTTCGGTGAGGATATCGTTGATCACCATACCTATGTAATTGCCGGGGACGGGTGCCTGCAGGAAGGCATAAGTCACGAGGCAATAGATCTCGCCGGTCATCTGAAGCTGTCAAAGCTGATCGTGTTTTGGGACAACAACTCCATTTCAATCGACGGGCCGACATCATTATCGACATCTTTGGATCAACTTGCGCGGTTCAGGGCTGCAGGATTTTACGTACAAGACATAGACGGCCACGATCATGAAGCGATCGCGCAGGCGATTGCTCAGGCGAAGCTTTCCAAGCAGCCATCGCTGATTTCCTGCCGCACATTGATCGGCAAAGGGGCGCCGAATCTGCAGGGAACCGAAAAAACCCATGGTGCTCCTTTAGGAGAGGCGGAAATCGCAGCAGCACGCCAGGCCATGGGCTGGGCGCATGCGCCTTTCCATGTGCCTGAAGACATACTGGAAGCATGGCGCGAAGTCGCACGCAGGGGCGCAGATGAACGGCGTCAGTGGTGTGTGAAAACAGCGGCGTCGCCCTTTGGCGATGAGCTTAGGCAAGCGGTGAAGAAAGAAATACCTGAAACGGTTTTCAAGGATTTGCGGGCTTTTCGTCGCCTGCATCTGGAAAAAGCCACCAAAGTTGCCACCCGCAAAGCGTCTGAAATGGTTCTGGGCATCATCAATAATGCCACCGATCTGACCATAGGCGGTTCTGCTGACCTAACCCATTCGAATCTGACGATTACACCTGGCATGAAGCACATTTCGGCGAATGATTTTTCCGGACGCTATATTCATTACGGCATTCGCGAACATGGAATGGCAGCCGCCATGAATGGCTTGGCACTGCATGGCGGGTTTGTTCCCTATGGCGGTACGTTTCTCGCATTTGCAGACTATGCGCGCGGCGCTATACGCCTCTCGGCATTGATGGGTCAGCAGGTCATTTATGTCATGACGCACGACTCGATAGGTCTTGGTGAGGATGGACCGACCCATCAGCCGATCGAACATCTGGCGATGCTGAGGGCCACGCCGGGCCTGAATGTCTTCCGCCCGGCCGACATCATCGAAACGGCCGAGTGCTGGGAACTTGCACTTCGACACAAGGATCGTCCCAGTGTTATCGTCCTCTCCCGCCAGAACCTGTCGATGCTCCGCCAGGCCGACAGCACGGAAAACCGGTCAAGCCGCGGTGCCTATGTCCTGCGGGAGCCGGCGGAGCCGCGCGCCCTCACGCTTCTTGCAAGCGGCTCGGAAGTAGAGATTGCCTGCACCGCCGCCGACATGCTGTGGGGCCAGTACCAAATCCCTGCCGCAGTCGTTTCAATGCCTTCGTGGGAATTGTTTGAGATGCAGACCCTGGCCTATCGCCGGTCTGTCCTTGCCGCAGCTCCGCGCATCGCCATCGAAGCGGCAGCCAGATTGGGCTGGGACCGGTGGATCGGTGAAAAGGGTGCATTCATCGGCATGCAGGGCTTTGGAGCCAGCGCCCCTGCCTCCGATCTATACAGGCATTTCGGCATCACACCAGAGAGCATCGTTGCCACCACACGCAAGCTCATAAGCTAGGAGGAGTATCGACTATGGCCCGAATTACCTTGCGACAATTGCTTGATCATGCTGCCGAACATGGCTACGGCGTCCCTGCCTTCAACATAAACAATATGGAGCAGGGGCTTGCCGTTATGGAAGCCGCTGCGGCCTGCAAGGCACCTGTCATCCTTCAAGCATCTCGCGGCGCACGGTCCTATGCGAAGGACGTGATGCTGGCCCGGATGATCGACGCGCTTGTGGAGCTGTACCCCGACATTCCCATTTGCCTGCATCAGGATCACGGCAATGATGAAGCCACATGCATGACGGCAATCCGCCATGGTTTCACTTCCGTAATGATGGACGGGTCACTTGAAGCAGATGCTGCAACGCCTGCCTCCTATGAGTACAATGTGGGTATCACCCGACGCGTCACCTCAATCGCGCACTGGCTGGGGGTTTCCGTCGAGGGTGAACTTGGCGTGCTCGGCTCGCTGGAGAGCGGTGAAGCCGAAGCCGAGGATGGGCATGGTGCAACCGGTGTGCTCAGCCACAGCCAGCTTCTGACCGATCCGGATCAGGCCGTCGATTTCGTACTGCGCACCAAGGTTGATGCGCTGGCCATCGCCTGTGGCACGTCGCACGGCGCCTACAAGTTTACCCGGGCTCCGGATGGCGACATCCTGGCAATGGATGTTATCGAGCAGATCCACCGGAAACTCCCCAACACGCATCTTGTCATGCATGGCTCGTCCTCCGTGCCTCAATCCCTGCAGGACGTCATCAACCGCTTCGGCGGAGAAATGCCGCAAACCTATGGAGTACCCGTCGAGGAGATCGAACGGGGCATCAAGCACGGCGTGCGTAAGGTCAATATAGACACGGACTGCCGAATGGCAATGAGCGGGCAGTTCCGCAGGATCGCCACGGAAAGCCCATCCGAGTTCGATCCGCGCAAATTTCTCAAGCCCGCCATGGATGCCATGCGCGATCTTTGCCGCGACCGTTTCGAGCGGTTCGGAACGGCGGGCCACGCATCGAAAATCAAGGTGACTGAGCTTGACGAAATGGCCAGACGTTATGCAGCGGGCCTGCTCGATCCCCAAATCGCTTCCGCCAGAGCTGCATAAAGCAAAAATATTCAAGGAAAGGACCACATCATGTCGAGCAATTCGGAAACGGTCACCGGGAAAGAGCGCTACAGGTCGGGCGTTATGGAATACAAGAAGATGGGCTACTGGGAGCCCGATTATGAGCCGAAGGATACGGACATAATCGCACTCTTTCGCATTACCCCGCAGGACGGGGTCGATCCGATAGAAGCTGCGGCCGCTGTTGCTGGGGAATCTTCAACCGCCACCTGGACAGTGGTTTGGACGGACCGGCTGACGGCAACGGAAAAATACCGCGCCAAGGCTTATCGCGTCGATCCTGTCCCCAATGGAGAAGGTCAGTATTTCGCGTATATTGCCTATGATTTGGACCTGTTCGAACCGGGGTCGATTTCGAACCTGACAGCATCCATCATTGGCAATGTTTTCGGGTTTAAGCCACTCAAGGCGCTGCGCCTCGAAGACATGCGGCTGCCGGTCGCCTATGTCAAAACATTCCAGGGACCGCCAACGGGAATCGTCGTCGAGCGCGAACGTCTCGACAAGTTCGGACGTCCATTGCTTGGCGCAACGGTCAAGCCAAAGCTTGGTCTTTCCGGCCGCAATTATGGCCGCGTGGTCTACGAGGCGCTTAAAGGCGGGCTGGATTTCACCAAGGATGACGAGAACATCAATTCGCAGCCATTCATGCATTGGCGCGAGCGCTTCCTCTATTGCATGGAAGCGGTCAACAAGGCTCAGGCTACAACGGGCGAGATCAAGGGCAGCTACCTCAATGTCACCGCTGCAACCATGGAGGATATGTATGAGCGGGCTGATTTTGCCAAGGAACTGGGCTCAAATATCGTCATGATTGATCTCGTGATCGGCTACACGGCCATCCAGTCCATGGCGAAATGGGCACGGCGCAATGATATGATCCTGCATTTGCACCGCGCTGGCCATTCGACCTATACAAGGCAAAAGTCGCACGGCGTTTCCTTCCGCGTGATTGCCAAGTGGATGCGGCTAGCGGGTGTCGATCACATCCATGCCGGAACAGTCGTCGGCAAGCTTGAAGGCGACCCGGCAACCACACGCGGATACTACGATATCTGCCGCGAGGACTTCAATCCTATGCAATTGGAGAACGGTGTCTTCTTCGACCAGCACTGGGCTTCACTCAACAAGATGATGCCCGTGGCTTCGGGCGGGATACATGCGGGCCAGATGCACCAACTCCTCGATCTTCTGGGCGAGGATGTCGTCCTGCAGTTCGGCGGAGGCACCATCGGTCATCCGCTCGGCATCGCTGCCGGGGCAACTGCCAATCGGGTCGCGCTCGAATGCATGGTGCTCGCCCGCAATGAAGGACGCGATATCCTGCGCGAAGGTCCTGATATTTTGCGGATGGCGGCGCGCAACTGCCAGCCGCTGCAGCAGGCGCTCGAGGTCTGGAAGGACGTGTCCTTCAATTACACCTCGACCGATTCCCCGGACTTCGTTCCAACCGCAACAGCAGCCGAATAGGAGAACACAGATGCGGATCACTCAAGGAGCATTTTCATTCCTGCCCGATCTCACGGACGATCAGATTACCAGGCAGGTGCAGTATTGCATCGACAATGGCTGGGCGGTCAGTCTCGAATTTACGGACGACCCACATCCCCGCAATACCTATTGGGACATGTGGGCGCATCCCATGTTCGACAATCCGGACGCTGCAGCATTGATGATGGAATTGCGGGAATGCCGCAAGGTCTATGGCGACAGGTATATTCGGCTGGTGGCATTCGATAATTCCCATGGATGGGAATCGGTTAAGCTTTCATTCCTTGTCAACCGACCTGCCGAAGAACCAGGCTTCCACTTGGCCCGTCAGGAAGGAGAAGGCCGCGTGGTTCGCTACACGACCAGCGCCTATGCAACCGACAGACCGGCTGGGCAGCGCTATGGCTGATGCAACCATGACGCTGTCCGCCGACACCGCGAGCGGGGCCCCCGGAGCGGTCGACCTGCGCGCGCAATATGTTGAGTCCGGGGTCAAGGAAGTGCTTGACGAACTTGATCGCGAATTGATCGGCTTGAAACCGGTGAAGCAGCGCATACGGGAAACGGCGGCCTTGCTGTTGGTGGAACGCGCTCGCCGCAGCCTCGGACTTGCGCACGAGACGCCGACGCTGCACATGAGTTTCAGTGGCAATCCGGGCACTGGCAAGACGACTGTGGCGCTGCGTATGGCAAACCTCCTGCACCGTCTGGGATATATTCGCAAAGGGCATCTCGTGTCTGTCACCCGTGATGATTTGGTTGGCCAGTATATCGGTCATACCGCACCTAAAACCAAGGAGATACTCAAGAAAGCCATGGGCGGTGTCCTGTTCATAGACGAGGCCTATTATCTGCACAGGCAGGAGAACGAGCGGGATTACGGGCAGGAGGCCATCGAGATTCTGCTGCAAGTCATGGAAAACCAGCGTGACGATCTCGTCGTTATTCTCGCGGGCTATGGCGACCGCATGGATAAGTTTTTTGAGAGCAATCCGGGGTTCCGCTCGCGCATAGCCCATCACATCGACTTTCCCGACTACAGTTCCGATGAGCTGCTCAGGATTGCTGAAACCATGCTGGCCAGGCAGAACTATAATTTTGATGAGCCAGGCCGCACGATCATGGCCGATTATATCGAACACCGCCGACGGCAGCCACATTTTGCCAATGCCCGCTCGATCCGCAATGCACTAGACAGGGCGCGCCTAAGACATGCCAATCGGTTGTTCGAGGCTTCGAACGGTCCAACGGATTCAACGGCCCTGTCCACAATTACGGCAGAAGATATCAGGGGCAGCCGTGTTTTTGCTCGATCAACCGGGAAGGAAAAAGTGCCATGAGCCACGAGGTATTAATTGCACCATCTGTCCTGTCAGCGGATTTTTCCCGTCTTGGCGAAGAGGTGGAAGATGTGATGGCTGCCGGCGCGGACTGGGTGCATCTTGATGTCATGGACGGGCATTTCGTGCCGAACATCACCTTCGGTCCGCAGGTCATAAAATCCATCCGCAACAGGACCAAGGCCATATTCGACTGTCACCTCATGATTGCACCGGCCGACAACTATCTGGCAGCCTTTGCCGATGCCGGTTGCGATTTTATAACTGTCCATGCTGAGGCCGGGCCACACCTTGACCGTTCCCTGCAGGCCATTCGCGGCCTTGGGAAAAAGGCTGGTGTGTCTCTCAATCCCTCTACGCCCGAAAGCGCTATCGAGTATGTGCTGGACCGGCTGGACCTGGTGCTGCTGATGACGGTCAATCCCGGGTTTGGCGGACAGGCGTTTATTCCGGCGGTCGTTGAAAAGATCAAACGTTTGAAGGCGCTCATCGGCAAACGGCCGATCCGGATTGAAATCGACGGCGGTGTTACGCCGCTGACAGCGCCCCTTGTCACTGCTGCGGGCGCAAATGTCCTTGTAGCAGGTTCGGCAATCTTCACGGCCGGCGGAAAGCTTGCCTATGCGGGTAACATTTCCGCCATTCGCGAGGCTGCCAAACAGGCAATTCAACACCGTGCCGCCTGAACGGAGAAAAATATGGCTGCAATAGCACCTCTATGCGATTTTGGCTGGCAGGGCGTGGATGCAACACTCCTTGGTGTGGACGGAAGGCGGTATTCGATCCTGTCACAGGCGGGAAACCGCGGTCTGGTCGTTGCATTCATCTGCAATCATTGTCCTTATGTAAGGGCGGTCATTCAGCGCATTGTCCGCGATGCCCGCGATCTGAAACAGCTTGGCATCGGGTTCGTTGCCATCAACGCCAATGACCCCATCGCCTACCCATCCGACTCCTATGATGGAATGTGCACATTCAGTCGCAAGAATGGCCTGCCTTTTCCTTATTTGCATGATGCGGATCAAAGTATTGCGCGTCTCTATAATGCCGTCTGCACGCCCGATTTTTTTGGATTCAACGCGGCAGGAAAACTGCAATATCGCGGGCGCCTGGATGGATCGCGTAAACAGGAGGCCAGTGCCGATCTGCGCCGTGACCTGTTTGAGGCAATGGTGGAAATTGCCGAAACGGGGTCCGGGCCGCGCGAACAATTCGCCTCGGTTGGCTGCTCCATCAAATGGCGTGATAAATAAAATACACCCGAGCCTTCACGTCCATTGGAGCATGTAAGGCTCGGGTGGTGGAAATGCCGCCGGTATCGAGGACCGGCGGGCTTATTTGGAATATTGTTTGAGATATGCCTCAAGATTTGTAATGTCGGTTTCATCCTTGAGACCCGCAAAGGCCATTTTGGTGCCTTTGACCTTCGCCTTGGGATCATGCAGATATTCGCGTAAGCTGGCACTATCCCATACCAGACCCGCAGCGCCTGCAGCCTTCATCGCTGGCGAATAATTAAAGCCAGGATGTGTGCCTGCTGTCCTTCCAAACAGGCCGTTCAGCGAAGGTCCGACCTTGTTCTTGTCGCTGTCGGCTACGTGACAGGCCGTACATTTTTTGAAAACCGTTGCTCCGGCCGTTGCATCCCCCTCCTGAGCCGTGGCTCCTCCAGCATAAACAATAGTAACTGACATAGCTGTCAGCATAACAAGATATCGCATGGCATTTCCTCATATTCGCCAAGGGTGCCCTTAGACGAGTACTGGTGCCAGTTTCCATGCACTGTCACCACCATTTTCAGCTGGTCCAATTGACCCCAGCCATTCCAAAACGTTACCTGTGGCTTGGCATAAGTCAATCGCCTCGGGCAGGTAATAACGCCGCAATCTCACATTCCAGGTTTTATGTGGCTGCATGATTGACGCCGGCTCACAGGAACCGTAACTTGACCTAGATATTTCTCATCGGGCACCTTGAGAATTCCGGCTGTCATCTTGTTTTGCATTGCCCCTTATTGGGACGTTTGCGGGCAAGGGTAGGATTGAGGGTGCTGAATGGACGTTATCGACCTCGTTTTAACCATTTGCCTCGTGTCGGACCCGTCAAGCTGCCGGGAAGAGCGACTGCATTTTGAAGACAGGGGCGGGATTACCAATTGCCTGTTTTTGGCACCTACCGAAATTGCTAAATGGAGTGAGGAGCATCCCAAGCTTCGTGTTGTCCGATGGAAATGCGTATATCCCACCGGCGAGACGACACTATAGGATTGTAGACGGCGGGACGGCAAATCGGTCTGGGAGGACATTGTGAGATCATATCGAGACGACTGGGCCGTGCCACCTTCCTGCTGGCGTTGCTGCTTGGCCTGTTCTTCAGTCAAATAGCCGGAGCCGTTGAGAAGGTTCGCGTGGGCGTATTGCGGTTCGGGACTGTGAACTGGGAGCTGGACACCATCAGGCACCATGGGATCGACAACAAGTACAATATTGATCTTGATGTGCGTTTTTTTGCCAGCGAAGATGCTACCAATGTGGCAATGATGGCCGGTGATGTCGATATCATCGTTGCCGATTGGCTGTGGGTGTCACGTCAACGCACATCCGGCGAGGACATAAGCTTTGCAGCCTATTCCAGCTCTGTTGGAGCTTTGATGGTACGCGATGGCTCGCCTATAAAAAAACTTGCCGATCTGAACGGCAAGAAGATTGGTGTTGCCGGCGGTCCGCTCGATAAGAGCTGGCTGCTCATACAAGCGCTTGCAAAAAAACAAGCGCTTGATCTGCCTGCACAAAACGAGATTGTTTTCGGCGCACCACCACTGCTTGCGGAAAAGGCGGAACAGGGCGAACTGGATGCCATTTTAAATTTCTGGAACTTTTGTGCACGGCTCGAAGCGCGGGGCTTTCATCGCCTGATCAGCACGAGCGATGCTGCAAGAGATCTGGGCGCCACAGGTGCCGTCTCGGCGATCGGATTTATATTCCGCGAGAAATGGGCCCGTGACCACCCTGAGCTTATTGAAGCTTTTCTCAAAGCCAGCCGTGATGCGAAGAAACTGCTCGCCAGTTCCGATGAAGAATGGCAGCGGCTCTCTCCAGTCATCAAGGCGGAGAGGCGCGAGCTGCAGGTGCTGCGAGACCGCTATCGCGAAGGCATTCCCCGCCGTTCCGTCGAAGAAGAAGAGGAGGATGCCGCAAAACTCTATGCAATTCTTGCCGAACTTGGAGGTGAGCGACTGGTGGGACCTGGCAAAACATTGGCTCCCGGAACGTTTTGGAGGACGCAGTGACGGACCCGGCCCTGATCTCCAACTTCCAGATGGGGGAAAGGCGGAGGTTCACGACAATATTGGTCGTCGGTCACGATGGGATGCATTTCCTTTGCAGTTTTGCTCGTCGCCTGGCACATCGGAGCTTCGCTTTGGCCAAGCCGGTCCTTTCCCGCGCCTCTTCTCGTCTTGCAGGCTTTCCTGCGGGAGACAGCCAGCGGCGACATGGGCTATCATCTGGGCATGACGCTTTGGCGGGTCGCAGCCTCGTTCTTTCTGGCGATGCTGATTGGCTCTGCTATCGGCGTTGCGCTTGGAAGACACAGAGGTGCTGATCGGTTTTTCAATCCTTGGGTTATACTGTTCCTGAACATACCCGCTCTGGTGATCATTGTGCTCGCCTATATCTGGTTTGGCCTCAACGAGGCAGCGGCTATCGGAGCAGTTGCGCTTAACAAGATTCCCAATGTTGTTGTCACAATGCGCGAGGGCGCACGGGCTTTGGATGAGCGCTATGGCGAGATGGCGAAAATTTACCGCTTTGGCCGAATGGACCGGCTGCGTCATATCCTGCTGCCGCAATTGCAGCCCTTCATAGCCGCGGCGTCCAGATCCGGCATTTCCCTCATCTGGAAAATAGTGCTTGTCGTGGAGCTGCTGGGCAGAGCCAACGGTGTCGGCTTCCAGATCAATCTGTTTTTCCAGCTTTTCGATGTCGCTGCAATCCTTGCCTACACTTTGGCATTCGTTGCGGTGATGCTATTGATTGAACTTGTATTGGTGCAGCCTCTTGAACAAACATCCACACGTTGGCGCCGCCACGGAGCTTAAGATCGACATAAAAGAGAAGTCGTTCCGGTCATCGAATGGCGAAGCTATCACCGTGCTTCAGAATTTGCATTTTGAGGTGGCGCAGAACGAGTTTGCGTGCATTGTGGGGCCGTCCGGATGCGGCAAGACGACGACACTGCGTATATTGCTGGGGCTCGACACCGATTATCGCGGTACAATGCAGCTCTCCGGGCTGGCGCATCCCCGCATCGGAGTGGTGTTTCAGGAGCCGCTCCTGCTTCCATGGCGCTCCGTTGAGCAAAATGTCCGTCTCGCGCTGCCAGATCACCTCAAGGACACGAATCTCGATGCGCTTTTCAGCACATTGGGTTTGTCCCGGATGAGAACGTTCTACCCGGGGGAGCTTTCGCTCGGGCTGGCACGCAGAGCGGCAATTGCGCGGGCTCTGGCGATTGAACCTGATATTCTGGTGCTCGATGAGCCTTTTGTTTCTCTAGATGAACCCACGGCCCAGCAGCTTCGTCACCTGCTGATGGGCGTATGGGCGGAGCGACCGACAACGGCACTCATGGTCACGCACAATATCAGGGAAGCCATCCTGTTGTCCGATCGGATTATCGTTCTGTCGGATCGTCCTGCACATGTTATCGGAACCTTCGACATCAAATTGCCCCGCCAGAGCAGAACCGAACAGGCAAAGCGGGATATTCTCAGGTCATTCCTCGACAGATATCCGGGTGGAGGAGCCTGACATGGCCGGACCTTCGCGACGTATCGTTCTAGGCACCGGATTGCTGCTTGCCGGCTGCTGTATGTCCCATGCACGATTTGCCAGCGCCGAGGTGGCCGGAAATGAGGCGCTTCCCGTCAAGGAAATAGCGAAAGGCATTTTCGCATTCACCGGAGCGCCGGAGATGATGAGTGCCGCCAATGAAGGCGAAATATGCAACATTGGCTTCATCATCGGCAATGAGGGCGTTGCCGCCATCGACAGTGGCGGCAGCGCGGCAGAGGGCAGAAGGCTCGTAGCGGCAATTCGAGCCAAAACGGACAAGCCGATTCGGTATCTCATCAACACTCATATGCATCCCGACCACATTTTTGGAAACTCGGCTTTTGAAGGCACCGGAGCCGTTATAGTAGGTCACCACAATCTGGGACGGGCATTGGCCAATCGCGGCGATTATTATGTGGAAAGTTATCGTGCGATCCTCGGTCCCGAACTCATGTCCAGCATCAGGATAATTCCGCCTGCGATAACCGTTACCGGCGAGCAGGAGCTGGACCTGGGCAACCGCAAGGTGACATTGAAAGCTTGGAAACCGGCACATACCGACAATGATCTGTCTGTGTTCGATCAACGGACACGGATTCTGTTCACTGGTGACCTGTGCTTTACGCAGCATATCCCCACAATCGACGGGTCGCTGCTTGGCTGGATCAGGCAGCTGAAGGATTTAAGGGAGATTGATGCCGATATGGCCGTTCCCGGGCACGGACCTGTTCCGGCACCCTGGCCACGGGCACTCGACGATGAAAGTCGTTATTTCAACGCGCTCGCCAGGGACATTCGCATGGCGCTTGCCGATGGCCGCTCCATGACGGATGCAAACCGGACCGCGGCCCAAAGTGAACGCGACAAATGGCATCTTTTCAACCAGTATAATGAGCGCAATGCAACTACTGCCTATGCCGAACTTGAGTGGGAGTAGCTATTTGTTGGTGTTTGCCAGACCATCGTGCCAAGTGGTATGGTAACGACTGGCCGGGCACCGCCAACGAAATTTGGTGGAGGCGAACATGACTTGGAATATGAAGCGAACCAATGGTTGTGCTGCTTTGATCGCGGCGGGATTGCTTTGGGCCGTCAGTCCGGCGACAGCGGAAAGCCAGAACGTCAGCGCACCAGAGGCGGCAACATGGAAGAGCCTGAAGAGCGATGTTTTCGGGAGCCGGCCAATAGAACAGGGCGAGGGGATCGTCAGAATTGAAGCGCCCAAACGCGCCGAAGACGCGGCTGTCGTTCCTATCGATATGCACTTCAAGACAGACAGCAAGACGGGACGCATCAAGACCGTGACCTTGATCGTCGACGAGAATCCAGCGCCTGTCGCCGCGGTCTTTACATTCGGGCAGAACGCTGGCGTCACCCATCTGGCAACGCGCCTGCGGGTTAACGCCTATTCCTATGTGCGGGCTATTGCTGAAACGGAAGATGAGAAGCTGCACATGACGGAAGTCTTTGTGAAGGCTTCCGGGGGGTGCTCGGCACCTGCGATGAAGAATCAGGACGAAGCAATGGCATCGCTCGGCAAAATGAAGCTGCGGGTGTTTCCCTCCAAGGCGCCTGGCTCGGAGCCCTTGACTCGGGCCACGGAGATGCAGCTGATGATCCGCCATCCGAACAATTCCGGGTTACAGATGGATCAGTTGACGCGATATTATATCCCTGCCCATTTTATCCAGGGGCTCACCGTCTCCCAGGGCAATCAGCTGATCCTGTCGATGCAAGGTGGTATATCGATCGCAGAAGATCCCAATTTTCGGTTCGCGTTCGACGCGAGGACCGGAGAGGAGCTCAAAGTTGAAGCCCTGGATACCGAAGGCAAGAAATTCCAGGGTGAATGGCCGCTCGAATCTTCAAGCCTTTGAGCCGTAACTCTAAAAACAGCGGATGTCTGCCTCCGCCTGAGCCCGCTTGAGTTCGCCGATGGCAGCTTTTGCCGGTGCGCTTTCGCGAAAAAGAACACCGTTCTCCCCCGGAACCAGCCCCATTTGCTTATAGGTTTCTGCTGCTTCATAGCGCTCATAGGTCACAACCGAGGCGATAACATCAATAGAACAGGAGCAGCGCTGGAGGGTGTCACGATTTTCTCCATTCGCTTTCATGCAACCGTAAACATACTCTGCGACCGCCGGTGTCGGATAATCTGACGCAGCATGTGCCAGCATTGGAAATGCGATTGCTGCGCTTGCTAACAAAATCGGCTTGATGGTTTTCACTCCAGGCATTTTCATACTCCAGCATTCGGTAATGCTAAATATACATTTTCCAGGCTGTTAATAAAAGAGAATATATGGACGCAAATATAATTTAGATGAAAGTATCAAAGTTCGCCATGGATTAAATATTTAGAATAAATCAGAAATCTTTTGTTTTCTTATGCAATGCGGAAGAATTATATTGCAATGCAGCAAATATAAATTCGATAATCATGCTTGCCTAATGAAATTCTTTCTCCTATCGTCATCTTGTTTCCGGCTTCAAGGACGTTGCCGTCAAGGGAGTGGTGACAGTCTTCGTAGGCCAAGCGAGGTGGGCAGTAACGGTGCCCTCTGCGCGCCTGGCTTTGTCGTGACACGCTGCCGGAAATACTTCCCCATTTGCCTGAGCTAGTGGTGCGGACCCGTATGTTTACTCGGTTTTCGCCGATAGTTCATAAATGTGAACTTTGGGAGGACTAAATGCGTGTACACAGAAATTTAATAGGAATTGCATTGGCTACGACAGCCATGACGTTCTCGTTGGCGGGTGGAGCTCTGGCCAATGACGATCTTCAAGGCTTGATCTCGGATTCCAAGAACTGGGCTATCCAGACTGGCGACTATGCCAATACTCGTTACTCAAAACTCAACCAGATTACCAAGGATAATGTCAAGAACCTCCAGGTTGCCTGGACATTTTCAACGGGCGTGCTGCGTGGCCATGAAGGTGGTCCGCTCATTATCGGCGACGTGATGTATGTGCACGCGCCTTACCCGAACACGGTCTTTGCACTTGATTTAAACAATGATGGTAAGATCCTTTGGAAATATGAGCCCAAACAGGATTCCAATGTTATTCCGATCATGTGCTGCGATACGGTCAATCGCGGCGTCGCATACGGCGATGGCAAGATATTCCTGTATCAGGCCGATACAACGCTCGTTGCACTTGATGCCAAGACAGGTGAAGTCGCCTGGTCGGTGAAAAATGGTGAAGCGGCGGACGGTAGCAAAGGCGAGTCCGGCACGTCCGCACCAATGGTGGTGAAAGACAAAGTGATTGTTGGCATATCCGGTGGCGAATTCGGGGTGCGTGGTGCGCTCACTGCCTACAACATTAAGGATGGCAAGCAGGCTTGGCGGGCCTGGTCAATGGGATCGGACAAAGAAACACTGATCGATCCCGAAAAGACGACCCAACTTGGCAAACCTGTGGGTGCCGATTCTGGTACGAACACCTGGGAAGGCGATCAGTGGAAAGTCGGTGGCGGTACAACTTGGGGTTGGTATTCATACGATCCCAAGCTGAATCTCATTTATTATGGTACCGGCAATCCGTCGACGTGGAATCCAAGTCAGCGGCCAGGCGACAATCGGTGGTCAATGACAATCATGGCTCGTGATGCCGACACCGGCATGGCCAAATGGCTTTATCAGATGACCCCACATGACGAGTGGGATTATGATGGCGTCAATGAAATGATCCTTGCTGACGGCATCGAGGTAGACGGAAAGCCACGTGACGTCCTCGTACATTTTGACAGAAATGGCTTTGCTTACACGATGGATCGTGCCAACGGCGAGCTTCTCGTCGCTAAAAAATACGACCCCGCGGTCAACTGGGCTACTGAAGTCGACATGAACAAGGACAGCAAGACCTATGGCCGTCCGAAGGTTGTCGACAAGTATTCGACACAGGCCCAGGGTGAAGATGTCAATACAACTGGCATCTGTCCTGCGGCTCTTGGCACAAAGGATCAGCAGCCAGCATCGTATTCGCCAAAGACCAAACTCTTCTACGTGCCGACAAATCATGTCTGCATGGACTATGAGCCCTACAAGGTCAGTTACACTGCCGGTCAACCTTATATTGGTGCGACGCTTTCCATGTACCCGGCTCCCAACAGCCATGGTGGCATGGGTAACTTTATTGCCTGGGATGCTGCGAAGGGCGAGATCGTCTGGTCTAAATCCGAACAATTCTCGGTTTGGTCCGGTGCACTAGCAACTGATGGTGACGTGGTCTTTTACGGAACGCTCGAAGGCTACCTCAAGGCGGTCGATAAGGACGGCAAAGAACTCTACAAGTTCAAAACACCCTCCGGCATTATCGGCAATGTCACCACCTACGAACATAAGGGCAAACAATATGTTGCCGTTCTGTCAGGCGTTGGCGGTTGGGCAGGTATCGGCCTTGCTGCCGGTCTGACCAAGGGCACGGATGGTCTGGGCGCTGTCGGTGGATATGCCGGCCTCTCGGACTATACGGCTCTTGGTGGCCAATTGACGGTCTTTGCCGTTCCTGAGTGACAAGGACGGACTTGTATACCGTTAGCCACGTTGAGGCGGTCGCTAAAGAAGAACCCGGCCATGCCGGCCGGGTTCTTTGCGGCTCCGACAAACAAATGATCAATCGCAACTGCTGACCGGGCTTCCCAGAGCGCTGGCGAGGTTGCAATGAGAGGTTTCTTGATGCCGACCCGATTAACGATTCTTGCCGTAACTGCCAGCTTTGCTCTCTTGGCAAGCTTGGTCAGTACCCATGCCGACGACAAAGCCGCCGCTGCGGTCGCCTCACAGGACAATGGTAAATATGCCGACAAGGAAGGAAACCCTACATTCAAGATACAGGAAGACGGAACGGTCGATTGGTACACCTATAGTGGATATCGTCGCTTCAATTCCGAATGCAACGTGTGCCATGGTGCAGATGGCGCAGGCTCCTCTTTCGCTCCCGCCCTGGCAAATTCTCTGAAAACAATGACCTATGCCGATTTTCTGTCGATCGTGGCGGAGGGCCGAAAGAACCTGAGCGCCGGGAACGAAAAAGTCATGCCCGCATTCGGCGAGAACAAGAACGTCTACTGCTATATGGATGATCTTTATGTCTATTTGCGCGCACGCGCAGTCGGCGATCTCCCGCGCGGCCGTCCGGCAAAGAAAGAAGATAAGCCGGAGGCCGCAAAAGAGGCCGAAACCTCCTGTATGGGTGGTTAGAATGCTGATGAACCGGGCACAACTTGCAAAAATCGTCATGGCTTTCGCTACATGTGCAGCGATCGGCCTGTCCTTCAATGCGTCTGCCCAAGAATCCGGCCTCGGTACGGCAGGTGAGCTGGTGGACCCCGATGTTTTGCGGGTTTGTTCTGATCCTTCAAACCTGCCCTTTTCCGACGATAAAGGCAAAGGTTTCGAGAACAAACTTGCTGAGCTCGTTGCAGCCAAGACCGGGCGGAAATCAGTTGCCTATACATGGTATCCAATGGCAACCGGTTTTGTCAGAAATACGCTGCGTGCCAATCGTTGCGACATCATCATCGGTTACGCTCAAGGTGATGAGCTGGTGCAGAACACCAATGCTTATTACCGATCGACTTATGTGCTGATCTACAAGAAAAATACCGGTCTTGATGGTGTGGAAACCATTGAAGACCAGAAGCTTGCCGGCAGGAGGATTGGCGTTGTTGCCGGCACACCCCCGGCGGCCAATCTTGCCAAGGCTGGTTACATGCGCAATGTGCACCCTTATCCGCTTATGGTCGATACGCGTCTGGCGCCGTCAATGGCAGAGACGATGATCAAGGACTTGAAAAAAGGCTCGATTGAGGCCGCAGTGCTGTGGGGTCCGATGGCGGGTTACTATGCAAAGGAAATTGATCCTGATCTGGTGGTGATCCCCTTGGTGAAGGAGAAATCACGGCATATGGCATATCGCATTACCATGGGCGTTCGTCCTTCCGATCAGGAGTGGAAACGCACCTTGAATAAGGTGATCAGGGAAAACCAGCAGGAGATCAACAAGATATTATTGGATTTCCAGGTGCCGCTGATCGATGAAAAAGACAGGCCAATTACGCAATAACCACTATTTGTCAGGAGGGCAAAATCCGGTGTGGACATGGTTCGGTTTTTGGGCGGTTTTGTTGGGGTTGTCTCCAACGGCTGCCCTTGCGGGCGATACCGTTTCCGAGCCCGCAGGCTACAGGCTGGAAAACTATAAGGCACCAGTGCCTGCAACATTGAAGGGTGCGCAGGTTGTCACAACTGAGGAGGCCATCGCATTGTGGAAGAGCAAAGCAGCTGTCTTTGTCGATGTACTGCCCCACGATCCAAAGCCGGCATCTCTGCCGCAGGGTACGGTGTGGAGGGAAAAGGTAAGGGAGGATATTCCCGGCAGCATCTGGCTCGCGAATGTGGGTTATGGCGTGATTAACAGCGAGACCGAAGCCTATTTCCGCAAAGGGCTGATGTCCCGGCTTGGAGACGACAAGCGGCGAAAGATCTTGTTTTACTGCATGGAGAATTGTTGGATGTCATGGAATGCAGCCAAGCGGGCGGTGGAGTGGGGATATGAGGCGGTTCTCTGGTATCCGTTGGGCACGGATGGCTGGGTTGCAGCAAAGCAGCCGACACGGAAAAATGAACCCTATTAATTTCAATCCTGCGCTAAGAAGGCGTATGGTAACGGAGAAAGATCAATCTTTGGTCTTTGTGTAGAAGGAGGAAAGCATGAAGAAGACATGGAAAAAACCTGAAATGTGCCAGGTTGCTGCCGGCATGGAATTGACACGCTATTTGCCCGCAGAATTAAAGGCAAAGAAGTAGCAACCGGCCGCCCCGCGCAAGATGCTCGCGCGGGGCGACGACTTCAGATTGAATGCAAGGCCGGATAAATTCTGGCAATGAGGAAATACAGCCTGATGCGATTAAAGATCATTGGTTCCGCAGCAGGTGGCGGTTTTCCCCAATGGAATTGCAATTACCAGTTGAGTCGTGCTGCATGGAATGGCCAAGCAAATGTTCGCGCCCGGACCCAATCGAGTCTTGCCGCAAGTGCGAACGGGAATGATTGGGTCTTGTTGAATGCTTCTCCGGATATTCGCCAGCAAATTGCTGCAACGCCGGAACTGCAACCCAAGCCTGACGGCCCGCTGCGCTCGACACCCATCAGGGCTGTCGTACTGACAAATGCTGATGTCGATCATATTGCCGGGCTGCTGAGCATGCGCGAGCGTGAGCCGTTTGTGCTTTATGCTTCGCGCCGTGTTCTTGATGTTCTCGACAGTAATTCGATTTTCAAAGTTCTTGACCGGTCGATAGTGGAACGGCGGGAGCTTGTCCTGAACAGGCAAACAACGATTGTCGGCACTGATGCAATGACGACGGGAATCACTGTCGAGACCTTTCCGGTGCCCGGGAAAGTAGCATTGTTTCTTGAAGATCCGGCATTGGGCGACAATAATTTCGGCACACAGGACGGCGACGCGGTCGGCCTGAAGATCTCATCGCCCGACGGCGCTGCGGCGTTTTACATTCCCGGCTGTGCCCGCATAGAAGAGAGTCTGAAAGCGAGGCTGACCAATGCGCAATGTCTGTTGTTCGATGGAACAGTCTTTACGGATGACGAGATGATCCGTGCAGGTGTCGGGGTAAAAACCGGAGCACGTATGGGGCATATTCACATCGCTGGAGACGATGGTTCCATGGCTGCGATCGGTGCGCTTGGGATCAGGAAGCGGATATATGTGCACATCAACAATACAAACCCGATTCTGGATGCCACTTCGCCCGAACATGCCGCTGTGGTGCGGGCCGGTTGGAAGGTGGCATTCGATGGTATGGAGATCCGGCTTTGAGCGAATTTGATGATGCGGCACGCAATGGCTTGTCACCCCGCGAACTGGAAGCCGTTCTCCGGGAGGTTGGCGCTGCCCGTTATCACAACAAGCATCCGTTTCACCATCAGATGACAAGCGGGGCCCTCACCAAGGGGCAGATGCAGGCGTGGGCGCTCAACCGTTACTCCTATCAGTCGGTTATTCCGCGCAAGGATGCTGCAATCCTCATGCGCTCCGAAGACCCGGAATTCCGGGCGCATTGGCGCAAGCGTATCGAAGATCATGACGGTGATGACGGTTGGAATGGCGGAATTGCGCGCTGGCTCAAGCTGGCGACGGGACTGGGCCTGGATGCAGACATGGTCAAGAGTGAGAGGAAAGTTTTGCCGGCTACACGATTTGCCGTTGGCGCATATCTTTCCTACTGCAGTAACAAAACGATGCTGGAGGCGGTCGCCTCATCGCTCACCGAATTGTTTTCACCCGTCATCATAACCGAACGCGTGCCCGCAATGCTGGCAAAGTATGACTATATAACAAAGGACATCCTGGCCTATTTCGACAAGCGTCCGGCGCTCGCCTCCCGCGATTCGGATTTCGCGCTGGCTTACGTGATGGAGCATGCCAATACTCCCGAAAAGCAGCAGGCAGTGATCAATGCTCTTGTATTCAAGTGTGATGTATTATGGGCCATGCTTGATGCCCTGTCCCATGCCTACGGACAAAAGGGCAATATTCCCCCCGGCGCTTTCGTTCCGGAGGTATCATGAGTGAGACCCGCATCCGTGCGATCGTATCACCGCAGTCGCGTCCAGCCCTGAAAAAGCATGCGAGGCTCCAGTATGATAAGGTGCGCGGTGCATGGGCTTTGCTGTCACCAGAACGGATATTCTGGCCCAACGAAGTCAGCCTTGACATTTTGCGGCTTTGCAACGGGCGCAATGAGGTTACGCAAATGATTGCCATCCTTGCAGACCAATATGGAGCGGATGAAACAGAGATCACTTTGGATGTAACGGGCTTCCTGCAGGAATGGTCCGACAAATTTTTGGTGGAGTTGTAATGGAACCTGTACTTCCCCCCATAGGTATGCTGGCAGAGCTTACCCATCGGTGTCCGTTGCAATGTGCATATTGCTCCAATCCTGTCGAGCTTCTCAAGGCCAACCGCGAAATGGATACCGGCGGCTGGATTTCCCTCTTCGAGCAGGCTGCGGATCTCGGTGTGCTGCAGGTGCACCTTTCGGGCGGAGAGCCGACATTGCGGACTGATCTTGTGGAACTTGTCCGTTGCCTTGCCCAGCGGGGTGTATACACCAACCTCATTACCGCCGGTGTTGGAATCGCCGAAGGGCGCATTGAGGCGCTGGCCGAAGCCGGGCTCGATCATATACAGCTCAGCTTCCAGGGCGCGTTTGCCACCACGACGGAGAAAATCGGAAACGCTCGCGGGGCTCATGAGAAGAAAATTGAAACTGCCCGGCGCGTAAGGGCAACGGGGTTGCCGTTGACAATAAACGCCCCCATCCACCGTCATAACATGAACGAGGTGCCGGATTTTATTGATCTTGCGCTTGACCTTGGAGCAGAACGGCTGGAGATCGCCAATGTGCAATATGCAGGCTGGGCGCTCCTTAATCGCGATGCTCTCATGCCGCAGCGGGCTGCGGTAGAGCGCCAGGTGCTGATCGTTGAAGAAGCACAAGAGCGGTTGCGTGGCATAATGACCATTGATTTTGTCACACCCGATTACTTCGCCATCTACCCCAAACCCTGCATGGGCGGCTGGGCACGGGATGCTTTCATGGTTGCTCCGGATGGAACCGTCTTGCCATGCCATGCTGCCGCTACAATCAAGACCTTGCAGTTCGAGCGCTTTGGAGACAGGCCATTGAGTGAGATATGGCACGATTCTGCAGCGTTCAAAGCGTTTCGCGGTACAGACTGGATGCAGGAACCCTGCAGAAGCTGTGAGCGTAAGGAGATCGATTGGGGAGGGTGCCGCTGCCAGGCTATGGCCATTGCCGGTGATGCTGCTGCGAGCGATCCCGCATGCATCAAGTCGCCGTTCCATGATCGGATGGGAGCGTTGATCGACCAGGCGACCGGTAAGAAATCATCTGACGGCACATTTGCCTATCGCCGAATAGGGCGTATGAGTGAGCCTATGGTCTGATCAGGGCTCGGGTAATCGTCTTCGATAGTCCATAAAGACGCTGTTCGATGATGATGGGCACTTCGCAGACATAAGTCAGCGAATGCACCCGCTCGTCATAGATGCGTGTTTCCCATGTCAATCGTTGATCGAGTCGATCAAGTTCTTCTGGGTCCGTATCGGGCCTGGCGCGCAGCGCATCAACCTTGGAGGCTTCCTGGCGCAGATCAGCCGCCATATCCCTCTGCTTTGCCGCATAACGGGAAATCCCCGCCATAACTTGGACGCGCTCACCATTAAGCGTATCGAACAATCCCTGGAACAGCAGAAACATCTTGCTGTTGACCTGCTCCTGCGGGAGACTGTCGGCGAGTTCAGTGATCCGCTTCTGCGCATCCTCGAGCGGTAATCGCCGTGCCGCAAGCTCGCTGACCAGACCCTGGATTTGCGAATCTGTATTCCATTTTGCCGCCGCTTCGGGGATATCCGGACCATCCCAGACCTGACCAAGCGAAAGAGCCGGAACCTTGCGTTGAATGCAGGGCCAGCTTGGATCGTTATTTGCTGCAGCAAAAGCTGGAAATATGGACGCCGCACTGGCGCACAGGACCATCATGGCCCCCAAGGCAGTCCGGGTCATGTGTTGCCTCCTTCTTGTTTTTTGACAACAATGCCTCTTGAGGGGTCGTAGGCAATAATTGCACCAGCGATGAAGAGAACTATAAAACTGCAAACGACAGCCAGAGACAGCCATTCGATCTGCCCGTAAAATGCAAAGCGGATTAATTCTACAGCGTAGGAGAAAGGGTTAAGCAGGCATATCTTGTAAAGAAGGGGGCTCGATTCCTGTACGCGCCAGAGCGGGTAAAGTGCGGATGAAGCGAAATACATCGGGAAGATCACGAAATTCATGATACCCGCGAAGTTTTCCAACTGCTTGACCAGGGAGGAAAGCAGCATGCCGAGAGCACCCAGCATCATTCCCGAGAGGAACAAGGCAGGCAAGATCAGAAAGTAACCCTGTACCGGCGCTTTCACATCCCACAGCCAGGCCACAAAAAGGAAAGCGTAAACCTGGATGATTGAAACCGCGACGCCAGCAAGCAATTTAGAAACCAGAAGGAACCAGCGCGGAAACGGGCTGACGAGCAGGGTACGCATATTGCCCATTTCACGGTCATAAACCATGGACAGCGATGACTGCATTCCGCTGAACAACAGGATCATCCCGCATAATCCCGGTGTGATATAAACTTCATAAAGTACGTAGGTCTGATAGGGTGGGATGATTGAGACACCCAGCACCTGACGAAACCCGGCCGCAAATATGAACAACCACAACAAGGGCCGCACCAGAGAGGAAACAAATCGCTCGCGCTGATTGAGATAGCGCAAGCCCTCGCGGACAAGAATGCCTTTCAGGCATGTAAGATATTGCACGGTGCCAAAACGATTGTGCGGAACATTGCCTGCTGTGGCCTGACTCATTATTGCCTCCCCGTATCGAGCGCCAGAACGCCTGTCAGCCGGGAAAAGGCCTCATTGATCGTCTGCGCTCCCGCATCTTTTACCACTTCGCCCACTGGTCCGTTCGCGACGAGCCTGCCTTGGTTGAGCACGATGATCTGATCGGCGTGGCCAACCTCATCGATGAGATGCGTAGCCCACAGCACGCTTATGTTCTTTTCCTGGACGAGCTTGCGAATGTCGGCAAGGATCGTTGCGCGGGATTTGATATCCAGGCCCACTGTTGCTTCATCGAGGAGAAGCAGAGAGGGTCGGTGGATCAATGCACGAATGATTTCCACTCGCCTTATCTGCCCGCCCGAAAGACTGCGGGTCTTTTCATGCAGCCTGTCGCTCATATCGATGGACTGCATGAACTCGTGGATGCGCAGGTCTGCATCCCGCTTTCCTATGCCATGAAGCGAAGCGTGGTAAGACAGGTTCTGGTAAATGGAAAGATCAAGATCAAGCGTGCGCGCCTGAAACACAATGCCCAATGCGTCGTAATGCATTGCCGGGTCTGCGGTCTATATCGTGGCCGAACACGTGGATGTGGCCATGACGCGTTGCGTAAAGGTGGCTGATAAGGGAGAAAAGTGTGGTCTTGCCGGCGCCGTTCAATCCCAAAAGCACGGCAAAAGTACCAGGCACTATCGAAAACGTGACATCGTCAAGCGCCTGGCGTTTACCATAGGAATAACTCACCGAAACCAGCTCGAGCGCCGGGACATCGGTTTCAGGCAAGGGTTTGCCGGGAGTGTCTTTCAGTCCGGCATTCGTAACCATCAAAATTCCCCTGGTCGTGTGCAATTGCCTGTCACGGCTGCTATTTGATAGTTATTGTACCCTTCATGCCTTTGTCAGCAAGGTCGGGCACCGACCATGTATACTTGCCCGGACGCACGGCGGTAAACTGGACATTGATGGTGCCGGGCGCATCAAATTCCAGCCAGGCCGGGGCGCCGTTCATATGGACTTCAAGATCATTGATGACGATCTGGTTCATCCAGACATTCCTGAACAGATCGGTTGCAAACTTATATTCCAACCCTGCCGCGGACGTGATCTTCCAACGGTATCCCTGTCCTGCCACCAGCTCGAAATCCTTCTGGTTTACGGTAAACTCATCATCTTTTGAGCCAAGGATGAGCTCCGGCACGTTTTTGCTGGCGCGGGTCACGGCCTGCGTCTTGGCCTGCGTCTCCGTCTTCGGGGCAGCCTGTGCGTCATCGTCATCTTCGTCATCGGCCTGTGCGAATGCCGGCGATTGAGCAATCAGAACACCAAAAAGTGCCGCCAATGCCAGTGTCTTGTAGTTGGTCATTTGTCTATCCTCCCTTGAAAGCTCATGTCAGTTCGGCGATACGGCAACGCCCCACGGCAATTGTCCGACCGTGACGGATTTGATCGGTTCGTCGGTCGCAGTGTCGATGAAGGTAATGTCATTCGATAGGCCATTTGTGCTGATGATCGTTTTGCCATCAGGCAGGAAGGCGAGCTGCCATACACGCTGGCCCACCAGTACATATTTTTCCACCTCGTAGGTTTGCGTGTTGATCACGGCAACACGATTGGCAGGGCCCAGTGCCACATAGGCTTTTTTGCCATCCGCGGTGATGCGTATGCCTACGGGCTGGATTTGCTCAGAGCGCAGGCCCTGCACTTCAAAGGTGATCTTGTGTTTGACTTCACGCGTTTTGTTATCGATCACTGATACGGTGCCGCCGATTTCGGCCGAGACCCAGACCTCAGATCCGTCCGGTTTGAATTCGGCAAAGCGCGGGCGGGAATCCACCAGGACATTATCGGTGATTTCATGAGTCGAGGTATCGATGAAATGAGCCATGTTGGTGGTTTCAGAGGTGTTGACAATGGTTTTTCCGTCGGGACTAACGCCCATTCCTTCAGGTTCTACCCCCACCGGGATCTCGGCGATGACGGTTTTTCCTTCAATGTCGATCGCGGTCACCAGATTGTCATCCTCATTGGCAACGTAAAGCGTCTTGCCATCTGGTGATAGGACGAAAAGTTCAGGATCCGGCCCTGACGGCAAAGAACCAACAATCTCGTTGGTGGCAGCATCTATGATCTCGACTGTATCATCGTCGCTGGCACACACGTAAATGAGTTTTCCGTCGTGAGAAATTGTAATGCCGCGCGGCCTTTGTCCGACATTGATCGTCTTGACCACCTCCATGGTTTTGGAGTCAATGACGGTGACCGTATTGTCCTTTTCGTTAGACACGTAGACCATGTTTGCCCAGGCGGGCTGTATAAGAAACGGCATTGCTGCTGCGGCCGCAGCAAGCAGGCACATGTGTCGGTGCATTTTGTCCTCCCCTTGAAATTGCGTTGTGATCAAAGCCGGCACTTTGTCTCAGGCCGATCCACTCCCAGCGTGTCGAGTTCCGAAAACTGATGGAGAAATCCTTCCTGCGGCGATGTCGAGACAACTCCGTCCGCGTCGCCAATCAGGATTGGCTGCCTCAGCTGCCAGTTCCAGTCGCGGAAGCTGAGTTTTTGTCCCTTGAAGGCTGCAATCGAAAAATCCTGCGATTTAAGGTAGTTCTCAACCTGTTTTGGGTCGTTGGATTTGACGCGCGTTGTTGCCTCGCCAAGAATGCGTACAGCGGTCCAGGCCTGCATGTCTTTGGAAAGCATCCGGCGGCCGATCGTCTTGTTGAAGCGGTTCTGGATCTGGGTTCCGCCCCATTGTTCGCTGGCCGGATGCCAGCTGGACGCGATCAGACCGGCCGTCCCGGCGACGGGCCGGGGTGTCCATGTGCGATAGGGAACATAGCTGCCGAAAACTTCGCTTTCGTCTGCGACGATGACAACATCATGCTCCGGTAGGTTCTGGGTGAAGACTGGCATCTGTTTTTGCACCTGCACGATGCCACTGTCGGTTCTGCGGGCAGTACCCTTATCTTCGTATATGCGTTCCTCAACGATGGTTGCGCCAAATCGCGTGGCTGCCCGTCGTACTGCTTGCGCATAAAGCCCGTCCCGTTCATGGGAGCCATAAAGCAGAACCCATTTGCGCCATTGTTTCCACACCAGATATTGCGCCATACCATCGGCCAACATTGTCCGAGTGGGCGCTGTGTGAAAAATGTCGGCGCGGCATTCCTCCTCGCGCAGGATATCGTCCGTTGCGCCGACATTGAACAGGACGACACCCGCTTCTTTTGCAATTTGCGCAATGGACAATAGTTGCTTTGCGGAAATGTCGGTCAGGATGAAACGGTCACCCCGGCTCACCATCTGCCTGAATGCGGGGACCACATCGGCATCGAACTTTGTCTCCAAGACGTCCAGCACAAAGCTTTGGCCAAGGAATTTCCCCGTCGTGTTGTTGTCGTTGACAGCGACATTCGCACCAGCAACCCCTTCGTCACGGGGTGGAACATTCAAGACCGAAAGCGCCAGTTGCGGCTCATAAGCGCGCAGATAGCCAATCCGGGTTTCCACGACGGGCTTTGTTGCCTTGTTTGTCAAGGAACTTTGAGCGTATGGCTCACAGACGTTGACGAACAGCAAAAAAAAGGCGAATAAAAACGTGAGAGTGATTGGCACCGTACTCTTCATAACCATACCATTCATACATGCCGCCATTCATGCGATGGCGGGTTGATCAAGAACAGAGGTGCCCAAAAATGGTTGTAAACAACCCCGCTATAATCTCAACCCTTGGTGTCAGCTTTTCTTTCGAAACAAACGGATTTCGTCGTGCCCGGGGTGTGCTGTAATGGCAAGAATGTTGGCCAGTGTTCAGAACCGCGAGGAAGCCGAACTCATCTTCCAGAGCGGGGCGGATATCATCGACCTGAAGGATCCGGCAAATGGAGCGCTTGGTGCCGTTGATACCGGCAAAGTATTGGAAATTATTGATTTTGTTGGTGGGAGGTGCGCAGTGAGCGCCGCCTGCGGCGACCTTCCGATGGAGCCTGAAATCATCAGGGCGACGGCCGAGCGTTTTGCTGCCACGGGTGCCGACTATATCAAGATCGGCTTTTTTCCGTCTCCGAATTTGAGTGGTTGCATGGAGGCACTGAGGTCTGTTGCTGCACACAATAAATTGATCGGCGTATTGTTTGCCGACTACAAGGACAAATATGGCAGTGACCTGTTAGACCGGCTAAAGGCAAATGGCTTCCACGGTGTAATGATTGACACCGCAGACAAGTCCAAGGGACGTTTGCTCGCTCATATGGCGCCCGACCAGATCGGCAATTTTATCAAGGAAGGCCAGGCGCGCGGATTAATGGTCGGAGTGGCGGGATCGCTCGAAGCTCCGGACGTTCCCAGGCTTCTGGCTTATAGTCCGGACTATCTCGGTTTTCGCGGCGCGCTGTGTTCGAGGCGTGACCGCACTGCGGCCATCGATCTTGGTGCCGCAATAAAAATACGCGGCCTCATTCCCGCCGTGCAGGAGAACGGGCCGCCGGCCAGGGTCGACTATAAGCTGCTGGCTGCTCGGGGATATTATCCCGATCCCGCACAGGCTGGACTTGGCGCCGACAAGATATTCGTTCGTGCCTTTGTCCTGCCTGTGCAGATCGGGGCATACAGCTTCGAGCACGGGAAATCCCAAAATGTCAGTTTTGATGTTACGGCTGATGTTTTGCGTGTAACCCGCAACCCCGAAGATATGCGTCATGTTGTATCCTACGACCTGATCATGGACGGCATTCGCGCTATTGTGGCGCGTGGACATGTGGAATTGGTGGAAACGCTCGCAGAGCAGATCGCTTCCTTCATTCTTGAAAATCCGCGGGTTACCCACGTCACGGTGCGGGCGGAAAAACTTGAACTGGGCGCCGGGGGCGTCGGCGTGGAAATCGAGCGCAAAAATGAGATAAAAGCCTCGTTGATCAAGCCGAGGGGCGCTCCTATCCAGATCGGGCACAAATCGCCATGAAACCTGCCATCGTGAAACTTGGGGGGAGCACGGCCGGCGAAACGCAGATGCAACATTGGATCGATGCCATCGTAAATGCGGCATTTCCGGTTGTTATCGTGCCAGGTGGCGGACCATTTGCCGACCAGGTGCGGATATCGCAGCGCCGGCTCGATTACTCCGATCAGGCGGCCCATGCCATGGCGATCCTTGCCATGGACCAATTTGGTATTGCCATTGCGGAACGTCATCCCAGCCTGCGTATGGCGCGCACAGTTCACGAAATCGAGGCATTCCTCTATATGGGACACACGCCGGTGTGGCTTCCCTCGGCGATGACGATCGGCGCTGCCGATATTCCCTGTTCGTGGGATATCACCTCGGATAGTCTATCTGCCTGGCTGGCAGGCGTCTTGAGCGCTGACGATATGCTTCTCATCAAGCAGACGGATGAGTATCAGCATTTTCCAACGCTCGAGGAGCTTGCGGCGGCCGGTATTGTCGATGGCATGTTGACGGCCATGCTCACCGGCGATATCCGCGTTCATATTGCCGGCCCGCAAATCATGAATTGGCTCGATTTGCCGTTGACGAAGATACCGGGCAGTTTAATCCTGCAGGACAGACAAATTGAAGCGATGAGCCTGCGATGACCCGACTGCATACACCGCGCTGGGCTTGGGCGCTGACAGGCTCAGGACATTTCTTTATCGAGAGTTTCGAACTGATCCGCACCCTCAAACATTGCGATGTCTTTGTCTCAAAGGCGGCCAATGAAGTGTTGCGCATGTATAAACGTGAACTGGACTTTCCCGCCACGACGCGCGTTCTCCACGACAAGACTGCAAGTTCCGTACCCGTCGGCGGCTTTTATTCGGGTGTGTATCATACGGCGGTCATTGCCCCGGCTACCTCGAACACTGTGGCAAAGTGCGTGGCCGGGATATCGGATTCGCTGCCGACCAACGTATACGCGCAAGCGGGAAAATGCCGGATACCAAGTATCGTTTTCGCCTGTGATACTGCGCCGGAACTTGAAACGATGAGCCCCGGCGGCATGGTAAAGGTCTATCCCAGACCCATTGATCTTGAGAATACGGAAAAACTCAAGCACTACGAATGGACGCTGGTTGTGGAATCCCTGGCCGAGCTGGTGGAGGTGATCGAACGCCGTCAAAGCGAGCTTGGTGGTGATGAGTGAACACCTGATTTTCGTTACCGGGCATCTGGCTCATGCGCGACTGGAGCGCATTCTTGCGGGCATCGATACGTCTGCCTTCACTTATGAGATCGTAGATATAGGGGTCAAGGTTGCCGCCCTGATGACCGAAGATATCATCGTGCGGCGCCTGAAAATGCCGATCAAAGCGGACCGCATCATTCTTCCGGGCCGCTATCGCGGCAAACTTGACAGTTTGAGCCAGCACTACGGCATCGCGTTCATGCGTGGTCCCGATGAAGTCGCCGATCTGCCGGCCTTTCTCGGGCGGGCAGGAAAGCCGGTGGATTTATCCGGCCACGATATGCGGATATTTGCTGAAATAGTCGATGCATCATCGCTTTCCCTGGATGAACTTACGCGGCGGGCAATGCAGTTGGCCGATGCCGGTGCCGACGTGGTTGATTTGGGCTGCCTGCCTGAAACACCCTTTCCGCATCTTGCCGGTGCCGTGCGCAGCCTGAAGAAAAAGGGCCTGTCCGTCAGTGTTGATTCAGCCAATGTTGAAGAATTGGAGACGGGCGCGGCGGCCGGTGCTGATTTTCTTCTCAGCTTGACCGAACATACCCTGCAACTGGCAACCAAATATCCGGTTACGCCGGTTCTCATTCCCGCCGATGCCGGCGATCTTGACTCTCTTGGCAGGGCAATCACGGCTGCGCAAGCCGCAAAGATCAGCTTCATTGCTGATCCCGTGCTCGACCCAATTCACTTCGGTTTCAGCACGTCGATCGGGCGGTTTTTGGAGGCACGCCGCCGCTGGCCCACCATTCCGATGATGATGGGTACAGGCAATCTTACTGAACTTACCGATGCCGATTCATCCGGTGTCACCGCTCTGCTTGCAGGAATTTGTTCGGAGCTTTCGATCGGCAATGTACTGGTGGTCAATGTCAGCCCTCATACCGTCCGTACCGTCGAGGAGCATGATCGCGCCCGCCGTATCATGTTCGCGGCCAAACAGGATCATTCCCTGCCTCGCGGTTATGATGCCGGGCTGCTGCAGGTGCATGACCGCAAACCCTATCCCAGCAGTGTACAGGATATTGCGACCCTGGCTGCTGATGTGCGCGATGCTAATTTCCGGATCATGACGGCGCCTGATGGTGTGCATGTGTTCAATTCCAAGGGGCACAGCGTGGAACAAGATGCATTCGAGTTTTTCCCCGCTCTGAGCGTTGAGACAGATGGCGCGCATGCGTTTTATCTGGGAGCGGAATTAACAAAGGCCGAGATCGCATGGAAACTTGGCAAGCGCTATAGTCAGGACGAACCACTTGAATGGGGTGTCGGCACACCGGGCAAACCAAAAGATCGCCTCAGGCTGGCGGAAGCGGGACATACGCTTCGTGGAAAAAAGGATAAGACGACTTGACCTATATCAGGGAAACAATCGTCACAACCATGAGCGGCGACGGCGTTATCCACATTGCGCCGCTGGGCATTATCCAGCATGGTCAAGGCTGGATAATAGCCCCGTTCCGGCCCTCAAAAACCTTGGAAAACTTAGCGGCCGTGCCTTTTGCCATAGCCAATTACACCGATGACATGAGAATTTTCGCCGGTTGTCTTACCGGCCGCAAAGACTGGCCGACGGTCCCGGTAGATGATTGTCCCGTTCCCAGACTCAAATCAGCCCTTAGCCACTCTGTCCTCGAAGTGGTTTCCGTTGAAAATGATGAATTGCGTCCCCGGCATATCTGCAAGGTTATATCAGAGGCGATACATGCTCCCTATACGGGGCTGAACCGTGCCAAGGCGGCGGTTCTGGAGCTTGCCATTCTCGTCAGCCGCCTGCAAATGCTACCGCCCGAAAAGGTTGCCGCAGAGATAGACTATCTGAAAATCGCTATCGAAAAAACCGCGGGTCCGGACGAGCTTGAGGCATGGTCATGGCTCATGCAAAAAGTCACGGATCAGCAACCGGCAAGTTAATGGCAAGGTGGGGTCACGATTGCAGGTGAATTGAGCCGAGAACGGCGACTGCCGCGGCCGGCGCCGCTTTGGCGGCTGCCTCACGGACATTGTCGCTCGCCGGTATCAATGTACCAAAATCAAGATAGGGCCGGTTTAATCGCTTGGCCAATGCAGCGACCTGCGGACGGCCGATCCCTGCACCCACCACGGGGGCGGAGCCATCAGGTCCAAGTATTTGTGCAACACGAAAAGCCCCGTCGTGGATCATGCGTAGCTGGTGCTCGCTGAACCAACGTGCAATCTCCATCCATTCTTGATCATCGAGATCGCTTCGATCCCGTCCAACCATTCTGGCTATGCGTTCCATGGAGTCCGCCAAGGTTTTCGGTCGACGATCGGCAGACGGATATTTGTCATCCGTCTCTTCAAGAGTGCCCAGAATGCGGCCAATGTCGGCGGTGTTGGCGAAATATTCATTCATCAGGGGTGTCATGGCACCGCGCACGGGAACCAGCGCTGCTATGCCGATGAGTGCCGAACGGGAAAATCCAGTGTAGACCAGCTCGCCGCTGAGCAGTCTCTCGGCATCCGTATAGCCAATATTGGCCAGTTCAGAATTTTTAAATGCCAGAATATCCGTTGTCGTGGAGCCCATATCAACAAACAGGCCATTACCGGCCAACTTTGCGGTGAGCGAGGATGTGGCGTGCCAGTTGGCTGATGCAATGTCGCCGCCCAGTTTGCGCGCGGCGCTGATTGTGCAGAAGTTCGCACGGCCAGCGTAAATCAGTGTGTTTTTGCTACCAAACTCTTCCTCGATAAAATCAAGCAAGGCTGCGATGCCCGCATCCCGCGAGGCGAACGTATCGGAAAGTTCACCAGTCATAGTAAAAATGTTGAACACATCTTTTTGCGGTGCAGGTTGGAATGCACGCAGGGCATTGCGCGTTTGATCCAATCCCAGCCACAGAGGTGTTTTGAAAATTTCAGCCGAAACGATCATGCCGTTTTGGCAGCGCGCCATCTTGAGATGCGCACCGCCAATATCCCAACCATTGATCAAGGGCTTTCTTTCGTTGGCAAATCGGGATTTCATGGACAGACTGTTCCTTGGATTTTTAACGTGCATATCATTCCGGTACTCGACATTAAAGATGGGTTTGTTGTTCGTGCTCGCATGGGTGAGCGCGAATGCTATCGCCCGATTGAGACACCCTTGAGTCAAACGGCCCGGCTGCTGGATGTCGCCAACGGCTTGCGAACAGTCCATCCATTCGAAGCATTTTATATTGCCGACCTCGACGCAATTTTGCACCGTGACTCAACAGAGACCGTCTTGGCCAGGATTGAGCCTCTCCTCGACAGCTACAAAATATGGCTCGATGCCGGTTTTTCGCAGTTGCATCAGTTTGAGACAATTTTGGCCAAGAGGGGTATCTGCCCCGTTCTTGGGTCTGAATCTCAGCAAGATGCATCCCTGCTTCGAGCTTTGCGCAACCACGCACAATTGGTTCTGTCGCTGGATTTTCGCGGTGATGAGTTTATCGGACCTTCATCCATTCTTGAAAGCAATGCAGACTGGCCCGAGCGCATTATCGTTATGACCCTTCGGCGCATTGGAGCCGGTATCGGGCCGGATTTCGACCGGCTAAAAGCAATCAAACAACGAGCCGACGGGCGCATTGTCATGGCTGCAGGTGGTATCCGAAATATCCACGATCTCGAGCGCCTGGAGGAGATCGGCATTTCCGGCGCGCTCGTGGCGACATCACTGCACGATGGAACATTGAACCGGCAGGCGATTGCCGGTCTCCTCCAGTGATTATAGTCAGACAAGAATTGGGAAGAAATTGCCATTTCCCCCCAATCTTCAGTTCAAAAACCCAGACGTTTTGCCAACCGGCGCAACAGGCCATCGGTTTCGACAGAGGGCGAACTCTGTGCGGGGTTGTCTCGTGTCTAAGCGCTGAATGGATGCTTGACTGAATCGCGGGCTGCAGTTGCTTCCGCCGCTGTAGGCTTGCCGGTCACCGCCCTTTCGATGGCTTCCTTGGTCGCGCGATAGTTAAAGTCCTGGATTTTGGCATCATCCTCTGCTTCCCAGTGAATGAAGACGCCAACGCAGATAAAGACATCATCGGCTTCGTCAGCCGGGATTGTGCCATCGGCAACACTGTCCTGAACAGCCTTCGCCACAGCATGCTGTGCGGGACCGAACATCTGGACAGCCTGCTTTGCTCCTTTGATGGTCACCTTGTTGAACAGGATCGTGTTCGGTTTGCAGGCCATATTGGGCGCTATGACCGCAAGAAGAGACGTAAACCCGTCCTTGTTGTTGGTCAGAGCATTGCAGAATGCTGTTTCAACTGCGCTGCCACGCGGCCCGATCAACAGATCGATATGCGCAACTTCATTCCCATCGCCAATCAGCGATTCGCCAACCATAACTTTATTGATTTTTGCCACGGCCAAATTCCTCCCTAAACCGTTTCCAAAAGGTATGTCCACAGACGCCGTACACTCGAGACACGACTCTCGATGGACAGCTATCCTTGTTCACAGCACCCTTGGATGGGGTCGGTTGGCCAGATAGCAGCGGATGAAATCCGCTGCTTAAATTCAAGCATTTACATGGCCATTATGCAAGAGCCAGTTGAGTTTGAATGCAAAAAGGCATGCCACGGTCAGGTCTGCCGATGTTCCAGGATTGACGTTTGCAGCCTTTAGCCTGGCATCAAAGGAAAGGAGCAGTTTTTCACGCTCCCTGCCATCTCGAATGCCCCGTACTTTATCCAGGATTTGCCGCGCTTCATTTCTTGTCTGTTCAGCGATTGCGACACTGTGCTTGCGAACGATGTGACTGTCCACAAAGTTTGAAAGGAAATGAAGGTAGACGAAAACGGTCGGCCACATGTCCTGCTCACCGCAGTCCGTTGCAGCCATATGTGCCTGAAGCCCTCCATCAAGAATGTCGGAAAAACCGGTCACATATTGCCGAGCGATCATGTCGCGGTCCGCAGCAGCTCCCATTGCTTCCAGCAGTGATACGTCGGGCGCATCGTTGACATCGTGCTCGGGCGCTGAACCAAGCCCGCCGGGGCGCGCATGCACAATGGCGTCAAATATATTGCGGGCGTCCTCTGTACCCAGGCTTTGCAGGGTCGCCTTTATCCCGGTTTCAAGGTCGCCTGCCGACATTTCAGCAGTTTTCGCCAAGGGCGCACAAAGGAGAAGAATTCCAAGATTGGTGTTCGTACCGACCTTGAGCGACGTCGCCTTGACGGCATCCAGAATCCGCTCTCCAACGGAAAGGGCGCGATTGGATATCGAGGCTGCAGACACTTGTGCACTGGCCAGGAATTGCTGGGCAGTCATACGGTGGCCATCGGCAAAACGATGCACATTGCCTGGCTTCAGAGCCTCGATTTCCTGATAGCACGCATAGATGTAGGCTTGCCTGACTTGTTGCCTCGTCAAAGTCACGCCGCAGGTCTTTCGGATAAACTTGGCGCAATCATGAAGACAAGGGCATCCGCAATGCTTTCCGCGATCCGTATAGGAACGACAGACTGCAATCCGGTCCAGGCGGGCATGCTGTTCACCTCGAGAATGAGAAGCCTGCCATCCGATGCCGGAATAATGTCAACTCCGGCGAAGTCGGTCCCGATGGCGGCAGAGGCGGCAAGAGCCAGCTTTTCCAACTCCGCCCGCAATGGCCCGACGACAGTCTGTCCTTTGCCGCCCTTGGCGATATTGGTTATCCAGCCTTCGGCGCGGCGTTCCATCATGCCGAGCACCTTGCCGGCACAAGTGAAAACCCGGTAATCGCAGTAAGGTGCACCCGATCGTGCCACGAAACGCTGCAGATAATAGACATCGTCAATTTCTTCCGGATCGGGCAGATCGTCAATGTTATGGATAAGCCGGATACCGCGCCCCTGCGAGCCGAAAAGCGGTTTGAGCACCAGTGGTCCCTTGCTCAGCTCGCGCACGGCCACGGCCTTGGCATTGGCGAGGCTTTCCACGGCAAAGGTTTCGGGAGTTGGCAAGCCAGCCTGTGTGAGAAAGAATGTAGTCGTGGATTTGTCGACGCATCGCTCGACGGCTTTTGCCGAATTCCACACGGGCACGCCGAGATGAGCGAGCGCATGCAAAACGCCAAGCCTGCGGGTGATTGCTTCAAATGTTCCTGAAGAAATCGAACGCACAATAGAAGCATCCGGCAGAACGCCATTCATGCCAGGGATTGCAATGCCGGAGGGGTAGCGGCTATCAAAGCCGATATCCGAAAGCGGATAGGTCAAAACGGTCATGCCACGTTTACGCAGTGCCGTCCGGAGTTCCCTGACCTGCCGGTCGATCCGGTCGGAAAGAATGAGTATAGTTTCTGCCATGATCTTCTGCCCTAACCCAGTGACCGCTCGAGCATTTTTTGGTGGATGCTGCCGTTACGGAAGGTATCGCCCGTTTCAATCGCCGTGACAATGACCCGGGCAGGACTGAAAAGACGCGGGTCTATGGCATAAAAGTCTCCTTTGAACTTCTTGAATGTATCGGCGAACGGCTGGCCGTGATCGTGTGAGGTATGGCTGGGCAGCTGTGCAGCCAGTTGACGGGCAGCGTTCGCATCGCCTTTCACGAACAATTGCACGGTTCCGCCATAGATGATCGCATCATTCGTCCTACCCATGGCCGTCAGGAAATCCGGATGCGGGGCGGGAATGGGGGCTGTACCAATACCGTCGACAATATCATTCAAGGCAAACCCCAGATCATGCGCTTTGTGCATGGCAACTTCGAGCACACGGCCAACGATCTGCACGGCCCCCGTAAGGCTTTGCGTTGGAGCATAGATGAACGTCAGCCCATCGGGGGCAATGCCCGTTGCCTTGGAAACCTTGTCGACAACAGCAGGGGGTGGGGGTTCTGCCGTCTCCAGGATGACAACCGAAGCTTTTGCATCGGGTTCGCGATAATCGATTTCCTGGAATAGTGGCTCGACACGCGCCAGTGCACGCGCCGGACCAGAACCCATGGCGAAATATTCTTCATGCGAGAGATTCCACCCCGCATACTGGCTCGCAAGGCATGCAAGGACGGGTTGTGACGAGCGCACTGTAAGGGCGTATGGCCACGGGTCATTGTTCATCACCGTTGATACCGTGCCGAGCCCGCCCAAACAGATTTCGATAATACGCAACCCGGCCTCAATGCCACCTTGGCAGTTTGCCCCCGCATCTATCAGCTGCTCGCCGAGACTGCCGCGGCTATGTAAAATACCCAGCCTAGAAGCGTCCTCAATCATCCTGATGGTCAGCTGTTGCGCGCTGTGATTCAAATAGGCATGGCCATTTCTCATCGATATTCCTCCCTCCAGTTAACCGCAATCTGTTTGATGCGGTCCTTCACGGCTTTCATCGCTGCAGAAGCGGAGGGAGCCGTGGCAAAGACTGTACAAATGGGATCGCCCGCCTGCAGTGCGGTCCCCGATATCTGATGATCGGCCGTGAAAACTGGCCAGTTGACATCGGGAAACGAGCCTAACGCCTTGTCGGCATAGGCGATCCCCGATGCACTGGAACCTGCATAGGACGGAATCTGAATATCCGATCCAATCGTCGCGCGCATATGCTCCAAAAGGAGCGGCGTCTCTTCACAGTCGAAAATGTCAAGCGTTGCTCCCGGGCGCGGATTGATTTCAATGAGATGCAAATCCCGATCATCGATGAAGTCGGCGCTGCACAATCCAACGAGACCGGTTATCTCAACCAGGGCATTGAGCCAGGTTTCAATCAGCGCCGCTTTTTTTCTGTCGTAACGGCCGAGCCGGACCGCCCCACCATACCGGAAGGGAGTTTGACTGGTTGGAGAGACCCATTGGCGGCTGAACCCGATCATGTTGGCTCTTTTGCGATCAGCCAGAAACAATGCCGAAAGGTTTCTGCCGGATATAAATCGCTGATAGTAATGCTGCCGACCGACGGAGCTGTCGCGCGCCTGCCTGACATGAGAGCCGCCTGCGGCGCCTGAGCGCTTTACCAGCCAATTTTTTAGATCGTTGGGAGCTTCAAAAGCAATTGCCGGATGCGGAATGCCGATTTGGCGGCATAACCGTTGCAGATTGACCGGATCTTTTACCGCTCGGATGGTCTGCGCACTGTTTCCGGCAACGGCAAATCTGCGCGATATCGCATCGATCACGCCCGGGTTAGCCTCGAATCCGGAACCGTAGATGAGTGCAACCGGCATTTCGTCGCCCGCCAGTTCTTTCAACGCTTCAAGAAGCGCCACTTCCCCGATTCCATCCTGCAGGCTTCCAGAAAGCTTGATCGCCCGCTCGGCAAGAGCCAGAGTATCGCTGTCGTTGAAGAGATCGGCCACCAAAGGGCGCAGCCCCGCTCGCCGCGCTGCTGCAGCCAGAGCACGTCCCGAAACAGCGGCAATCAGAACCGCGCTATTTGGCAAGATCGCGAGCAAGGGTGAACGCATCCCGGAAATCATAGATGACAGGTTTCTTCGCCTTGATCATCTGTTCGAACAAACCAGCTTGAGTCTTGTATTTGATGTTGCCGATCGAGAGTGCACCAATGCCGACGGCATTGGTCGCATTGAGTGGCTCGCCATTTGCGTTGACCTTCAGGCCTTCAATGCCTGCCGGAGGGACAGCATTTACATCTGCCGCCACAAGAAGCGCAGTTGCTGCCTTCAACTGCGTCATTGATAGGACTTGCACACCAGCCTTTGCCGCCGCCAAGACGACTTGCGCCTCCTGCAGGATTGATTTCTTATGGGGCTCCGTCGAACCATCGACTGGATCCACTGTGACATTGAACCTGGCTTTCATGGAGGCGGCGAGCGTCTTCACGCGTTCCATTCCATCGTGCCCAACGATCGTGACCTTTGCACCGTGTTCCGCCGCGATAACGGCTGTACAGTATCCGACAACACCAGTTGCACCAAAGATCGCAATTCTTGTGTCTTTCAATTTGCGGTCATGATATTTCGCGAGCGCTTTTTCAACCTTGGCAACCATAGCTGCTGCGGTGGTAAAGGACCCAGCTGGATCGGCAAACACCGAGATGGCAAAGGGCGGAACCATTGCTTTTCTTGCCGCGTTGAGCATGTCGAGCGCCACCGGCGCATCTTTGCCGGCTAAAAATATGCCTGTCGCGACGCCGGCATCGGGAGGACGGGAGAAGATAGCGTCCTGAACAAGATTTCCGACATCAGCAAGAGTAACATCGGTATAGGCCATCACTGAGTCATAGCCTGCGTCGAGCGCCATATTGACGTCAAATGGGCTCATTTGCCGGAGAGGTGTCAGCATGTGGAGGATGGTTTTACGGCTCAATTTTCCGTTCCTTAACAATGGTGGTGCCCATGGTTCAGGGTCAGTTTACATCTTAGGCTCTGGCGAGGTTCAAGAGGGTATGGGTTATCTCGGCGCCCGCATTTCTGCCCGCCACGATCTGGATTTTTGCCCCGGCGTCGGGAGTGATGCTCTTTACGATATGCTCTGCTTGCTTCTGCGAAGCGGCAAAGGCAAAACCTGTCGGCCCCCACGAGCTTTGACCAATCCCAGTTGCACCAGCCTGTGCCAGCCGGTGAATTGTGGCTTCAACGCTTCTGCTGGTAAAGATGCCACCCTGCGCAGGAGCGAAATATCTTCCGATTTCATCCTGAATGGCCTGAACGGCCTGTCCGAAAAGTGGAAGGTTCCTTTCCATCAGCGCGGGCATTAAGCTCATGACGACATGGCGACAGATCAAAGCTGATATCTCGACGGGAAACGGAGGGAGCGTCTTGAATGCTTCGATTTCCTCCTGGCCGTGAATACCCTGCGTCGAGGTGTCGAATACGAGAATGACCCGCCATGTTTCGGGGAAGACAATGCGGGAGATGACTGTTGGCGCTGCGCTTCCATGTCCCTTCCCTGCGTCGATGATGACGCCCCCTTTATTGAAAGCTGCAATTCCTATTCCCGAACGTGAACCGCGCCCAAGCAGTATTGCATCGTTCACGATATCGGGTTCGAAATGGTGCAACGTGCGCAGTGCAGCCGAAATGGCAAGCGCAATTTGGGTGCCAGACCCCAATCCGATATGACTGGGGATGGTACGATGGACTGTTACATGATGATGAGCCGCTATGCCAAGATGATTGCAAAATGTTGTCATGTGCTGTGCCACCCGGATTGCCTCGGCACCATGAATTTCCGGCTTTGACGCCCGCGCAATGGTCACAACGGTGGCGATATCCTCTATAGGCAAGCCAACACTGCCAAAGCGATCACCGCTCGCGCGCGGAATATCGAGGAAGCCGAGATGAAGACGGGCAGGGACTTTGATCGTGACGGATTCCGACATTTGCTTAATTTACACAATCTCAAAATCGGGCCCTGCAATATATGATATCGTCTTTCCAACAAGGTGCAAGTGTGTTGAACGAACAATCGGGAGGATCGACGATGACGAAAGAAACAGACAGTTTAGGCCCCAAGGAAACAGTTTATTCCGAAAGCGAGATTATGGCGCGTCTTGCAAGGGATCTGCCGCACTGGCGTTACGAGAATGGTTGGATACGCAGAAAGTATAAGACTCATAGCTGGAAATCCACGCTCATGGTTATCAATACAGTTGGTCATCTTGCAGAAGCCGCCTGGCATCACCCCGATCTGAAGGCATCCTATGCCTGGGTTGAAGTACTTTTGCAAAATCACGAGGCCAAGGGCATCACCGACAAGGATTTTGAACTTGCGATGAAGATCGAGGAGGTTGTGCAATGGCAACCAGGCAAAGAAGGGGGAGCCCTTGAAGGCACGCCTCCTGCCGATCAGCGCTTTGCCTATGTCAAGTACGACTAATTCGCAGATTTTCTGTACAGGCAGGGTTCACATTCGCAAAAAACCAGATAAGGTTTTAGCCAGGCACCAGAAAGTAGCGGAACATGTCGGTTGCATGGATTGGCAGCCAGCCGGTATCATTGATGGATGCTGTTCGGAAAGCTAGCGGCCTCCTGAAAGCCAGCCGCTGTCCGGTTTTTACCATTGATGCTGATGTACACGGCACACGCAGCGCCATTGCGCTGGCCGAGCGTGTCGGCGCTCCTTATGACCATCCTCTGGGTCAGACCCTGTCAAGGGAAGTTGCGCTGTTCACGGATCATGGTGGCATGTTTACCACGGCGGGTGAGGCACGTAACCGTTCGGACGTTATCGTGCTCGTGGGCGATATTCCTCCGCACCATGGCGGACTTTTGCTGGACTGGGCAAGTACGCAACCCCGTTCGGATAAACTCAAAAAACGCAGCTGGTTTCACATTCGCGGCAGTGAATATTCCGGCGCCCCGAAACTGGCGGTGAGGGCAGTGCAGGTCGGCGGAGACGACCTTTCTCTGGGTAATGTCCTTGCTGTTGTACGCGCGACCCTGCAGGGACGGCAGACACTCTCCTCCTTGACGAACATTGATCGGCTGCTGAAAAGCCTTTCGGCGGCCCGGTTCCCGGTTTTCGTTTTCTCTGGTGCATCCGGGCAGATGCCTGACCTGATCATGCTACAGGAAATGGTTGCGGACCTGAACAAGAAGGGCCGTGCCGGCAGTGTGTTTCTGCCCGCTGATGAAGCTGCCTGGGGAACGGCGTTGACATCATTATGGATGACGGGATTTCCACCCAGAACAGGATTCACCGATAGCCTCCCAAGCTATGATCCAGTACGATGGGACATTCAGCGCATGATCCGGGACAAGGAGCCCGATCTTCATGTCTGGATGTCCACGAGAGGCGGCCAGCCGCCTTCCGAAGACACGCGATTGTCTTTGATTGCACTGGAGAGAACGGCGGTCCCAGTGCAGGGGACAGCGGTGACAATCGCTGTTGGCAAGGCCGGGCTCGATCATGACGGAGTTTGTTATTCCAGCAGGACCGGCACGTTCCGCGCGGTGCAAGCCGCTGAGCCGTCGCAATTGCCCAGCCTGTCCAGTGTTGTCAGACAATTGGCTGTGGCTCTGCCAGGACGAAAGGCTCTTGTATGCTGATTAAACTGGCAGGTGGGGAAGTTATCGATCCCGTAAACGGAAAAACCCGCACTCGGGATATCTGGATCAGGGACGGGCTGTTGATCAATGCGCCACAGGGTGAAACTGCAGATCAAACGCATGATGTCTCGCAGTGCATTGTCATGGCGGGAGCCATAGACATTCATTCGCATATCGGTGGCGGCAATGTGAATACTGCCCGGCTGCTTTTGCCAGAGCATCACGCCGCACACCAGAGGCGGCCGGCAGCTACGCCGCTTTCCAATGCCGGATGGTCGACGTTTCGAATTGGATGCCTTTATGCGCAGATGGGATTTACGACGGTCGTTGAGCCTGCAATGGCACCTTCTTCAGCGCTGCATACGCATCTTGAGCTCGCCGATATTCCCATCATAGACAAGGCAACGCTGGCAATACTCGGAAATGATGATTTCAGTCTTTCACTGCTCCGGGACAACACATCGTCAGCAATGCTGGATGATTATGTGGCCTGGATTGTCGGCTCCAGCCGCGCTCTAGGGGTAAAGGTCATAAATGCTGGAGCAGCAGCGGCCTTCAAGGAGAATGTCAGATCGTTTTCCCTGGACGATGAGGTCCCCGAATATGGTGTGACTTCACGCAAGATCGTCAAATCGCTTCAAGCTTCGGTAACGCGTCTGGGCATTCCCCATCCACTGCATGTGCACGCCAATAATTTGGGCATTGCGGGGAGTGCCGATACGGCTGCGGCGACCATCGAAGCCAGTGAAGGCGTGCCGCTTCATCTGGCCCATTTGCAGTTCTACAGCTACGGGACCGAAGGGAAGCGGAAATTTTCATCGGAAGCGTCACGCCTGGCCGCGGCCGTCAATGGCAATCGCGACGTGACAATTGACATTGGGCAGGTCATGTTCGGGCAGACCGTCACCATATCGTCCGATGTCATGCGGCAGTTTTCAGCCATAGGCAATGCGAGCCCGAAGAAGTTCGTCATTTTCGATGGGGATGGCAATGGCGGTGGTGGAATTGTTCCCTATCGCTATAAGCAGGATTATTATGGCTCATTGCAATGGGCCATCGGTCTTGAACTTTTTCTGCTGATCAATGATCCTTGGCGGGTATTCTTTACCACGGACCATCCAAACGGTGCTCCCTTCACAGCCTATCCGGAATTGTTCGAGCTACTGATGAGCAGTGCAGCCCGTGATGAGCAATCCTCCAAGCTGAATGCAAGCGCGCTGGAATTAACGACACTCGCATCAATCCGGCGGGAATACACATTCGACGAGATTGCCATAATGACACGCGCTGCACCAGCCAAACTGCTGGGCCTGAAAGATCGAGGTCATCTTGGCGCCGGCGCGATCGCAGATATCGCCGTCTACCGCAAGGGCAGGGACGTGGCCAAAATGTTCCGGGAAGCAGCACTGGTGTTCAAGAACGGCGACCTTGTGGTCAAGAACGGAAAAGTAACCAATTATCGTTGGGGCAAGACCCTGCGGCTCAATCCCCCGGCCGATAAGGCAATCGTGAAACGCATGAAGGCATACCACGAGGAGCGCTATGGCCTGCCGCTTGATTGGTTCACTTTCCCTGACTCCTCCATCCAGAGGGACGAACCATTCGGAGAGGTTCCATGCAACAGCTGATCCGCAATGGTGTTGTGATAGACGATACATTTGCCGAAGCCTTTGGCATGCGTGCGACCGCCATCATCATTACCGCGCCCTCGCTGAAATGGGCACGGCAGGCGGCCATCACCATGACCGGCTTTGCAACTTCGGTAATCGGGTGCGGTTGCGAGGCAGCGATCGATGTGGAGTTGCCAGCGTCGCAAACGCCTGACGGCCGCCCCGGCTGCCGGGTGATGATTTTCGCGATGGGTACGGATGAATTGCAAAAACAGTTGAAAAACCGTCTCGGCCAATGCGTGCTGACCTCGCCTGGCAGCGCCTGTTTCGCCGACCTTGAAGGCACGGCGTCCCTCAATCTCGGCAATGCGTTGCGGTATTTCGGCGACGGTTGGCAGATATCGAAGAAATTCGGCGGAAAACACTATTGGCGTGTCCCGGTCATGGATGGAGAGTTTCTTTGCGAAGCCACCACAGGTCTCAGCAAGCTTGCAGTCGGGGGGGGCAATTTGCTGTTTCTGGCTGCCGACAGCGACAAGGCGCTGAATGCAGCGGAACATGCCGTCGCAGCCATCGCGAGAATCCCCGGGGCGATCATGCCATTTCCAGGCGGCGTTGTCCGATCGGGCTCCAAGATTGGCGCTAAATATAAGGGTGTGATGGCTTCGACCAACGAAGCCTTCGCCCCGACATTGCGCGGTGTAGTCGACAGTGCACTTACGCCTGAAATCAATTCGGTTCTGGAAGTCGTTATCGATGGTGAAACAGAGGAGACTGTTGCGGCCGCCATGCGGGCCGGCATAAAAGCCGCCATTTCGCTTGGTCCGAAAAAGGGCGCTTTGCGGATCAGTGCGGGAAATTACGGCGGCAAGCTTGGGAAATTTCATTATCATTTGAAGGATTTGCTCCCATGAAAGCGCTTACCTTCGCAATTCTCTCCGAGCCGGAAGAGCGCCTTGACCTTTCACCGCTGACACCTTCGAGGCTTGCCGGACTCTCTCAGGTTCAAATTGCGAAGCTGCGAATTGGAACCAGTTCTCACCCGGTTATGGTCGGCGATGTATTCAATGTTTCAGGCACCGATTTACATTCGATCGTTTTTGAAGGGAGTACCAAACGTTTCGATAGAGTTGGTGCCGGGCTGACAGCAGGATCGATTCGTGTGGATGGCGATGTCGGCAGGGAGGCAGGCAGGAAAATGTCGGGAGGCTCCCTGACTATCCAGGGTAGTGCCGACGATCATGCAGGTTCAGGCATGATTGATGGTCGCATAGAGATCAAGGGCAATACGGGAAGCTATCTGGGTGGGCCACTTGCAGGCGAAATGGTCGGAATGAGCGGCGGGTTGCTGATCGTACGCGGCAAGGCGTCGGATTATGCGGGTGACCGTCTGCGGCGCGGTATCATCGCAATAGGTAAAGGCTGCGGTGGCTATGCTGGATACCGCATGATTGCCGGAACAATTGCCATTGCCGGACGTGTCGGGGCTGTTCCCGGCTATTTGATGAAACGTGGTTCGATTCTGTTTGACCGCCACCCCACCGAACTTTCGCCAACCTTCGTGCCATGCGGAGAACCGGATATCGCCTTCTCCAGCCTATTTGACCGGTTTCTCGTGCGTGAGAAAATTATGAACCGGCCATTGCTGGGGGATAGACCGGGCAGATATGGCGGCGACAATGCGGTCTTGGGCAAAGGCGAGATTCTGTTCCGTCGGAAATTTTAGGGCACTGCACAGGAGCGAGGGATGGAGATATGAGCGAATGGAGACCCATCGAGACGGCGCCGACTGATGGAACTGCCGTCGATCTCTGGATCATGCGTGATGATGGCACAGGATTCCGCGCAACAGATTCAATATTTTGCGATATATGGGTGATACCTATGTACGACAATCAAAAGTTGGGTGAGGAGCTCCATATGGGCTCGAAAGGGCATGGTAAAATTACCCATTGGATGCCCATTCCTGTTGGTCCTGATGGGGAAGCAAATTCCTTATACTAGCAGAATGGCTGGGCATCATTGTTTCGTTGCGTTGCCATATAGACAGTTGTGGCCCGTGCTTTCCATACGAATTTTGACCTCACCGAAGATACCCTTGCTAGAATTCGCTCTGATATCGGACGAACGAACTCTTGAGCTCTTTAAGATCATAGATTGTGGCGTTCTATTTGCATTCATCATCCCCTCCCAAGGTGCGGCAACCCATAGCACAGGGTTAACGGTGCCTGACGGGTGGTCCAATCAAGATCCGTCACGGCGATGAACAATCACAGATAAAAACTCAAATGCCCGCCAAACTGCTGCGTAAAAGTTAGATCAAGAAGATTGCACGTGCGGCGCTGCCAGGCATCGCTGGCGTAAGATACTTGGCCGCATGCGAACTTTAAGGCCATGTAGACTTTGAGGAACCGATCAAAAACGGTCGAAAATCGCATATTATCGGCATTTTCAAGAAAGGATTGCTGACAACTTCCCCGTTTACACACAGTCGTAGGTCGTGCGTTCAATTCCATTCAATGCGGAGATTTTTTCAGGTACACTGAGCTATGGAGTTACCCGAGATCACCATCGCGGCAGTTATACTGGCAGCCGGTCAGGCAACCAGAATGCGCAATCATAGTCATAAATTGCTGGCAAAGTTTGATGGCATTCCATTAATTAGACGAACGGTTGCAATCGCAATGGCAAGCAGGTCGTCGTCCGTTACGATTGTCACAGGCTATAGGCGGGAAGATATAGAGAGTTGCATTGATGGCATGGGCGCCCATGTTGTCCATAACCCGGACTTTTCGGTAGGTATAGCCAGCTCTATTGTGGCTGGAATTTCCGAAGAACGCGTAAGCTCCGCCGCCGGCGCAATAGTTTTACTTGCCGATATGCCGAAAGTGGAAACTGAACATTTGGATAGACTGATCACGATATTTCGAGAGAACAAGGGCAACTTCATTGTTCGGGCTGTGTCGGGAAGGGTGCCAGGTCACCCGATCATCCTGCCCTCAACGTTCTACGAAAGGCTGACCACATTGAAAGGCGATTTCGGGGCTCGGCAAATATTGGATGCCTTCGAGCCTGATGTAATTGAGGTGGAGATCGGAAATGCAGCTATCCACGACGTAGACACACCGGAAGCAATCATTGCAGCGGGCGGGTTGCTTGATGGAGAGGCCAGCCAAACTGGGCCATAAGTGGTATGTTCCAGATGATTGCTCGTCAGCATCTGATAAATTGAGACCAGCTCCCTACCTCCGCAAGGAAGCCGATGTCGAAAAATGGAGACTTTCCCCTGGGCGCAAATAGCGATCAAAACCATTAGCAATGGCTGCGATCGCTTCAGCAGCAATTTCAGTTTCGTACAACCGCTGAAACGTAGCCACAAAAATAGCATCATTCCGGACGGCCGTTTAAGCACCTTGCGACGGTGCTGCTTCGCCAGAATTTTAAGCCACTGTCTGATGAATCGGCTGCAAAACCCAAATCCCTCCTCGCAATTGGATCCTACAGCGGACACGCTGCGCCGGTCTGGACCCATGCCTTAATCAATTCTCCGAATGCTTCCTGAGTTCCCGGGACCGGTTCACGGCCTTCGCCAGGCTTCCAGCCCCAACCAACCAGATCGTCATGGGCCATATGTTCGACGATTTCGTCGAGCGATTTGCCGCCATTGCGCTGCGGATCTTTTATCTGCGTGCAGATGGCGCCCAAAGACTTGCCTTCCCAGGCCATTTCGATCGGCGCCAGATGCCAGTTTGGATTGCCGGGGATGCTTTTAAGTGTTTCCGCTTGCCCGATGACCGTAACATTCTCCGAGCTATGGCAGGTGGTGCACATCATTCCCGGAACACCCATACCTCCTTCACCGCGGGTAACCGGAGGCTGATGCGGATGCATGGAGAGGTTCTGCAGCGGCCTGTCGGTTGCCGGATGGCAATTGACGCAGCGGGGGTGCTGGATGACCTTGCCGGCCTCTTCGAAAAGCGCAACCGAGCGCTGTTTTTCGTTGGAGATCGATTGAAAGGTGGATGCCGGTTTCAAATCGGCAGACACAGGAGCAACCTTGTCCTGCGCGAACGAAATGTTGGAAACAGCAATGACCGCATTGAGGACAAGGCACACAGATATCGAGGTGAACGTAATGTTTCGTATCATCCTGCGTCCCCTTAAGCGGAAAGAACATTGACGATCGGCAAACGCCGTACCGGGCTGTTGGTCAACCGCCGCCAGGCATTGGCGACCGCCGGACCCACGGGGGGAACACCGGGCTCGCCGACACCGGTCGGCGGTTCGGCTGATGGGATGATCGCGACGTCGACAACCGGCATCTCATTGATGCGCAACGAGCGATAGTCGTGAAAGTTCGACTGGATGATCTTTCCGCCCTGAGCAAGGGTTATGGCATTGAACAGGACAGCGCCAAGGCCGTATCCAATGCCGCCCTCCATCTGGGCCTTGATGACATTGGGATTGATCGCGATACCGCAATCGACGGCGCACCACACTTTATGCACCCGGGGAGAACCATCTTCGCCGATCGACACTTCGACGATTTGGGCCACATAGCTGCCGAAGCTCTTGACGACGGCAACACCGCGCTGGCGTCCTTCCGGGGAAGGGGAACCCCAGGCGGCCATCTCGGCAACCTTCTTCAATGTCGCCATATGCCGGGGTTCTTTGGTCAGGAGGGCCAATCGCCCTTCGACGGGGTCTTTGCCCACCTTTTCGAGCAGTTCGTCAACGAATGTTTCAACGGCGAATCCCGTATGGGTATGGCCGACCGAGCGCCACCAGAGCGGTGGCACCACAAGCGTGGTGTTATGCGACATGACACGCAAATTGGGTATGTCATAGGGCAGGTTGGAAGCCCCTTCGACCGAAGTCTCGTCGAGATCAGCCTTGGCCATGATGGATTGACCGACGATGGTCTGATCCCAGCCGACGATCTTGCCGTCAGCATCCATTGCGCCGCGCATCTTGTGGACATACATCGGCCGGTAATAACCGCCGCGAATGTCGTCTTCGCGCGCCCACATGTGCTTGAGGGGGCGGCTGCCGTCGGTGGCTGCGAAAACCGCCGCAGCTTCCTGCATATAGGGCGAGCCGAACTGGGCTTTCCGACCGAAACTGCCGCCGGTAATCTGGGTGTTCACCCGTACTTTTTCCGGGTCCAGCCCGAGAACCTTGGCAGCGGTGCTTTTGTCCATTCCCGGGAATTGCGCGCCGGTATAGATATCGACAGAGCCGTCGGCAGCCCTGATGAAAACGGCATCGAGCGGTTCCATCGGGGCATGGGCGAGGAAGGGGAATGCAAGCACGGCTTCCAGACTCTGCACGCCCTGGCCGGTGAAGGCCTTGTCGACATCGCCATTATTGGTCGCCTGAAGACCCTTCTCGGCGAAGAGTTTTTCATAATCCGCCGTAAGTTGCTCGCTTGAGCGGGTCTCTGCCTTGGCAAGGTCCCATTCGATTGTGAGCGCCGCACGGCCCTTGAGCGCTGCAAAGGTGTTTTCCGCATAGACGGCGACACCCTGAGGGATTTGTTTGATGTCAACGACTCCCCGCACTTTCCGGGCTTCCGCATCGTCAAAGGATTTTACTGTTGCTCCGAAATGTTCCGGATGGGCGACTGTTGCATAGAGCATGTTATCAGCGGTTACATCCAGCGTAAAAACAGCCTTGCCATTGGTCTTGCTGACCGTATCGAGCTTCGGAAGCTCCTGCCCGATCAGCACAAAGTCCTTAGGGTCCTTCAACTTGGGTTCGGCAGGCGGCGTGTGGGCCGCGGCTTTGCCGGCGAATGCGCCAAAACCGCTTTCCTTAGACGAAGCGGCGTGTTTGATGCGGCCTTTCTCGACCGTGATCTCGCTGGCCGGAACCTTCCACTCCTCTGCTGCGGCAGCGACCAGCATGGCCCGTGCCGTGGCACCAGCCTTGCGAAGCTGCACGTAGGAATTGGCAATCGATGTGGAGCCGCCAGTGCCCTGCAAGCCAAACATGAGATTGGCATAGACCTTGTCATCCGCTGGGGAGTGAACGGCCCGCATCTGGCTCCAGTCGGCGTCAAGCTCTTCCGCCACGATGGTGGCAAGGCCGGTAAACGGGCCCTGACCAAATTCGATATGTTTGGACAAAACCGTCACCGTGTCATCGGCGCCGATCTTGACGAAGGCATTCATCTGCGACAATGCGCTGTCGCCGCCCGCCTGGACACCTTGCGACGCCCCCGCTGAGAACATTCTGGGCGCGAGGGTGAAACCTATGACGAGGCCAGCGCCTGACAGAAACGAGCGGCGTGTGCTTGTGATCGTGTGCAAGGTCATGGCTCAACCCTCCATCGTATCGGCAGCATTGTGAATCGCCTGCCGGATGCGGTGGTAGGTCGCGCAGCGGCAGATATTGCCCGCCATCGCCCCGTCGATATCATCGTCAGTCGGCTTTGGCGTCATCTGCAGCAGCGACACGGCAGACATGATCTGCCCGGACTGGCAATAGCCGCATTGCGGCACGTCGATCGCGACCCAGGCTTTCTGAATGGCTTCAGCCTCCTTCCCTTCGATGCCCTCGATGGTAACAACCTCTGATCCCTCAACAGTTGCAATCGGCGTAATGCAGCTGCGGCGCGTCGTGCCGTCCAGATGAACGGTGCAGGCGCCGCACTGGGCTATGCCGCAACCATATTTGGTGCCGGTGAGTTTTTCGAAATCGCGCAGGACCCAGAGCAACGGAGTATCGGGATCTCCGTCGAAAGTTCGTTCCTGACCGTTCAGCTTGAAAGTAATCATTTTGATATCCCGCATCTGGCTGTGCACACAACTGGTGCTGGCTTGAGTTGGTCGTTATCCTTTTTTAAGGATAACACAAAAAGCCGATCTTCCAATCAACAGGGATGTAAATAACTGGTTTTATGCGGCACCAACGAAAGCCATTCTCTCGGACGCACTCTTCTCTTTGGTCCGTCAGTGGCATGCGCCGGTTTGATACGTGACCAGAAATTGATGGTGGGTTCTTCGGAGATGTTGGTCGTCGCATGCTCCCACCAATCACTGCCATCGCGTCCCCACGCGAAGTCGTACACGATAATTTCACTGCCGTCCGCCATGTGGACGATTGTGGGTTGCCCTGCCTAGTCTTTAGAAATTTGATCACGCGTGCGCCGCGGCCCTCCTTTAGGGGCGGTTACCTTGATATACTATTGGTTTTGCCACGATCAGACCTTTCCTTCGCCCTTATGCTCAAAGCAGAACTACTCTGTGCCTTAGCGCCCTGAAACTCAGAGCTGCATCATTAGCCAGTTAGTCACAATTTGAGATGTAATTCGTTATCAGCCAACTTCCGCGGCTGAACTCCGTCGTAACTTGTCTTGAGCAAATGTCGCTCGAGTAATCCACCTTTACCAAGCTCCGTCGCTGGATTGTCAGATGTGCAGACTCAACTTTTGAGGCCAGTATCATTTCACTTACCAAGTCTTGGCTACGGGGTACTCTACTGGTCGATGGCAATTCACCGATTTCCTCAATCGTGTGGGTGATAAATGGTGGGATATGACGGTAGACCGTGTCTTCGCGCTCAGTTGAGATTGAGAATTCGCATAGCATGGATGCAATCAGGTCATACAGCTGCTCAGGTTCTGCAACTTCTGTTTTCAGTTGCTCACGAAGTTTGCGTGAGGCATCGTCGGTGCACGGATTGCCGTATCCAAGCGGATCAGTGGGAAGGTTTTCACCGAAGGCTTTGGAGTTGAAGGCAACAATTAAACTGGCACCTATTAAACTAACAGCAGTATGTTTGATGGTTATCAGACGATTGCTCATTTAACTCAGCTTTCCAAAAGCCATGGTTCCGCTAAATCCTTCCATCGTCCCTATGCTCAAAACAGAACCATTCGCACCAGACGAATATGGAAGCCCCCGCTTGCCCCAGCATTGCAGCCGACGTGCATACAGCGATTGGCCTGAATCTTCTGTTGCGTTTCCATGTGTGACGGATATTCAGGCGCTGGCGTTTCAGACATCAGGTTTCTTCATTAATTTCGACATATGTATTCTCACGGACTCGGCCACGGTTGCGTCAAGGGCGAGCGCAGTATTGTCAGCCACGGCAATTATAGCGGTTAAAACCTCGGCTTTCGTCCAGCCCAATGTGTTCGCATCTCCCAATATCTTTAACAGCCCATCCTCGATGGACTACGCCCCAAGCATTTCAAAGATTTTGGCACCGAAGGCGCACATGATCTTGATTTCGTCTTCACCCTCAACGATGAACAGGCGGGAGAGCCTATGCCTGAATGGCCGGATCTTCCAGTGACTGCCCACTGGGAATCGTCTGATCCAGTCTTAGCTGAAGGGGAGCCATGGGAGCGGAAACAAGCCTTCTCTCGTGCATTGATGGAACTCGACCGCAGGCTTAAAATATTCACTAATTTGCCCTTAGCGTCGCTTGATCGGTTGAGCGTGCAGACGCGAGTAAACGAAATCGGCAAATCTTAGAATGCCAATCTCGAAATGTTCTCGGATCGGATCGAACTATGAGTGCCATTTTTCCAAGTGTAATGGGACTCGTGCGTTGCTACACGGTACCCGTTTAGAATATGCAGGCCACGCTCCTCGCCTACAGTAAAAATCCAAACCACACCATATTAGTTAACTTGGATCATCACGATGGACATCGTGCACCGTCATGCCGACAGACTCTGGCGGCTTTTCCAGCCAGGTATGGTGGCGCAGGGTCTTTCGCGTATCTTCATAGCCAGAATCCCAATGTTCGCGCATCGAAGTTCCGGAGAATTCGTAATCCTTGGCATGGCCTTCATAAAGTTTTTGCTGGTAGATGAGGTGAACAATGTTGATCTGTGGCACATCCTGCATGGAGGAAAGAAATTCCCTATCCTCAACGGTGAGCGCTTCGGCTGGCACGCGCAGCAAGGCCTGATGCAGCTTCAGTTTGAGATTATGCAGCCGGCGGAATGTATCCGTGTTGTTGCGTGTCCGGCTCGAATACATAATATCCTTGTGTCGGGCGAGCACATCCGGCATTTCGCGGGGCAGGGTGCCCCGTGCGCTGAATAGATCGACCTGGAAAACAAGCGTATCATGAACGTCTTCCTGTTCGAGCAGATACTGCAGTGGTGTGTTGGATACAATGCCGCCATCCCAGTAATATTCGTTTTCGATATGGATCGCCGGAAATGCCGGGGGAAGTGCGCCAGACGCCATAATATGTTGGGCTGAGATAGTTTCGATTTCACTGTCGAAATAGCGGAAGTTGCCTGTTCTCACATTTACGGCACCGACGCTCAGCCGTTGCTGTCTGTCGTTCAGAACCTTCCAATCGATCAGCCGGTTCAGCGTGGTTTCCAGTTCGCTGGTATCATAGAAACTGGTCGCGCCTGATGCCCCGGCAAACTGTTGCCAGGGATTCATTTCCCGCGGCGCAAAAAAGCCCGGTAGCCCCGAAGTCATGGTCATCATGGCGCTGGCCTGATTGCGCAGCTTGCGAAAGTAGTCGCCCTCCGGTGTGAAATGCCAGACCTTTCTGCTGGATACCGTCTCCCAGAAATTCCTTAGCCGATCCACCTGGTCTCCCGGTTTATTGCCCGCAATGATCGCCGCGTTTATCGCTCCGATCGAAACACCTGATAACCAGTTGGCGGCCACGCCTGCCTCGCTTAATGCCTGAAAAACCCCGGCTTGATAGGCACCGAGTGCGCCGCCGCCCTGAAAGACAAGCGCGACGGACTGATAGGGATCAAGCACCTCCTTGATACTGACAGCCTTGTTCTTGGGAGTGCCGGCTAACTGGTCCATGTTGATACGTTCCTTTGTGACCGGGCGATTCAAACCGGATCGCTCAAATAATCATGAACGACTTTGCCCATGCCCAAGGTTAGATCGGCAAGGAAATGCACCGCGCCGATGACTTCCAGAACCGGTAGCCGGGCGACATCGGCAATGACATGGCGATGAAGCTCGAGTTCGGCTGGGCCTGACCAGGCACCTTTCACGGTAATGTCCTCAAGGTGATACTGAACCAGTTCGCATATGCGCGGGGTGGCGTCGACATGCGGTATGATTTTGACGAGAAAATTAGGCTGCTTGAGAGACCTGGCAATTGCGGCTTTATCGACTGCATGATGTTTGTAGCCCATGGTCGCCGTTGCGCAAAGCACCGAACCGTAATGAAGGGTCCCGACGATCACTTCGCCTTCATGGACAAGCTTCGGATAGGCAAGCTTTTTGGGGAAGCCCCAGATTTCACGTCCACCGGCGATCGGGGCATCATCATCAAGGTACATGGCGTGGACATAGACGCCGTCCTTCCCATCAAATCGCACCGGGATAACCTGTCCGGACTCGACGTAATCGCCAAAGCCCGTTGAATCCGGCATCTTGATAAATTCATATTTCACGATCGGCTCGACGATTTCTAGTGGTTCGGGAACAACCTGTCGCAAGGCGTCAATATCGGTTCGGTAGGTGATGATGACATATTCCCGGTCTGTGAACCGATAGGGTCCGGGCGGATAAGCCGGGTTGGTCAAGGGCATTGCGTAGGCGTGGCGAACATCTTCAGTTTTCATTTGGTCTGTCCCTTGAATAGCTACGAAAGCATTGTTCAATGTGCCGTCCATCCACCGTCGATGGGAATGATCGCACCAGTGATCGAAGCGGTCTCGGGCGAACACAGAAATGCCGCAAGCGCCGCTACCTGATCGATTGTTACGAACTCCTTCGTAGGCTGCGCTTCCAAAAGCACATCGTGGATCACCTGTTCCTTGGTCATGCCGCGAGCGGCCATGGTGCCCGGGATCTGCGCTTCAACCAAGGGTGTCCAGACATATCCGGGGCAGATCGCGTTCACTGTTATCCGGTTTGCCGCAACCTCCAGGGCTGCGGTCTTCGTCAGACCGGCAATGCCGTGCTTGGCGGCCACGTAGGCGGATTTGTAGGGGGATGCGACCAGGGCATGTGCAGACGCAATGTTGATGATCCGGCCCCATCCGCGCGCCTTCATCGGGGGAATGACCGCCTTGATGGCATGGAAGGCAGCGACAAGATTTATCTGCAGGATCGCGTCCCACTTCTCGTCCGGAAACTCGTCGATCGGTGCCACATGCTGAATACCTGCATTGTTGATCAGGATATCGCATGAACCAAGCACTTCGACTGCAAGCTGTACCATGCCGGAAATTTCGGAGCCGGATAGCATGTTTGCTGGCGAGTACAGACACCGCACCGAGAACTCGGTTTCAATGGCCGCCCTTTCTGCCTCGATAACAGACGCATCACCGAGGCCATTGATCACGATGTTCACCCCTTGCGCTGCCAAGCGGCGGGCTATGCCCATGCCTATGCCACTTGTTGATCCTGTCACGATCGCGACCTTGTTCTTGGGAGCGGTATCGCCTGCGCTGTCGGACATCTAAATCTCCTGCGGAATGTGGCCTTCGTAGTCGAGCAATGTAAATCTCCTCGACGTGTCAGTTGAATGACAGGCGGCTGCCAATCCTGATGATGGTCCCAACAAGAATCCGATTCTTCGAGAAGAATGGGAGATGTCATTAATGTTTCAAGAAACGGAGATACTGAAAAAGTACGATTATTTTTTCGGAGCGTCAGTCGGACGTCTCTGCATCCATCGTCTACCGGTGGTTCGGGACACGCGTCGATCTTACAGTGACAGTGATCGTGAGGTCTTGACAATGGAACGTCTGTTATTGCGTATCTGCCCAACAAGACCAGCCGCCTTTGACTTTGTCGGGTCGGCACTTTTGGTCATAAGTCTTTTGTTGTGCTCACCAGCCCAAGCGGAACCTATCCGCGGGCGCTGGCTCGACATTTGCGGCTCCGATTATTGCGAAATGGGCTGAAAACTACAAAGCATCCCGCACGGATGGCGGAGATTTCACCTCGCCGGACTGGACGGTAGACTATGAATTGGTAGGATCACTTGCAGGTGTCATGCGACTCAGCCAGCCGGAAATGGATTTTGCGGCAACGGACGTTCCTTTATCGCATGCGGAACTTGTCAAACATGGCCGCCAGCAATTTCCGATTGTGTTGGGCAGCGTTGCCATCGCAATCAATCTGGAAGGCATTGGCCGGTTGAATCTATCGGGTCCGCTTCTCGCAGACATCTATCTTGGCAAAGTACAATCATGGTCTGACCCGGCGATAAAGCAGCTAAATCCGGAACTGAATCTCCCGGACGTCAAGATCACTCCGATCCATCGCAAGGATGGATCCGGCACTACCTATATGTTTACGAACTATCTTTCCACCGCCAATGATGAGTGGAAAGCGAAATACGGGGCGGACACGCTGATAGCCTGGCCGTGGGGAACCGGTGTCGAAGGAACGCAAGACCTCATCCTTGCCGTGAAAGCCACAAAGGGCGCTATTGCCTATGCGGAATATGGGCAGGTCGAACGGGCCGATCTGACGGTTGCCGCCATCAAGAACAAGTCGGGCAAATTCGTTCTGCCCGGTCCGGAGGGCGTCAGGGCAGCTCAAGCGGCAGTCGACTGGACGAAGGCGGAGGACTTTGCCTTATCCCTTACTGACCAACCCGGCGAAGCCACATACCCCATCTGTGGAGCCACTTATGCAGTCGTGCCAATAGAGGGTCGTTCACCTAGTCGCTATCGCCGTGTCCATGACTATTTCCGCCTGGCATTTGAGAGCGGCGGCCGCGATGCGCAGGCCCTGCGTTATGTGCCTTTATCGGAACCTCTGGTGAGCCGGATAAAGCAATATTGGCTGATCGGCTCCTCAACGCAATGAAAGTTAAGCATGCCTGCAAGGGGAATGCAGGCAGATCAATGGACCGCGCCTTGGCGCTATGGGGATAAGACGCAATGGATATAGATATTTTCAAGGATATTCTCGTGCCGGTGATCGGCGGGCTCGGAATATTCATGCTTGGTCTGGAATTCATGTCGAATGGCATCCAGGCACTTTCCGTCAACAAGATGCGGGCATTTCTGGCCAAAGCCGCAGGAACGCCGATAAAAGGTGTTGTGGCCGGCACACTCATAACAGGTGTCATCCAGTCATCAACGGCGATGACTGTTATGGTGGTGGGCCTGGTGAACGCCGGGGTGGTTGGATTGAGGCCTGCCATCAGCGTCATCATGGGAGCGAATATCGGTACCACCCTTGGCAATGGCCTGATTGCGCTCCCTCTTGGGCCGCTCGGTCTGATCTTTGCCGGCCTTTTTTCGTTGGTCTATTGTTTTTCGAAAAACGACAAGGTGCGTAACATCGCGCTTGCCTGCATGGGCTTTGCCCTGATTTTCTACGGGTTGAACCTGATGACCGGTGGTCTAAGACCGCTCCGAAATATCCCGGAAGTGATGTCGGTTCTTTCCACCCTCCAGGCAGACTCTTATTTCAACCTGATCAAGTGCGTTCTTATCGCAGCTGGTGTGACCGCGATGATCCACTCATCATCGGCTACAATCGGTATTGTCATGGGGTTGGGCGCTGCCGGTGTGCTTGACTGGACCACTGCGGTCGCCTTTTCTCTGGGCGCAGATCTCGGAACCACAATTACCTCCTGGATAGCATCCCTGAACTTGTCCAAGAATGCCAAACGCGCCGCTTATGCGCATATGTCATTCAATATTATCGGCGTGTGTATCACCGTGCCACTGTTCTTCGTCTCGATCGAAGTTCTTGCTTGGGCGATGCAGTGGTTTGGGGGCGATCCGGGCGTTCCTGTGGTCGTGGAGGGCAAGGAAACTTTCCCGCTTGTTCCGGTTGCCGTTGGTCTTTATTCCACATTCTTCAACGTATTCAATACGGCGTTGCTCTTTCCTTTCGTCGGCGTGTTTGAGAGCGTATTGGCGCGGATCGGTCGTACTGATGCTGAGGACGCGGAAGATTATTCGACACCCAAATTTCTCGACCGCAAACTTGCCGGGGATTTTGCAAAAGCAATCCCGGCAGTTCAGCAGGAAACTGCTCGTCATCTTCAGGCTGGCGCCATGTTTCTGGATATTGCACGCTCTGCAAAATCCGCACCGTCCGATCCGGGCGAGCATTATCTTGCTACCGATATTCTCAGTCGCGATATACGTGAATATACGGCTTCGCTGATGAAAGAAGACTTGCCTTACGAACAGCTGGATCTTGTCGCCAGCCTGATTGAAGAGGCGGATTTCACCGCTGCATTGACGGAGTCGCTGCATCAAGTCGCCCGCCGCGTGAAACGTGAAGAATTCAGTTCAGCAGCGCGCGCCATCGTTGATGTTGCTCTCGACAAGCTTGATGCGTCGTTGCAGGGTATTATGCCGGACTACGGTGTTGCCAACCCACCCATGCCGGCGGGCCACATAAGCATTCCGGATGTGGAGGAATTGCGCGCGAGAACTTTGGCGCTGGGACCGAATGCCGGTGCTGCCGAGCGTGGAACAATTCTGGCACTTCTCGGCTCTATTGAACGTGCCGAAATTCTCATTGAGCGTATCGAAAGTGAACGGAAGTCAGTCAATCGCCAGAGCGTGCTTTCGAGAGCTGCGCAGAAACGCGAAAAAGTTCGCCCAATGAACGAAGGCGGACTGAGCCCAATGCCTGCAGAGTAACGCGCATTGCCGTAATAGCTTGCGCGTGGCATCTTCTTTTGAAAGATGCCACGTTGCATTGATATCTGCGGATGCTAGTCCGCTTTATAAATCCGGTTTCCTGGTGGAGGCTTCATGAGCATTGGACTGATCGCCCTTCTCGACGACATTGCGGCATTGGCGAAGGTTGCGGCGGCGTCTCTCGACGACATCGCTGGCCAGGCTGCGAAGGCCGGGGCGAAAGCAGCCGGTGTCGTGATCGACGATGCAGCAGTCACACCGCGCTATGTCACCGGATTTTCAGCCGCGCGAGAGCTGCCGATTATCGGCAAGATCGCCCTGGGGTCGCTGAAGAACAAACTTGTGATTTTGCTCCCCGCAGCGCTGATCCTGAGCCTGCTTGCACCCCAGGCGATTACGCCTCTCCTCATGATCGGCGGCGTATATCTGTGTTATGAGGGCGTGGAGAAAATCTATGCGCTCCTGCTGCCGCATGCCGCCCATTCCCATGAGGCTGCCCTTGAAACGACCAGCATCGATTCCAAATCTCTTGAAGACGAGAAGGTTGCCAGCGCGATCAAGACCGATTTCATTTTGTCGGCTGAAATCATGGCCATCACGCTTGCGTCGCTTCCGTCGGGGAATGTACTGACGCAGGCCCTTATACTTGCAGTTGTGGGCATAGGCATCACACTGGTTGTTTATGGCGGTGTAGCCCTGATCGTTAAGACTGACGACCTTGGCCTGGTGCTGGCGCGCTCGCAAACGGTCGCTCCCGTCGGCACGCTTTTGCGGGCAGTTGGCCGCGGACTGGTTATAGGCATGCCCTATTTTCTGAAAGGGCTCGGTATCGTCGGAACCGCCGCAATGATCTGGGTGGGTGGCGGTATCCTTGTGCATGGACTTGAGGGTTACGGTGCCGGGGCCATTGCTCATGCGATCGAAGGTGCAGGTGAGGCGGCAAGCCATGCCTTGCCTTCTGTCGGATCCGTTGTCGCATGGATCGTCGAAGCCGCCGGATCGGGCGTCATCGGCATTATCGTCGGTTTGATAGCTATACCGGTAGCCGGATATGTGGTCTCGCCGATGTGGAAAAATGTAAAAGCATGGCTGCCGCAGCGCCGGCGAAAAGAACCGCTGGTAGATGTGAAGAAATGAAGATTATCATATCCAGCGGGCGCGTTTGAAGCGAACGTAAAGCCCGATGCACAAGACGGCAATTATCGCGAGAACAACGAAATAACCGTAGCTCGTTTTCAGTTCCGGCATGTTATCGAAGTTCATACCGTAGATGCCAGCGATTGCTGTCGGGACGGCCAGAATGGCCGCCCAGGCCGCCAATTGCCGGGTTATCGTTCCCTGCCGCTGTTGTTCCAGCAGATTGCTCGCCTCGAAAACAGAGGTAATCACATCCCTCAAGCTGCCTACCATCGTCTCGACGCGGTGCATGTGTTGAAGTGCATCGCGGAAATAGGGCTTTGCCTCCTTGTCCAGGCACGGCAGGTCGAGATGTACAAGCTTGCCGCAAAGGTCCAGCATCGCGTCCAAAACCCGTTGAAAGAGAATAATCTCCCTTCGCAGCCTGAAAATGCGAGTGATCTGGTCACGATCAAGGAACGCGTCGAGCATTTTGCGTTCCATGTCGAGAACTGTGTCCTCGATCGTGCGCACGATAGGAAGATAACCGTCGATGATGAAGTCGAGTATGGCATGCAATATATAATCGGTTCCATGGCGAAGGGTCTGAGGTGAGGTTTCCAGTCTGCCGCGCAATTCGCCATGGCCCCGATCCGAACCATGGCGCACCGTGATTATGTAGCGCTTTCCGACGAAAATCGCGGTTTCGCCATAAGTGATTCGGTCACCCGCAAGCTGCGCGGTTTTTGCGACGACAAAAAGCTGATCATCATAGGCGCTGAGCTTCGGCATCTGCAAAGAGCTGAGGGCATCTGCTATCGAAAGCTCATGAAGACCAAAGCGATCTTTGAGCAGTGAAAGCTCTTCGGACGTGGGCTTGTGCAACCCGATCCAGATGAAGTCACTCTCTGTTTCCGGCATGGACGCGTCATAAAACGGTACAGCTTCCAACCGTTTCCCATCGCGATAAAGGTAACATGCGGCGACGCTCATGCGCGTCCCTTTAGGATTAGGATCACGAGAAGTACTCCGCAGAAACGATCATCATGACTTGATAGCCACTGTTGAGTGACAAGCGTGTGAACCAATTTCGCCTCGGCTGTATTTCGGGCGGGGTCTTAAGACACAGCCGTTCCCTGTAAACGATAAAGTGCAGCGACGAAGGGCTTCGTCAAGGAGCGTGTTGCGGGCATTGCGTTGGTGGCCGAAGCGGGCGAAAAGTCCCCAGTCCTAATCGCGGGATAGCGAAACCGTGAGTTTCAGTCGTTTCCATGATCGGCGGCAGAGGCAAAAGCCGGCCGCCGCCCCGTTCTCCCGGCAGGCTCAGACGATCTCGCTCGCCATTGCCTGCCGGACCAGCGCTTCGACTACCTGCTCAAGTGGCGTGGTTCCCCTGGTACGGTTCCCGCGGTCAGCCTTGAAGTCGATCCAGCCCTCGTTGAAGCCGTCGAGCATACGCATGCGCGGCTGTGGGTTACGCATACCTTGGGCACGGAACAGGCCCTCCCAGCTTTCCCGCGGAACGATTTCTACCCGCACCGGATGCCCGAGCACCGACGCGAATGCATTGGCTAGATCATTGGGTGAGACGCGAGCTGGGCCTTCCAGTTCCACCACGCACTTGCCGATCCATTGTTCGCGGATCAGATCTGCGGCGACCCGGCCGATATCTTGCGTCGCCACCATGGCAAAGGACTTGTCGGCAGGCTGGAGGAAGCTGTGCAGCACGCCTTCGTCGCGGGCTGAGGCCACGTCCCAGTCCGCATTTTCCATGAACCAGCCGGGTCGCAGGAAGGTGACAGGAAGATCGAGTTCGCCGAGGGCTTCTTCCAACAAAGTCCGCTGGCTCAACAGATTGTCCATTTCTGCATCGGCGCCGATGGTGGAGAGGCAGACAACCCTTTCCGGGCGGGCAGCAAGAAGAGCCGTCGTCAGAACTTCATTCTGCTTTGCCGCCTCCGGATAGCCAGGCGCCGGATCAAACTCCGACGGCGGCAGGATGAAGACGCCAGTGGCGCCCTTGAACGCGGCGGCAAGCTGCGTCGCGTCGCCCATGTCGGCAAAGGCGATGTCGCAACCGCGCTTGCGCCAGATTTCCGCTTTTGCGGGATCGCGCAGCACTGCACACGGACCGATTCTCCGGCTTCGATGAGGGCTTTCGCCAGCGCACCGCCGACCTTGCCGGTAATTCCTGTAATCGCAAACATGATATGTCTCCTGGTGTTGGGGGCGGGAATGGATCAGACGAGGCCGTCGTAGAGGCCATGCTCAAATGTGCCGTAGAGCTCTGCAAGGCCAGAGACTTTCGCGGTTCCGCCATGCCGCTGGCGCCATCCGGGCGCTGCGGAAGTATCTACGGGGCGCAGAAAGATGATTCACGCGCATTAAAATCAAAGATAAGATGACTTCAAATCATCATGATAAGACGGTCGGCAAAGACCGACCTTGCGACGGAGAGAAAGCATGAGTTTCGACACACGGCTGCTGACCGGGGTCGGCGTTTTCGGGGCGGTGATGGAAGCGGGCAATTTCGTGCGGGCCGCGGATGTTCTTGGCCTCACGCCATCGGGGGTTAGTCGTGCGGTAGCGCGGCTCGAACAACGCGTCGGTGTCAGATTGTTCGACCGCAATCCGCGCGAAGTTACGCTGACGGAAGAAGGCACTCGCTTCCATGCAAAGATAATGCCGTTGCTTGCCGGACTGGAGGAGGCGGCCTCCGAAGCCGCCGGTTCGGCGGCATTCGTCGGCGGACGGCTAAGGGTTTCGATCGATCCCTGGTTCGCGCGCATGGTGCTGGTGCCGAGGATCGGTGAATTTCTGGCGCGCTATCCCGCTCTGACGCTCGATCTGACCACCAGCAACTATCGCGAAGAGATGATGAGCGGCGCGGACGTCGCTGTGCGTTTCGGTCCGCCGGACGAATCGTCGCTGATCGCGCGCAAACTGCTGGACGTACCGGTGCTGACCTGTGCCGCCCCAGGCTATCTTGCCCGCCACGGAGTTCCAGCGACGCCCCACGATCTGATGCACCACGATTGCATCCTATTTCGCGACCCGCAGACCGGACGACCGTTCACCTGGGAATTCCAGGGGGACAACGGTGCCATCGAGATCAAGGCAGCGGGGCGGTTGGTAATGGACGATCCCTCCGCTGCCGTCGCGGCCTGTCTTGCGGGGCAAGGCATATTCCAGAGCTTCGCCATCGGTCTCGACGAGTGGCTTGAGAACGGGGCGCTCACGACGATCTTGACGGAATGGTCCGGCGAGCAGTTTCCGCTTTACGCCTATCATCCGTCACGCCACATGCCGCCTGCCAAGGTGCGGGCTTTTCTGGATTTTGTTCAACGAATTTCGGCACGTAGCGTAGGGCATTGATCGACTTTATCCGGCGTTCGGCCGCGACCTTTGGCATCAATCCTGCACAGGCAAAATGGGACGCGACAGCATGTCGGTGATAGACAACGAACTCAAGGTCTAAGGTACCAACACGTTGTCGAGACACATTTCGATTGTCCCTCCGGTCAACTTGTGCTGGCTGGCCGGACGGATGACGAGCCCACCGCTCCGCGACTTTCGGGGAACGCGGGAACACTTGGCGTGCGTGCGTGCTTTTCCGGTCTCGACACGCTCAGTGAAGATGGTCTTAAAGGAGATGACCAATACGTGGTTCAGCTCTGGCCCGGAGCTAAACCGGAAGGCGTGGGCGTGTTGAAAGCATATTGCTAGCCGAGGAGCACTCTGTAAGGCCGCACAACTCCTGAAAACCGTTGTGACACTTGAGTTTGAGGCAACGTTAGCTCGGCACCACCACTATTAGCCGGGTTCCTGAATGACATAGCGGTCATTCTCGTCCAACTCGTCCGGGTCAACCAAGACAACCGAGCGTTGGCCGGTATTGGAGACACGAACGAATGAATATGGATTTGCTGTTTCATCGTTGGCCAAGAGCAAAGCTCTATCGAGCGTCCGCGCTAAATGAGCGGCTGCCTCAGGAACATCGGGGCGTGGCAAAGGTTCTGAGATGTAGAGAGTGATCAGTTGCGAGTACTTGTGCGGAGAATGAGCTTCAACGATGCACGTGACGGATGCATCCTTAATTTCGCTGATGCTGTGGACAACGTCCACGCTCTCGGTGGAGAAGTTGAGCATGGCCGCTATGCAACTCTGCAGGAGGCCATCATCGGCCGGCCTCTCCAAGGAGGCATCAAACCAGATCACTGTCCGCGCCCCCAGTGACAAGAATCGCGCGGTGATGGTACCTGCGCCAGAAATTCATCGTTGTGGGATCACTCTCGGCGCCTTCAAGGCGTTCCAAGACACCTTTGAATTCACCAAGAAACTCACCGTTTTCGGCAACAGCAACCGATCCGAAAGACAGCATCGAGTGCAGTCCCGGTATAGGTCCCTCAAATTCGTAATCCGTCGCAATGTAGGTGAAGGGCACCGTAAGTTTCCTATGGATTACAACCATTCTCCATTCCGACATTTGAGCAAAAGGAAAGTGCATTGTCACGTCCCGTTGGAGTCGAAAGCAGCCTTGGTGGAATCTTGAAACCGTCGAGGCGCGGCGGTACACTTATAGGTGCTGCTGGGCGCCATGGAAATGAGCGCCGAGTGGCTGGCTTCGCTGGATGCGCGGTCGGCGCCGCGCCCTCGCACGCTTCTGGCGCGCGAGATTCGCTATGCCGACGTGTGTGACATGGTCCGATAGGTTTCGGTCAGGACACCGACAGGAATGCCGCCACTCACGTTCTGGGCCACCCCAAACGCGTCGCAACTCACGCACAATATCCCTCTTGATGAGGCGCAGCGTTGATCGCTCAGACTGGTGGACCGGCCCGCCCCGTGCAGAGTACCTGCATAGGGCCGTTCTAGATGTGGCAAAACGAAAGATCTTTGACAGAAATCTTTGGGAGCTACAGAAACTGGCTACCGTCAGGCAGCGAGCAATGCCACGTAAACGAACGATATGACACGGGCCTCGATCAACCGATGCCTGTCAGTCCAACATGACCATGCGAGCCGCAACCTGTTCTTCGAAGAATTTCGAGAATGAAGCAATCCGCGGAGGCAGTGCCTGATAAGGCGGATAATAAAGGGTCAACCACAAGTCCGGCGGTGCCCACCCCTTGAACACATGCACGAGGCGCCCGGTCTGCAAATGCTCCGAGACATGAAAGTTCGGCAGCATGGCAACGCCTGCGCCATCCACTGCCATGTCGGCCAGGACCTCGCCATTGTTGGCGCTGAAGGCACGCCCTGCCGATATCGTCATGCTCAAGCCGCCGTCCGAGAGCACCCAGTTCTCTCGTCGACTTTCGCCGCTATAGGCGAGGCAATCATCTGGTGTCAGCTCGTTTGGATGCTGCATCTCGACAAACCGGCTTCCCGGTGCGGCAACCAGAATGCGCGGTACGACGCGGATTTTCCTCCATATCGTGAATTTGTCCGATGGCTGAGATGAAATGCGGATGGCCAGATCGTAGTCGTCATCAACGATATTCACCAGTCCGTCGGACAGTGAAATCTCGAAGCCCATTTTCGGGTATCGCTGCTTGAAGCCGGAGAGGATCGGTGGGAGCACCGCCTTGCCAAACCACGTCGGTGCACTGATCCTGAGACGCCCTTCGTCGGCCTTGTGGGCGTTCATCACATCGCGGCGCGCGTCTTCGAGCGTCTTTACCGCTGGCTGGATCTGTGCGGCGAAGATCGCTCCGTCTGTGGTTAGGGAGACTTGGCGCGTCGTCCGCACGAAGAGTTGCACCCCAAGTTCCGCCTCGAGCGCTGCAATCGCGCGCGTGACGGCTGCGGGCGTCATGTCCAATTCGCGGGCAACCTGGGCGAAGTTTCGCTTTTCGGCTGCAAGGAGGAAGGTTCGCAGAGCTTTGTAATCGTTCATTGGGATTGTTTCAAAAAGAGCAACGCACTCGAAATGAATATTGCAATTCTCTGGTGTGATCAATCAGCCTAGATATTCGTCAACAGCCAAACACTAACGGCGACATTGAAAGGCAAGGACATGATCAAGGATATCAAGGGACTGCATCACGTAACCTCAATGGCTTCGGATGCGCGTCGGAACAATCGCTTCTTCACTGACACGCTGGGCCTGCGCCGCGTCAAGCAGACCGTCAACTTCGACGACCCGAACGTCTACCACCTTTACTACGGCGACCAGACCGGCTCCGCAGGCACCGTCATGACTTACTTCCCGTTCCCTAACATGATGCTGGGTCGTCCCGGTGTTGGTGAGGTCGGGGAAACGCAGTTCTCCGTGCCAAAGGGAGCGTTGAGGTTCTGGCAGGATCGGTTTACCGCGCACAGTGTCGATGGCTTGAAAACTGACACCGTTTTTGGGGCCAACAGACTTCATTTCATGGGCCGGGACGGGGACAGTCTGGCACTCATTGAATCTGCCGATGACAACCGCGCGCCATGGCTGGCGGACGGAATTGCGAGCGATGCAGCTATCCTCGGTTTTGCTGGCGCCCGGTTTAGCCTGCATGATACCGCCGCGACAGAAGAGCTTCTGGGCTTCATGGGTTATCAACGCGCCGGGAAGGAGGGTGACGTGACCCGCTTTATCATTCCCAATGGTAATGGCGCCGATACGATTGATGTCGCAGCACTGCCGAAAACGCCGTTTGCCCGTCAGGGCGCCGGTTCGGTCCACCATATCGCCTTTGCCGTAGAGAACCGTGAAAAGCAGCTCGAAGTTCGCAAGGCACTGATGGACACCGGTTATCAGGTTACTCCAGTCATTGATCGCGATTATTTCTGGGCAATCTACTTCAGGACGCCGGGTGGCGTGCTGTTTGAGATTGCCACGAACGAGCCGGGATTTAACCGGGACGAGGACACAGCACATCTGGGCGAGGCGCTTAAGCTGCCCAGCCGATATGAGGAATTCCGGGACCAGATCCAGGCAAATCTCAAACCACTGGCGGCCTGACAATACCATTGAATGGGGGGCGTCTCGAATTCCGGACGCCATATATCTGTCCAGGCGGAGCCATGACGCTTTTGCAAGGAAGATTTTCAGACATTCGACTACGGCTTGCGTCCTGTCCAGATCAATAACTGAGCCCCAAAACATCGTACATATAGATTTCGATGGAGAGATGCCAATGGATCAATTGGGAGCAATCAGAGCCTTTGTTCGCGTCGTCGAGGCCGGATCCTTTGCAAAGGCCGCAGATACGATGGCTGCGCCGCGGTCCACCGTGAGTAAGCTTGTTCAGGATCTTGAGGCAAGCTTGAGCCTCAAACTGCTAGAACGAACGACGCGTTCACTTGCCGTGACACCTGAGGGCGTTGCCTATTACGAGCGCGCCATCCGCCTGATCGCCGATTTCGATGAAATGAACAACGAGGCGACCCGTGGGCGCCTAGCCACCAGGGGGAAACTTCGCGTTGACATAGGGGGGACCTTCGCCAATGCGGTTCTGATCCCTCGGTTGCCAGAGTTTTACGCCCTCTATCCAGAGATCGAGTTGCATCTTGGTGTAACAGAACGTCAGGCCGACATTGTTGAGGAGGGAATAGATTGCGTCATTCGTGCCGGCGATCTGCCTAGCGCATCTCTTGTTGCGAAGAAACTATGCAGCGTCGAGATAGTGACCTGCGCTACCCCGTCGTACCTCGAAAAATACGGCGTGCCAGCTTCGCCATCGGATCTGCGGCGGGATCATATTTTCGTTCAGTACTTTTTCGCACGCAGCTTGAAAGCTGCACCCGTCCGACTGATGAATGGTAACGAGAAAATTGAAATTTACAGCCCCATCAAGCTCTCCACCAGTGATGCGACTGCGCATTTGCATGGAATATTAGCAGGACTGGGTATTGGACAGACATTTGAATTCCTGGCACGACCCCATATTGCTCGTGGCGCCCTGGTCCCCATCATGATCGATTGGGCGCCACCACGTTATCCTGTTCACATAGTCAGGCCAGCGGGCCGCTTTCCAAGTGTTAAGTATCAGGTATTTGCAGACTGGGTCGCGGGCGTGTTTTCTGCCTACGACGATGGCACTGCCCCGTCCTGATAGCTTTATCCATATTCATGGATAGTCACTCCACAACTGCGGGCTTCTCCAATCTCTCCTTTGAAGGTATTCCCCGCAACTGATGTAAGCCCTCGTCTGACGGCACGGTCTGTATGATGGCTTTACCCCATTTGGGAGTCGGCTGTATCGGTCGACCCGCGATCGTATAAAACGCCTGCAATTTGGAACAACCGTTGTTGAAAGCAAGTAAAAGACGATGTGATCTCGGTATGGACCCTTTCGCCGAAAGCGTATTCACGATCTGGTCGCGTCGTTCGTCAACGGCAGACTGGCAGGCATTTCGGGGATTACACACGGCTCAACTGCCGTCTGCTGGCTGTCTCGTGCAAAGCCAGTTCAACCAAATTGCTCCACTCCGAAAAGCGTGCCCTTGGACCCCGGGAGCTGTTTCAAGACGTCCTCCCCGAATGAAACTTCCTTCAGAAATTTTCGGAACGGTCGATCCCGTAGTCCAGCGCCGTGCGACGTTCATAGTTCAGCCGGACCGCAGGGTAATTATTGCGATAAAGGCAATTCATTCGCAATTAATATTGCAATTCTGCGGGGGCGCAAGTCACGCTACCTTACCTTTCAGCAGCCGAGGCAGCGATTGAACGGAAGCCCTCGGTTCTTACAAGCCGTGTCACAGGGCATAACGTTCGTCCGACAGGTCCTGCCCATTTCATAACCGGCCGCATTCGCGGTCCAAACAACCGAAGAGGAATTACCATGTCCAAGCTTGAAGTCCTGACCCCCGCCAACAGCCAGCTCATTTTCATCGATCAGCAGCCGCAGATGGCCTTCGGCGTCCAGTCGATCGACCGCCAGACCCTGAAAAACAACGTTGTCGGCTTGGCCAAGGCTGCCAGGATTTTCAACGTGCCAACCACGATCACCACCGTCGAGACCGAAAGTTTCTCCGGCAACACCTTCCCTGAACTTTTGGCAGTCTATCCGCAAAATGACATCCTTGAACGCACCTCGATGAACTCCTGGGATGATCAGAACGTACGCGATGCGCTGGCAAAGAATGCTGCTAACGGCCGCAAGAAGATTGTCGTCTCGGGTCTATGGACAGAAGTCTGCAACACGACCTTTGCACTCTCTGCGTTGCATGACGTCCCGGAGTACGAGATCTACATGGTCGCCGATGCTTCCGGCGGCACGTCTTCCGATGCGCACAAATATGCAATGGACCGCATGGTGCAGGCTGGCGTCATACCCGTCACCTGGCAGCAGGTTTTGCTCGAATGGCAGCGCGATTGGGCTCGCAAGGAAACCTACGATGCGGTCACCACACTGGTGAAAGAGCATTCCGGCGCTTACGGCATGGGAATCGATTACGCGATCACGCACGTCCACGGCGGTGCCGAACGCGTCAGCCATGGCAACCGCATCGGCCCGAACCCCGCGAAATAAGCCAAACCGACCGCTCCGGTGATCATCGGAGCGGTTGTCCGTTTCAACGAGGGTGACTCTCATGAAAATCTATCTTTTATCTCTTGGCGCCGGTCTTCTGGTCGGCATCGTCTACAGCCTGCTCAACGTACGCTCTCCGGCTCCGCCGGTGATCGCGCTTGTCGGCCTGCTTGGCATCCTCGTCGGCGAACAGATCATCCCGCTGGCGAAGACGCTCTGGAGCAAGGAGCCTGCTGCGGTCTCGTGGATCAATCAGGTCAAGCCGCATATGTTCGGGCACCTGCCCAAGGGTCGAGCCCGTCATGATTTTGCCCATAATACAGAACCCCGGGTAGAGGAGCAGAGCTGATGACGACGCGTCGGACCTTTCTCGGAGGGGCGTCGAGCCTGGCATTCTCGAACCTCTTCTCAACCGCCAATGCCGCCGATCCCAAGCAATCCGGAGCAGACACCATGCATCCCGACCTGATCCTCCATAACGGTCGCTTCACGACCCTTGACCGTACCAATCCGAGCGCGACAGCAGTGGCCATAAAGGACGGTCTGTTCATGAAAGTCACCACTGATGCCGAGATCTTGGCGCTCGCCGGTCCTGCTACGAAGATCGTCAACCTGAAGGGCAAGCGCGTTCTGCCTGGCCTGATCGACAACCATACTCATGTCGTGCGCGGCGGACTAAACTTCAACATGGAATTACGGTGGGACGGCGTTCGCTCACTGGCTGACGCAATGGACATGCTCAAGCGCCAGGTTGCCATCACGCCTGCGCCGCAATGGGTGCGTGTTGTTGGCGGCTTCACCGAACACCAGTTTGCGGAGAAGCGTCTGCCGACCATTGAGGAAATCAATGCGGTAGCACCAGATACCCCGGTGTTCCTCCTGCACCTTTATGACCGAGCGCTCCTCAACGGCGCGGCCCTGCGTGCCGTTGGCTATACCCGCGACACGCCGAACCCGCCTGGTGGCGAAATCACCCGCGATGCCAATGGCAATCCGACGGGTCTGCTGCTCGCCAAGCCGAACGCGGGCATTCTCTATTCGACGCTCGCCAAGGGTCCGAAGCTGCCTCTCGACTATCAAGTCAATTCCACCCGGCACTTCATGCGCGAGCTGAACAGGCTGGGTGTGACCGGCGTCATCGATGCAGGTGGTGGCTTCCAGAATTATCCTGATGATTACGAAGTCATCCAGAAACTTTCCGACGAAAACCAGATGACGGTTCGTCTCGCCTACAACCTCTTCACGCAAAAGCCCAAGGAAGAGAAAGACGACTTTCTCAAATGGACGTCTTCGGTCAGATACAAACAGGGAAACGATTACTTCCGCCACAATGGCGCGGGCGAAATGCTGGTCTTTTCCGCAGCCGATTTCGAGGACTTCCGCCAACCGAGGCCGGAAATGGCCCCGGAAATGGAGGGCGAGCTGGAAGAGGTAGTGCGGGTTCTGGCAGAAAACCGTTGGCCATGGCGCCTGCACGCTACCTATGACGAGACGATCACCCGTGCGTTAGATGTCTTTGAAAAGGTCAACAAGGATATACCGCTGGAAGGCCTGAACTGGTTCTTTGACCATGCGGAGACGATTTCGGATCGCTCTATCGACCGTATCGCAGCGCTTGGCGGTGGCATCGCCACCCAGCATCGCATGGCCTATCAGGGCGAGTATTTCGCCGAGCGTTACGGACACGGCGTAGCCGAAGCCACCCCGCCGATCCGCAAGATGCTGGACAAGGGCGTCAACGTTTCGGCCGGCACGGACGCCACCCGCGTCGCTTCCTATAGTCCGTGGGTGTCGCTCTCATGGATGGTCACCGGCAAGACCGTTGGCGGCATGCAGCTCTACCCGCGCGCAAACTGCCTGGACCGTGAAACTGCGCTTCGAATGTGGACGGAAAAGGTCACATGGTTTTCCAATGAAGAAGGTAAGAAAGGCCGCATCGAGAAAGGCCAGTTCGCTGACCTTGTCGTTCCCGATAAGGACTTCTTCTCCTGCGCCGAAGACGAGATCTCTTTCCTGGTATCGGAGCTTACCATGGTCGGCGGCAAGATCGTCTATGGAGCGGGTGACTTCAAAGCGCTTGACGAGAATGACGTGCCCCCTGCAATGCCCGACTGGTCTCCAGTGCGCAAGTTTGGCGGGTATGCTGCATGGGGCGAGCCGAAAGGTGCTGGCGCGCGTTCTCTAAGGCGTACGGCGATCTCGACCTGTGGCTGCGCCAGCGATTGCGGCGTGCATGGTCACGACCATGCGGGAGCCTGGACCTCGAAACTGCCGATTGCCGACCTCAAGGGTTTCTTCGGCGCTCTTGGCTGCTCGTGCTGGGCAGTCTGATCCTGTCTTCGCTTGGGCGGCCGCTGTTCGCCCAAGCAACCCATTCTATAATTGCAATAATGGCAATTAAATCGAAACTATTATTGCAATTGTTGGCAGAGCGATCACCGGCCAATATCGCTCCATCAAACGCGGCCGCTCGATCACGTCAGCGACCATAAAGGAGCAGAATATGACCCACCAATCCTCTATATCGAATTCAGCCTCAAGCGGTCTGGCACGTGTCGTCCGCTCTCCCATTACGACAACGGCCTCGCTGCTTGCTCTTTGTGCCGCCTATATCCAGGGCCCACTCACCAAGCTCTTTGATTTCAATGGCGCGCTTGCCGAGATGAATCACTTCGGTCTTCATCCTGCCGTTCTCTTTGCAGTCGCCGTTATTGTGTTTGAGTTGACGGCCTCCGCCATGGTGGTCTCGGGCTACCTGCGCTGGGCAGGCGCACTCGCGCTTGCCGGCTTTACGCTTCTCGCAACGCTCATCGCTCTTCGTTTCTGGGAAATCGCGCCCGGTATGGACCGTATGATGGCGACGAACACCTTCTTCGAACACATCGGTCTGGCTGGTGCATTTATTTTCGTTGCAGCGGTCGACCTTGCAAAGGGAGCGGGCAAATGAGCACCACGAAAACATCCGGGGGCACCTTTGCTCCTCTCGCACAGCCCGTCTTCGCGGTCCTGTGGATTGCAACGGTTCTCGGCAATACCGGAAGCTTCATGCGCGATGTCGCCAGCTCCTGGCTGATGACGGATCTCTCGGCATCGCCTGCCGCGGTCGCCATGGTTCAGGCAGCCGGAACACTGCCGATCTTTCTTCTGGCGATTCCTGCGGGCGTTCTCACGGACATTCTCGATCGCCGCAAATTCCTGATCGCGGTCCAGGTCCTGCTGGCCTCCGTGAGTATCTCGCTGATGGTTCTATCGCAGACAGGCATGCTTTCCGTCAGCGCACTGATCGGCCTCACCTTTCTCGGCGGCATCGGCGCCGCGCTGATGGGGCCAACCTGGCAGGCGATTGTGCCGGAACTGGTAAAGCATGAGGACGTGAAAAGCGCAGTGGCGCTCAACTCACTCGGCATCAATATTGCTCGTTCGATTGGCCCTGCCGCCGGCGGCCTGCTCCTCGCAGCCTTCGGTGCGGGTATTACCTATGGCGCAGACGTCGCAAGTTATATCTTCGTGATCGCTGCCCTTGTCTGGTGGCCGCGGGCCAAGAATGGCAACGATGCGTTGCAGGAAAACTTCTTCGGCGCATTCCGAGCCGGGCTTCGCTACACCCGATCCAGCCGACCGCTACATGTAATCCTTCTGAGGGCAGCAATCTTCTTTGCTTTTGCCAGTGCAATCTGGGCTCTTCTTCCTCTCGTCGCCCGCCAATTGCTGGGTGGCGACGCCAGCTTCTACGGTATTCTGCTTGGTGCGGTCGGTGCCGGTGCGATCGGCGGTGCCCTGGTCATGCCGAAGCTGCGCGAACGCCTGAGTTCGGATGGTCTGCTTCTTGGCGCTGCGCTGATCACCGCAGTCGTCATGGGTGTCCTTTCTCTCGCCCCGACGAAGATCGTCGCCATTATCGCTCTCCTGTTCCTCGGTGGTGCTTGGATCACCGCCCTGACGACCCTTAATGGGGCAGCCCAGGCTGTTCTTCCCAATTGGGTGCGTGGACGCGGCCTTGCTGTCTATCTGACCGTATTCAACGGAGCCATGACGGCAGGCAGTCTCGGCTGGGGTGCTGTGGGCGAGGCGGTTGGCATTCAGATGACATTGCTTGTCGGTGCAACCGGCTTGCTCGTTGCGGGGCTCATCATGCACCGCGTAAAACTCCCGGCTGGTGACGCCAACATGGTGCCGTCCAACCACTGGCCCGAACCACTGGTCGCCGAGCCTGTTGCCCATGACCGTGGTCCTGTCCTGATCCTCATCGAGTACAAGGTCGAGAAAGAGCATCGTTCTGCCTTCCTGCGTGCTATCGATCACCTTTCTAACGAACGCCGCCGCGATGGTGCCTATGGGTGGGGTGTAACCGAAGACTCCGCAGATCCGGAAAAGATCGTCGAGTGGTTCATGGTGGAATCCTGGGCCGAACACCTTCGCCAGCACAAGCGGGTTTCCAACGCCGATGCCGACCTGCAGGGAAAGGTTCTGACCTACCATATTGGTCCGGACAAACCCGTCGTTCGTCACTTCCTGACGATCAGTCGGCCAGGGGCTGCGTAAATAATCGAGGGCAGGACGGCTTCAGCCGCCCTTTCCATTACGCCGTTTGGCGCAATAAGTCGAAACTATTGATGGAATTCTTATCAGGCGGGTTTTGCTGAACGCTATAGCCACACTGCGCGATACCATCGCTGCAGCCACATGACACACAAATCGAGATCACAACGATGAAACTGCCCTCTATTTGGGAAACTTTCCCGCAATACCAGCTAATCGCATAGCGCCCGACTGTTTCGCTTAGCGTTCATACATTCGAAGTTGAAGCTAAAGTCCAAGTATCCGCATTGAGTTGGCCTGCGGTTCATTTCCCTTCATGGCGGGCATTTAAAGTGAGATTTCCCATGAGCCATGGATATGCATCATCTACCCGTCATTGCGACAACTGAACTAATGCCATCAATGACCGAGATGGGGCCGATAGCGGACAAGCAGCTTCTGGACCGGTATCCTCAAAGGCGGTCCGTCAGGTCAGTGCAAGCATCGTCGTGAGTTTGGCCCCCACGCGGGTGCTCGCAATTTTCAGCCGCGGAAGCGAAGTGCGTCAAGCACGACTGCGAAGGCGGGAGCGTGCTGCCTGCTGCTCGGATAGTACAGGTGATAGCCGGGGAACGGTTCGCACCAATCCTCCAGCACTCGCACTAGCCGTTTCTTTGTCAGGTCATCCTGCACCATATCATCCGGTAGATATGCCACGCCCAGACCATCCAGAGCAGCGCGCCTTGCAAGCTCAAGACTGCTCACCGCCAGTTGGCCTTCGACACGGACGTTGATTTCGCGCCCGCGCTTTTCGAACTCCCATGGGAAATATCCGCCGCGCGTTACACGGCGTAAGTTGATGCAGCGGTGGCCGGTTAGCTCTTCAGGATGATTGGGCGCGGGCCGCTCTTTAAAATAACCCGGTGATGCAACAATGGCCTGGCGCATCGCGGGACCGATCCGAACGGCAATCATATCCTTCTCGACGTACTCGCCGACGCGAACGCCGGCATCGAAACGCTCGCTCACAATGTTTGCTAAGCCCTCGTCAGAGACCAACTCGACCGTGATGTCGGGATAGTTAAGCATGACCTTGGACAAGCGCGGCCACATCACCGTATCCGCCGCATGTTGCGTTGCCGTGATCCGAACGATGCCGGATGGCTTGTCCCTTAGCTCGGTCAGCGCGGACAGGCTGCCTTCGATACCCGCGAAATGGGGCTCGACGCTCCGAAGCAGACGCTCTCCGGCTTCTGTGGGCGCCACACTTCGAGTGGTGCGACTGAGCAAACGCAAGCCAAGCCGCTCTTCCAGCGTCCTGATTGTCTTGCTGAGGGCCGGTTGGGAGACGCCCAGCCGGACTGCCGCCCGTGTGAAACTGCTTTCCTGTGCGACAGCGATAAAGGCCATCAGATCGCTGACGTTCTCTCGGATCATTCATAACTCCTGATTATAAGCTTATGATCTATATAGCGCCTTATCGAATGAGTTTGCATCCCTTAAGTTTTGAGGTGTGAAGAGCGCTTGTCCCGACTGAGACTTACTCCTAGGCGGCCATCAGCCTCTCCAAATGAATTGCTCAAATAAGAAAAGGAACGAACATGAAGGAATTGGCTTTGGGGCTCGCGCTTATGCTCGGATCGGTATCCGGCTTAGCGATCGGCGCTTCCCCCGCGCTCGCCCAGGACCTGTCCAACGGCGCTGCCAACTTTTACAGGAGCGACCGCGTGGTCGTCGAAAAAATCACCTTCGGGAATAAGTTCGGCATGAAGGTCGTCGGCAATCTGTTCACGCCCCAGGGCCTCGACAGGAGCGCCCAGACTCCGGCGATCGTCGTAGGCCATCCGATGGGCGCGACGAAGGAGCAGAGTGCCAACCTCTATGCGACCAAGCTGGCAGAGCAGGGCTTCGTTACACTGTCGTTCGATCTCTCCTTCTGGGGCGAGAGCGAGGGCCAACCGCGCAATACCGTCGCCCCCGAAATCTATGCGGATGATTTCAGCGCAGCCGTCGACTTCCTGAGCACGCAGCCCTTCGTCAACAAGGACAATATCGGCGTGCTCGGCATTTGCGGGAGCGGCAGCTTCGCCCTCAGTGCAGCGCAGATCGATCCGCGCATGAAAGCGATCGCCACCGTCAGCATGTATGACATGGGTGCCGCCAATCGCGACGGCCTTCGGAAGGGTGTGTCGGTCGAACAGCGAAAGGAAATGCTGAAGGTCGCCGCACAGCAGCGCCTCGCAGAGTACCAGGGCGCCGAAATCAAACTGACCGGCGGTACCGTTGATGAACTGAAGGCAGACTCCAATGCGATCGAGCGTGAGTTCTATGATTTTTATCGCACGCCGCGCGGGGAGTTCACCCCGAAAGGACAGACGCCGCTCCAGACCACGCATCCGACCCTGAGCAGCAATGCCGCTTTCATGAACTTCTACCCGTTTGCCCAGATCGAGACAATCTCGCCGCGTCCGTTGCTGTTCATCGCCGGCGAGCAGGCTCACTCGATCGAGTTCAGCGAAAACGCCTACGAGCGTGCTTCTGAACCGAAGGAGCTCGTGATCATCCCGGGTGCCGGTCACGTCGATCTCTATGACCGTGTCAACCTGATCCCGTTCGACAAGCTGACCGCCTTCTTCCGGGAGAACCTGAGCTTCTAACGAACATACAACCGGACCATGCGCCTCGCGGGCCCTCCGCTTGCCTGGCGTGTCGTTCGACCAATACAGAGGCATGAAATGGCCCACGCAACCGCGGTAGCGACTACCGAAAGCGCCCCAGACTCGGCATCATGGAGCGCTGTCCTCGCCCTTAGCTTGTGCGTTGCGACGCTCATCGCTTCGGAATTCTTGCCCGTCAGCTTGCTGACGCCAATCGCCTCCGACCTGCATCTGAGCGAAGGGCAGGCGGGGCAGGCCATCGCGATCTCCGGTATATTCGCGGTCGCCACCAGCCTCTTCGTCGCGGCATTCACGTCGAAGCTTGACCGGCGACAATTGTTGTTGTGGCTCACAGCTTTGATGCTCATTTCGGGCGTCGTGACCGCGTTCGCGCCGAACTATGCGGTCCTGATGGCGGGGCGTGCCTTTGTTGGCGTCGTAATCGGCGGCTTCTGGTCGATGTCAGCGGCGACAGTCATGCGCCTCGTGCCGGCTGCAGACGTGCCCCGTGGCCTCGCGATCCTCAACGGCGGCAATGCACTGGCAGCAACGATTGCTGCGCCTCTCGGCAGTTTCCTTGGACAGTATATCGGTTGGCGCGGCGCCTTCTTCAGCGTGGTGCCGCTCGCTGCGATCACCTTTGTGTGGCTCCTCGCAACGTTGCCGTCCATGCCCAGCCGGACCCGTGCGAACCCACTGGCGGCGTTTCAAGTTTTACGCCGACCTGGCGTGCCGACCGGCATGGCGGCCGTCGCACTTTTCTTCATGGGCCAATTCGCGCTTTTCACGTACCTGCGGCCATTCCTGGAAACCGTGACGCTCGTCAATGTTTCCGGCTTATCGCTCCTGTTGTTGGCAATGGGCGTCTCCGGTTTACTCGGGACCCTCCTTATCGGCTCTGTCCTGCGTACGCGCCTCTACCAAGCGTTGATCGCCATGCCTGTGATGATGGCGGCGCTCGCGATTGGCCTGGTCGTATTCGGATCGTCGTTAGGTACCACTGCCGGGTTGCTGGCACTTTGGGGCCTGATCGGCACCGCCGCGCCAGTGGGCTGGTGGAGCTGGTTGAGCGAAGCACTGCCGGACGATGCAGAAGCGGGAGGAGGACTCATGGTGGCTGTAGTGCAACTCGCCATCACAGCCGGCGCAGCCTCCGGCGGTCTGCTGTTCGACAATGGCGGTTATCAGATCGCATTCGGATTCGGCGCGATCGTGCTTTTCACGTGCGCTATCGCGGCTGTGGTGCTGGTGCGTCACGACAGATCACGCACGGCCACGCCAACGTCAAGGGAGCATCTATTATGAGCAAAAGACAAAGCCAGTTTGGCGATGCAACCGCAATGTCAGTTAGCCAAATCTTGTCTGCGCCCGGTGCGCCCGGTTTTTCTCCGCTCCGCCGCTCTATCCTTGGAGCGATATTGGTCACCGCCACTATGCCCTGGCCGGCGTTCACCCAACAAAAAAACGATCCGGCAAGTCAGGAGCCAACCGACATGAAAATTCGAATGATGTTCAACGGTCATAGCCTGACGGCAACGCTTTATGACAACCCCTCGGCGCGCGATTTCGCATCCATGCTACCCCTAGAACTGACCACCGAAAATTATGCCGGCAACGAGAAGATCGCTTATCTCCCCCGTAAGCTGACGGAGGACGCGAGTGGTCCATTCGGCAACGAGGCGCCAGGCGACCTTTGCTACTTCTCGCCGTGGGGCAATCTCGCGATGTTCTACGCCGGCTACAGCTATTCCGGTGGGCTGATCCGGCTCGGCCGCTTCGACGATTTCGAGCCGTTGCTTGTGCGCGGGACGTTCCCCCTGACCATCGAACGGATCGTCTGAACGCATTGTCTGGGCGAGAAGGAATGTACCAAATAGCGAAGATTCGAAACTGAGCTTCCTCCAAGTCGAGGCCGCGCGATAACCACGACGCAGGTCGATGAGCCTTAAAACTTATAACAGGGTGGCGCATGAAGAGCTGCGGAGTCCGCTTACAGGGACCGACGGAGCCCCATAAATGACCGATTTCGGGGCGCAAACCGTCGCCGTTCTTTGGTGACTTTCATTCCTGTTTTGCCAAATTATATATTTACTCGAAACGAGAGGGGACAACTAGCGGGTTTGCAGGGTCGGCGGCCTCGAAGACTCCCGCTCGTTTTCTTCTTTCGAGAGGTTTGGATCTGGTACGTGTGCCCATAATCCTTGTCATGATCTGGCCAGTCTTCGTTCTGGCGGTCAAAAGGTTGCGCGGTGCGGGACAAAACCCCTTATTGTGTTTTTTCATATTGATTATCCTTGCAATAGAATTAAACAATATTATTTTGAATCTATCCTTAAATTGTACGCAAGTTTGTAGTATATTTCTTCGTTCGCTTAATAAACTCTTTCGATCAATATTTACGCGATATTGATTTAATGCTTGCAGTACTGATTTTGAGGAAGTTTAATGCATTATCCAGGTTAAACCGGGAAACTGCGGGAGGACGCGATGGACGTTGAGGCGAATAAGCCAGGGTTTTCTTTTTCGAACGGGGTCTTTGTCTCGACGAGACAAGATACGGTTCCCCTTGCGGTCATCGACGGAACGCAAGGGGATGACGTTCTAAACGGAACGGATGGTGATGACCGCATCAACGGATATGGTGGCCGCGATAGCATGTTCGGGCATGCTGGCGACGACGTTCTGAATGGCGGTGGTGGGTCAGATGTCCTTGATGGTGGCGACGGTGATGATTGGCTTAATACCGCTGTTGGTGATGGATTGTGGCAAGATTCTCTGTCTGGTGGTTCGGGCAATGACGTTCTTACATCCGGATACGGCAACGATGTGCTTCACGGTGGAGACGGAGACGACATCCTCATAAGCGGTGGCGGACCCATAAGCGGCAGTGTTTCCGGCAATACCGATGGTGACACCGTCTACGGTGACGCGGGCGATGATACACTGATCGGCAGCGGTCTGAGCGACAGGCTGTACGGTGGCGTTGGCAATGATGTGCTTTTCGGCGGCAATGAACAGGATATTCTGTATGGCGATGCCGGGGCTGATTTCATGGACGGCGGAGACGGATGGGACTATGCGGACTATCGCACGGCAGACGCCGGTGTGACCATCGATCTGCAAACAGGCCTCGGTCGAGGCGGCGTGGCAGAAGGCGACATTTTCCGTAACATCGAATATGTTCGCGGCAGCGACTTCGCCGACACGCTCATTGGCGATGACGGCAACAATCTCCTCCTGGGCTTTGTCGGCAATGACAATCTGTCCGGCGGTGGTGGCAATGATCAACTGGATGGTGGTGCGGGTGATGACATTCTGCGCGGCGACGCCGGTGACGACCGTTTCACCGGCGGGGCTGGCGCTGATCATTTCGACGGGGGCGATGGTTCAGATACGATGTTGCTTCGCTCCTATAGCGGTGTTTTTAGCCCGCTAACGGTCAATCTTGAGGCAGGCACGGCTTCAGGCGGTGCCTTTGATCCGGGCGACACGTTCACCAGTATAGAAAATGTAGTCGCAACGCAGTTCAACGATACTCTCATTGGTGACGCCAAGGATAACACCTTTGCGGGTGATGATGGTGGGGATCACATTGATGGGGGAGACGGCTCGGACACCGTCATTTACTATGGCGAGGTATTTGGTGGTGGTGGTTCCTTTGGAATTGGCGTCACGGTCGATCTAGCAAATAGCACAGCCTATGGCGCCGACGCCAATGGCGACACAATTATCAGTATTGAGAATGTCGTCGGTTCAACTTATGAAGATTCCCTTACCGGAAGCGATGCGGCAAACCGCCTATCCGGCGGCGGTGGCATCGACAATGTGTTCGGCGCTGGTGGCGATGATGTTCTCATCGATCCAGACGGCGGAGATTCCCTTTATGGCGGTGCTGGTGCGGATGTTTTCGTCTTCAATTATGGAGACAGCGGTCTGATCAAGGATTTCAATTCCCTCGACGGCGACAAGATCGATCTCACAGATTTCTACGGTCCGTACGGATTGAACAATCAGGATCCGCAAGATCTTACATTCATCGGCTATCGCGCTTTCACGGGAGAGGCAGGTCAGTTGAGTCTGGTCCAGGCTTCGGATTCAACTTTCGTCCAGATCGATCTTGACGGCGATCAGACTGCAGACTTTCAGATTACTCTGAAGGGGATTTCGAACGTACTCACTTCCGATGCCTTTGAACTTTAACGGGGCTGATATCGGAGCTGAACAAGATGACGATCAAGGCATTCACCACGTTCAACTCGCAACGCCAGCAGGTCAGGAAAATGCGGCCAAAGGCTTTTACCAAGGATTGCTGGGTTTGAACGAAGTATCCAAGCCTTCAAACCTTGTGGTATCAGAGTTCACCTTGGCGTAGAGACGAATTTCGCCCCAGCCAGGAAAGCGCACCCCGGCTTTGTCGTCGTGATCTTTCCAACATATGCGAACTTTGGAGAAAGCGGGCTTTCCGACAATTTCGGACGAACCACTGGAGGGATACTCGCGAAAGTATGTAAGCGATCCTTTCGGTAATCGTATTGAACTCATGCAGATCGTAGCGGACTAGACGAGCGGCAGAGTTTCATCAGGGATGCCACGAATTCCCTCGTCATTTATTGATGTGTCGCAACTTTGGACTTCCGGATCGAGGGGCTTGCTTCAGACGGTTCCGGTTATTCTTGCAATGTCGAGATTGCGATTGCTGGTTTCGAGAGGGCAGTTGAGGATGTGGATGCTGTCGTACGCCATTTGCGCGAGCGATCGGACGTGGATCAGAGCCGGCTCGCTATCGGCGGGGTCTCTCGCGGCGGCATTCTGTCGATAGCCTATGCGGGGATGCGCCCGAATGTTTTCCATGGTGCCATCAATTTCAACGGTGGATGGCTCGGCAGAGGTTGCCTCAATCATGAAATCGTAAATCCGATTATCTTTGAGCGTGGAGCACCAGCTGGAATTTCGACGCTCTGGCTGTACGGAAGTTATGACCAGTACTACCGAATAGGACATTGTCGAGGAAATTTCGAAAGGTTTCTGGCGGCGAGCGGACAGGGGAAGTTCATCGTTGCTCCCATGGGCCATGCCCTGCTGTTCAAGCCAGCACTATGGAAGAACCATCTCGATCAGTACTTGGACGGCCTCGGCCACTCCTAAAACCAGACGCCGTTGTCGCTAACCTTGGCTTCCGGCGAAATTCCGGTCAAGGTGGGTTGCGGCTGTTCTTGTCTGAGAATTGGGCGAGCGATCACAAACCCGCTGGCGTGCGGATGAGCACCGAGTTCAGTATGCCGCGGTCGCCGGTAAGTCGGCAGGGTTCCCCACTGCGTTAAATCGTCCTTAGTCTACACTCTGGCAATATACTTCGAAAATTGAAGTATATTGCCAGAGTGTAGAAATAAAAAATGCATTTGGCGTGACGATGATTTTGTAGCTTACTGCCAAACCATCAGTAAGTAAAAGTCAAAGCGGGAAACCCGCCCATTTACAATCACGACATACATGCTAGTTTGAACAATCAACACATCGCATCACAACTCCCCCATCGACGTAACCCTCAGGTTTGACCAAGGAGACTTCGTAATGGCCGCTTTGTTGAGAAATTCCCAACGGACTGAATTCTATCTGCCGGATTCCGACCCGACTGATCCTCGTTGGTGGCAAGCTCACATCAGGCACTCACCCTTTCTGGCGACTACAGATGAAGTCATTCCGGCCGCTGTTATCGACGGTACCGAAGGAGAAGACCATCTGATTGGCACTGCGGAAGAGGACACTATCAATGGTTTGGGCGGGGACGACTTCCTGGATGGCGGCGCAGGATCTGACGGCCTTTATGGCGGAGAGGGAAGCGATTGGCTCACCGGCGGCCGCAATAATGAGGGCGAGCGTGACTTGCTCGTCGGCGGCGCCGGCAACGACACGCTCATCGTCGGCTATGGCGGCCTGTACGGCGGCGCTGGAGACGATGTCCTGATCAGTGGACAAACGGCTCTGACCGGTGGTTATCTGCCAAGCAACGAGCAGGGCAGTTCTCTACGCGGTGATGAAGGCAACGATCTGCTTATCGGAACGGCAGTCGATGACAAACTGTACGGCGGGGATGATGATGACATTCTGCTTGGCGGTGCCGGGTATGATATTCTGGAGGGTGGCTCTGGCGCTGATGTGATTGATGGCGGCGAGGGCGATAATGATCGCGCTACTTATGAGAATTCGCTGGCGGGCATACAGATTAACCTGAAAAACGGAACGGGCCACGGAGGCGAGGCCGAGGGCGACACTCTCCGCAATATTGAACGGGTGCTGGGTACTGATTTCGCTGACACACTGATCGGAAATGACAAGGGCGTCGTTCTGGATGGTGAGGATGGCAATGATATCATCCGCGGTGGAGCCGGCGATGATGGCCTATATGGCGGTTACGGCGACGATGTCCTCGACGGCGCGGCGGGTGACGACCATCTCAGTCCCGATGTCGGAAGCGACCGGATTGATGGCGGCAGCGGTAGCGATACCATCACGTTTCGGGGATTTTTCACTTTTCCCGGAGATGAGACATTTCAACATGGAGGCGTAACGGTCGACCTTGATGCGGGCACTGTCCTGCGCGGCGATTTCCTCGAGAAAACGATCAGCAACGTCGAAAACGTCAATGCAACCGAGTACGCCGATACGCTGATTGGCAATGCCAGCGACAATACGTTCTTGGGCGGAGAGGGGGGCGACTACATCAACGGCGGCGCGGGTGTGGATACCGTCCTATACTCCGGCGATCCCTATAATGAGCGCGGCGTAGGGGTCAATCTCAATAGCGGCATCGCACAAGGTGCAGATGCGGCGGGAGACATATTGATTGGCATCGAGAATGCGATCGGCAGCCCCTATGATGACGACGTCCTGATAGGCTCAGAGGGTGCCAATCATCTCTCCGGCAATAGCGGTCGTGATAGGCTGACTGGGCTTGCCGGCGATGACACCCTGGAAGATGCTGATGGCGGCGACGACCTTTACGGTGGCGAAGGAGCCGATACCTTTGTCTTTGCTTACAGTTGGAAGAACGTTAGCTCAATTCACGATTTTGATTCGGTTGCAGGCGACAAGATCGATCTCAGCGGCTTTTACGGGGACTATGCCAATGACGAGCCCCTCGACCTGACATTTGTTGGTTACAATAACCTCACTGGCAAAGCTGGTGAGGTTGGTCTTGTTGCAGAACCTGGCATCACCCGTGTCATGATCGATGAGAACGGGGATGGTTCGGCGGATTTCAACCTCTGGGTGGATGACGTCATCACTCCGACGCTCGACGAGGGCGATTTTATATTTTGACATTTGGAGAATCCACTCCGAGTGCGTCATGCGGTGACTGAGGGGTGCGGCAGGTGATCTTGGCAGTCAATCCAAACAGGTAACAGCCTTGCAACCGCTCGCTTCCTGCTTCGGATAAAGCGCAGGATCGATAGACACCTCTACTGTCTCGTTCGTATGCAAAGCACTGCACGACCGCCTAAACGTTTTCCTTTCTCACTCCTGATCTATTGCTCGGCGAACTCGCGGGTAGGGCCATTATGCCTGGCATGAAGCAGCAGCTGCATTCGTTGCCGCTCAAGACTTTGCAGTATGGCGCATCTCTATGTCGGACGCTACATGCAATCCGCGCCTATCTCAGTCTGATCGCCGACTACCCCGCGAACGAGCGAGACTACGCAACTTCACAGGCAGTTGGCACTCATTTGCTCACGTGCCTACGGCACCAAACCGAATCCCATCGCGGCCTGTAATTTGCCCAATCAATAGAGCACTGTCGTGGCAATTAAGCATTGCGCTCCGGACGCATCAGGACTGCGAGAAATTCGTGGATCTTCCAATCTCACATCCAGACAGGACGAGGTCGTCTTGTGTTTCGAAAGCGACCAATCCGGAAATAGCACCCTCAAGGATCGTCACATCTCGGAATTTGGCAAGGATCGAAGACAGCTCCGCGGCTTCACTCGCAGCAAGATGATCGCGGAAATTATAGTAGCCTAGCAGATAGACATCGGTAATCTGCTTCCCGAGTGTCATCTGTAAGGTCTGGATCGGATTGCCTTCGCGGTTTTCAGGATAGACGGGGAAGTAAATCCGTCCCGTATTTTTCTCCCCCACCAGGGGCCCAGCCAGGCGGAAGCGGATAGAGCCTGTGCGCAAAAGATGATCTTCCGTGCGCAGCAGCAGCTCCTTGACTTCATCCGCGTTCACCCTTCCACAGATGGTTGCGTGCAGCCTTGCTTGTCTCGCGTCCATGACATCCCAAGCAATTTTGGGTGAAAAAGAGGCTTCTCGCATGGCTGCATCAACGGCGCGAAAAGCGTGGGACATCTGCAGATCCTCAATGCTAAACGGAATCGCCAGCGAGTACCGCTTCGTCTCATAGCGGCCAAAATGGTAATCCTCATAGAACGGAATGACATCAGAATGTTGCGGATTGACGAGCGGGAGATGGGCGTGACGATAGATGGAATCGAGCACAAGGCGGCTTCCAGGAGAGGAACTCCATCGGATTTGGTCGTAACCGAGGCTATGATCATCGAGATAATACATTTACACTCCATTTCGATCGGTCGTGAGCAGACTATCCGTCCATGCAGCCGGTGACGACCGGCTACAAACACAAGGCTGAGAAAACTCTCCTGCCTTGCCTTTCCGGTCAAGGCTCATTCAGGTCCTCCAATTTTTAATGAGCGGCACCCTTCCAACCTTGCGCGTATCGATTGTTGCGTTTACTCAAGTCAGACCAATTTGGCCTCGGTTCAAACAGGGGGCGAAATACGCCCTAGACGAGACGAAACAGGCTTTTTTCCGGATTGTAGAAATTTGGGCTACAATCAAAATTGCTCGAAATTTGACTATTATCGTCATTTTCAAAGGAAGGGTTTCTCGCCATGGAACGATTGTACAGTCGAAGCGACCCAAATCACTAATCCTTTGCGAAATACAGAGTTGCTGTGCAAATTCTACATGTTGAGCCCGCTATTTCATAAGCCCGGTCTCTCCTTGGTCGGGAATTGAGGTTCACAGGTTCGGGAACCGTCATGGTGGTGATTTTAACCTTCTGGCTGAGGCTTTCCGCAAACTATCCGTTGGGAAGAACAACATACGGCCGCTGCGCACTCACAGAATAATCCCCGCAAAGCAAGTAATTGCTCTTGCAATCAATATTACCGTTCTCAAGAATGCTCATATAGTTTTTAGGCTCGCGACCGAAATCTAGGTGGACACAAGGTGCAATGAACGAGGCAAATGGAACGCTAGTGCAGCCAGATAGAACAACGGTTCTCTTCGATACCGACACACGCACCCTTTCGCTGAAAAAAGCCCTGGAGTTTTGGGAAGAGTCGGCGGGCTCTCTTTACGATTTCCACATCGCCAGACCGGAATCATTTTATACTCACGGTCGCACGCTGTGTTTCGGGGAACTACTTCTGAATTACTGCGTGAGTGTAGAGCAGAAGCTTAGCCGCTCAAGCTATCGTATCGGAATGGATGGCTTCGATCACTACGAGGTGCAGTTCTTTCTGGATGGGATTTGGCGTCGTGGCGACGGAAAACTCGAAGCACAGGCAGGTCCCGGCGATCTGATCGTCCATGATACGGCACAGGCTCATGCGGGTTCCGCATCGGATTTCACCAATATTACTTTGTTCGTCCCGCGATTCTTGCTCGCGCCGTTACTCAACCGGCCAGACGAACATAATATGCGCGTTATCAGTTCCCATAACCCGCTTATGGGTCTGTTGCGCAGTCATGTAAGTGGCCTTTTCCACGCTCTTCCCTCGCTTGATAGCGTGCAAGCCGCCTCAATGGTTTTACCCACAGTCGAGTTGATCGCCGCGACACTCAATGGTACTCCGAGAGAGGATAACTCGCGCGGGGTTGCGGCTGCCCAGTTCAACCAGATACGACGTTACGTCGACGAGCATGTTCTGGATCGCGGCCTTGGCGCCGAGCGGCTTGCAGTTACGTTTGGTATTTCGCTCCGCAAGCTGGCCTATCTTTTTTCCCCGGAAGGCGGGGTTGCTTCCTATATCCAGAAACGGCGGCTTCATTTCGCGCGTCGTTGCCTACGGGATCAGCGGCAAGCCCACAAGTCTATCGCAGATATAGGTCTGGAACATGGCTTTATCTACGCGCCTAATTTTACACGCGCCTTTCAGCAAACGTACGGGATGACTCCGCGCGAAACGCGCGCCGTGGCTCGCAGGACCTGGTCCGCCGGGGAAGGCGAATCACCAAGCTGGTTTTATCGAGCCTCGCGGTGGGGTCTGTAGTCAGCAATTGGTCCAGTTGCGCGCTGAGATCATTTGAGCAAAGGACTTTTGCGCGCTCGGATAAATCCGAAATCTGCTCCCGCTAACCCATTAAATTCCAAACGCTCCCATGATTTATTTGGCTCGGGCGGTTGGGGCTAGCGATCTTCTGGCATTGTCAGAGGTCAAGAGTGAGGCTGCTCTATGTTCATTGGAGTGTGGCACCTTGAGAAAAATTCTGTTTTGCTCGTTCATTCTGATCGGCTCGTCCGGGGCAATGGCAGCCGATGTTACCAACTCGCGGCCCCCGGTTTCAGAAGGGTCCTTTACCTGGTCCGGCGGCTATATCGGCATTCAGGGCGGAGGTGGCTGGGCCAGTGGTGACTTCTCCGGGTTTGGCATCAATGGATCCGAAGACGCCAATGGAGGCACGCTCGGCGGATTTGTCGGCTACAATCATCAATTCCATAATAATCTGGTGATCGGCATCGAAGGCGACCTGGAATACAATTGGAATGAACAGCAAGTTTTCGGCGCTGATTTCGGCACCGACTGGGCCGGATCGGTGCGTGGCCGTATCGGTTATGCCTTCGATCAGGCGCTGGTCTATGCCGCGGCCGGCTGGGCCACAACACGCGGTTATGTGGAGGTGCCGGGGCTTGGCGAGGACGAAAAGGCCTTCAACGGCTATACGGTCGGTGCCGGCCTCGACTATGCGTTCAGCAACCAGATTTTTGGCCGTCTTGATTACCGCTATAGCGACTACGGAGACAAAGATCTCCAAGGCATCAACGTCGATGTTGACCAACATGCGGTCAAGATTGGCCTGGGCGTCAAATTCTAGTTTCCCACCGGCTAAAGCACAATGATCAACGAAACATTCCAATGGACATCTGCCCCACGGCGATATCGGTTCCTGCTGGCCACCACCGCTCTAATTTCCTGCCTTGTTGGGGTGGCAGCCACGGTTTCCGCACGAGCGCAAAGCGTCACCACGTCGGGAGATGTCAATCCGTTGCCAGCGACATCACCAATCTGGAATGTCGGGGGCGTTCTCAATGTCGGCGATGCCGGCGCCGGAACGCTATCTGTGGAAGGCGGGGGCATTGTCACCAGCACCTACGGTCAGATCGGCGTCCAGGCCGGTAGCGACGGTAAGGTAACCGTGAGCGGCTCTGGCTCGGGCTGGTTGAGCAACAGCAGCATATATGTGGGCTACTTCGGGACAGGCACGCTTAGTATTGAGGATGGGGGCGTCGTCAGCAACGCTCAAAGCGGTTATATCGGTAATGATCCAGGATCCACTGGCGTTGTGACGGTGACCGGCGCCGGATCAAGCTGGGTCAATAATAATTATCTGTCTGTCGGATATATGGGGAATGGTGCGCTCACCATTGCTGATGGCGGCAGGGTTACAAACAATTTTGGCTACATAGGCGCGAACCTCGGCTCCATTGGAACGGTGTTCGTATCCGGTAGCGGTTCGAGCTGGGACAATAGCGGCGATCTGATTGTAGGCCAGCTTGGCGACGGCACGTTGGCCATTGAAAGCGGCGGCGTTGTCAACAACACGACGGGCCATATTGGCTTCAGCCCAGGCTCTATTGGCAAGGTGACGGTGACCGGCGACGGCTCGGTGTGGACGAGCCATAATACTCTTGTTGTCGGCAATTACGGTAGTGGCACACTGACAATAGCACAGGGCGGTACGGTCAGCAGTGAGGATGGCGGCCTTGGCGTTGAGGCTGGCTCTACCGGCATGGCGACAGTGAGGGATGCCGGGTCGACCTGGACAATGGTGGACGATCTCATAATTGGTATGGGCGGCAATGGCGCTCTGTCTGTAGAGGCTGGTGGCACAGTCAACAACGGGTTCGGATATGTTGGTACAGGTAGTGGTGCCGAAGGTCACGTCACTATAACTGGTGCTGGTTCGCAATGGACCAACGCGCATAGTCTTTTTGTCGGGGATGCCGGGGGCAGTGGCACGCTTCTGATCGAGGATGGTGGGACAGTCACCAATGGCTATGGGGTTATCGGCAGTGGTACCGGCACCGGTACAAATGGCGCGGTTGTTGTAACCGGCAAAAACTCCAGGTGGTCCAATTTAGGCGACCTCAATCTTGGCAATTCGGGCAGAGGTACGCTGACTATCGAAGAGGGAGGTTCGGTGATTACCGGCAGGGTCGGTTATGTCGGCTACGGCGCCGGCGCCTCTGGCGCTGTCACCGTCTTGGGAGAAGGATCATCATGGGATTCTCTCGGACTTTCCGTGGGCGTTTTCGGTACGGGTGAACTTTCGATCAAGGAGGGCGGCAGGGTGTCCGGCTCCGGTGGCACCATTGGCGATTTTTCCGGTTCGAATGGCTCGGCCACGATCAGCGGTGCGGGGGCCTCCTGGATAAACACTTCCGACATCATTATTGGTAACAATGGCGCAGGCACATTGTCTGTCGAAGACGGCGGCCAGGTTTCGAATACATTCGGGTTCATAGGAAAAGAAGCTAGCTCAACAAGCGAAGCGACCGTCACCGGCAAGGATTCAACATGGAGTAACAGCGACACACTTTATGTAGGCTTTTACGGAACAGGGTCTTTGGCAATTGAGGATGGCGGCCATGTCTCCAATGCCACCGGTTTCATCGGTCGCGCAGACGGTGCTGAAGGCATAGCCACCGTGGTAGGTAGCGGCTCTGCGTGGAACAATGAAAATCTCTACGTCGGTACAGACGGAAAGGGCTCGTTGACGGTAATGAACGCCGGGGCGGTAACGAATGAGGCTGCCGGCTTTGTAGGATATTCACCAGGTGGACAGGGAGATGTCTTAATCACTGGCCGCGATTCAAGCTGGATCAGCAAAGGCAATCTCAGTATCGGATACGCTGGGATCGGCACCCTGACGATTGCCGACGGCGCCGCTGTTAGGGCGGGGAGCGGGATAGGAAGCACTGATATTGGCAGCATTTCTGGTTCTACCGGTACGATCAATATCGGTGCGGCAGCGGGCGAGCGCGCTGCGGCAGCCGGCACGCTCGAATCTGCAGTGTTGCTGTTTGGTAGAGGCTCTGGTTCGCTTGTGTTTAATCATACTGGGCTTCCAGACGGTTCCGCACTTAATTTTTCTCCTGAAATCGCGGGGCGAGGAACAATCCTTCACGAGAACGGTAGTACGGTCCTGAATGGCGATAATTCCCGCTTCACAGGTGAGACGGAGGTAACAGGTGGAGAGTTGATGATCGCAGACCGCCTCGGAGGCTCAGCTTTGGTGAACGGCGGCAGCTTGCGGGTGAATGGCCTCTTCGGCGGCAATGTTGACGCCTCTGCCACCGGGCGGGTTGCCGGGAGCGGCAAGATTGAGGGAAGCCTCTCGCTCTCCAATGGCGGTATTCTGTCGGGTCAGCAGGGACAGTCACTCGCTGTGACCGGAAACTTGGGGCTCGATGCGGGCAGCACCATTGATGTCGCTCTGGGAGTTATTGCTTCGCCGGCGCTCTTCGAGGTCGGTGGCAATATCACACTCGACGGAACGCTTGAGATTACCGATCAGGGCGGGTTCGGCGCCGGGGTCTACCGACTGTTCGATTATGCCGGAGGGTTGACGGACAATGGCCTTACCATCGGTTCGACGCCGGCGGGCATCGCCGCGGATGATCTGTCTATCCAGACCGCTGTCAACGGTCAGGTCAATCTGATTTCTGCCGCAGGAGCGGAGCTCGGCTTCTGGGACGGCGGCAATGCAGCGTTACATGACAATAGTGCCGTGGATGGAGGCTCCGGCATCTGGACGGCGGACGGGCGTAACTGGACCTCCGGCAATGGTTCGGTCAACGGAGCCTTCAAACCAAATCCCACCTTTGCGATCTTTCAGGGAACGTCTGGGGCAGTCACCGTTGACAACTCCGCAGGCGTGATCGGTGTCACTGGCATGCAGTTTGCCACCGACGGATATCGCGTCTCAGGCGATCCTGTAGAACTGCGTGGCGCAAATAGCGAAACCATTATCAGGGTTGGTGTTGGTGGGGCTGCAGACAGCGGAATGGCTGCCGGAATATCGGCGACGTTGAGCGGCGCCTCCGGCTTAGTGAAGACAGGTGCCGGATCTTTGGTACTCTCCGGCAACAACACCTACACCGGCGGTACCCGGATTGCGTCCGGAACATTATGGCTATCGTCGGATGCCAATCTTGGCGCGTCTTCGGGGGGATTGGTTTTCGACGGTGGAACGCTCGCCACAACGACTGGCTTCAGCTCCGCTCGTGCAGTCACCCTTGAAAACGCTGGACGATTTGATGTTTTCCGCGACCGCACGCTTACCCTGTCCGGCGCGATTTCCGGACCGGGCGATATTGAAAAGCTTGGCGACGGCACCCTGGAACTGTCGGGAAAAAACAACTACCTGGGTAACACACGCGTGCGGGCTGGAACTCTGGTCGCAGATACAAACGCAATTGGCGGTTCAATCGGCAATGCCGGCGCCGTTATATTCGATCAAGCCAGTGACGGAAGCTTTGCCGGCGATATTACCAGCCTGGACGGTACCCGCGGTGAGATGATCAAGCGCGGCGCTGGCAAACTGATGCTTGCCGGCAGTTCGAGCCTTGACTGGACGGTCGGTGAAGGTGTCCTGGTTTCAGCCACCAATCGCTTTGCCGGCGACCTTGCGATCGGTGCCGATGGCGGCTTTACCTTCAATCAAGCCTATACCGGCAGTTATGCAGGTACGATCAGCGGCGCAGGTACGCTCCTGTTGACCGGCGGCGGTGCGGTCGCGCTCACAGGCGACAGCTCCGGATTTGTAGGAACCACTGCGCTTTCCGATATGACCCTCGTGGTCAATAAGGCACTTGGCGGATCCCTCTTCATCCTTGACGGCGGTCGCCTGGACGGGACCGGCACAGTTGGCGCAACGACGGTTGCCTCCGGCGGCACGCTTGCGCCGGGAAACTTGATCGGCACGCTAACTGTCGATGGCGATCTCAGCTTCGCGGCCGGATCGCGCTACGAGGCGGACGTAAATCCCCAAGGTACGAACAGCGATCTTTTACATGTGACCGGCAATGCCACACTCAATGGCGGTGCTGTTGCCCATATCGGCGCGACCGGGGAATACGAACTGCGCTCAGCTTATACGATCATCTCGGCGGATGGCTCCCTGTCAGGAGCATTCGACGACGTGACGTCGGACTTTGCCTTTCTGAACCCCGACCTTTTCTATGACTATGGCGCGGGCACCGTCGATCTGGAGCTTGTCCGTAACGATCGCGACTTCGCTTCTGTCGCCCTGACGTCGAACCAGATCGCCACTGCACAAGGGATCGAAAGCATCGGTTTTGATGCCGGGCATGCGGTTTATGATGCGGTCGCCCAGCTCGCCGATAATGACCGCCTTATCCGGGCCAGCTTCGATGCGCTCTCGGGCGAGATCCACGGCTCAGCGATGACAACGCTGATCGAGGACAGCCGGTTTGTCCGCAGCGCCGCCAATGACCGGCTTCGTGCGGCTTTCGGTGGCACTGGCGCAATTATTATGCCTGCTCTCGCTTATGGTGTGGGGGAGGTGGCCGCGCCGGTCGCCCCCGATCATGCCGGACCGGTATTATGGAGCCACGGCTTTGGCTCGTGGGGCTCGACCGATAGCAATGGCAATGCAGCTTCGCTTGACCGCTCGACAGGCGGTTTGCTGATTGGTGCGGACACATCCATCGGTGATTGGCGGATGGGCCTGCTGGCAGGCTACAGCCAGTCTAGCTTTGACGCAAAGGACCGGGCGTCATCGGGCTCTATCACCAATTACCATCTTGGCCTGTATAGTGGAACCGGGTGGGGCGCGCTGGGCTTGCGCACTGGTGCTGCTTACACCTGGCACAATATCGATACTAGGCGCTCCGTCGCCATCCCGGGACTTACTGATAGCCTCTCATCCGATTACAGCGCCGGCACGTTCCAGGCGTTCGGGGAACTGGCCTATGGCCTGGAGCTTGATTTCGGGACGCGGCTGGAGCCGTTCGCCAATCTAGCCCATGTCAACCTGCACCGCGGCGGCTTTGCCGAACGGGGCGGGGCGGCGGCACTGAGCGGGACGAGCGAGACCATCGGTATAACCTACACAACGCTTGGGCTACGGGGCGAGCACAACGTTACGCTCGGCACCATGGATACCACGCTTAAGGGCACACTTGGGTGGCGGCACGCCTCTGGCGACATCACTCCCGAAAGCACGCATGCCTTCTCGGTCAGCGACGCCTTTACTGTCGCCGGCGCGCCGATCGCCAAAGACACCGCCATTATCGAAATTGGCCTCGGCCTTAACCTGACGCCCGAAGCCGCCTTGGGTCTGTCCTACACTGGTCAGCTCGCCTCAGACGCGGCTGATCATGGATTCAAGGCGCATCTAAGCGTGAGGTTTTAGCATGAACAGGCGGAACGGCAGCCCCATCGACGCGCAATGAAGTGATGCCTCGAGCTGCCAAATCCTGGGCCAGTCTTGGCGGAACGGTTTTTCAAAACCGTTATCGAGACGCCGCCTGATACGCTCAATCATCTTGCGTTGTGTCTGCAAGAGATAGTGAAAGCAATAACTTTCGTTGTCATTTTGATGCGATGAAATTTGCTATAACGATGACTCCCGCACGACCGCCCAACGCGCTCCGACCAAGAGTGGGCGAGCATTCTTCTCTATGCTTCGTGTTTCTACCAAGAGGCTAATATCGGCAACTTAATTTTTTGACGCTGATGATCATTGGTCGAAGTTCTTGAGATATTTAGCCGGCGATGTGCCTAGCGCTTTCTTGAACATAGTGATGAACGCGGACACCGATTCATATCCGCCCGAAATCTTTTGCACTGTCGCGCCAGCAGCCAGGCTCCTTAGCGCGATGATCAACTGCAACTCCCGTCGCCAACGGCCGAAGGTCCAGCCTGTTTCCTGTTGAACGAGGCGAGCGAGCGAGTTCTCGCCCAACGTCCGGACCAGCAGTTCGACCTGCTGCATATAGTGATCACGCGCCATCGATATTTTTCTTTGGCAGCAGGTCTGCAGGGACCGTTACGCGATAGTTCGGGTGGAGCCTCCCGCCTGGGACGAGTGCTCGATCGCCGCGTCCTATATCAATCTGCGATCGGTCGATATGCTTTAGCCACGCATGCGCATGCTTGTCGGCATAGACGAAGAACAGGCGTTTCACCTTTACGCTGCGGCACTGGGTCAACAGCGTCGTCAATAGTTTCGGGCGCAGGTTGACCATTCCCTCAAACACCATGTCGATGTTGTGAAAGCTCTCGTTCTTCGGAAGTTCATCGAGAATCTCCAGTATCGCTCGCTCTGCAGACGACATTTTGATAGGCCATCGCCACGGGCTCATGGCCAGTTCCTCATCTGGAGTATCGGAGAGGGTGAATTCGCTGTCCTCGATGCCGTTGTTCTCGTCCGCGAACAGTCTATGACTTCGCCGGACGAACTTGGCGTCGGTTGCCAATGTCACAAGCCAGTCCGGGATGTCGCAACCATAAAGGTACACGCGTGTATCGCCGCCAAGCTGCAGGTAGTGAGAATGGCCTCGCAGACCAAGCGCGGTCATACCTCCAACATGGAATGCATGTCCCATGATCCATTGCGCGGACAACAGAGGGATTTTCCAGCCCGTGACCGATTCCGTTGTTTCTATTGCCGAAAACGGGCGTCGGTAGACGCCTGGCGCGATCCGCCCGAGCCAGCCCTGTTTAATATACGCCGATACGGATTGCCGCGAGATCGCGTGGCGTGCCGTCCAAGCCGTATCGACAATGAAGCCCGGTGGGACTGATTGGATAAGGTACTTTAGCTTTGGCGTCGATTGTCCATCCATAATGGACGTTATGGGATGAGTTCAAAGGAAATATCAAGTTTACTTTAACCTCAGGCGTTCATGTACATCTTGCATTGACAAAACAAGACAAGCTCAAAGTGTGTCGGTTCTCTCAGCTCGAGGGCCGATTGAATGCATATTGAAGCCCACGGGCTTGAGGTCCAGTCTTCTGGCCGTTTTATCTAAGTCGTATTTCGTGAATCCGCACTATCGGCACCACTTTTTGGGCGATGTCACAAAGATGCTTGTAGTGGGTGAGATAGATCACCTGGCCGATGTTCGCCATCTCGGCCAACAGCCGGAAGACTTCCTCTGATCTCGGCTCATCGAAGGTTTCCATAATATCATCGGCTATAAATGGAACCGGGACGAACCTGTGCAGGGCGAAGGCCATACATTCATTGGTGTTGAGTTTTAAGGTTTTCCCCGAATTGATGAGCTCCAAAAACAAACCTTCGAAAGCCATTTCGTACTCCCGATTGTCGAGACAAAAGACAATTGCCTCAATGGATTCAGCATCCAGGTTTGCCTGCCACATGGTGCTTCTCACAAACCGATCGATCAGTTGGAAGTTGGCGCTGTTTTTTGCCACCAGGGTATATATCCTTCTTCGCTGGCAAGAATGGTAGCATTACCGCTTTCAAAATCGCCGGCTTCAACCGAGATGAGGCGGTAGTCCAACTCTCCAGCGATCTGAAGCATATACCCAATCGTTTCGCGCACGTTAACTACGTCCGTCGACACACGTTGAAATGCAATGATTTCGCATTGGTCACTATCCGCTACAGACAGTCCTTTTTTTACAAGTGCTTTAACCATTCTGTCCTCGTCCTGCTCGACCGAACAGATGAAACGTCCACCAATAGGAAGTGAAGACTTATGATCAATGGATAGCTGATTTATCGCAATGTCATGCTCAATCCAGCGAGCAGGCCTCGTCAAACTCATATCAGAAAACGCTGATGGGGCTGCAGCAAGCGAGACTGCGATAACAATGTTCGTCGCATGCACTTTGCCCCGCCTGATCCAATGCATTGGTGCAGGTCATCTCCCTACCATTTATATGACCGACTATTGCAACAAATTATGAAGCTGTCTCCCTCAATTTCGCTAGGGATAGCTGCCTTCCGATGGACGCGGTGTTCTTCTGGGAAATTATCGACTGTACAGCTAATGTCCAGAGGAAAAATGCTCCGTGATCCTGATGCCGCTCCAACTCTTTCCAAGGTAAATTCCAGCGTTACTGACCAGAGCATCCGCGAACCATAGGTCTATATCTTGGTAGCGTGCGCGAATGTCAGCTTTGTTGGCGAGATCGCCTGCAATGCATTACCCGTATCGACCAAGAAGCCGATCAAGGGCACAAAATTGTCCATCCTTCCATTGAGCGCCAGTTTTCCCGGACCTCGGTTGGTCCTGGTCCGAAATGGCGTTGTCGGATAATCGTGCAGGTCAAATCTCCAACGGATATTGTTGGGTGAACTCCCGTGAAGGGAGGGGGCTCATTTCATTAGAGGTGCCGGGGTTCTCCGCTGATTCCGGAACAAGCAAGTCGGCGAACCATCCTAACGTTCAAATGTCCCCACGATCCTGCCCGCTGCCAGCACGTGATCCTCCATCGCATCCATGACCTTTTCGCGGTTGGCGCCAGGATCGATACCAAGGCTTTCGACGTCCAAAGCGAACACTTGAAAGTGGTAGTGATGGACCGGATCGTCCACAGGCGGTTTCGGCCCTGTATAGCCTATCGAGCCCGAGCTGTTGGCTCCCTGTTTCATCGCCTTAGGCTCAGCGAGAACAGGACTTCCGGGAACGCCCTCACGTAACTTTTTGGTTTTTGCAGGAATGTCATACGCAACCCAATGCGTAAAGGGCCTGGGTTCCATCGCATCCGGATCATCGACTATCAGGACAAACGATTTCGTTCCCGCGGGCGCACTGTCCCATTCTAGCGGTGGTGAGGCATTATCCCCATCCAAAGCGTACGCGAGAGGAATTGGTTGGCCATCGTTGAACGCTGATTTGACCATGATAGCGTCATTCTTCGCGCTGTTTATCAGATCAAAAGCGACTTTGGATTCAGGTTTTTTCTTCGCGATATCGGGGACCGAAACGGCGCTGTCAGCGCTATCTACCGCTCCCTCGTGCGAGACCCGGTAAACAATGCCATTGCTGTCATCCGCTACAAAGAGCGAACCATCCTTGCCAACGGCCAAACCAGACAATCGTCCAAGATATCCATACTTGCCATTTGCCTGTTGCAGTAGGAAGCCATCGAGGAATTTCTCGAAGCCAACCGGTTTTCCATTCTGAAAATTGACGCGAACTACTTCGTAGCCGCTTGGTGGTCTACGGTTCCACGACCCCCGCATCGCGACAAAAGCATCGCCCCTCAACTCCGCCGGGAAGGATTTGCCGTTATAAAAGGTCATTTGCATGGGAGCGCTGTGAGCGGTGTATCCTAAAGTCGGTTCAGCCGACATTTTTGCCCATTGCTCCAGCGTGATACCTTCTGGCGGATCAATGTGAGGATTGAGGCCGCTCATCCCGTACACGTAGGGCCACCCGTATCGCTTTCCTTCTTCGAGCGCATTGAATTCCTCGATTTGCACTTCATCGCCGAGCCAATCAATGCCGTGGTCCATTCCGTAAAGATGGCCTGAACCGGGCTCCCAATCGAAACCGATCGTGTTTCGCAAACCGCTCGCGAAAATGGATCTTTTCGTTCCGTCCTTGCTTGCTCGCAGGATCGTTGCATTTTCGGGATTGTCTTCCTGACATTCATTGCAGGTACTTCCTACCGAGATGTAGAGCATATCATCAGGACCGACTGCGATCGTTCTGTTCGCATGCTGGCCCGCATCAGGCAGGTCGCTGATAATGCGTTTCAATGGCCCAAACGAGCCGTCCGCATTTACACCGGCGGTGTAGACGTCATGGATTGTTACCAGAAAAACCTTGTCATCGTCGAAGGCAACGCCGTGTATCCCAGGCCGACTTGCCACTGTTATCGGCTTGTCTGACTTGCCATCGCCGTCACCATCCTTGAGCAGGATGACATCACCTATGGAACGGCGTGTAGCGTAGAGATGGCCTGCTTTCGAAACCGCGAGCATACGTGGATTTATCAGATCACGTGCAAAAACCTCTACCTTGAATCCATCTGGTACGTTGATGAGTTTCGTTAGTTCTGCGTCATCAGAGACCTGCAGTTTTTCCGGTTCCAGAATCGAGCCTTGAATAACAACGTCAGACGCTCTTCCCACTACTCCCTTGACCTCCGCCCAAGCGACGCCTGATCCGGCAAACGTCGTTGCCGCCAAAAGAAGGCCGGCTGTGTGTGTGTAATACTTCATGGAAACCTCCCGGCCTTTTCATTGGCGAAAGAAAGTGAAAGCCTTGGAATGTTGATCATGGCTGATCGGTCTAACCATGCGGCAGCCGTTTAGTTCCCAAGTGATGTTTTCATCAACCCGGGCTGAGGAACCCTCTCGAAGAGATTTCTGCAATCAATGGAGAGCAGACCAAGTGGAGCGAGTTCGCGAAGGTGGCTGCCTGTGTGGAAGAATACGCTATCAAGTGGGGGGCGAACCAAGAAGGACTGGTCTGTGCCAACCTATCTGGCCCCAAGATCGCTTCATTTGCAGTGGCGGTTAGCATCGACGGAAGCGCCAAGCCTGTCGCGAGTCAGTGCGAATTCCATGGCAACTAAAAATCAGTTGCCAATACCAGAATGGTTCCGAACTCAGTTCATCAACCGTCCTGACGCTGCGGTCTCTCGATGATCATCCATTGCCGTCCCAGGCGTTTCGGAGGCGAACGAGGCAGTGGTGCCTTGCCTTCTCTGCTGTTTGATCAGGTTTAGTTCCGATTAACCACCATCGTGCTCAAAGCGCCAGGGTCATGAATGCCGCGATCAAAGCAATCCATGATCGATCTTGCGAGACGATCTTTCTGAACCAGGGGCGTATGACGGATCTGGTCGCGTGCCCATTTGTACGCTTGTGCCAACGATTTACCAGTTGGATGACGAATATTCGTTCAAATTGGTAAAAGAATGTGCACGCACAGGCTCGCTCTTCGGCAAATCTCAATGGCAATTTGGGGACCAATGATGGAGAATTGACCACGGCTTTATCTCTCTCGTTGCTCTCCATAAGTTTGTTAATCAGGATCGACGCGCATTGCCAAGAGGAGTTTGAACTATATTTCGGTAGTTGTAGCTGTCTACACATAGTCTAGTAGACACCGAGTTTTATTTGGTGAGAAGAACTCCCCAAGTCTCATCCCATAATTTGATGTCATCGATGACGACGACCATTTCCCGGAACTTGTAGTTCTGCTGAACATCCAACGCCCGCTCAAGTGCGATCTCAACCGGAGTGGCATAAAAGTAGTCGCCAGCGTCTGTCAAAGCATTGGTTGGCCACTCCACCTCAGCGACTGTCTTGTAGGAGTCCTGAAATATCCTTAGGCGAACAGCATCATTGGGTATAGGGTCAGTGCTTGAGAACCTTCTGAAATGTGCGGTTTGACGCATTGGAGTTCTCTGACACCCTGTAAAAATGAGAACGTTTGGGTTCGTCCTCTAAGGGACAATCCCTTGATACGGCTGTTTAAACGTCTATTCAATCATTTTCGTAACCGCTGGAGCGGCACCTTGTTCCCGGCGAATGGAGCAAGGCGAATGGATATCACACGGTTTAACGTCCAAAACCGGCTGCTTTCGCGGCTGGATGCCAAAGATTTGGATTTGTTGGCGCCCGATCTTGAGCTGCACAGCTTCCAACTGCGTGATGTCATCGAAACGCCTAAACAGAAAATCAAACATGCGATTTTTATGGAAACGGGCATAGCGTCAATTGTTGTAAAGAGTCCGTCCGGCAAAGATATTGAAGTCGGCCTTGTCGGCAGGGAGGGCATGACTGGCACCTCTATTGTACTGGGTGCCGATGTCAGTCCGCTCTCCGTGTACATCCAGCTTGAGGGTATGGGCTACAGGATTCCGGCAGACAAGCTCAAGACAGCAATGGAAGCGAGCGAAACGCTTCGCCAGCGCCTGCTACTCTATGTGCAATCTGTTATTATTCAATCAGCGACGACAACGCTCATTAACGGTCGTGCCAACGCCGAAACGCGCTTGGCACGATGGTTGCTGATGGTACATGATCGCACCAATGGGAACGAATTACATCTGACCCACGAGTTCATGTCGGTAATGCTGGCGGTACGCAGGCCGTGGGTTACGGAAACACTTCATGTGTTGGAAGGCAAGGGTTACATCAGGTCATCACGAGGCAAAATCACAATTCTCAATCGGGCAGGATTGATTGAAGATGCCGGTGGTTTCTACGGCGTTGCCGAACAGGAATATGAAAACCTGATGAATATTGTCTGACAGTCAGGGAACATAAGCCACATGAGATTGTTCTTCGCTGAATGGCGGAGTGTCTTTTGGTGGACAAAAAGCAGAAAACCACTGGCGAAACGAAAAGACTGATCGAGAAGCAGCTAAAAAATCGCGAATTCAAAGAGGCAATGCAGAGCAGCTTTGCCGTAGCTCCGAATGATGATGAGTTCGAGAAGTTTTTGAAACGGTTAGAAGAAGCCGAACAAAAGAAGCGATAGGCATTGCAACACATGCGACCAAGACCAAAGTCAACTAGCTTTCTCTGACTTCGGCAGCATTATACTCGGAAGACCGTTTTGAACGTCGCGGCGCTGCGAGATGCCTGCTTTGAAGGCGCGTTTGGATATGGCGGCACCAGCGTAGCGGACGGACGGCTAACCTGATCGGGTGATATTCCCCACGGGTCTGTGAGCGGGAGCCGCTCAGATCAGTTCTTAATCAATTCGATCTATCTGACCATCGTGTAATGAAAACACACCGTCCTGGCCGCCCTGTTGATTATAATCACGCACCAATTCATCCCAACGTCCCATCAGTCCGCCGCAAGTGCTGCAATATACAGGGGTATGACTTGCCACGTCTTTGGGTATTTCAAGATAAATCGTGCCGCAATTCGTGCAGTTCAGCTTGTGGTCGAGTCTTTCCATTTCCCTGTCGCCTCCATGAAATAGATTCCATCCTCGAGGGCGATATCATCATCGCAACAGGCAGGAACGTTGCGTGTGCGTGCAATATCGATCAAGCTCATTTCCCGGCTCATTGCCAGGGAACTTAACGTGCTCGCACAATGTACGCCGCTGTCGAAGAATGTCATGATGCCCCGCGCCAGCCGGTCGCGTTGCAAGGATGGATTTTTCCCAATGTGTTGTATGGCGAGTTCATAGGCTTTCGCCATTATATCCCAGTCGAGGGATGAATATTTATTGGTGTAGACCTGTCTGCGAAAAGGCATGATCGTGCTCCTCCCACTAGGCGAAGAGCACGTAACATCTCTCAAGCATCAACCGCCAGTTCAATGCTTTGTGTCGGTGCCGCATTGAGTGTACGCTTCGATTTAAAACAATCTACCCTTAGTCCAGAAGTGGACAAAGCTAAGGCTGTGGGCTGAGAATGCAGCAGACGCTTACTCGGCCCGATGTTCTTGCTGCTTCCGCGATCTTCCTTTTCTGCGTCCGATCCTTGCCAACCTTTCCGTTCGCCGCGCCAGTTTGGCGGCTTTAATCTCGAGCGCTTTTTCCCTGTTCGCCGCCAGTGTGCTCAGCACGCCGGGATCCCGAATTCCCCGATAATAGAAGTCGATGATTGTCTGAGCCATCCGCTCACCGTGTTCGTGGTTTTGGGGGTGACGATTCAAACTGTGAGAAGCGAGGCGATACGCTTCTGACAATATCTGCTCATGGATGTCGGTATATCCTAGTTCTCGAAAGTTTGAGAAAGACACCAGTCCTCTCCTGTGAATACGCTTGTGGAAAGGCTCGGTGCCCGTCATCGTTGTGGGAGGGAAGGCACCGAGCCCACGCTGGCGGTGGAGTATCCACAACACCGACAACACAGGTGAAATGCGATCCTGTCGCCGGATGTTCCGCAATCACCGACTTCTGTCCGCCAGTGGACGGGAACTTACTCGCAAGGTCGAGGTTCGTCATTTTTGAAGGAGAAAGCTTATGTCCGAAGAATTTGCGCCTGTCCGCGTCGAAGGTCCAAGCCCTAGTGAAATCCATGTGATCGATACAGTTGCCGACGCACTGGGCTTTTTATACAGCCTCTGGCCCGGCGAGACCCCAAAGCGAGCCTTGGCAGAACAGGCCTGCGTGGAAGCCTTGGCCGGTAAAATAACACCAGCCACTGCGCGTCAGATTTTTTACGATGCCGCTGAGGATGCGGGCATTTTGGCGGAAAACTAAATCAAATGACAGAGGCGGGAGGCAGTTTGCCTTGGCCAAAAGCGGGCTCAGCTGTCCTTGAGCAGCGGAAGAACGTGTTTTCCATAAGCTTCAATGAATTCGGTTTGATTTCGGCCGACATTATGAACGTAGATTTGTTCAAATCCCAAACTCAAATATTCGCGTAGCCAACTGATATGCAGTTCTGGTTCAGATGAAATTCGTACGTTCTTATCAAGATCGCCCGGAGTAACAGTTTCGGATAGTCTATCGAACTCTTCGGTAAGTTTTATCTCTTCGGCTTCCTCGGAAGAGATTGAGTTACTTCGCCATTGATCGAAAGCATGTGCTCGTGCCAGTTCGTCGTTGCTGGCGTAAGATACATGTAGCTGGAGAAAGATCGGCCCCTGATTGCCGGCGCCGCGAAATGCTGAAATTATTGCACGCAGGGTCGACATATCCTGATTGACCGTAATAAGGCCGTCTGCCCAATCACCGGCCCAAGCAGCCGTTTCTTCCGAAAGTGCCGCTGCGATAATTAGCGGAGGCGAGTCGGGCTGGGTGTAGAGTTTTGCTTGGTCTATTGGTATGGGATTGGTCGAGCTCACAGTCTCTCCCAGCCACAGTTTTTTTAGTATTTCCGAGGCGCTGACCAGTCGATTGTTGCGCGTGGTTTTATTGGGCCAACCACTGCCAATGACGTGCTCATTAAGAGCTTCTCCACTTCCAACGGCAAGCCATGGAAATCTTCCGGGATACATTTGAGCCAGCGTTGCCGCTGCTTGGGCGGATATCGCGGGATGGTAACGCCACCCGCCAGGAACAGTAATCAGTCCGAAAGGTATGTGGGTAGCTTGCATGGCTGCACCCAACCACGCCCATGCAAAACCCGACTGTCCTTGGCGCTTGCTCCACGGAGCAAAATGATCAGATGACATCACACCTGAAAACCCTGCACCCTCGGCTTTTTGCACCAGTTCGAGAAGCTCGCCTGGGGCAAACTGCTCATGAGAAGCATGATATCCGATAAAGGCCATTATAATTTTCTTTCGAACTGCAACCAACAATAGCCATAAGGGGGCAGTTTGACCTTCAGTGGATGTTCCCAGGCAACCTTGTTTCCGGTCATGAGGTTTACGGTCGATTCCACTTTGAGATTATTGAGCTCTATCGTCGTGTTCACAGGAGCACTTGATAGATTATGGGTGATAAGAAGTTGAGACTGCCCGTCCTCAAAAGCATGCGCGAACACTGACCGTTCACTGGTATGGCACACAGTCATACGCCCCTCGCTTAACACAGTACTTTTACGCCGAATTTTTATGAGCTTCTTTATTCCACCCAAAACAGAGTTTGGGTCTCCTTGCTGATTGGCGACGTTGACCTTGCGATAGCCAAACGCACCCTCCCGCTTAGGCCGGAGGATCAAATCTGCTCCTTTTGCTTCAGAAAAACCTCCGTTGCGACCCGCTGTCCATTGCATCGGCACTCTCACGGCATTGCGACCCTCATTTTCCAGGTTTTCACCAAGCCCAATCTCGTCGCCATAAACAAATAGTGGAGGCCCGCGCATGGAGAGAATAAGACTGAAAGCGAGTAATATTCGCCGAGGATTACCATCGAACATCGGGGCAATCCTTCGTCGGATTCCCCTGCCGTAAACCTGCATTGATTTTGATGGAGCGAAAGCTTCAAAGACCTGTTTCTTCAGGTCACTCGATACCTGCGAGAAATCAAGTTCATCGAGATTGCGTAAAAAGTTTGTCCAGCCGCAGCCCGGTGGCGGATCTGGAATAACGCCTATCGCTTTATTGATAGGTTCCGCAGATTCCAAGGCAAGTCCTGCAAATATGTGACAGGCTAACTGGAAGTTAAACATGAGATGCAGTTGGTCGCTATCGCCAAAATAGGCCTTGGTTTGATCCAAAGGCATGTTGACTTCGCCCAAAAGCACGGCGCTTGGTCGTCGCTCTGCGACATAGCTGGCCAAATCACGAAGTACCCCATGCGGGTCATGTGGATTCGCGTGTTTTAATCCATTGTCACCTATCAATAGCGGCGCTGCATCCACCCGGAAACCGCTAACCCCGAATGCGAGCCAGAAATCAATGATACGCAGTATTTCTTCGCGGACTTGCGGGTTGGCGATATTCAATTCTGGCTGGAAGTGATAAAACTTATGGAAATAGTAGGATCGGGCGACCTCGTCATAGGTCCATACTGTAGCTTCCTCTCCGGGGAAAATGGATACAGTGTCAGGAGCGATGGGGGGAGGATCTCCGCTCCATACATAATAGTTGCGGTAACGGCATTTTTCATCACGGCGGGCTGCTTGAAACCACGGATGTTCGTCTGAGGTATGATTGATAACCAGATCGATTATAACGCGGATGCCAAACTCACCGGCGCGATGAAGGAAAGCTAGAAAGTCGTTCCAAGTTCCAACTTTGGGGTTGATGGCCATGAAGTTGCTCACATCATAGCCGTTGTCCCGGTCGGGCGAGCCGAAAAATGGCAGTAGCCAGATACAGGTGACTCCAAGTTCCCGTATGTATTCGAGCTTTTGCGACAGCCCGATAAAGTCGCCTATCCCATCACCATTGCCGTCCGCAAATCTTTGCACGTCGATCCCATAGAAAACAGCTTCCTGATACCAGTGCTTGGTCATGAGCTGTCACCATTAGATAATGGGTTTACCGCCCGTGACAGCGATTGTTGCTCCCGAAACATAACTCGACAGCGGATCGGCAAGCATGACGTAGGTCGTCGCCAATTCCGCTGGCTGACCCGGCCGTTTCATCGGGACCTGCTCGCCAAACGTTCGCACGCTGTCTTCGGGTAGGGTTGAAGGTATTAGCGGGGTCCAGACGGGGCCGGGCGCAACTGCATTAGCTCGAATGTTTTTCTCGGCGAGCAACTGCGCGAGGCCCGCCGTAAAGTTTTGTATCGCACCCTTTGTCGTGGCGTATGCCAGCAAGCTAGGGTTGGGGTTGTCGGAGTTTATGGATGCAGTGTTTATGATGGAACTACCTGACGGCATATGGGGAACAGCTGCCTTCGTCAGGTAGAACATCGCATGGATATTCACCCGGAATGTGAGTTCCCATTCCTCATCGGGGATATCCTCAATATGCTTGAAGGTTGCCTGGTGGGCAGCATTGTTGACCAGAATATCGATACCTTGAAACTCCTCGACGGCGACATCAATAATATGTCGGCAATGATCCGCATTCTGGATGTCACCACGAACGAGCACTGCCTTTCTACCGGCTTCTTCAACGAGTTTCGAAGTCTGCTCAGCGTCCCCATCTTCTTCCAGATACGAAATTAAGACGTCAGCACCTTCGCGGGCAAATGCAATCGCCACGGCCCGGCCGATCCCGCTATCGCCCCCTGTGATAATCGCTCGCTTTCCCGTCAATTTTCCCGAGCCTTTGTACGAATTTTCACCGTGGTCCGGCACGGGATTCATCTCTTTGCTTAACCCGGGCATTGACTGTTTGGGCGTGTCAAATGGTGGCTTGGGATAATTTAACATAGTGGCCTCGCAGAATATCTCGGTTGACTACAGCTCAACGGAAACAAAACAAGCTCCGCTTCTGACGAGCTGGAGTGATGTCCAATCCCTTGATGCCGATAAGGTTCCACAATTCGTGATTTGCAGGGAACTTCAGCGAAATGGAGAGGTTCTAGTTAAAGCGATCGCGCTTTTTTAGTGCGACGCAATTGATAAAATGGAGATTGGAATATGACTTTGGATGGAGCTAAAGGATCGGGAATACTGCGAAGCGGACAAACGGAACTGCCTGTTACATATACAATCAAAAAGGGCAAAGACGCGCTGCAGTCCGACACGGTTGCGACGTTGATGTTAGACGACATTGGGAAGTTAAAATCTCTCTACCCCTCGGATGAAGTTGTGTTGCGTCTAGCTGACGGTCAGGAATTAAAAGGCCAATTGGCGGGTTCAGGGACGGAGGGAAAAATTAAATTTATAAACTTCGAATGAGTGGTCTGTTGCTAAGAAAACAATGGTCCTACGGATAGGTAGACCGCCCAACAACATGTTGGAGTACAAGTGTTGGGACGGCGCCTCGTCTTAGAACGAAAGGCGCTCGCGTGAACGCCGTGATAAGCTGCTCTGCTCTTCCCAAGTGAGGGTGGCTTTCCCGCAGTGATTTTTGCGAAATTTCTTTCATAACCGTTATCCGGACGTCTTTCGGATCGAGTCGCCCCGCTTTTCATAGTTTTAGCAATTAGCTTTGTGTTTCTGGTAGGGTAATATTTTTGAGCTTCAATGTGGGGTGGCGGTTACATCCAATGGGTTTGGTTTGGAAATCCAGAAAGCCGATCCTCTGCGACTGTGTGTTGGAAGCTAAATATGAAATTCGGCAAAAAGAGGAAGGTGATCGGATGCCGTTTTCGCCAACCAGGTGTCCCCGACACCGACTTCTCCAACCTCGAGCTGACGATCTGAAAAAATATGATCGATGCGCAGCAAAGGTAGGCGTGATGGAAACGTCTTTTTCGGGCGAGCTGCGAAATGAGCCCAAACATCTGCGAACTCTCTGGTAATTTGCTTGTAAGCCATGGAAGAGGGCAGAGCGTTGAAATCGCCAAGCAGGATTCTGGGGGATTTTCGGTCGACGTTTCCCATCCATCTCGGACCGAGGAGTGCGGCGACTTGCGCGGATCGATCGCGCCGTGACAGTCCCAAATGGGTATTGATTACATTGATGCGTTTTCCCCTGTGTTGGATCTCAACCCAGAGTGCACCACGTCTTTCACCAATGGATGGCAATGCATCTGCCTTTATGAGGCGCATGTCCAGCGTTGTCAGGATCGCGTCGCCGTATTGTTCCTCGGCGATCGTAACTGTCGGATTGAAAAAAAGCCTCATACCTAAATGCTTGGCAATTGCTTGCGCTTGATCCACTAATCCGGTGCGGCTTCGACCGACATCCAGTTCCTGAAGCGCCACCACATCGGGATTATATGCCGCGATTACCTCGGCAATGCGTGTGGGCGAGGGCTGTCCATCACCGCCAACACAACTGTGTACATTGTAAGTTAGTATCCTGATTGGCTTGCTCCCGCACTGTCCAGATGAGGAACCTACTTGCCCGCCTTCCGTTCCATTCACATCAACGAAAAGTCAAACTTACAGCAGAGCGGGAAACTATGATGTGGCGTAAAGCAGTTGTGAATCTGTTGGTTGCGGTGGCGATCGCCTTGTCCTTGTGGCTTATCTATCGCAGCGTCAGTCGCTACAGCGCAGATGAAATTGCACGATCGCTCGGCGTCATCCCCTTCCAGCATTTGGCGATGGCCATTATCTTTACAGCGTTAAATTACGCATGCCTTACGGGCTTCGACGCACTTGGGTTGATATATGCCGGCAAGCCCTTGCCTTATCGTCGCGTCGCGCTGACGTCTTTTGTCAGCCTCTCAATCGGCCACAATGTCGGGTTATCGGCGCTGAGCAGCGGAGCAATCCGCTATCGCTTTTATTCAAGGTGGGGACTTGGGACAGAAGACGTCGCCAAGGTAGTTTTGTTCTCAGGACTGACAGTTGCCCTTGGCCTTCTTACCTTGTGTGGGGTTTCCATGCTGGTCAGCTCGGATTCAGCTGCCAAAATTACTGGACTGAGTCGTGGTTGGGTAGTGACGGTCGGATTGTCCATTCTGTTGATCTTGATGATATTCGTTACTCTGTGTTGGCAACTTCGACGACCCCTCAACGTCTGGCACTGGACTTTCAAGTTGCCGACAGCCCGTTTAGCTATCGCTCAAATTCTTTTGGGCACACTAAATTTCTCGTTCATCGCCGCCGGTCTTCATGAACTTATTCTGGCTTATCAGGATGTCAGTTATTGGGATGTGTCGACGGTCTATGCAATTGCCAACGGAGCGGCGGTGGCCAGTCACGTCCCCGGCGGTCTCGGCGTCCTGGAGGCTACAACGCAGTTTTTGTTACCACAAGCAGCAACAATCGGAGCAGTCATCGCTTTCCGGGCCGTCTATTTCTTCATGCCGTTACCGCTCGGGCTCTTATTATTTGGTATTTCAGAGCGCTTTTTCCGAACTCACCCGCTCAAGACCAAGCCCACAGCCGCGACCACAGCCCGCGCGCAAGCTTCATGATTGATTGAAGAGGTTGCAAGGGCTCTTTAGGGTCGAAAAGGACTGTTAGCGGGACCGTTTTTTCAGACCCGCTTTCCCGTCCCACGGAGACTGGCAACAAACGGCGCTGCCTCTCATGCTTAAGATCAATTAGCGAGGTGATGGATCCCGATTTCCGGATGTGGTCGCCCACGGCACCGGACTTCAGGCCAAGGTGTTCTCCGATGAGCGAGTCGCGCATCCTTATTATAGCTGCGCGTTCAGTTTGAGACGATGCTTCCAGGGCCAGGTCGCACTCGCTGTCCATGCCTCGGGAGCGATTGTTGAAATTGGATGATCCAACCCGGAGGAAGACGTCGTCGATAACCATAACTTTGGAGTGGACAAAAATAGGGACGTCCTCGAAGGTATCGGGGGCTCGTATTGACGGATAAACAACGCGTAGCCGGTTGTATGCATCGGCGCGTCGCAGGCGACGAAGGAGTCGCTTGCGATTGCCTCCCATGAAAATGCTTTCCAATCCTCCGTGACTTTCTTTAGGAACGACAATCGTGACCTCGGGTCCTTCAGGTTCGCCCAACCTGCGCGCAAGCAATTCCCCAGTTCTACGGCATGTAAGGTACTGCGTTTCGATATAGATGAAACGACGCGCCGATTTTAATGCTTCTTCGTTCAACCGCTCAATTTCGCGAATTCCGCGTTTCAGTAAAGATCCCGGCATCGTGCGCGCGATCGAGACGTCGATGTCACGCAGATCCGGCACCAGTTTCTCTGGCCATCGGTCTACGATCGTGCCGAGCGCCGGGATACTGGACCCATTGCACGCCAACCATCTCTCTCGTACGAGATCAGCCAATGATTTGGCTGCGTCGTGATCAACTGCAATTTGAACATCATGAACAGGATCATATTTGCCGTCACCATGTTTGCGACGAGGGTCATTGACCAAATGGTCGGATGTGTCCCAGCGATGGATGGTTAGGTCAATGCCACCCGAGAAGGCCAGAGAATCGTCGATGCAAACGATCTTTTGATGATGACTGCCCCGCCATGGGTGACGGCTGTCGTAACAAAGCTTGATGCGAGGATGATCCGACCATGGTTCTTGCGGAAAAAACCGCATTTGCCTTGCGGAATAAATGGGTCCGCTCGCCCATACCAGGATGTGAATGACAAGTTCCGGTCTCCTATCAACCAGGTGGCGCAGGAAGTTGCCGAGCTGTTCCGCATCGCATCGATCAGGACACAAAATAATCTGCCCATTGAAATCCCATCCCGCGATCAGGATCGATTGTTGTGCGTTTAGAAAAGCGTTTTCTAAATGGCGGTAGTAATTTGCAGCGTCGACCAGCATTGCAACGCGCTGCGCACGAACTTGGCGCCACGCGTTGCCTCCAAGCGTTATAACGGAGCGCACGGGTGGTAGAAGTGTTTTTTCGTAGGAAGGTCCGCGTTCAACCGAGAATGTCAAACTAATACTTTCATTCTGATTTCTTCCATTCCTCAAACTCCGGCTTCGCCCATTGGTTCCAAAGCCCAATAGACGAACCGAGCCTGTGCGCGCCCCTTCAAATCGCGCTTGCTCACCGCAATCCATCGTGCCGGCGCCAGCTTCGCCCCATATCGTTCCGCTTCCTTATTCCGTGGAAGCCAACGTCGATCCGGAAGAGGCCTATATCGCGGCCATGGGGTTAGAATGAACTCTGCCCGCCTGAAGCGTCGTGTCTTAAAAGGATCAAGTTTGACAAACTTTGCCAAACTCAGTTAATCCGGGCGCCAACGGAGGTTTGAATGGCTACTATGAACGTGTCTCTACCGGACCCAATGAAAGATTGGGTCGAAGCCCAGGCAAGGACCGGGCGATACTCCAATGCTAGTGACTATGTGCGCGATCTGATTCGAAGGGACCAAACGCGTAGTGATAAGATCGTTGCCATGCAACGCTTCGTTGATGACGGTCTCAACAGTGGTGTTGGCGGCCGGTCGAAGGACGAGCTGTTCGCTGCGGCTGTCGCGCGCACGGAAACGGCGCGCGGCAGCAGCTAATGCCTTTTAGCCTTTCTGTCGAAGCGGAAGAGGACATCATTGCCTTCACCTAGCAAGGTATCCGCATGTTCGGAACTCTACAGGCTAGGCGGTACCATGACGACTTGTTCGCGGTACTTGAACTGATCGCCGCCAATCCCCGAATGGCGCGTGAGCGAGAAGAGATTTCGCCTCCGGTTCCGTTCAAAGCCCATCTGATTGTCTACCGCGTCGAAGAGAGCGAAACCATTTTCGTGATCCGAATACGCCATGGACACGAAGACTGGGCCAGCGAATCTGCTTAGGATCGCCGATTGAACAGACGAGCGCAGTAACTTTTAGAGTAATCACCCTGGGAATGTGACAGACGGCCTGACATTCTTAAGCTGCTATTATGCCGCTGAATCATCTCCGCATTTTGTTAGGATCGATGGTTCAGTTCTCATAAAGGGTGAGGAACGCGTTATAGCGACAGGCCTGTCGTTCTGTCGAAGACATGCACGCGCTCGCGACTGATGCCGGTTGAAAAGACCGTGTTCTGTTTGACCGGGTGCTCTCCATCCACAATGGCTGTGACCGGCTTGCCTGCGAGATCAAAAACAACATGGATGTAGGCTCCGGTCGGTTCCACCAGCAGCGTGTTTCCGGCAAAGGTCGTTTCTCCGGCCAACGTTGTGCTGAAATGTTCAGGACGAATGCCTATGGTTACCGCCTGACCTTGCTTGATGCGACGATCTTGCGACAAGACGACCGCCGTTCCATCGCTCAGACGTGCAGCCGGTTTCCCATTGTCGCTGTCGATCACGCCTTCCACGAGGTTCATGGCCGGCGAACCGATGAAAGCCGCAACGAAGATATTGGCTGGGGTTTTGTACAGTTCCAGCGGTGTGCCCTCCTGCTCGATCTTGCCATGATTGAGAACGACGATACGGTCGGCGAGCGTCATGGCTTCGATCTGGTCATGGGTAACATAGATGGACGTAGTGCCAACATTCTGGTGTAGCGTCTTGATCTCGGAGCGCATTTGCACGCGCAGTTTTGCGTCCAGGTTCGATAAAGGCTCGTCGAACAGGAATACGGCGGGATTACGGACGACCGCGCGGCCCATGGCAACGCGCTGACGCTGACCGCCGGAGAGTTGCGAGGGTTTGCGATCGAGAAATGCCGTCAGGTCAAGCATCCGGGCTGCTTCGGTAACGCGCGCCTGTATGGCCGGTTTGGTTTCACCTGCCAGCTTAAGATTGAAACCCATATTTTCAGCGACAGTCATATGCGGGTAAAGTGCATAAGACTGGAACACCATGGCGATGTTGCGCTCTCGTGGCGTCATGTCGTTGACGACATTCCCGCCGATCATCACATCACCGCCGGTGATCTCCTCCAGGCCGGCAATCATGCGCAGCAATGTAGATTTGCCACAGCCTGAAGGGCCAACGAGGGCTATGAATTCACCATCGTTGACGGCCAGGGAGACATCGTGGATCACGTCGAGTGAACCATAGGTCTTGCGCAAATTTCTCAGTTCGACAGATGCCATTTCGACCTTCAATTATCAGGATTTGACCGCACCAGCCGTCAGGCCAGCGATGATGTGTTTCTGGGCGAGGAAGAAGACGATAATCGTTGGCAGTATCGTCATCGTGATGAATGCCAGTACAAGCTGCCATTCAGTGCCGAATTCGCCCCGATAAACCATGATGCCGAGCGGCCAGGGATATTTTGACTCCGAGTTGAGCATGATCAATGGCAGGATATAGCTGTTCCAGCTGCCGACAAAAGACACAATGCTCACCGTAGCAATGATCGGCCGGGAAAGCGGCACAGAGATATACCAAAAAAATTTCAGATAACCGCAGCCATCAACAAAGGCGGCCTGGAACAGTTCTTCCGGCAGGTTACGGAAGTAATTGCGGAAAAGAAGTATGCTCATGCCGAGGCCAAAGGCCACCTGTGGCAGCACAACCCCCCAATAGGTATCGAGCAGACCCAGATCCCGGATCCGAATGAACAACGGCAGAATTGCCGTCGCTGCAGGAAACATCAATCCGAGCAGGAAGTAGTTCAACAGGAAGGATGAGCCGAAAAACTTCACATGTGCAAACGTAAAGGCCGCCATCGACGAGGCTACGACGGTCAGGAATACAGTCAAAGCGGCAATGACGAGCGAGTTGAAAATCTGCAACCAGTATCTCTGGCCGAGCAGAATGCCGGTATAGTTCGACCATTGCCATTCCGACGGCAGGCCGAAAGGATTGACGCGAAGATCACCAAGAGTCTTGAAGCCGCCCAAAGCCGTTGTCAGCAATGGGACCAGCACGATAGCGGCAATCAGAGTCAGCGACGCATAAAGATAGATGCGCGTCTGGATGGATATTCGGACGGAGGTGCTTGCATCAGTCATGGCGCATGAAAATCCTTTTATACCCGAATGCGAGCGTGACGCATATGACGAACAGCACCACACCGACAGCACTTCCAAGGCCGACCTGCATGCGCATGACGCCATAAGTATAGAGGAAGGTCACCATCGTCTGGGTGGAGTTTGAAGGTCCGCCACCGGTCAGGGGCATGATCATGTCGAACAGCTGGATGGAGCCGACGACCGCAAAGAAGATCGACAAGCGCAAAGTCGAGCCCAGCATGGGCAATGTGACGTAGCGGAACTTCTGCCACCCCGTTGCGCCGTCGATTTCAGCAGCTTCCAGCACGTTCTTGTCGACCGACTGCAGGCCAGCAATAAACAACATCATATGGAAGCCGAAATATTTCCACACGACGACTGCCAGCACGGCATAGATTGCCAAATCTCGGTCGGCCAACACATAGGGCGTGGCAAAGCCGAAGAAGTTGGATATAGCGGCGAACAGGCCGTAGTCGCCGTCATAAACGAAGCGCCAGATCAGACCAGCAGCGACGTCCGCCAGTACGTAGGGAAGAAAGAAGATCAGGCGGAAGGCCACGACGCCCGGAATACGGTGCGCCAGCATCATCGCCAGCCAGATAGCCAATGGAACTTGGATGCAGATCGATACAATAATGATCAAGCCGTTGTTGATCAGCGCCTGTGAAAAGGCAGCGTTGCCAAACAGAATCTGGAAATTACGCAGTCCGACAAATTCTGTAGGAGTACCGTAACCGTTCCATTTATAAAGGCTGTACCAAGCGGCTTCGCCCATGGGCAGGATGACGAAGATTGTAAACAGCAGAAGGGCCGGAGGCAGGAAAATCAGGAGGGTCAACTTTCGGTCGTGTGCAACCGAGCTTTGCTTTCTCCTGCTTCTTGCTGCTTTCATGATGGTTGGCGCTGCCGCCGTAGTTATAGATGTATTGGTCATGTGATCCGCCTTGCGGTTCGGGCCAGTCAAGTCTCCCGAAGCGGTCGCACAAGCCATTGCGCGGGAGACTTGCTCATCAAGCTTATTGTTCCAGCTCGAAAGCGTCCTGGATCTGTTGAGCGCCTTCCTCCGAAGTCATCTGGCCGGAAACAATTTCCACCGAGACATCATTGACCACACGACCGATGGCCGCGCCCAGGGTCTGGTCGAAAAAGTTCTGGTGCCAGGTGGAGGCCGCAAGCTGTTTTGCCGAATCTGCCAGCAAAGGATTGGTCACACCAGCTTCCGCACCCACTGCCACTGGCAGGATCATGCCAGCCTGTGCCATTTTCTTCTCGTTGTCGGTATTTGTCAGGAAGGTGGCGAAGTCGATCGCCTCTTTTGAGGCATTCTTGGTCAAGGCCCAGCCGTTCAGGCCGCCGAGTGTATCGGTTGCAGCACCCGCACCGCCTTCAACGGCCGGAAAGGCAAAACGGCCAATATTGTCCGGCGCAAGACCTTTGCCGTCACCGGCATTCTTGCGCTGGTTGGCTTCGGTATTGTCGAAACCAAGGATCATCGCTGCTTTGCCATCGCCAAATACACCAAGTGCTTGTGGCCAGGAAGCGCCAAGATAACCCGGCTGAAAAGGCTCCAGCTTGCCGAATTCTGCAAGCTGTTCGCCAGCCTTGATGATAGCCGGGTCCATGAAACCTTCGCCCTCGCCAGTGCGTGCAGCTTCGAACACCTTCTGTCCGCCGTTGCGCATTACAAGATAGCTCCAATAGAAGTGGATAGGCCACTTCTCGCCACCACCACCGGCGATAGGCACCACACCAGCGCTCTTGATCTTTGTCACAGCGCTGCCGAGATCGGACCAGTTTTTGATGTCTTCTGCCTTCACGCCAGCCTTAGCGAACAGCTCCTTATTGTAGAAGAAGCTAACGAGGCTGACCCTGTAAGGCACGGCCCAGAGCTTGCCATCAAAGCTCAGGCCGGTGATGGCAGCCGAATTATAAGCGTTGCGCAGCTTGCCGTCATCCGCGTCAAAGGCTGCCGTTATATCCTGCAGGGAGCCGGTCTTGGACTGTTCCTGCAAAACTCCACCACCCCAACTGTAAAATAAATCGGGTACGTCATCAGACTGCAGAAGGGTTGGCAGCTTCGCCTTGAACGCCTCGTTTTCGAGGAACTGCAGTTGAATATCCACATCAGGATGCTGCGCTTCATATGCGGTGGCGATCTCCTCCCAGACGGCCACGGCTTTCGGGTCCAGTTCAACGTGCATCCACTTTACAACTGCTGCTGCGGAGCTGGTTGCGCCGAGCATAAGCGTCATGCTTGTTGTGGCGGCAAAAGTAATCAGCTTGTCGCGAAGGCTTGCGCCTTCGTGCATATAAGTCATGATCATATTCCTCCCATGGGGGAAATTCCTCACAAATTATTCCCCTATACGGATTAATTCAGCTGAGCCTTGGCTCAATGTCAAGCTAAAACAGGAGATATATTGGCATATTGGCTTGACATACCCTAGGCAGCGCCTGTTATTTAATCCGTTACCCGATAAAAATACGCCGTGTTCAACGTCAATATTGGTGTCATTGCAGCAGGATCTTATGAAAACCGCCGACCCAGAACTCATGCGGGCAATCAACCGCTTCAGCGTGCTCGATACCGTGCGTCGTCATGGCCCGATCTCACGGATCGAGATCAGTGGGCGAACTCAGCTTTCAACAACGACAGTCTCCGCCATCACGGCGTCACTGCTTGATGATGGACTCATCCTCACCCGCCACGAGGGGGACATTCGCACCGAGGGTGTGCGTGGTCGCCCTCGGGTGATGCTCAAACTCAACCCGGAAGCGGCGCGGGTGGTTGGTGCAAAGATCGCGGCCAGCCGGATGATGTTTGTTGTCACCGATTTTTGCGGCGACGTTCTTTCCACGCTGTCATTGCCCATCAGGGTGGACCGCCAGCCAATCGGGGTGATTGCCGATCTGGTGGAGGATGGCGTCAGGCGCTGCGTTGTGGATGCCGGGCTTTCGTTGGAAGACGTTGATATGGTCTGCCTCGGTTTGCCGGGCGTGATCGAACACCGCACCGGGCGGATTCGCAGCAGTCCAATTTTTCGCGAGATAAATGTCGATTTTGCCGACGAGATGACCCGCCGCCTTGGCGCTCCGACGATGATCGAAAGCGATGCCCATGCTGTTACGTTGGCGCATCACTGGTTTGGAAGCGCTCGTGATCTTAACGACATGGTTCTGATCTCGCTCGAACAAACGCTTGGCCTCGGTGTGCTGCATGACAACCAGTTGTTTCGCGGAGCGGGAGGCCTCAGCCACAATTTGGGTGATCTTGTGCTGAGCGCGGGATCGGCGGGCACGGTGCGGCTGGCAAGTCAGGCGGGGGAAAATGCCATTCTCGGGGCGAGATCTGCCGATGGACGCTTCGCGGAAGCGATCCGTCTTGGGCGCGGCATGCAACATGCGCAGACGCTAGTGAAGGCGGAAGACAATGAACTGATCAACGCTGCCATCCGTGCAGGAAGCGCTGTTGGCGTGACGCTTGCCAACATAGTTACTTTGTTTGCACCGCCGCTCGTTATCATTGTTGGCTCCAGTCTGGAGTTGGGCGCGCCTTTCATCAATGCACTTCAGGACGCCTATGAAACGGCCGTTCCGCCATCGCTCAAGGGCGTTGCTGAATTGGTTTTTCATAATTCGAGTGATGAACTGTGGGCGCAGGGCGCTGCGGCAGTCGCACTTCACGAGCTTTACGAGTCGCCATGGAGCACCACGGGCCCGGCGCTCTGACATGCAAAGTTAGAACAATCCAAGGGAGGAAAGAATGGACAAGGTCGGTATAGGGATCATCGGTTGCGGCAATATTTCGGGAGCTTATCTCAAAGCGATGGCATCCTTCCCAATCCTTGATATTCGCGGGATTGCCGACCTTAACCATGCACTTGCCGAGGCCAAGGCGTCAGAATTTGGAGTTTCTGCACGCAGCATCACTGATCTACTAGCGGATCCAGATATCGAGATTATCGTCAACCTGACCATCCCCAAGGCTCATGTGGAGGTCGGCCTTCGCATACTGGACGCTGGCAAGCACGCCTATTCAGAAAAACCTCTCGGAATCAACTTCGCCGAGGGAAAAAAGCTTGCCGATGCCGCAAAGGCTAAAGGCTTGAGGGTCGGGGCTGCACCGGACACGTTCCTGGGTGGCGGTCATCAAACGGCGCGCACCTTGGTTGATCAGGGTGTTCTGGGGCAACCGGTTGGCGGCACGGCAACCTTCATGTGCCCCGGCCATGAACGTTGGCACCCAAACCCGGACTTCTATTATGAGGTGGGTGGCGGGCCGATGCTGGACATGGGACCTTATTACCTCACTGGTCTTGTCGATCTCCTTGGTCCCGTGGCGCAGGTTGCGGGTTTTGCAATAGCGCCACGCAAGAAACGTCTGATCACGAGTGAACCAAGGAACGGCGAGTTTATTCCCGTTGAAGTAGCAACCCACGTTGCAGGTGTGATGGCATTTGAAAACGGTGCTGTCGTGCAGGTCGGGATGAGTTTCGATGTGGCGGGGCATAAACACCTGCCACTTGAGGTCTATGGTACTGAAGGCACGTTGATCGTGCCGGACCCCAATCATTTTGGCGGTGAGGTGCAACTGCTCAAAAAGGGTGGTGCTTTTGAAGTGCAGGATCTGTCATCGCCCTATGCCGATGGCAATTACCGTTCGATAGGCGTCGCCGATCTGGCGCATGCCATTCGTTCAAAACGTCCCCACCGCGCAAATGGTGATCTGGCGTTGCATGTTCTGGAAGTCATGGAGGCATTCCAGACTGCAGCCGGTAGTGGTCAGACTGTCGCGATCACCACACGGACGGCGCGTCCGGCAGCGCTTTCGGAATCTCTGGTCGATGGCCAGTTGGCAAGGTAATGCGAGGAGAAAAAACTATGCGTGAAGCACTGATTGTCTGGGGTGGCTGGAGTGGGCACGAACCGGAAGAATGTTCGGTTATCGTCAAGGACATTCTGGAGCAGGAGGGTTTCAAGGTCTATGTCGAACATGGCACCGAAGCCTTTGCGGACCCGTCCATTCATGATCTGAGCCTGATCGTTCCGATTATGACCATGTCGAAGATCGAGAAGGAAGAAGTGAAAAACCTCACGGCGGCGGTTGAAAGTGGTGTGGGGCTTGCTGGCTATCATGGCGGGGCTGGCGATAGTTTTCGCGACAGCGTAGATTACCAGTTCATGGTTGGCGGTCAGTGGGTAGCCCATCCGGGCAACATCATCGATTACAAAGTAAATATCACAAGGCCTGACGATCCTATCATGAAGGGCATCGAGGATTTTCCGTACAGCTCGGAGCAATACTACATGCATGTTGATCCGTCCAATGAGGTGCTGGCAACAACTACTTTCACGGGAGACCATGCCTGGTGGATTGACGGTGTGGTGATGCCGGTGGCTTGGAAGCGCAAGTACGGCGAGGGTAAGGTTTTCTATTCCGCTCTTGGACATCAGGCTAAAGAATTTGCTGTTCCGCAAATGCAGACGATTTTTCGGCGTGGTGCTCTCTGGGCAGCGCGATGAGGATATGTAAGGCCCTTGCCGGATCGTTGGCATTTTACCGCGGAGCGAGTTCGCAACTTTTGCGACAGAAATTTTGCTGAAAATTCAGTGCCGGCGGATTTTTCACGAATCAGCATCAGAGCAAGAGGCTTCGGTCCACTCAGTGAGGCCGATTTCCGCAACCTGCTGTCCTATTCTCCCTATCATAATGTCAGGGCAGGCAAGCCGTATCCAGCGATCCTGGTGACGACAGCCGACGCGGACAATCGAGTCGTGCCGGCGCACAGCTTTAAATATATCGCTGCACTACAGGCTGCCGATCCGGGCCCCCGGCCGCGGCTGCTCCGGGTCGATACCCGTGCGGGCCATGGCACAGGCAAGCCGACCGCTAAATTGATCGAGGAAGCGGCCGACATGTTGGCTTTTGCCGCCCGTTGGACGGGGTTGAAACTGCCATGAATAAGCGCCAATCCGCACCTGTGCCAACTGGCGTCATCACTATAATTTAAATTCACCTGCGCAAGCGCATGGACGAGCTATTTACTGAGGAGGGATTGGTATTGCACGAGCAGAAGCAAGACAAATTTGATATGGATGCCGGTGCATACAAACTGGCGGTTAGCGCAGTTATTCGGGCCCTCGTCGAACACGCAAGCGATGCAGATTCAGAATTGCGCGGCCGCATTACTTTGGCGATGGAAGCTTACATAACAAAGCTCGACCCACAGTCGGAGCGAGAGGAAGACTTTGCAGAAAGGGCCCGAGGTTACGTCGCATTGCTTGTCCGACCAACCGCCTGATGACCCTGGCGCTCGAAGGCTGCTGGTTGAAAAGTATAATTCCTGATGGAGAGTCGGACGACGCCTACGAGAAGGTTGAGGCCGTCCGGTCCATGGGCAGTTGCCTCGCGGGGGCGCCGTACGCCGAACACTGACAGTGAGTGCATCAACCTGCTATGCCCGAGAATGCGCGAACTGCATAACCAATGCGCTCATCAGCGCCTGAATCCTCGCCATCTTGTAGAGGTCAACGTGTGCAACGAGCCAGACGTCGAGTTCAGCGGAATGCGGCATGATCCGTACAAGGTCGGCGCGTCGCGTCACGACGGCGTCACGTTACATTTATTAATTCTTTTTTAATCCATACGGGGTGGCAAAAAGACTCCAGTTGGAAGAGATAAACCAGATTATTCATAACATTTTAGAAGACTAAAGCAGACCCGGGAGGAATAATTTTTCTGTCGAAACGGTGTAGGGGACAATTATGAGTGCAAAAATACCGCAGATAAAGCCGGGCAATGTTTATCCTATTTCAAAAATCGAAGGTAACCCCCGGAGCATGAAAGGTATATTTATATACGCCGAAGCGGGCGCAGTTTTCCAAGGATTGGTACATTCCCTGGAAAGAACATTTGCAAATATCACCATTCATCTTTCCAGCAAGTTCGTAGAGATCGAAGCCTTCGATAACGAAATCGGGCTCGTCCTTGTCAATACCGGATTTGTATCGAACCTCAGCGAGTGCACTGCGCGCTGCAGGAAACGCTTCCCAAATGCATCCATCACGATGATGATTGATGACAGTGGGGCGCATTTGGATGAATTGGCCAATCTTTTTGATGATCAATTGATCCAGGGATTGCTGCCGTTCAGTCTCAAACTTGATATTTGGCTGGCAGTGATATGGTTGTTGCTCAATGGCGGCGAATATGGCCCTTCCGCAATTATTCGTTCATCCGAAAATGCGTCAGGCCGGGCTGGCGTTCAGGAGAACCAATTGGGCGAACAAATCAAAAATTCACCTGATATCAGCAATCAGGTAAAGATGTTGACGTCGCGAGAGCATCAAATTCTAGACCTGATCTCGCTTGGATTGCAAAACAAGAACATCGCGGACCGGCTCAAACTTTCCGAACACACGGTAAAGGTGCACGTACACAACCTTATTCGTAAGCTTCGGGTTCACAACCGCACTCACGCCGCGGCTGTTTATCGGAACAACAAGGAACGTGAGGCTTACTCGGGACCGTTAAAGGGGTACCAAGCGCCCGTGAGACATGTCGAGCATGCCATGGAGATTGGCAGAGTGGCATAAGAGTGCGAGCCGCTCACAACAATCAATTTTGATCGCCACACCATCCAAGGACTTGCGACACAAGGGCCCTGTCTGGAGACAGGGTCCGCGTGCAGGATATTGCGTCGATAGGTGGGCCAGCAGGTAGGACTGGAAGGCTGGATACAACACAATGTTGTTCTCACACAAAGACGGCTCGAGCCGCACGGTCCGCAAGCATTCCATCTTCTAACAACTGTCTATACGGGCATGAGGGCGACCCCGATAGCTCCCTTGAACAGTTAAATCGTGCCTGCCGGTAGCGCACTTCCATTTCCACTCGTTTCTGCCGCCATTTTGAACGCGCGGCTGAAACACACGGAGGCGCTTGGCCGCGGCGATCGCGGGCCTCGCATCGGCCATTGCGACTGGTGGCGCAATCACTCGCTTCTGTCTAAAGAGACGATGGTGTGGGCGTCAACCGGCCGGACTAGCTGCGGGAACCGAGCCGGTTCCCAGAAATTGAGTCACTGGCATCAACGGACTGTTCCCGATGCGAACTAAGTCGTAGCTCTCTTCTTTCAAGGCGCTCAGAGCCTCCTCATACGTCTCGAATGCGTCAAATCGTGCACCTCGAGGGGAGTGCCTTATAGAAATCAATACGACCGGCCGCGTGCTCATCAATGTCCCTCCATTTGTTATTATAGGTTTAGTTTATCTTGATTGAGTAGTCATTGAAGCCTCTAATTAGAGCTAGATTCCGCTGGTAGTCCGCAAGTGTGCTGCCTCCTAGCTTTCGCCGACTGGCAAGGCAGCGTTACGTCTAAACGGTGGGCCTACGCCTTAGTAGGTAAAATCTAACTCCATGTATTGAATGTCTTAACTTCAATAATCATCGTACATTTTTTCATAATCTGCTTGCCAACAATCAATGGCCGTTACGTGGAGAGGGAAAGTCTTCGCGGGCTGGAATAACGGGGAAAATCTATGAAAATTCTTATCACTGGTAACATGGGCTATATCGGCCCCGTTGTCGCCCAGCATCTGCGTCAAACATTCCCACATGCCACAATAGTCGGGGTCGACAGCGGTCTGTTTGCTCACTGTCTCACGACAAATGCTTTCCCTGAAACCGTTATAGATGAGCAGATATTTGCTGACGTTAGAGATTTGACCAGCGCTATTTTCGAGGGCGTCGATGCCGTCGTCCACCTTGCCGCGGTGTCGAACGATCCGATGGGCTCACGCTTCGAACAGGTCACTGAAGAAATCAATCAGAATGCGACGGTCCGCGTGGCCAAGCTTGCGTCTGAGAACAACGTTAAGCGTTTTATTTTCGCCTCCAGTTGCTCAATGTATGGATATGCCGAAGGTGGTGCTAGAACCGAGGGAGATCAACTGAACCCGCTCACCGCCTATGCGCGATCGAAAGTGGGTGCGGAGACAGGTTTGCAAAAAATCAGCGCCCATAGCGGCATGGTCGTTACAGCATTGCGGTTTGCGACAGCGTGCGGTTTTTCAAGCCGCACGCGCCTTGATCTCGTTCTCAATGATTTTGTGGCATCCGCGCTCAACACCGGACGTATATCTGTTATGAGTGACGGCACGCCCTGGCGACCGCTGATCCACATCGAAGACATGGCCCGCGCAATTGAATGGGCGATTATACGATCACCCGAACACGGGCAGTTCCTGGCGGTCAATGCGGGTTCAGAAGTGTGGAATTATCAGGTCCACGAACTGGCTGCCGCTGTGCAACAGGCAATGCCTGGCGTGAGTGTCGACATCAATAAAAATGCGCAACCGGATAAACGTTCATATCGAGTGGATTTTTCCCTCTATAGAAGTCTGGCTCCCGATCATCAGCCTCAGGTCATGCTCAAGGAAGCTATAGAGAATCTGCGTGATGGATTGACTGCAGCCAGCTTTAACAGTCCGGCTGACCGTCCCGCTTCCCTCATTCGATTTAATGTTCTTGGAAACCATCTGGAGCAAGGACGCCTTGGGCCAGACCTCCGCTGGATTACGGCTGGGTCGCCTCGCGCGCAATCTGAAATTTCCGTTGCTGCCGCATAGAGTTTCATAACCTTCGCACTGGAATCCAAAAACTGGTCCGAATTGCGAACAATCCCGCGTTCATCGCACAGGAATACAGATGATATTTCGAGATATAGGACTAACCGGTGCGTGGCTTATTGATCTGGAAAAGAAGGGCGATGAGCGGGGTTTTTTTGCGAGATTTTTTTGCCAAGATGAGTTTTCGCAAAAGGGGCTGGAGACAGACTTTGTTCAGATCAACACGTCCCTGAGCGTTGAAGCCGGAACGCTGCGCGGAATGCACTACCAACTTTCACCATTTGCCGAGGTAAAGGTCGTGCGCTGCATCAAAGGTGCACTGTGGGATTGCATTATCGATCTGCGTCCAGACTCACCGACCTATCGCAAGTGGTACGGCGCTGAACTGAGTGAAGAAAATCGTACAATGCTCTATGTCCCGCGCGGTTTCGCACACGGCTTTATAACTCTTAGTGCCAATACAGAAGCATTGTATCTTGTGAGCAACCGTTACGCGCCAAGCGCGGAACGCGGCTTGCGATGGAATGACCCCGTGTTCGCCATTGATTGGCCGCGGACGCCCGTCGAAGTATCCGTGAAGGATCGGTCCTGGCCCGATTTTGATCCAGCATTTCACGGTACGGATCTGTTGCGTTCCGACAAACTCGTCCGTTCGCCCATTCCCACTGGAGTATCAGTATGATTATCGTCGATAGAGCTATCAAGGCGCGCATGGCTACCGGGCGTCCGGTGGTTGTGGGAATGTATGGTATCGGATTCATGGGCCGCGGCCTATTGATCAATGTCGAGCGCTATATGCCGGTTCTTCGCATTGCTGCGATCTGCAACCGAAATGTCGCGCGCGCCATCAATGCCTTCGTTGATGCTGGTATCGAACGTGGCGATATCGTTGTTGTGTCGAGTCAGGCTGCGTTTTCCGCAGCACTGGAACAGGGCAAGCGCATTGTTACGGACGATCCTTTGCTGATAGCGAGATCGGCACAGATTGACATCGTTCTAGAAGCCACTGGGCACGTCGAATATGGCGCGAACGTAACGACTGAATGCATTGCAAATAGGAAGGATGTGGTCTCGCTCAATGTAGAACTCGATGCGACTGTCGGGCCCTTGCTGCGCATCAAAGCCGAAAAGGCCGGGGTGATATTTACTGGGGCTGACGGTGATCAACCTGGCGTGACGATGAATCTGGTGCGTCACGTGGAGGCAATGGGTTTACGGCCCTTGGTGTGCGGAAATATCAAAGGACTTCAAGACCGGTTTCGCAATCCAACGACACAAGAGTCCTTTGCGAAGCAGTGGAATCAAACTCCCAGTATGGTTGCCAGCTTTGCCGACGGCACAAAAATGACTGCTGAACAGACTATTGTTGCCAACGCCCTCGGCTTTAAGGTTCCGCAAAGAGGAATGATCGGCCGCGAACATCTTGGTCACGTGGATGATCTGGTGGACTTCTACGATATCGAGCAGTTGCGTGAGCTGGGGGGGATCGTGGACTATGTCGTAGGCACTCGTCCCAGTCCCGGAATTTATGTGTTGGCCGAAGCTCGCGATGACAATCAATCCTTTTTTCTCAATCTTGGCAAACTGGGGAAAGGCCCTCTCTACAGTTTTTACACCGCCTGGCACATGACAGTATTGGAGTTTGGCATATCGGTCGCGCGTGTGGCGCTTTGCCGTGATGTCATAATCGGCACAACTGACGCGCCATCGATGGACGTCATAACGATGGCAAAACGCCCGCTCAAGAAGGGTGAAACTATTGACGGTATGGGTGGATACCTGACCTATGGTACCGGTGAGAACTACGATGTTAGCCGGCAGCAGCGGCTTTTGCCCATGGGACTTGCCGAAAACTGTCGTCTGAAACGTGATGTCGGCATTGACGAGGCACTCACCTATGATGATGTCGAGTTACCGGAAGACAGCCTCGTTCACGCACTTCGTCAGGAGCAGGACACCCTGTTTCCTGCCGCCCGCCCGTCCACGCAGCAATTTCGGCAAGATATCCCGTACAGTTCAATCAACAATTCCATCGAACCACTTGAAAGAGCCTAATCCATGAAAGTTGTCATTTTCGCAGGCGGTTTCGGTACGAGGCTAACGGAAGAAACAACAGCGCGGCCAAAGCCGATGGTAGAGATTGGCGGTCGCCCGATCATTTGGCATATAATGAAAATCTATGCGCATCATGGGTTTACAGAATTTGTTGTGCTTGCCGGATATAAAGCCGAAGTTATCAAATCGTATTTCTTGAATTATTTCATGCTTAACAGCGACTTCACTGTGGATCTTGCATGCGGTAGCGTCAGTTGGAAGCAGAAGGAAGCTGAAAACTGGAAGGTTACTGTCCTCGATACGGGATTGGATACGATGACAGGCGGCCGGTTAAAACGGGCCCGCGAAGTAATTGGCAATGAAAGGTTTCTGCTGACCTACGGCGATGGGGTTTCCAACACCGATGTTGCAGAATCCATACGCACGCATGAGCGGGGTAATAACTGGATTACGTTGACGGCCGTAACCCAGCCGGGCCGGTATGGTGCGCTTGGTCTGTCGGAGGATTCAGCCAAGGTACACGCTTTCCGGGAAAAAATTGCTGGAGACGGCGGCCTGATCAATGGCGGTTTTTTTGTGTGTGAGCCGGAAGTGTTCGATCTCATTGATGGTGACGAGACCGTATGGGAAGAACAGCCAATGGAGCGCGTGATCGAGCGTGGAAAACTGGGTTCGCACTGGCACCAGGGGTACTGGCAGAGCATGGATTCTTTGCGTGACAAAGCGGTGCTGGAAAAGTCGTGGGCGGATGGCAGCGCCCCGTGGAAAATTTGGGCCTGAGCAAGATCAAAGGTGCCGTTTCCACTTGTTAATGTAAGATCGCCCTCGTGGTTTGATCGATAGGAATGCACATGAAAAAGATGCCGCTGGTGGCAGTCGTGACTCCCACTTATAACGGTTCCCGATATCTGGCCGAGACCCTTGCCTCAGTGCAGGAACAAACTTGGCCGAATCTGGTCCACGTTGTCCTCGACAACAACAGCGGCGATAATACGGCAGCTATCGTTGATAGCTTCAGGGCAGGAAAGGTTCCCATTTTATACGCACGCAACGAAATCACGCTCGCCCAGCGGGAGAACTGGAACAAGGCATTTTCTCTGGTTCCAGATAACAGTGAGTATGTGCGGTTACTGTGCGACGACGACACGATCTACCCCACTTCCATTGAGAAAATGGTTAATCTCGCCGAGCAGGACAAGAATATCGGCGTTGTAGGAAGTTACGATGACGGCCATCTGAAGGACTTTCGCTGGCCCGTTCAGCGTGAAATCTTTGATGGTTCGGAGGCCTTGGCCAGGGCGCTGACCGGCCGGGGCGTGATTATGCCGATCCAGATGATGTGGCGTCGTAGCATTGTCGAACAGCGCGCACCTCTGTTCGATCACTCCATTATAGGCGGCGCATTTGACATGGATACGGTATTTGATCTGTTGACGCGTTCCAAATTCGGGTTTGTTCACGAAAGTCTTGGGTTTACACGGGCGCACCCCGATTCAGTTTCCAATCTCGTCTATGGCCCCAATACCCACTCCAATACCAGAGATCACTTTGATCTTTTGCTAAAGTACGGACAAACAGCGCTTTCTGCTCAATACAGGGAAACGCTCGTTCATTTCCGCCGTATCTATGTACGCCAGATCATGTTGTGGTGGTGGAAGGATGCAGGTATTGCGGACATCAAAAGCCATATCTCTGCTTTAAAGCGTGGGGGGTTTGATTTTGGACCCATGCTTGTCATTGATGCATTGCTTGACTGGCTGCTGCGAAAATTCAGTTTACGCACTCACTGCCAAGCCGGTTTCGCACCGCCCCAGTCCATTACTGGTAAGCTGAATTCATAGATATGATTGCAAACTGAATGCGGCGCTTGCGCCTGAAAAACGTGCAAGTAACCCAATGAAAGTCCGGCATCCGGACCTGAGGAATTAAGGGGCGATGACTGACATTACCATAGGTAAGTCACTGCATAACAGCATGGTGTGGAACGCATTGAACATGCTGACCACGCAAGTCGCCGGTTTCCTGATTTTCCTGATTATAGCGGGGAGAATATCGCCGGAAATATTTGGACTTGTAGCACTCTCGGCTGTTCTGGCAGACATTCTCATGAATGAGGGCCGGACGGCGGGCATGGATGCGATCATCCAGGAAAATGATTTCCGGCCAAGAAGCTTGAACTCAGCATTCTACAGTCTGATGGCAGTGGCTGTCGTGTTCGCGTTAGTCCTGATTGTTCTAGCGCCTTACCTTGCCAACGTGCAGGGCAAGCCGTTGGTCGCGCAATTCATGCCTGTTTTCGGAATATTGGTGCTTTTTGTTCCATGGTTGTCCGTGATGGACGCCTTGATCATGAGAAATCTCAACTTCAAGGTCATGACCCAGCGCAATATAATCAGCACTATTGTTGGCGGTGGCGCAGGGATAGCTTTTGCTTTTTCCGATTGGGCAATATGGGCGCTCATTATCCAACGCAGCGTTTCGATGGCAGTCATCGTCGCCTTTGAATTCAGTTATACCCGCTGGCATCCGGGTCTGGCAGCGGACAGAAATGTGGCCGCAGCGATAGCAAAACGGTTCTTCCCTCTTTGGGCAATTGGAGCCTTCAACCTGCTATTGCACAGGATCGCGACCTTTGTTTTCGGTTTGCGCTACAGCGCTCATGTCCTTGGTCTTCTGCGCGCGGCTGACCGGATCAATGAATCTATCCAGGCACCATTGATCAGCCCCCTCTATTCGCTTTGGTTGCCGCTCATGACGCGTGTGCGCGGCGATAAGGCAAAAGAACGGGAAATCTATGTCGCAATTGTCAGAACAGCTGCCTTTTTTGCGATGCCCGCGTTCGCAGGTCTGTTCGTGGTGGCAAATGACATCGTGGATCTAATCTTGCCTGAACGGTATTCCGATGTGGCATCGCTGATGCGCGCGCTATCGATTGTTTCACTATCAATTCCGTTTGTCTGGTTCAACACACTGGCGATGAATGCGCTGGATATGAACAGAACATCCCTGATTTTTAGTGTCTGTTCAGTTTCGGCCTGCATCGTCGCTCTTCTGCTGTCGAGGGGCGTCTCCCCGCAAGAAGCGATCCTGTGGACTTCGGCACCCGCTCTGGTCATGGGTATTGCCGGGAACATAATTATCCATCGGCGGCTTTCGCTACCGCATTGGGAAGCTTACGCGGGATTGTTGCCGGCAATAATTGCTGCCGGGGCGATGGCACTTGTAACGACGTATGTTCGTATGGAACTGGCCTTGTGGCATCCGGCAATTCGGCTCGTTGCCTGCATTACCCTTGGAGGCGCCATATATTTCGGCTGGCTGGCACTCTTCAACAGGAGATGGCTGGTCGAGCGCGTCGACCTTTTGCGCGGCCGGGCCGGTTAGCCCATCGGAAATACGACAGCCGTAAAAGACGACACCTAACCCAGGTCCAGACATCTGGAGATGGTTTTTTCCTTACCTTGGATTCGCTGCATTAAAGCCCTGTCAAAAGCCTTAAACTTTCTGTCCGAGGAACGTCGACGTAACTTTTCCGATATGTTTGACACCGCGAAGTCCAATTTTTGGCGTCGGGTGACCAATTTTTCAAGGTTTAAATTCTCGCGGGCGATGGTATCCCTGTTGGCCGAACCATGAATGGTGGTGCTGTAACCGAGCTCCATGACAGGGAAGGGATAGATGAACGTTATCGGTAGCCTGGTACACCAGAATCTGTCGATCAAATCGTCAATAGGTCGATTGAGTGCGCCAAGGGACATCAAATGTTGCAACAATTGTGTGGCACCGATCCTTGACAAGACGTAAGCCTGGGTACCCAGAAGAGGCCAGGAACCACGATAAAACGTATATCTGCCAATGCTGCTTATATACCGGGAAGGCACAAAATAGCGGGCATAGAGTTTAAGGTAGTGAAGCTCCAGCTTGTTCATCACCTCGGCCAAACCGTGAATATTGAAAAATGGATCGAACTGAACGTCGTCTTCCATAATAAGTATGTTCTGAAGATTACTGTCTAAAAACTGTTGCAGCATGGCAATATGGCTTGCAGCGCAGCTGACCTCGCCCGGTGAAAGCACAGAGCGACGAGCTCGAAAAGCAACATCGGCTTCGTAGGCAATTGGAAGTCTGTCGGCAGTCAGGGGCTCGAAGAATTCCCAATGACGATAGCCCATTTTTGAGAACATAGCCGTGATAGTCTCACGCCGCTGCGTTGAATTCTTGAGAGAGAGGACATAAACACCAATATTAGTCACCTCATCAATTACCATTCGAGTTCACCTTCGCGAATACCGCAGTCCGTCGTGATAGGCGGCTTGCGGCAAGGAATTCACTGGACGATCCGCATGGCGTTTGATCGCGATTTGTCCGGCAAGATAGTAAAGCAGGAACGATCCGATTGTGTAAGGCTGGATAAAGTCGATTTCGAAAAATGACCGTATAAGCAACAGAACCGATACGCCGAACAAAAGGTGCGCGCTCTGGGCCTGCGGATAATCCAGCAGGCGGCCTAAATTGCCGAAGACCACGATGGCCAGGATCGCTATAATGAGCACCAGACCGGCGTATCCGAGCTCGACAAGAACCTCGATGTAGGTGTTGTGAAAATGAAATCCGCTTCGGGTGGCAATGTAAAATTCATCCCACAACCTTTCAGCTTCGGAAAAACCCTGCACCCAATATGCCTGGTACCCCATGCCCAGCCAAGGGGAGGATTGAAAAGCTTTTAATCCTTCCTGCCACAGATAGGTGCGACCAGTCAGCGTCGTATCTTTGCCGAATGCACCAAGAATTACATCGAGAACGCCACTGTTTAAAGCGATTCCAGCACCTGCAATTGCAACAATCAACAATACAGAGAAAAAGACCTTCCTGTAACGCGGTGGGAACAGAAGTGCAAAGCCCAGAGTCAAGCTGATCATAATAGTGGCGACTGTCGCTATGATCGACGTTGCAGAACTTGAGTATAACAGGCAGTAGACAGCGAGTGTGCCGGCAAGAAGGGAAAATACTCTCCAGGTTCGTGATGAGCGCATTATCACGAAACTGCTAAAAGCGAAGTAGACGCCAAGAGAAGCAAAAAAACCGAGCTGGTTCTTGGATGAGAACGCTCCGACAAAATCATAGGTGCCATCCAGCTCATCATATTGGAATTCGCCGAAAACCAGCGAATAGATCAGCACAACAGCCACGCCGATCGTCATGCCGCGCATGAAACTGGAGGTGCTGACCGTGCGAGAAGCAATCAATGCACATATGATCGTTGTGGCGTACTGGATGCCTGCCCGAATGGTGACGGGAGGTGCCGCTGACCAGGCAAACGATAAAATGGCCAGTGTGACAAAGGAAAATATCCAGTAAAAGCGGACATAGTTTCCCAGCACTTTGCGGTAATCAAGAAAAACCAATGGCAGCCATAATGCATAGAAAACCAGGATCGAGAGAAATCCGAAGATTATGGAATAGGCAAACACGAAAACCGACGCTGCCGTTGCCGCAGTAGCATACTTCTGGTTGCGTTCGGGATCTATGAAAGTGGACTTGCGCATAACACTGTCTCGGGCAGAGGCCGCTGATTATGCGGGATTTCGAGAAACAGTGACTTTTACCATATCTCCAGGCATGAGCAGTGTGTTTTCTTCGGCCGCAATTTCAGTGACCTTGCCATTTTCCGCGCGAACGATTGTATAGTTCAGCAAGGGTGCCGCAACGCCCGCTGCTATTGCGGCAGACTCGGGTGCACTGACTAGAGCTTCCGCCATGAGCTTTTTGTACATGACCAGCTTCAGCGTATTTTCGTCTAGTGCTGCCTGGGTGGTACGGTTTTCCACCGTCAGCGCTGCTTTACGCGTATTGGCAAGATCGGAGGCGTCACGGGTCGCTTTGTTAACTTCCTGCTTTGCCCGCAGCGAGGCAGTGTCGAGATCAAGAAGCTTGCCCTCCATATCCGCAACCGTTGTCTTCAGGTCCATGAGCCGTGAATTCACCACGAGGCCCTTGTCGGCCAGGCCGCCGATGCTCTGTAGTTCATCTTTGGCAAGGTTGAGCTGTCTGTTTTGGACGACCATCTTTTTTTCGAGCGAGATGATTTCGGCCTCGTACAGAGCTTTGAGTTCTTGCAGAGCGCTCAATTGCAGATCCACCCCGGTCTGTTTGGACACCATGATTTCTTTTTCAGCCGAAATCAAAGCGGCGGATTGGGGATCTTTCGCGATCTCCGCAGGAACGGTGATCTCTTTTTCATTTTGCAGTTCCGCCTGGATACGGGCAAGCGTTGCGATCAATCGGTTGCGTTCAGCAATCAGGACAGCGTAGCTTCCCTCCGCGTTGAAAAAATCGCGCTCAAAACGCTGTCCCTCGTCTGCGGACCGTCGCATGCCGCCCGCCAAACTGACGGCTTTCAACACTGTCATATCCGGTTCAAAGATGTACTTTCCTGGTAGCTGCACAACCCCGGACACATATACTGGACGAAACTCGACAATCTCGACCGATGTTTCCGGCAGGTCAATCAAACCGAGCTTCTGCTGCAATGAATGACTGATGGCTTCAGCTGCGTCGTGTGGAGTCTTGCCGGATACCGGAATAGATCCGGCAAATGGAAGCGTCAGGTTTCCCGAAGACGTTATCGTATAGGTAGACGTAATAGCTGGCCATTCACGAAACGTACCCTCCGCGGTCTGCCATTGGGCGACTTTCACAGACACCTTATCCAACGCGCCAAGTGTGTAATCCGACGCGTATGCAATGCTTGCAAAAACGCACATTCCCCCCATACCCAAGACGCGGAAGGTGGGGCGCAGATACCGCCACGGGTTGTTGAGAAATGGTTCAACTCCTCTTGCTATCAGTCTGTACACGCGTCGTCTCCAAATTTGCTGCGTATTGGTTCTTGTGGGGCCACACGCACAATGCTCCCTGTTTAGTCGTCTCGTTCCAACCGCTTAATACGATCCCTTGGCGGTACACACCGCTGGAATCGTTTTTATTATGATGGCGATGTCCCCGGCGAACGACCAGTTCTCGACATAGCATCTGTCCAACGCCACGCGCTTGTCGTAAGAAACGTCGTTGCGACCGCTGACCTGCCAAGCGCCGGTCAAACCAGGACGCGAGCGCAAATAGAATGCAGCGCACGTTCCGTAGTACTCGAGTTCCTCTAAAACGATTGGCCGCGGCCCCACGATACTCATTTGTCCTGCAAGAATGTTGATAAGCTGGGGAAGCTCATCCAAGCTCAATTTGCGCATAACCGCCCCTACATGGGTAACGCGCGGATCACATTGAAGCTTTCGGTTGGCATACCATTCAGCCGACGCTGCGGGGTTCCCGGCAAGATAAGTTTCAAGGACAATCTGCGCATCGACACGCATCGTTCGGAACTTGAGACACCGAAATGGTTTGCCACCCCGACCGATACGCGTGTGTCCATAAAAAATGGGTCCGCCATCCCCGGTCTTTACGAGGAGCGCCAGCATGACAAAGAGAGGAGCCAGCAAGAACAAACCCGTCACGCCCGCGACGATGTCAAAGAGCCGTTTGACAGACCCGCCCACGGCAGCGTTTTCTGAGGTGCCTGCATCGTTGAAGAACGGAGAACCGGCCAACTTTACCGAAGGCTTCATTTTTTGCTCCAAATCAGTCTGTAAAACTAAAAAAACGTTAACAGAAAAGCCGTACGTTGCAACGCACACAAGACCTAATAAAACGAATTAAGCGGTATCGATCTATAGGTGAAACAAATCGATATAAGTATAAAGACTTTTTGGGAAAACTAACAGTTCAAATTGAGCAAGTATATTACAGTTTATCTAAGAGGCAGTAATGATTGTAACCTCAAATTATCTGGTAAAATTAAGAAATTAAGCTTACTCCACGCGGGAGTAAATTCAATTTGTTCTCTACGATTACATCGACGTCTAATTATATTTTCTAAGTTTTCGCTGATCTATATTGGGGCGATTTTCATCGGGTTGGCTCGAAATCATCGCGTCGCTTTGTTGGAAACGACGCTAGTCAATTCGATTTAAATGACCGAATTTCCACAGTGTGGACGTAAATGTTGCTATCCTGACACAGAACAAATGGCGGGCAGCGTCCATGCCGAGGCGAGTGGCAAGGCTTGTGCAATAACCATTATTTCAATAGTATGCTGGTTTTAATCTTAACCTGATTTTACGAAAGCAATGTTTAGGTGCTGTTGTGTTTTCGGATCAGATTTCGGTTTTCCGAGATTTGAACCCGATTATGGTCCAGGGAGCAGAGCAATGAAGTTTCAGCGATTTTTGATCGGGTTCATTGCGGTGCTCCTCTTGTTCGGAATCGTGACTTACGTTTTGAGCCAAAACATCTGGACCACCCTTGTCCAGACTCTCATCTGTGCGTTTGTCATCCAGCTTGGATACTTTTTAATTATAGTGGCGATGGTCAAGATTCGCCGGCGCCGTTCTTCTTCGCAATCAAATGCGGAAGAAGACAATGGCTCGGGTAAATCAAGCCCTGTGCTTCACGCCCCCCGATTGAAACACACTCGCTGATGTTGGCTTGCACCACGACGATTTCAGCGGAGCGACGTCATTAAGATGGAAGACGGAATCTGCACTGTGATTGCCGCGCGTAATGCGTCTCAAACGATAGCAAGGGCCATTCATTCAGCCTTGCGCGATCCCTATGTCGAAGAAGTCATCATTATCGATGATGCGTCCGAGGATGATACGACCCAAGTTGCGTATCAATGCGATGATGGGACAAAACGTCTGAAAGTCATACGATTTGATGTAAATAAGGGTCCAGCGGCAGCTCGCAATCATGCTCTCGATTCCTCAAGGGCGCCTGTCATCAGCATCCTTGACGCGGATGATTTTTTTATCGACGGCAGGTTCTCAAAATTGATGCCGGTCGAGGGTTGGGACATCATAGCCGACAATATCGCATTCATTGAGGAACGCGATGGCGATAATTTTGACATTGGAGCGGTAGCGGCGTTCGATGGTTTGATATGGCAGCTTGATCTTGCCACGTTTGCACGACGCAATATCAGCAAACGTGGCGTGCGACGTGGAGAACTCGGCTTCCTCAAGCCCCTTATCAGACGTGAATTTCTCGATAAACATAAGCTTCGCTACAACGAACGAATGCGTCTTGGAGAAGATTATGATCTGTATGCACGCGCTTTGGCAGCCGGAGCATGTTTTTACCTGACAAACAACTGTGGCTACGCCGCCGTCATCCGGCCAGATTCGCTCAGTGGCCAACATTCGACAGAGGATCTGGCACAACTCGCAGCGGCCTCAGAGGCATTGTTGCACCTTAATCTGCCTCGCGATATTGCCCTTGCATTACGGGAACATGCTTCGCATGCGCGTGCAAAGTACCTTCATCGGAACTTTCTCGACATGAAAACGCGCAATGGCCTGCCGGCGGCTGTGTTTGATGCCCTTGCTGATCCACTGGGTTTCGCCCGCACGACGAGGGCAATATTTTTGGACAAGCTCGATAAATTGTCGCGAAATTCCAGTACTTCTTCTCGTGAGGGTGAAGTAAGATATCTTTTTGAAAATGGGCGAATAAATAGCAATTAACTAAATTTGATCAATGGAATCTCAATCGATTTGATTACCGTGCCGGGTAGCTCAATCTTTCCTGTATAGACTACACTAACGCTTATTCGAAATCATGGGAAACGAATCCCGGATTTGCGAAGTACATCTTAGGTTCGTACTTTCGAAAGAAGAAAGCGTGTGATGAAGCATCTACGTGGCAGTTATATTATGCTTTCCGCCGCCGTGTGCGCATTCGCTGCTACCGCGGCAGCATCATCAGAAAAGCCAGGCTCTTCCTTCGTTGAAACCTTCACCGAACTCAATACAAATCGCTGGTATGTGTCGGACGGCTGGACCAATGGTGATCATCAGAACTGCATTTGGTCAGCTGAACAAGTCGCGGTAAACGAAGGCGGGCTGACCCTGGGCTTTGCAGAAAAAAAGACCAAGGAACGCCAGCACGTCTGTGGAGAAATCCAGACAAACGCACGGTTCGGTTACGGCACCTTCGAGGCCAGGGTGCGTTCTGCGGGCGGCTCGGGTTTCAATACCAGTTTCTTCACCTATATCGGGCCGGCTCATGAGCAACCCTGGGACGAAATAGACTTTGAATTCTTAGGAAAGAACACGTCGCAGGTTCAACTCAACTCCTATGTCGACGGAAAAGGCGGAAACGAGAAACTCATAGATCTTCCCCGAAAGGCGGATACGGAATTTCATGACATTGCGTTCGTGTGGGAGAAGGACCGTATCAGATATTATGTTGACCAAAAACTGGTTCACACAATCACCAGTCCAGCTGCCTTGCCGGGACATCCTCAGAAAATCTATTTGAGCCTTTGGGCCAGTGACACACTGACAGATTGGCTTGGCGCTTTTGCCAAACCCGAAGTGCCGGTATCAGCACAATTTACACGCGTGGCTTATACGGCCCTGGGCGAGCCCTGCCAGTTTCCCGAATCCATCGCCTGTAAACTCCAGTAGACCAACAGCATTGACGTTGTACGAAAAGAATCGACAAGGACCGAAAGTTGCACATTCTCTACCTCGTTCACGATCTTGACGATCCTGCGGTTCACCGGCGGGTGGAAATGCTTCGTGCTGGGTGTGCAAATGTAACCCTTGCGGGATTTTCGCGAGGCAATAGATCAGAGCGAGATACTGGGGCTCAGAACGTATTCGAACTTGGGTCGACCCGAAACGGCGCATTCGCTCAACGGATAATTGCTGTCGGCAAAGCAATGTTGTCGTTGGGACGCTCGTTCAGACGCATTGAACGACCAGATTTGATTCTTGCCCGAAATCTCGAGATGCTTGCCTTGGCGAACCGTGCCTCACTTTTATGGAAGACTCCGATCGCCTATGAAAGTCTCGACATCCACCGGTTGCTTCTAAGAAAAGACCCCGTTGGAGCGACACTGCGCGCAGTTGAACGTTTGTTGGCAAGACCAGCGCGTGTTCTTGTTACCTCGTCTCCAGCATTCGTGGACAATTACTTCAGGCCGTTTCGTATCATTGATGCACCAGTAATGCTCATCGAGAACAAGGTCTATTATCCCTCAGCAGCCGGCCCTTTGGCTGTGGTGGTACGACAGGGCAGGCCGTGGAGAATTGGTTGGTTCGGCGCCTTGCGGTGCCGACGCTCGCTTGAACTGCTCGCATCCTTTACCCGCGCGATGGACGGTGCGGTTGAAGTGATTTTGCGCGGCCGACCATCGCTAAACGAGTTCGCAGATTTCGAAGGCTTTGTTAAGAACGAGCCCTTCATTCGCTTCTGCGGACCCTACAGAAATCCCGAGGACCTGCGCGCGATCTATGAAGACGTGGATTTCTCGTGGGCGATTGATTTCTTTGAGGCAGGTCAAAACTCAAATTGGCTTCTGCCCAACAGGCTTTATGAGAGCTGCCTTCACGGAGCAGTTCCTATCGCCATGGCTGGAACCCAGACTGCGTCGTTTCTCCAACAGAAAAATCTTGGCATGATTCTTGGTGAGGCCACGCCGGTGGCGCTCATGACGATGTTCGGCCAGCTAGATCGCGCAGGTTACGCAGAAGCCCAGGCGCGTATCGTTCAAGAGCCCAAATCCAGCTGGCAGCACTCAAAAGTTGATTGCACAGATCTCGTTGAAAGATTTCGGCGGCTGGCAGCGCCGGACCAAACCGATGTTTTTAGTCAACTCGTCGCCTGAACACCCGACAAGACAATACTGAAGGATAGGAAATGGAATTCCAGCGCATTGAGCCACGAGGCCGATCTGCAATGATTGTCATTCCATGCTTGAATGAAGCGAGCTACATCGGAGGGTTGATCGAAAAGTTGAATAAGGATGCACTGCGCTTTGGCATGAAAATCGTCGTCGTCGACGGCGGCAGCAGCGACGGAACCAAGGAAATTGTCTCTAATATGCTCGAGCACAATGACAGGTTGATCCTGATGCATAATCGAAAACGAGTTCAAAGTGCTGGTATTAACCTGGCTGTCGCTACATATGGTGACAGGTACGACTATATTATCAGGGTGGATGCCCATGGGCACTATCCAGACGGTTATTGTGCGACGCTGCTTGACGAAATCGAGAAGACGGGCGCCGATAGCGTGGTCGTGGCCATGGCCACTGTAGGAACAGGTGTGTTCCAAAAAGCTACCGCAATGGCGCAGAACTCAAAACTTGGAAACGGGGGCGCGAAGCATCGTGTCGGCGCCTCCGGCCATTGGACAGATCATGGTCATCATGCCATCATGACGGTCAGCGCGTTCCAACATATCCATGGATATGATGAGACATTTGCCCACAACGAGGATGCTGAATTTGATTGTCGGCTGAGCGCTGCCGGATATCGGATATGGATGACGGAAAAAACCCATATGGTTTATTTCCCGCGCTCTGCCGCGTGGCCACTGTTTTGCCAGTACCTTGGCTATGGTCGCGGGAGAGCCAAGAATCTGGCCAAGCACAAAATGATCCCGAAAATTCGTCAGGCGATCCCATTGTTTGTGATGCCGGCGGTTGTCATGGCCCTGTTTGCAACGATCCACTGGTTAGCTGCCGTTCCCGCTGGTCTGTGGTTTGGAGTATGTCTGAGCTACGGGCTTTGGCTTTCGCTGCGAGAACGCAGCCTCTACGGCCTACTTGCCGCTCTGTCGGCAATGATTATGCATCTGGCCTGGTCCACGGGCTTCTGGTTGCAATTAACGGGGATTTCGCAGGTTCCGGTGCCAGACTATGAACAATGAACGCGCGCTCCTTGACAGGCGGGTAAAAGTGACGGTGTGTATCTGCACTTATCGCCGTCCCCAAATTGCAGCGACCTTGCGCTCTGTCGACGCATCGACCGGCATTGAGGACTACCAAGTTGATATCTTGGTTGCTGACAATGATCTGAAGCCCACTGCCAGAGAACTTGTCAGTTCGCTCGCAAACCAGCTTTCGATGAGGGTACGATATATCCATGCACCTTCTTCAAACATCTCGCTTGCCCGCAATGCCTGTCTTGAAGCTGCTGCCGGCGATTACGTTGCTTTCATTGATGACGACGAAACGGCCTCTTCGACCTGGTTGTCCCACCTTTTGCGGAAGGCATGTTTGGCGAACTCTGATGTTGTGCTGGGACCGGTCAAAGCCATCTATGGAATTCATGCGCCCGGCTGGATGGTCCGGGGCAAGTTCCATGACACGCTGCCGGTGTGGGTAAAAAACGAAATCCGCGCCGGGTACACGTGCAATGCCCTTATCCGCCTCGGTTCCCCGGCAATCATAGGTCGTCGCTTTGATCCTGCGCTTGGCCGCACAGGAGGCGAAGACACGGTTTATTTCCATGGCGTGTGGAAAATGGGCGGAAAAATTGATTACGCACCGGACGCATGGGTTGAGGAATCCGTGCCGGGTAATCGAGCAAGTTTTAAATGGTTGCGTGAACGTCGATTCAGGTTTGGCCAAACGCACGCTATTCTTGCGAACGAAAGAAAAGGGAAGGTGGGACTTGCCGGGCACATGGTGCTTGCGGGCGCAAAGGCTGGCTACAGTTTCATGGTGGCATTGGTCGTATGGTTTTTACCCGTGCGACGAAACAGGTGGCTATTGCGCGGAATTATGCACGCGGGAGTCGTCAGTCGGCTCGCGGGAATGCGTACGATTGAAGCCTACGGAGTTGCGGGCAAGGGAGATCAGAGGAATGCGTCCTGACGTCAGTGTTGTCATTGCTGCATATAATGCGGAAAAGACGGTAGTCCGTGCCGTGAGCAGCGCTCTGGCACAGCTTGAGGTCAGTCTTGAAGTGATCGTGATAGATGATTGCTCAACCGACGGTACAATCAAATTGTTAACTTCAACATGGCCGGATACGGTCAGGGTGATCCAACTAAAGAACAACGGCGGTCCAGGGCAAGCCCGTAACGCGGGGATTGCCGAGGCGCGCGGACACTGGATCGCAATCCTCGATGCCGACGACGAGATGTTGAGCGGCCGATTGAAAGCGATGGTGGACCATGGGAACAACACCGGAGCTGATGTTGTCGTTGACGACATCCAGGTGGCTGACGGCAACATCACCGCGCCATACCCCATGTTTGCCGGCCGCTTGCAGATGATGTCAGGATTAACATTGGCGGCGTTCATTGATTCCAATCGGATATTCAGCAAAAAGTTCAATTATGGCTATCTAAAGCCAGCTTTTCGCCGTGATTTTTTACGCGATCACAATCTGAGATATAATGAAGCACTCCGCATCGGAGAGGATTATCTTTTCATGGCCTCGGTGCTCGCATGCGGCGCAAGATGTTCGATCTTGCCTGTGGCAGGATATCGCTACAACATCACGGCAGGGTCGATCTCGCGTGTGCTGAACCGCCACCATGTTCTGGCAATGCTTGAAGGTGACAATGCATTCGTTTCAAGTTTCAAACTGGATGAAAAGGCGCAATTAGCGCAAGCGCGCAGAACTTCCAACTTAAGGGAGGTTCTCAACTTCCTGATGTTGGTCGATGACATCAAACAAAGACGAGTGGCTGCGATCGCTAAGATGGCATGGAGGAACCCACGCGTGTTCCGGTTTCTTCATATGCCCTTGCTTGTCAGGATACAACGCGCAGTGTCCCATATCATGCATTCAATCGGACCGCGCAAAGTCGATATCAAGGCATCGCTATGAGAAAAGGTTTGGGAAACAAACACGCGGCCGAAAGAGACGTTGCGGCCAAGCCAACCCTATTCGTTGCCGGGCCCAACACATTTACTATTCGTCACAAAACCAACAAGAACAATTGGCGGTAACATGCATCAGGTCAATATCCCCCTATCGAGCCGAATGAACGCGAAGACAACTTCCGAGTACGATCAGGCGGATGAAAACTTTATCGATCTCGAACGCCTGTTTACTATCGCAAAGCGTCAGGCGAGAGTTGTTATTGCCGCCGCGCTCGTAGGCTTGCTGCTCGGAGTGTTTTATATCGTCTTGGCAAAGCCCAGCTATACTGCGGCAACGAGTATCCTCCTTGACGATACTCTGGGAAAGTTCGCCGATGATGTCTCGCCAGCGCCGTCCAATATGCAATCCGACACAACGATCCTCAGCCAGATCGCGATTTTGAGATCCGCAGAACTTGCTACCAAGGTCGCAATCAAGGAAAAACTGGACGAAAACGTCTTTTTCATGAACCCACCACGGTCTTTGGTGTTCAGACTGAAGTCAGCGGTGAGGGCGGTCGTCGGTTTGTTTGGCATGGGTGACGGGTCGAACATCGAACTGGAGGAAAAGGCCGCCCGAATAGGGTATGCCGCCTCGCTGCTGCAGGAGGGCCTTTACGTTGAACGTCAAGGCCGCAGTTTTGTGATCGATCTTACCTATACATCAGGCGATGCCGCACTTGCTGGTAAACTCGCCAAAGCCTATGCCGATGTTTATCTCTCGGATCAACTCGACGCCAATTACGATGCGACCGAACGGGCAACAATTTGGCTTCAGACGCGACTGACGGATTTGCAGGAAAGTTCCCAGACAGCAGCGCTCGAGGCAGAGCGCTTTCGTGCTGCAAATGGCCTAACTTCGGCAAAAGGGGCTTTGGTGTCAGAACAGCAGCTGTCGGATCTGAACAGCCAGCTGATTTTGGCGCAGGCCGATACCGCCCGTTCCCGTGCTCTTTTCAGCCAATTCAAGTCCATCATAGACTCCGGTCCTGAAAAGGCGGTCACCAACGCTTCGGTTCTTTCCGAACAATCGGGTACATCAGTCATAGAGACGCTGAGGAGCCGCTATCTGTCAGTCAGCAAGCGGGAACAGGAAATTGTATCTCACTTTGGCCAAAATCATGCCCAGGCCGTCACCCTGCGAACCGAAAAGCGGGACATCGAAAACCAGATCTTTCAGGAACTGAAGCAACTGACAGAAAGTTACCGCAATCAGTTTGAAGTTGCACAGTCGCGGGAAACCTCGCTACGCGAAGGGCTTGGTAAGGTAACAGGCGAAACGTCTGTCGCCAATGAAGCGCTGGTTCATCTGAAAGAACTGGAGCAGAATTCCGAGGCGCTGAGCAACTTGTACCGAACCTATCTTACGCGCTTTCAGGAAGCCTCCCAGCAGCAGTCGTTTCCAATCGCCAAGGCACGCATCATTTCCATTGCCACGATGCCCAGCGCCCCATCCAGTCCAAACAGGACAATGGTCTTGGCCCTGTCCTTTATACTCGGGGGCCTAACGGGAACCGGCATCGGAGCATTGCGCGAATTTCGCGAGCGGTTCTTCCGCGTCGGCGATGATGTGAGGTCACTGCTCGGATTGAAGTTCCTTGGATATGTGCCCAGCTTTGACGGGGCGTCAGAGGAGAAAAAAGTAGCGCGTTGGGAGCTTTCCTCGGCCACGCCCGTCGCTCCCACGCCTCCGGCCAATGTCACGCGCGTGGCGGTCGAGAACCCATCATCGGTTTTTGCAGAAACGCTTCGAAACGCGAAAATTGCTGCTGACGTGGTGCTGCAGGGGCATAAAAGCAAAGTTCTGGGCGTCATCTCGGTACTACCGCATGAAGGTAAATCAACCGTCGCGGCAAATCTGGCGCTACAACTTTCGGCAAAGGGCGCCTCTACGCTTTTGATTGATGCGGATCTGCGTAATCCTGGTCTTACACGATCATTTTCGTTCACCCCGCAACGCGGACTGGTACAAGCGGTGCTTGGCGACCAGCCCTGGCAATCCATGTTGAAAATCGACAAGCGGACCAAGCTCGCTATTCTACCAGCCGTTCTGCACAAGCATTTTCAGTACACCAGCGAGCTTTTATCCAGCGAGGCTATGGAAAAACTTCTCAATGAGGCCAGGAATGCCTATGAATATATCATTGTCGATCTGCCGCCGCTGGGTCCTGTTGTTGATGCCAAAGCCTTCGCGCCGTTTGTCGATGGTTTTGTCATGGTCGCGCATTGGGGCAGCACGCCGCGCGCGCTCGTAAAATCGGTACTTCAGTCGGAGACGCACATTTTCCCGAAAGTTCTTGGCATTATTTTGAACCGGACCGATATGAAGGAGCTATCCAAATACACCTCTTTTGGGAGTTCCGAGCACTTTATGGAGCGATATAGCAGCTATTACCTCGATCAGGCTCCATCAAAACCAAAGCCTGTGTCACATGAAGGCGCATAGCTTATCAAGTTACCAGAATGGTCCCGTGTCGCTTCCAGATGCGCAAGGCGGTCAGTTTGCCGCTGTAATAGGCGCCGGTGTCAATGTTCAAACGCCTTCCTTGCCGATCGGGCGCTTCGACGGGGGTGTGCCCATGGATCACCCAGTACTTGAGGAGGGGCGTGTCATTGAAAAAATCATCCCTGATAAAAACAAGATCCTCATCCCGCTGATTCTGGAGGGCAATGGTAGGTCGCACACCCGCATGGACGAAAACGAAATCATCCGCTTTTACGACAATGGGTAGTGATCGCAAGAAATCAATGTGACGGGTCGGCAAGTTGCTCCGGATGTATTGATCCAGATGTTTGGGCTTCGGATACATTTTCTTCAAATGCGCAACGTCTATGCCGTAAGACGTAAGGGTTGTATTGCCTCCCATCTGCATCCATGTCGAAAGAGCAAGGTGTCCGTCAAAATAATCAACCATTGCCATGTCATGATTGCCAGTTAGGCAGATCCTCTCAAATCCATCCTTGCAGGGTGTCAACAGGTGTTCCACGACTTGTGCCGAGGCCGGGCCCTTATCGATATAGTCGCCCAGCATTACCATAAGTTTCTTACCGGTCAGCCGCTTGGCATCAGAGAATATCATTTTTTCCAGAGTGAGCAGTTCATGCAAACAGCCATGAACATCACCGATAACGTATACAGCGGCATCCGTGACAGTTGTTTCCAGTCGTGGACGTCGCTTAGAGGCCTTGCCTGGACTGCGCCTGACATACTGGAAAAAGGCACGAAGCCTCTCCCTGATCGGTGCTGACAATCCCATACTCCCCGGACGAGAACACGCCATCCGCTTAAGATAATCCAAATGAAGTCAATTTGCTGCCGCAAATCTTGTCAGCATATCGGACTGCAAATCATCGAGATGACTGACACCCAGCAGGGCCATGTTCTGGTGAATTTCCTTGGACAACAGGTCGATGGCTTTGGCAACTCCAAACTGCCCACCCACGCTTGCGGCATAGAGAAATGGTCGTCCGATAAAAACGAACTTGGCTCCCAATATCAGAGCTTTCAGAACATCAGTGCCGCGGCGAATGCCGCCATCCACCATTACCGTCGTGGTCGAACCTACGGCAGATACAATGCCCGGCAGCACTCTGAGAGGGGCGACCGTTCCGTCAAGCTGGCGGCCGCCGTGATTGGAAATTATAATCCCGTCTGCTCCTATGGACGCAGCGCGTACGGCATCCTCAGGCCTCATAACTCCCTTCACAACTAGGTTGCCGTTCCAACGTCTGCGAATTTTTTCAAGATGGGACCAATCCAGGTGATCGCGTTTGCTGAAATCGCGTGACACGTTCCTGGAAATTATCGGTGCACCACGGGTTGCGAAGGAATTTTCGAAATGAGGAACGCCGTGATTTAACAGGGTTCTGGCAAGTGTTCTGATGCTCCAGGAAGGATGGGTCAGGCCTTGCCATAATAATGCTAAGGTCGGACGCAGGGGGGTGGAAAAACCGTTGCGAACGTTGTTTTCGCGACTTGGAAGCGTCGCCACATCGACGGTGATAACGAGCGTTTTAAACCCTGCTGCTTCAACCCTGTCCAGCAGGGCTTCAATACGTGGCCACTCACCTGGAAGATAGGCCTGAAACCAGCTGGCCGGTGCCGCCTTGGCCACATCTTCGAGTGGGATAAGGGACGAACCGCTCATTATCATCGGTATATTTGCTGATTGCGCGGCAGCAGCGAGCACAACGTCGCCTCTGTAGGACATCATTGCGCTGATTCCCATGGGGGCAATCCCGAAAGGGGCGGCGAACGTCTGCCCAAAAAGACTGGTTCGTTGATGCCTTGCAGACACGTCAAGGAGCACACGAGGTCGAAAACCAAATTCAGCGAATGATTTCGCATTGTCAGTCAAGGACAGATTGGTTTCACTTGCGCCGGCTATGTAGCCAAAAAGGGGGCGTGGAAGATAACTTTCAGCCATCGGTTCGAAGTCATCAAGACACAAGACCTTGCTAAGGCGGCGGCGAACGGATCGCGACGCGCCCACAGACGATTTGTCATGCGATGTCACTTTAGCACTCGCTAAGGTTTCCGCCATTGGTGCTGCTCACTTTCACACAACAGGACTGAGCAATAGTCCATAAACTCGAATGATTACTGATACTGGACAGGGCATGGCATGGAACAACCCGGACACCGATGCCGGTTGCAAACTTACACGAGGAAATCCAAAATGTAATAAACAATAGGATTAAAATTTACTTTAAATTGTAGTTAAATTGAGTGTGTTGAGTTAACTCACCGATTACAGCAAGTTAGGTACAGGCAGATGCTCACTATATTTGCGTTGTTCCGAATACTTTGAAAAACAAGACGCAACTGTTTGTGTGGCTTTCGGCGGGTGGTGGTTTGCGCGGAGTAATCCGGCGCAAGCATAAGTCCTTTTATTGTTATCGATGTTGCGGGTACCTTGAGTATGGAAACTTCATTGAGTGACAGGCGTATCGGCGAGCTGGTCGAACTCGTTTTGCGGGACAACCCGCGTGCGTCGAGATTGACCCATCTCATAGCTCTCGCCGAGCGGGTTGATCCCCACATGCAGATGGCGGAGATCAGGGCGGCATGGTCCCGTTTCAACAAGTTTCACAGAACACCCCGCCTCGGCCGGGTTCCTCAAAAGTAGTACAAACAGCAGTGTAAACCCTGATTGGATTCTCTCTGTCGGCTCCATCCCGGATTAGGCGAAGAGCGAAAGTGTTAATCCTGCGACGAGTTCGGTTAACTCCATGTGTCTATAGCGCTTATACTGGAAATCAGTAGAATAAGCTGCGTGTAGCGTCCATATCGCAATAAAAACGAAGCTATGTTCAGTAGACCGAAAGAAAAGCAACTATTGACGATCCTGCGGGTTCACTCGGGTGCCGTCATCGCAAATCGACAAATTGCAACAATCTTGTGATCATATGCAGGTGTAGGAATGACAACCCGGAATCTCGCCAGACCGCTTTTTCAATTTGCGCGGAGCCAGCCGGATGCCGTTGCCATCTCGTCAGGTGGTGAGGCTTGGTCGTACGGTGAGACGGCAAGGGTCGCCGCTGCGCTTGCAGGCAGATTTGCAGCTGTGCGCAGCAGCGGACGAATTGGAATCCTTGCCTCCAGGAGCGCTGTCGCCTGCCTGGGCATACTCGGAACCGTATGGGCTGGCCTGACATATGTCCCACTCAGTCTGAAATTACCGGAAGAGCGCCTGGTAGAACTTCTGAAGGCGCTCGCCCTGGACGCAATTGTTATCGATCACCGCGGCGCCGGAATGATCTCGGCCACGGTCCATGAATACCTGCCCAAGTTAGTAATCATGGCAGCGAACGTCAAACCGTCAGGCGTGAGCCTCGGTAAAGATATCGTCTACCTGACGGATATCAAGGAGATTGTCGGGGGAGAGCCCGCCCCAATTGATTCAGACAATATTGCCTATATAGAGTTTACATCCGGAACCACCGGAAAACCAAAAGGGGTTATGGTTCCGGCGATTGCTGTGAACAACTATCTGCAGGTCATGCAAGAATGGAGTGGAATGAGCCCAACTGACCGGGCAGCCGAAACCTGTGACATCACTTTTGACCTTTCCGTACATAACATGTTTTTGACGTGGCATGGCGGAGCATCGCTCCATATTATGTCGGCCATTCAAATGTTGCAGCCAGCGCGGTTTATAAGGGATCACGGAATCACGTGCTGGTTGTCCGTACCCTCCATCATCGGCCTGATGCGCAAAACAAACATGCTCAAGCCGGCGTCACTTGCCAGCCTGCGGATTTCAATGTTTTGTGGTGAGCCACTGCCTAGCGGAGCCGCGCAAGCATGGCTGGAAGCTGCGCCCAACAGCCGTGTGGATAATATTTATGGACCTACAGAAGCGACCATTGCCTGTTTAAGACAGGTGGTTGAAACACCGATAGCTGTAACGGCAGGCCGAGGCATCGTTGCCATCGGTTGCGCATTTCCAGGAATGAGCGTTGCGGTATTCGATCAGCACAACCAAAAGGTAAAGGTCGGCGTGCCAGGGGAGATTGCTCTGTGCGGTATTCAATTGGCCAGAGGATACTTTGGACAGCCTGAACTCACCCGGGAGCGCTTTCCGGTAATCGACGGAGAGCGATGGTATCTAACCGGGGATCTGGGAGTGGAAGATGAAAACGGGATCTTTCATCATCTTGGCCGGCTCGACAATCAGATAAAGATTATGGGCAATCGCGTGGAACTTGAGGAAGTTGAAATGCACTTGCGCGCGGCCAGCGGTTCAGACGAGGTCGCAGCTGTGGCCTGGCCCATCGAACATGGATCTGCGACAGGCATTGTCGGATTTGTGGTTAACACAAAACTGCGGCCCGAACAGATCCAGGCAAGCTTGGCGGAAAAAGTAGCCAGCTACATGATGCCCTCGGATTTGCACCTAATGGATGCCCTGCCGCTCAATGGAAACGGCAAGGTTGACCGCGCTGCGCTTGGAATACTGCTTTCACATGGACTTGTCGGGGTAAGGGACGGGACGGGACGGCAATCGGCGCTGGAGCAAATGACAGTTGCCCCCTTGGTACACAGAGCTGCCCATCTGGATAAGACACCCGCCCTTCAGGGCTGATTATTGTAATAAAATGACACGAAATCGCCAAATGTCTGAGGCTCAAAAGATGTTGCCGAGTGGGAAAAAGGGTCCCATTCGAGGCTGTCTTGAAGCCTTGCCATGAGCACGGAAAAACCCAAGGAATCCAGCCCAGTATCATAGAGCATGGTCTCGTCATCCGGCATCGCAACAAGCGCGCCGCTCTTGGGAGCAATGACGGATACGTATTCGGCCAGTATTATTTCTCTGACAGCAGATCTTTCCATTAAATACCTCTGGATGACCGGGCGCACTCCAGGTCAGGTTTTCCGGTTTCATTATTCATTTCCGGCCTGCCCAAAATGGACCGGCTTACAATCCGCGGCGGCGGCGCCAAGACAGTGGAGTTCGATTTTATGTCCGTAACGATGACGACGTTCGGGCCGATATTCACATCATCGCCAATCGTTACTTGCCCGATGATAACCGCGCCAACACCGATGTCGACCCGGTTGCCGATCACGGGAGCATGTTCTCGTCCGGTCTCACCCCTTTGCAAACCGCCGATGCCAAGGGTAACCCCCTGACGAATAACACAGTCATCACCGATCGTGGCGTATTCGTGGACAACGATGCAGCCTTGGTGTCCAATATGAAGTCGCCTGCCGATGGACGCGGTGTGGTACAGCTCGATGCCATAGTAATTCCTGACGAACCGGGCGAAGAAAAGATGAATAACCGAGAAAAACGCTCTTGCCAAATAGTTGGGACGGCTACGAGCCCATGTACCATATCGATAGACGGCCAGAGCCCGAAAACCCGGCAAAGTTAAATCTTTTCGATGGTTCATGAAGTCTTCTTTTATCAAGGCAAGAAGACCCAGCTTAGCTATCAGCTCATTCTTATACATCGCGCCCCTTGTCCCGTCGCCCGAATTGGAACGCGAACGATTTCAGCAGCAAAACCCCTATTGTGACCATAACATTCCATAGGGAATATACGAACTCATAAATAAGAACTAGTTCAGCCAAGGTTTGTATAAGTCGCGGCACCGAAGTTCAGGAGTGATGCCTTTTCCGATTTGCCTGAGCCCGGACGCCAATCGGATCTTTACACCGGAATAGGGCATGGCCGCTTTGTGCAGGAGCAGCCAGGCTGGAGATTGGCCGGGTGGTTTGACTTCGCAAAATTACGGCGGAATGACAAGTTGACGGTTGGCGCCAGTGCGTCACGCCAGCTCAATGGCATCTAAGCAGAACTATGTATAAGATAGGCTGGGTACAACCCAAAACCTGAAATGCAGGTATCGCTTTCCGCGCTCGCGGTTATCTGCACGCGGATGGCGCCCACTTTTACGATCTTCGCATGGTGGTACATGCTTCGCACTATGAAGCTGGAATCAAACCAGGACAGGTCGCACCTTACGGTTGGGCGGGTCAGGATCTGGCGATAGCGCGCAGGCTCCTATCACGTTGTTTTTGCTGGGTGACAAATCTGTGCTTGCCCGCTATGGAAACGGCTATCTATGCAGCCAGAAACATGCTCCGAGGAGACATCATGAGAGCAAGCAAAGACGGCTCCACTCACCTTACCTTTCGACGTTAAACGCTGGCTTCGGGTCCAAGGAGATTGTTTATTGGGGAACTGCAAGCAGACTGGCGCGTTCCCTTTGTCGATTTACGAAGGATGTGGAATGGACATTACATCTCTCGTTGTTTTTGCTGTAGCCTTGGCTGTTGCTTCTGCGTCGCCGGGACCGAGCGTTGCGGCCCTTGTCGCACGAGTGCTTTCCAAAGGCCATCGGGACGTTTTCCCATTCTTGATTGCAATGTGGATAGGCGAAGCCATCTGGCTGGGATTGGCGGTGCTGGGGCTGTCGCTGCTGGCCCAAACCTTTCAACCCCTATTTCTTGCCATCAAGTGGTTCGGGGTGGGCTATCTGCTTTTCCTGGCGTGGAAGATGTGGCACGCACCTGTGGAGACCTTGGCGGAGCATTTTGCGTGCTCAGGATCCAGATGGCGACTTGCGCTAGCGGGTTTCGTAGTGACGATGGGAAACCCAAAAACCATGATGTTCTATGTTGCCTTGCTGCCAACCATCGTGGACCTGCACAAGATTTCAATATTTGGCTGGCTGGAGCTCACCTTCGCGATGTTCTGTGTCGTCATAGCCATCGACTTATGTTGGACGTTGGCGGCTTCGCGTGCTCGGCGCTTTTTCACGAGCCGCAAGTCTATGAAGATAGCAAACCGCACCAGTGCCGGAATGATGGCTGGGGCTGCAGTTGCCGTGGCAGTGCGATGACAAGCCATGCGTGCTTCGAGAAACCGATTGGCGATTGGGTTCAATAACTTTAAGGAGAGACCGGTCCATAGAATAACAGGCCGTGTTGCGGATTATTCTGCCGATAAGGTTGGTTGTTATTGCTTCTGATATTATGAGAAGCAAGAGGTGAGTGAATGAACGATCAACGGAGTTTGTGATCAAAGGAATCTGACGTTTATTAAAGAACTCGAAATAGCGGCAAGCAAGTTATGGGACTAAGAATTAATTTGGCCGCATGGCCATTTGTTCAAAGGAGTTTCGCAGAGCGACCGAAATGGGCGCGAAGCTACCATAGCATCGACGCGCGTCCTTAGATATCTGTGCTGTCGGCGGCTCCGGTGGCACATTTATGATGCCTCATTACTTTCTACGATGTTTGAATCGGGGTCGTAAAGATAGAGCTGCGGGAAGCCGGCCAAACCAGTTCGGAGGATCAGCAGATATTTTGGATCGTCTTCAGGTAAATTTCCCGGAAACCGAGTGCCGCGAGGTGTTTGATCACCGCTTCAAAGTCGTTGGTTCGGAACGCAGAGTGGCAATCCTTGCAGTCTATTCTCCGCCGTTGGCGGGAAGTGCCGCCGGGATGCTATATCAAAACTCGCGGGGCGGAACTATGCGCGCCTCTTCACGTTCAACTCGCTTGGGAGGAGTCCCCATGGAGACAAAGGATAAATTATTCCGCATCGAAGAGGGCTTCTGGCTCTCCGGTAAAGACCATTTCCTCGCACATGTGGACGAGAAGGCAATTCTCGCCTTCCCGCAAGCGGGAGAGATGCACGGCATCCACCCACGCGAAGACGTGGCAGAGACCGCCACCCTGACGAACCGGTGGCGCAACCTCAAAATGACCAGCAGGTACCTGCTCATGCCTGCCGACGACGTCGCCATCGTCAGTTATCGGGCCGATGTGTCCCGTAACGACGGCGAGCCTTATTCCGCGCTGGTCAGCTCGGCTTATATCCGGCGGTCGACCGGCTGGAAACTGACCTTTCATCAGCACTCACCGGTTTAAACCAATTGCGTTGCAAAGTCGCTCCACCGATCTTCCGGCGAGCACCTCCAAGGGGCTTGAGATGTTGTCAGATTCCTGTCGCAGGAGGAGCACCTCTTTTTAAGCAACAGTGGGATCGGGCGTCCGAATTGGCAGTACCTGGCAGTCATCGCATGCATGCCCGTTCCTCGATTCCCGATCTGTCGAGATGCTTGGTATCCTCGCCTTTCCAGGGTAATGGCATCGAAGCAGGATCCAGGTTGACCAAGGGCGTCGGCATTCGGCATTTTAACTCCGGCTCCGTCTATTCCACGATCCGGGCGGGCGAGGAATCAGAAGCTCGCCGGCTTACTGGCCCCGTACTGGTCGCCAGTCGACCAATATGCGAGATCAACTTCTGCCGGACTTGGTTCGAAGGGGCGGATTGTAACAAGGATTCGACTGCCATCTTTGGGCACGCTCGTCATGTTACGTCAGCGGTTTGCCTCATCCCTCGTCTTGCCTCGTTGATCTTACGTATTGTATGCGTCGCTTCACCATTGAGAGCGCTCAAACTGAGAGTTTTTACGGACCTTGCGATGTCGCCACATACTGCAGTTTCAAAATCACCTGTGGCGAAGTGCCAGCGCCTCTTTCCCCAACAGTTTCCAGCATCCCGCGGCGAGACCCGCGTGAATAGTCCGAAAATTCATTATTGCAGACAAGGCGGTTTTGTTCCTCAGACCTGTCCTGCGTGATTGGTGGCTCTTCTTCCGGTGACATAATCACTGAGCAGAATGCGCGTTGGGTGATAGGGGCTTGCTCGATATTATACACAACCCAAGCAGGGCGGCCGCTATTAATCATTGCCATCGTGGTAAATGAATGATTTTCTCCTAGATTAATTTAAGTAAGGCACCAATAGCATTCAGTACATCTATTGAGTTTATGAAATGTCGCTTTCCGTCTTATTTTTTCGCGAAGATTCTTTATTTAAAAAAATAATGAATAGGGTCGCAATTTGTGATTGCAGTCGCTTCCTCACAACGCTAGGTAAAAAATATCAAGAATACGCTGGGGGGCGTTATGTATTCAAAAGTATTTTCACGTGTGCGTACTCTTGCGATAGCAATTATGTTGTTTCCTGGTGGCCTGGCATGGTCAGATTTGGCGTTTGCACAGACTTGCGCCCCCAATGAGACAAGCCGTTCCTTTAATTTCACAGGTGGTACGCAATCCACGGTTGTACCAAGTGGGGTGAGTTCGATCACCGTTCATCTCTTCGGTGCACAAGGTGGCGACGGCAAAGGTGGCGCGGGTTCAATAGGCGGTAGTCCATTCAGTCCTGGCGGTACAGGTGGCCTTGGAAGTCGCGTTAGTGGTAAATTGAGCGTTTCGCCAGGCGATATTCTATCGATTGGCGTCGGTGGCAGAGCGTCTTTTGCAGTCAATCCCGGGGGGCCAAGCGGCACCAACGATGGTGGAAATGGCGGCGGCGGAACCGATCTGAGCTTGGGTGGCAGCCGGATTGCGATCGCCGCTGGCGGCGGGGGTGGCGGCAATGGTGGTTGGAGTACTGCCAATGTAATTAGTGGTGGTAATGGCGGTATCGGAGGTGGTCTGGGCTGGGCAGGAGCGACTGTGCCGGGCGGGACAGGTCCGTTCGGCGGCGGCGGCGGTTCACCCGGTGCGGGCGGCTCTGGCGGAGCCGGGTGTGGCAGTTTCCCCGCGACGCCCGGTCAAGCGAACGGGCAGGGGGGAAGCTCAAATAATTTTTCTGGATCTTTCATCGGGGCCGGATTTGGCGGCGGCGGCGGTGGCGGTAGCACCGTTGGCGGTGGAGGCGGCGGTGCAGGTGTCGGCACAACCGGCTGTCAGCAGAACTGGAACGGGGGTGGCGGCGGAGGAGCCGGGGGCACTTCAAGTCCGGGTGCTTTGCAATCGGCGTCGATCCTGAACGATGCGAACTCCGGTGACGGCTCCGCATTGATTTGCTTCGCAACGCCGACGTTTTTGGTCAGTGGCATCGCAAACGGCTTGAATGGCACAGCAAGTCTTGAGCTTGCAACAACAAGCCCCGTAAGTGTCCAAACCGTTAATATCGGCGGCGGCAGTTTTTCCTTTCCCAACAGGGTGCCTGACGGAGCAAACTGGAGCGCGAGGGTATTGACAGCCCCGGACGGGCAACTCTGCACGCTTGTGCCTTCGTCCGGCACCATATCCAACGCTGATGTGTCCAATCTGGCTCTTACCTGTACGACTGTGCAGGTAGACCTCACGCCCCAGACGTTGCCTGATGGTGTATTCGGGGAAGCCTACAGCCAGACAATAACAGCAAGCAGCTCAAATGGTGGTACGGCGCCTTACAGCTTCAGCCTTGCTTCTGGAAGTATTCCCGGTGGTCTTATTCTATCGTCTGGCGGACTGTTGTCCGGCACGCCCAACGCTACGGGAAGTTTTACCTTCACTATTCGAGCGACAGATGCAGACGGCTTTATCGGCGAGCGGCAATATACAGTCGCGATTCCTGTGCCGGTCATTGCCGTTGCACCTGCCGACCTGCCTGATGGAAAGGCCTCGAACGCCTATGTTCCGGCAACTCTCTCAGCAACAGGTGGTGCAGCGCCTTACTCATTTCAGGTGACTGCCGGAGCTCTGCCCGCTGGGCTGAGTCTGGCCGGTGACCGGATTTCGGGTACGCCAACTGCAGCGGGTTCGTTCACCTTCACTGTTAGAGCAACCGACGCCAACGGGTTTACAGGCGAGCGCCAATATACGTTGGCAATCGAACCGCCGACGATTATTGTAAGCCCTGATAATCTGCCCGGAGGTAACGCTTCGAACGATTACGGTTCGGTGACGCTGGCAGCAGATGGCGGAACAGGCCCTTATACGTTTCAGGTAAGTGCCGGTGCTTTACCTACAGGGCTGAACCTGGCCGGAGCCGTGATTTCCGGTGCGCCAACCATTGCAGGCTCATTCACTTTCACTGTAACTGCTACCGATGCAAACGGAGCTACCGGCGAACGGCAGTTTACGATCGCGATAGTGGCACCGGGAATCAATATTGCACCGGACGCGCTACCGGACGTGGTGATCCCGAACGATTATGCTCCGGTAACGCTGACGGCTAATGGCGGAGCGGCGCCCTATACATTTCAGATAAACGCCGGCGCATTACCAGCTGGATTGAGCCTGTCGAATGCCAATATTTCGGGCAAGCCAACCGCTGCTGGTTCGTTCACATTCACAGTGAGAGCCACGGATGCCAATGGTTTCAGCGGCGAGCGGCAATACACAATCGCCGTCGCAGCGCCGGGGATCACGATTGGTCCGGATGCCGTGCCGGGGGGACAAGCCTCTAACCTTTATGCTTCGGTCACGCTCTCGGCAGACGGCGGCACTGCACCTTATAAATATCAGTTGAGTGCCGGAGCACTGCCCGCCGGGCTTGCCTTAGCTGGTGCCGAAATTTCCGGCACACCTAAGGTCGCAGGCACCTTCAACTTCACGATTACCGCAACCGATGCTAGCGGTTTTACTGGTCAACATCAGTACAGCCTGTCCATTGAAGCCCCCACGATTACAGTCACGCCCGATGTTATTCCAGGTGGAAAAATTCAAGAGCAATATGGTCCGATAGCGCTCACCGTTGACGGCGGAGCAGCACCTTACAGTTTTCAGGTTTCTGCGGGAGCATTGCCTGCCGGGTTGAATCTAACCAATGCCAGCATATCCGGAACACCCACGGCAGCTGGTTCCTTCAGTTTCAGTGTCACCGCAACAGATACGAACGGCTTTACAGGTACCCGGCAGTATAAAATCGCCATCCAGGACTTGCCGCCGCCGATAGCACAGAATCAAACGCTCAGCGTTTTGGCGGGTACAACTGGCACAGTCGATCTTACTCAAGGTGCGACGGGTGGCCCATTCTCCGCCTCGGCAATCGTAACCTCTCCTCCAGGTGAAGCTGGCGAGGCACGCATCACGAGGGAAGATGGCACCCATATCCTTCAGTTTGCGGCAGCCGGGACATTTGCTGGCACAACCAGTCTGACCTATACACTATCAAACGGAGCTCGCAGGTCTGCGCCCGCAACGGTTACGATTGAAGTAATTGCGCGTCCCGACCCGTCACGCGATCCCGAAGTTATTGGATTAATCCGGGCCCAGACGGAGAGCGCCAAGCGTTTCGCCAACACGCAAATCCGCAATTTCAGCCACAGGCTGGAACAACTCCATAATGAGGGTGAGCAGCGCAGCAATTCTGTAGGGCTCAGTGTCAGCGTTTTGACCGATTCAACGCAATCGGAACCTTATGAATCACAGGATTATTCTCAGCAGGGCCCGTCACTCAACGTTACCCGCCAAGGCTCGGGAGCGGTTAGCATTGGCTCTAATGCCGCATGTATCGACGGTACTCAGAGCAGTCTGAGCGCGCAGAAGGATCCATCGTCTGAGTCGACTTCCATCACAACCGGGCAAAGCGCGACAGGGACCAGGCTCCGTCCATCCGCTGCATGTCCGCAAGCCGGTTTGATAGCCTATAGTTCGGATCAAGCGTCGAATAATCCTGCCCGTGATCCTGCGCTTGAGGCGATAGGGAAAGTGTCGTCACCGGCAACCAATGCTGTTGAAGCTCCTCCCCCGGTCGCAAATGAACACGCGTTGGGCGAGTTCGCCCTCTGGAGCGGTGGCTATGTCAACTTCGGCACCAATGATGATGGGGCAATCAAGCTGGATAATACATTGGTGGGCGTGAGTGCCGGCGTTGACTATCGCTTCAATCCGAATCTGACGGCCGGTATCGGTGTAGGCTTTGGACGCGATAGTACAGACGTTGGCGACAATGGCACTGAAAGTCGTGCAGAAGCGTTTTCAATTGCAGCTTATGGCAGCTATCGACCCGTCCCAGGTTTCTTCCTTGACGGGCTTGCTGGCTACAGCACCATGAGTTTTGACAGCGAGAGATATGTGACGTCGACCGGAGACTTCGCTTCGGGAAAGCGGAATGGAGACCAGTTTTTCGCATCGCTGACCGCTGGTTATGAATATCGCAAAAAAGGTCTGCTGATGTCCCCCTATGGCCAGTTGTCAGGATCACGTTCAACACTCGACGCATTCACTGAAAAGGGGGCGGATATTTACAACCTTACTTATGGCGATCAGGATATTGACACATTGTCAGGAACCTTCGGGTTTCGCGTCGAACACGCTATACGTACCAAATGGGGTTTGCTCACGCCTCGTGCCCGGTTGGAATACACCCACGACTTTGAAGGATCGAGCCGCGCCAGTGTGGGATATGCCGACCTTGGTACGTTGCCCTACGCGCTTGATGTTGACGCGTTCTCTCAAGATCACTTTACGGTCGGAATGGGGTTCGATGCGCAGATAGGAGAAGGTTGGAATGTGGGCTTTGATTATCGTACCGCATTTGGAACCGACGGCGACAGCCAAGACCATACGTTCGCAACAAGGCTTGGCATAGAGTTCTAGAAGGGCAGATGTTCTTTGGTTGTACAGGGCCTCAAGACGCTGTTCGCCAGGGACGTGCCAACCCCGCTCATGCCCGATTGCCTCGCCAACAGCGAATGCCAGTTTGGCGATAGCAGGGCCTGACACTGTTGACGGCAATCGCCGTGAGATCATGCGCGTTGACACAGCCGAGTGAGCCACCACACCATCCAGCTAATTTCCGGTCGGTGCGAGACCAGCGGCATCTCCGGGCAATGGTCGAGAGGCCGCGTAATTTAGCCGCTGGCGAGAGTGCCTCCGATATCCAGGCGAGCAGTCGGCTGTAACAGGGAGGCGGCGGCAACCAGTCGCCGCCGCGCCCCAAAGGGTCTACCTTATTGGCGCAGAGGCTTTCCCAAGCTTCACGGCGGGCTCGCGCGCCCAAACCCGAAGTTTACCCAACCTGGAGACAAAGGCGGCAGGGCCTTCCTCTCCAGGCAGCTCCAGAATGCCCTCGTCGAGGTCGTTTGCAATCCCGGCTTTTTTGAGTAGCGGCAATGCGGACCGATCGTACCCGATGAACTTGCAGTGCTGGAACGCGTCAGCAACAAAGTCACGAGCCGTTGCCTCCTCCACCAGGTCATCAATGGCTGCGGCAGAGGTCAGCAGGGCCACTGCATCGAACAGGACGGAAGGGCCGCCATCAATCATGTGATGTGCTGCTACCCAACTCCCGTCGGACGCGGTAACGCCCCCCACCTTCGGTGCTATCAGTTCGAAGACCGCCCCATCCTTGGTAACAGCCGTGGCAAGGCCCTTCAGAAGCCCGGCATCAACACCATCGGTTACGAGAATACCAAGTTTGCGCCCTTCGAAGCGCTTGGGTCCACGTTCCACGATGCTGAGCGCCGGTGATGGTTCCAGATCCTGGCGCGTCGGCATGGCCGCATCAGCCGGTTTCGGCAGCGATTGAAAACCGAGCTTCCTGGCCACCGTTGATGCCAAGGTATCATCGATATTGAGCAGATGTGACACCATGCGCTCACGTATGACCGGCTCTTCGACCTTGCTAAGCTCGAAAGTTAAGGCCATGGCGATGTGCCGCTGTTCGGGTGGTGTCTGGCTAATATAGAATTGGCGCGCCTGACTGTAATGGTCGGCGAAACTCTCTGGGCGGAGCCGAATCTTCGAGCCCTCTTCGTCTGATGGAAAATGGCGAAAGCCGCGGACCGGGGACGCTCTCGGTCCTTCGTTGCGCGAGTTTGGCTGATAGTTTGTCCGCCCGACCGGGTTTCGCATTGCCATGTGGCCGTCTTGTTGGAAGTTATGAAACGGACATTTGGGTGCATTGATGGGCAGATGGGTGAAATTTGGGCCGCCCAGACGCTTCAATTGGGTGTCCAGGTACGAGAAGTTCCGACCCTGGAGAAGTGGATCATTGCTGAAGTCGATACCGGGGGGCACGTTCTGGGTCATGAAGGCAACCTGCTCCGTCTCGGCGAAGAAATTGTCGGGCATCCTGTCAAGTACCAAACGGCCTATTGGCCGAACCGGCAAGATCTCCTCGGGGATGATCTTCGTAGGATCAAGGATATCGAAGTCGAAATTGTCGGCGAATTCCTGATCAAACAGCTGAACGCAAAGCTCCCATTCCGGAAAGTTACCCGATTGTATCGACTGCCAGAGATCACGGCGATGGAAATCAGGATCCGCACCATTGATCTTGACGGCCTCGTTCCAGACCACCGATTGCAAACCCAGCTTTGGTTTCCAATGGAATTTTACGAAGGTTGACTCGTCCTTGTCGTTGACAAACCGAAAAGTGTGGACACCAAAACCCTCCATGAAGCGGAAGGAGCGGGGAATGGCACGGTCAGACATGATCCACATGACCATGTGCATGCTCTCGGGAGTGAGGCTGATGAAATCCCAAAAATTGTCATGCGCAGTCTGCGCCTGGGGAAAGGCGCGGTCAGGCTCCTGCTTTGCTGCATGAATAATATCCGGGAACTTGATTGCATCCTGGATGAAAAAAACCGGAATGTTGTTTCCGACCAAATCCCAGTTGCCTTCTTGCGTGTAGAGCTTCACCGCAAAGCCTCGGACGTCACGAGCAAGATCGGCTGAACCCTTGTTGCCCGCAACAGTTGAGAACCGGACGAAAGCCGGCGTCTTTTCGCCTGGACGCTGAAAGAGATCCGCGCGTGTATAGGCCGCTAGGGACTCGTAAGTCTCGAAGAAGCCATGCGCACCGTATCCGCGAGCGTGAACCACGCGTTCGGGGATTCGTTCGTGGTCAAAATGGAAGATTTTCTCTCGAAAATGAAAATCATCGATGACAGCGGGGCCGCGGGCACCAACCCGAAGTGTATTCTGGTCATCGGCAACGGGGCCGCCTTGGGCGGTTGTCAGAACCTCGTGTCCGTCTTCGGCGAACTGGTGAAGCTCGCCACCTTTTCCACGATGGAGTTGCTGGTCATGGATCGTGACAGTGTTTGGGAGTTTTCCGGTCGCGGCGGTTTTCTTCAATGCGGGCGTTTTTGGTGCTGGTTTTTTCGCTGGGGAAGGCTTCTTGGCCATCGGTCTCTCCTCATTGGCAGGGTGCATGCGAAAGGGGCGCGCGATGCGCGTTTGAAGACGACGGAATGATCAGGCAGCTTTACCCTTTGCTTTCGCAAAGGCCTCTGCAAGATGCGTGAGCTTTTCGTCGGTGGCTACTTCTTCAGCCAGGTTCGCTTGAAAAAGAGGGATCGCGTCCTCAAGGCCGACCTGCTTGGCCCAGGCAATCAGGGTGCCGTAGCGGGCCATTTCATAATGTTCAACCGCCTGCGCCGAGGGAAAGAGGCCTGCATCGAGAGCAGCCGAACCCTTGTATTCCTCCATGATTTCTTCGCCCTCGGCGATAATACCCTGGATGGCTTCACAGGTCTTGCCGCGAGCAGGTTTTCCCATTAGCTCGAACACCTGTTCAAGACGTTCGATTTGGCCCTGTGTCTCGTCGCGATGCTGCAGGAAACCTGACTTGCCTTCTTCTGACTGAGCCGCCCGGGCCATTTTTGGCAGCGCCTTCAGAATCTGCTTCTCGGCAAAGTAAATGTCTTTCAGCGTGTCTAGGAAAAGGTCGTTCAAGGTCTTCTCGGCCATTATGTCCTCCCTGGGAACCATTGCGGCGACTCAACGCCTCCTGCAATAAAATGTTCCCGATCGAAGAATGGCAGCGTTCCAGTTCAGCCCAACATCGCACTGCGCAGGGGCAACTTGCGCGGGATACTGCGTTTGCCACGCGGTTCACATTACCATCCCTCACTATTGGTTTGGTTCAAGGCTGGAGCCAATGACGCCAACAGTCACGTCCAGCCGATTGCGCAGTACACGTTTCGATAAAGGAAACCGCTTGCCATTATAGTCACCGGCTTGCGGGGCTACCTTTGGTCCGTAGCCTGCTTTTTGACCAATCTTTGGCGCTGCAGACAGCCGCCTCGAACCTCTCAATCAGCTGTCCGTGACCTAGAAGGCGCGACATGCGACAGATAGTCATTTCTGGCCGCCTTTAATCGCGCGCGGCGGCCCGACAGAGCCACGTTCGATGAGTGACGTACCTATCACAACTCTTTTGGGTGGATGATTCTCTCCTTTAAGTCGCCGAATGAGAAGCTCTGCGATGGTTTTCCCTAGTGTGTAGGCTGGCTGATCAATGACTGTAATGGGTGGACTCGTCACCCTGGTCCAATCTGCGTCATGGAAGGTAATCAATGATATATCCTCAGGAATGCGCAGCCCGCGTTCGCGAATGATTTTAAAAATTTCAATTGCTATCAGGCTGTCAGACGCAAGGATCGCCGTTGGTCGATCAGGTCTGGCCAGGAGATTCTTGGTGAGTGTCCGTGTCTCTTGTGCATTCGTTGCGCCGAGTTGCACAAATTTCTCGGGGTTTTCTATGCCACTGGCCCGACACGTTGCGAGAAAACCCTCGATGCGCTCGCGCACTGAGGATGTGTAGATCTGCTTAAGCTCTCGATATTCGCGTCCGGCGAAATCGACTGCCGTGACATAGGCAATATTGCGATGCCCGGCATCCGACAAAATCTTCGTTGCCCGCATCGCGGCGTCGCGGTCATCGACGGTCACTGTATCAACGTCGAAGTCAGGTAGAGCGCGATCGAGGAGGGCCAACGGTCTGCCCGAACGGTGAATTTCCCGCAAATGCGACACGTCCCGGGATTCTGATGGGGTGACGATCAGACCGTCCACGCGTTTGCCGATCAAGACACGAACGGCAGCTTTCTCAACCTCGATCTGTTCACTGGAATTCGCAAGGATAACGTTGAATCCAGCAGCTCTCGCTACATCGCTTATGCCGCGGACAGCAAAACTGAAGAAAGAGTTCTCTATGTCGCCGACGACCACGCCGATAATTCCCGATTTTCCGGTGGTCATGCTTCGGGCCAGCTCGTTCGGCCGGTAATCCAGTGCCTTGGCAGCAGCCAGTACATCTGCGCGGATTTTTTCGCTGACAGCGCCGTATCCGCCCAGAACGCGAGCCGCGGTTGCTTTCGACACATTCGCCTCTCGCGCCACATCGCTGACGGTGACGGATCGGGATTTTTGAGCAGCGTTTTTCATATTTCAAGCACTACAAGGGTTGTTGACGGAAGGTCAATGTGAATATATCAATTAGCATTGAGACCGGTCTCAATCAATAAGAGACCGGTCTCATGGGCAAAGATCTCTTCTCAGTGATCCAGGCAACCAAGAGCCGTGACAGTGAAGGGCAGCCCGCCAGTTTGAGCATGCCAATTTAGAACAATAATTTCAGAGTGGAGAACAGGGACATGAGCATTTTAATACTCTTCAGAAGGACAATGAAGTCTGCCCGGGTTGGAATGATAACCTTGACCATCGCGCTTGCCGGTTTTGGGGCCGTTTCCAGTATGGCAGCGGCCGAAGATAATCCTTACGGTTTGATTGATGAGAAAGTCATAAGCGTTGGCACGATGGGCGACGCGAAGCCCTACACATTTACAACCGCAGATGGCCAGTTCACCGGTTTCGACATTGAACTTTTTCTGAATGTTGCAAGCAGACTTGGTTTTGGGAAGGGTCAAGTGGTTTTCACAGGGCAGGAGTTCTCGGCACTCATGCCGTCAGTTGCCAATGAACGTTTTGATGTGGCCGTCGCAGCCATTGGAACGACGGAAGCACGCAAGAAGACCATAGACTTTTCCGACGGCTATCTTGCCGGCTATCTCTCCGTGCTGACAGCGGACAAGGCAATTACATCTGCTGAAGGATTGAAAGGCAAGCGGTTGGGGGTGGTGCAGGGGACGCTTCAGGAAATCTACGCCGCCAAAAATTTCACTGACACGAACCTTGTCAAATTTCCCGATAACAATTCGGCAGTTTCAGGCCTCAACAACGGAACGGTTGATGCCCATTTCCTGGATTATGAGGCCGCAAAGCAATATGGCGAACGTTATCCAGAACTCAAGATCGCAGTAAATATACCGTCCTTTGATGCTCCGGCTGGTTTTGTTATCCGCAAAGGCAACGATGCATTTCGTGAAGCGTTGAACACGGCCCTCCATGCGGCAATGCAAGATGGGACCTGGAAGACGCTTTATGAAAAGTGGTTTCCGGGCTCACCCATGCCCGACGCGTACCTTCCCAAGAAATAACGTCGTGGCCGCTGCTCTGATGCCTCAAAGCAGCGGTCCTGCCGTTGATCTTTATGGTCACAACACAGGGGGAATGGGATGAACTGGCTCGAAAATCTGCGTCGAAGTTTTCTCGATTGGGACGCTATGGCGGCTGTTTTGCCCGCCATGATCACAGTCGGACTGAAAAATACCCTGATCCTTGCAGCGGCCTCAACCGTGCTCGGACTTCTTATCGGTCTGTTGCTGGCCGTCATGGGCATATCCCGCTCAAGATGGTTGAGGCTTCCCGCGCGTATCTACACTGATGTCTTCCGCGGACTGCCCGCAATCGTGACCATTCTTCTTATTGGACAGGGATTTGCCCGTATTGGGCGGGAGATTTTCGGTCCTTCGCCTTACCCTTTGGGGATTCTCGCGCTTAGCCTGATTGCCGGTGCCTATATCGGAGAAATCATCCGCTCAGGTATTCAAAGCGTTGAGCGCGGGCAGATGGAAGCATGCCGCGCCTTGAGCATGAGTTACGGGCAGGGAATGCGCTTGATTGTGATCCCGCAAGGAATTCGGCGTGTATTGCCGGCGCTTGTCAATCAGTTCATTGGAAACGTCAAAGACTCAAGTCTCGTATATTTTCTTGGTTTGCTGGCTTCAGAACGCGAGATATTCCGCGTTGGGCAGGATCAGGCGGTTGTTACCGGAAACCTGTCACCCCTTCTGCTCGCCGGAATCTTTTATCTCCTTGTTACCGTCCCGCTGACCCACGTGGTGAATTACATTGATAACGGCCTGCGCCTTGGCAAGCACAAGAGCGGTGCTGTTACGAGCGGACTTGCCGAGGTCAGCGAACTGGAGGGCACCGGCAGTAGCAACGGTGCTCGCAATAGACAGTCGACTGCCCGGAGTGATGCCGGTAAGCCGCGTTTCAAAGGCGGCAGTCTCGCGGTCAGCAATCTGGATATGTCATACGGCGATCTTGATGTGCTCAAGCAGGTAACCCTGGCGGTAAAACCGGGTACTGTCACATGTATTATCGGGCCGTCTGGTTCGGGGAAGTCAACATTACTGCGTTGCATCAATCGGCTTGTCGAACCGAAGGGCGGCGATGTGCGCATAGATGGTGAGAGCATTCTAGCAATGAAGCCCGAGAAACTGCGCAGAGCGCGTCGGGATGGTTTTTCAGCATTTTAACCTATTTCCGGATCATACAGCGCTTGAGAACGTTATGCTTGCATTGACCGAGATAAAGGGCCTGCCCAACGAAGAAGCGGAGCGTATTGCACAAGCGCGCCTTGCTGATGTTGGGCTGGCAGCCCGCAGTCATCATCGCCCCAGCCGTCTTTCCGGAGGACAACAGCAACGGGTGGCGATCGCCCGGGCTCTGGCCATGGATCCGGAGGTTATCCTCTTCGATGAGGTAACGAGTGCGCTTGATCCGGAACTGGTAAAAGGGGTTCTCAACCTTTTGGCCGATTTGGGGCAACGGGGCATGACCATGGTTGTCGTCACCCATGAGATGGGTTTCGCCCGCAAGGTGGCCGATCAGGTTGTCTTCATGGACGAGGGCCGCGTTGTTGAGGCCGGCCCGCCAAGTTCCATTTTTGACCATCCGCAAAGTTCCCGGCTGAAACGCTTTCTTGCCGAAGTTCTGTGACCGCCTATTGAGTGCAAGTTCAATCTGAATCCATCATACTAATGAAAGTCTCTATCATGAATTCATCTTCCTTGGTGTCGAAGGTCATTGTCGTTGGCGGCGGTATTTTCGGCGTCTCGTCCGCCGTTCATCTTGCTCGACTGGGTGTTCAAACGATCCTTATCAACGACGGCCCTCTGGCAAACGGTGCATCGGGGCGCTCACTGGCCTGGCTCAATTCCTCGCGGCAACGCTCGGACGAATATCATCGTTTGCGGATGGCCGGCATAGATCGCTATCGCACTCTGGCAGCAAAGCATCCCGATGCCGCGTGGCTGCGTTTCGATGGAGGGCTGACGTGGGACTCAGATGATACTGCCAACGAGATCGCAGCGGTTTTCAGGTATGAACGCAACATCGGATATGATGCGCAACTTCTTTCTCCAGGTGACATCGCGGCCGTCGCGCCTGGCGTCGATGAACATTCTGTCACACCGCAAGGCGCTATCTTCAATCCCGGTGAGGGTTGGGTTGATCTGCCGAGTTTGATAGAGATTTTGAGTCAGGAATTTGTGCAACGCGGTGGCAGATTGGTAACAAATGCCGGCTTGGCCAAGGTCACCGTTGCAGATGGCCGCGCAACCGGGGTTACCATGGCAAGCGGAGTCTCCGTTAAGGCCGATGCCGTTCTGTTGGCTACCGGGGCGAGCGTTCCGTCGACGATCGCCGAGTTTGGGCGTTTTGTTCCAGATAGTACACCGATTGCCTTGCTGGTCAGGACGCAGCCGATGCACCTGCCTCTTCGGGCTGTGCTGAATACGCCTCGCGTAGCAATCAGGCCAACGCCCACAGGTGCACTCGTACTGGATTCTGCTTGGTCGGAGGAAGAGGTCATCGCGCAGCCCGGTGGCACATATACGGTAAACGATTCGACGGTGGCAAGGCTTCTCGAAGAAGCTTCAAAAGTACTGAATGGCAACCCAAGGCTGGAACTCGATACTTATTTCGTCGGACCGAAACCAATCCCTGGGGACGGGGAGCCGGTCTTTGGGCAGCTCGATGACATAGCAGGATACTACATTGCGTTCAGTCACAGCGGTGCCACACTCGGCCTGATCGCCGGTGAACTGTTGGCCGGAGAAATTGCAACTGGAGAGCTTAATCCACTTTTGACAGCCTTTCGACCTAGCCGATTTGACTGATGGTTCCTCCGGTTTCTCTTTAAAACATAAGCCATGAGCCAAACACAGTCGATTAGTAAAGATAGCGTTTTGCGAGAAGTGCCGACGCCGCCCTCAGCGCGAACTCCTGGAATCGCCGTCTGTCCGTTGGCGCTGTCGTGCTTGAGGAAATTATGATCGCCAACCCGAACTTCAGACGCTCCTGGAAATTCGATAGTAATGGGGTTTTGCGTGCCGGTGCCGAGTACCCGAATGTCTGGCTGCCAAGCCGTCAATCATGGCAAATTCACTGCGGAACCATATCTGGTGGTTATCGCACCGTGCCAGGTTTCTCGCGGCCGGATGCCATAGGTAGGTGTTTGTCGGTTGTGAGCAGACCTGGATGTGAACTGCCGCTTGACCTGCGGGAAACTGCTCAATCAGCTGTTTTGGTTGGTTGAACGACACCCGCAGGCGAGAGTGTTCATCGTCGGACTTCTGTGAACAGGCTTGCCGGTTTCCGGCAAGGTCGAGAGGGCGGCCGATCTATTCGAAGATCCGGTCGGCAAGCGTCATCTTTCTCCTCGGCCCTGCGCGACGTAAACGGCCTTTGCCACCGCATTGCTGCTCGTGCCGACATGCACGGCCGGGCCCGCGCCGGGCGGAACATTTTCAAATCTTGGTATCCTTTGCCAGTTCCAACGCAACCGATGTCCCGAGCCTGGATACCTGACCGTGTTCCCGTCTTGCTATGTCTAATCAGGATCTGAACCTGATGCTGCCTTTCATTTTCCTCTCCAGCTGGACAGCAGCCCGCATAAGACCATCGAGAGCTTTAGGAAGCTTTTGCAGCAGGCTGAGCTGCCAGTGGCCGGCACTTTGCCGACCGACGAATTCGACCTTGAGTTCGGTTAACCGGAATTCGGGTCAATACTGCAAGGATATACTGCAAACTACTTGCCGATTTGCTTGACCTACGCGTTCAATCCAAGCGGTCTCCTTTCGCAGTAGACGGAGCTGCGTTGTACAGCGCAACCTTCACCCGCCACCAGTTCTTGCGCATCTCTGGTTTGAACGAATTGCTCCAGGCCAAAGGCAGCTTCAACCACTACAAAAGGATAGAAAGTGGGTCAGACTTCACAACCTCTCGATTGACGTTGTCCGGATGACGATCGCTTCCTGCTGGAACGCCACTTCCAGATCTTTCCGATAGTGACGCCACCAAACCCGATCGATTTCATCGACCATGACTTCGACGATGATTATTTGGTCTTTTTCGGTCACCACGCCATTCTTCCAGAGGCCTTCGGCCGGCGCGTTTGCGTGAAGCGTGACGCCCCCGAATTTTTCCGAGAGCTGAATGCGGACGTCCCGGTAAGCTGTTTCCTTGCCGGGGATAACAGGAAGCAGAATTTCGACGAGGGCAGCCACGATACCCTCTCAGCAAGCTGCGCCAGGCAAAAATCCAGCCGGCACGGCCCATGCTGATGCTCTGGGCCATACCTGGATCCAAATACGGGCATTTTCATGCATATCTTCCCTCCTTACGCCCAGCTTGCAGTCGGCTCCTGCTCCTGCTCCAACTTCGCGTCGGGGACTTTTCCCGAGGAGCGCCTTCCTCCTGGCTCGATATCAAGGTGACGGTTGCGGCAATACTGTCTCATCAACACGCTCAAGGCGCCCTGGTTCCGGAAAGCCGGCTTAAAACGGGGAGCGCCGGTTCCAGTAACCTGTTTCGCACTAGCTTCTGAGCTTCTTTACAAGGATAAGCGCCGACAGCACAAAGCAGGCAGCATTCGTGACAATGATTGGCCACTCGGACCGCATAAGGCCAAAAGCGGTCCAGAGTATGAAGCCGGTAACGGTAAGACAATACATTTTCGTGGAGATTGCTTCGGTGTCTCCGGTGCGAATGACCTTCCGGACCTGCGGCAAGAAGCTGCAAACGGAACAGAGGGAGGCGAGATATCCAACGATGAGCGCTGTATCCAAAATGGCGACCTCCTTCTGAGTGCATCATTCAAAGTGATCGGGGAACTATCGCTCCCCGCTGTTGTTCCCAGTCTGCGCTGCGGCTAACGACAATGGATTATGATATGGACTTCGACTTCGCAAAACAGACTGCGTTGTTGCCGGAGATGAACCGGCCGGATTGACGGTCGTCAATTCCCTGGCGCGCGATCACTCGTCCGTAACGAATTTCAACGATAGAACCAGCAGGACCGGAACAACGGATTCTTCTTTTGCCTTGCGCAATGCAGTCATGGGTTGATGAAGAAACTCGGCGCCTCATATCAAGGGTCGAGCGCGTGTCCGGCTAAGCAGTTGCGTGCCGCTGATGCCGCAAGCGGGCGTAACTACAAAAGACCGGTGGTTACCTCATTGACGAACGTCTCGATTGCAATCTGTTTCTCCGCAACCGCGACATTCCATTGGAGACCTTGGTCGCAATGATATTCACAACTGCGTTCCATGGCCAATCTTTGACAGGTGGATTATCTCGCCCGCAGCTTTAAATCCGCAGCAGGTTCCTAGATACGCAGCTCACCGCAAAAACCCGTTACGTCTAAATTCATCCCAGCCAACCAGTTTCCCGCTCGCCTCCATGGGCTCCGCTTCTGGCGGAGAGTCAAAACCCGCCCCCTTCTTCAATGAGCGTTGCAGCTTCGCCTTGTAGGCGGCCCGCCGTCGGTTTTCTGCTGCAGCCGCCACATCTTCCTCGCGCCACTGATCCACCAGTCCGTTGTCAAGCAGGTCTTCGACAACCTTGGGATCGAAGACATGAAACGTGATCTGCTTGGCACGCCCCCGTAGTCTCACAGTCCGCGTGCCCGCACTGGGTAGGCGGCCATCGGCCAGCCAGCGGTATCTCTCGGCTGGCTTGATGGTCAGGATGTCCTCAATTTCACGAGGGATCACGGGAAGTTTTTCGATATCGTTCATTGCTGAAGACACAATAGCCGCTGCGGTTTGGAATTGTGTCTTTGAATTGGCCGACATCGACAGCACCAGTTCCCCCGCGTCGAGTACGAGCGATTTCTTCGACGATATGGGTAGCCTTGCCCGCATTTCGAGAAGTACTCCCTTTGTGCGCACGGAGGACCCCAGTGTGGCTTCCGGTGGAAGTTTCCAGGTTCTGAGGAGCTCGATATCGTTGTCTTGCTTCGACATAGAGCATAGATGGGTTCCCTGTCAGATGAGGTCAAGCCAATATAAGCCGGGCAGGCGGCTGTCAGCCAACGAAGCGTCCTGACGTGAACCCGGTCATGCTTAAAGAAACCACATGGCTCCGGGCTCCTGTCCGGCGCGCCGTATTTGTTGGATGAGTTCGACATTCCAATCGGTTTTTGGTCCTTCGTCCATAAGATTGGCAAACCTGCCCAAGAGCGCACACGTTCGTTGACATCGTGCTGGTCCCAGGGTTTTGAAGACCGAGCAAGCTTTTGTCGCGACCATCGATCTTCTTGGTCATCGCGTTACCCTTGGTGCGACAACTCACCTTATGGGCATCACCAAGCGGAAGCCTGTGTTTGTCGTTCATCCGCTTCCTTCGAAGCTTGATAAAGTCAGCAAAGGAGGCGTTAGTCGCATAGCCTGAAATGCGAAAAATCACATTTTGCGTTTATTTAAATCGATAATTCCGATATGAACCAGATATTGGCTCATCGGTAAGGCACATGAATTCGAACTTTCTCGTCATAGATCCGGAAAAAGACTTGGTCGCCATCAAAGCGTTATCCTCGCTACCTCGGATTAAGCTATTGAAAGAGCTGTCAAAACAGACCGGTATGAATGTGAATGAGCTCGCGCGGTTTTCCGGGCTGCCGCAGTCGTCGGTATCAGCCCATCTCCAGGTGCTTGAAAAAGCGGGACTGGTCCGCACCGAAATGCAAAAAGCACGCAAGGGAAACCAGAAAATTTGTTTTGCCGTCTACGATGAACTCGTCGTTACGTTTATTTCGGCCAGACCTGCTCTGTCTTCCGATCTTATCGAGGTGTCGATGCCTCTCGGGCTTTATACGAACAACGCGGTGACCGGTCCTTGTGGTATCTGCTCAGTACACGGAATCATTGGTCTTTTGGATGTACCCGAGACATTTATTGATCCGGAGCGAATGAAGACGAGCCTGCTCTGGTTTACCAGCGGCTTTGTCGAATACCAGTTTCCCAATAATGCAAAACTTCGTGGTAGCAACATAGAGGCCATCGAAATTGTTATGGAAGTTAGCTCGGAAGTTCCCGGTACCTTGTCCAATTGGCCGTCGGACATTGTACTATCAGTAAACGGTACGGAAATCGGAGTATGGACGTCGCCCGGCGACTATGGCGATCGCCGGGGAACCTTTACTCCCGACTGGTGGAAGCTCAAGGGGTCCCAATACGGTATGTTGAAGACCTGGTCCGTGGGAGCGGGAGGTTCATTTGTGGATGGTCATAAGATCTCGGATGTCAATATCGGTGATCTTGCTCTGGACGCCCACCGATCCATACGGCTGCGAATCGAGGTAAAAGCTCAAGGGCGTCATCCGGGTGGTATCAACATTTTCGGGCGGGGTTTTGGCAATTATGATCAAGACATCATTATGCGTTTGAAAACAAAGCAATAGCCGTGTTTTAACAACGAAATCTTCTTTACCTTTTGCACTGCAGCACATTCTGGCCATTGACAAGCCCGGTGCACTCCTCCGACTATATCTAAAAATACGATGAGTATCGTTTTATTGGGTTGTCAGGGAGCGACACGGAATGAAGGCACGCGCAGCCGTCCATGTAGACTTTAAAATCAGTAACATTGATGAGCGGCTTTATTCAGCCTTCATTGAGCATATGGGTCGCGCAATCTATGGCGGAATCTACGAACCGGGTCACCCGCAGGCGGATGCGCAAGGTTTTCGCAAGGATGTGCTCAAGTTTGTACAGGATTTGAAGATACCCGCCATCCGCTATCCGGGCGGTAATTTCGTTTCCGCCTATCGCTGGGAAGACGGCATAGGGCCAAAGGAACAGCGCCCGGTTCGGCTGGATCTTGCCTGGCGCTCGAAGGAGACGAATCAAGTCGGAATCAACGAGTTTGCCGATTGGGCGAAGTTGGCCGGTATTGAAATGATGTTGGCAGTCAATCTTGGCTCTCGTGGGCTCGAGGAGGCGCGCAACTTTCTGGAATATACCAACTTTCCGTCCGGAACTTCCTGGAGCGATTTGCGCCAGTCGCATGGCAAGACCGATCCCTATCAGGTCAAGATGTGGTGCCTTGGCAACGAGATGGATGGTCCTTGGCAGATCGGGCACAAGGTCGCTACGGAATATGGCCGCCTTGCCAATGAAACGGCCAAAGCCTTCAAAGCCTTTGATCGAGACATTGAGGCAATCGTCTGCGGCAGTTCCAATGACGGCATGGCGACCTATCCCGAATGGGAGCGGGAGGTCTTGGAAGAATGCTACGAGAATGTCGATTATATCTCGCTGCATAAGTATTTTGGCAACAAGAGCAGGGACACGCTCAACTATTTTGGCAAGATTGAAGAAACCGGCCGTTATATCCAGACTATTGCCGGCACGATTGACTATGTGAAGTCTAAAAAGCGCGCCAAAAACGATGTGCACATCTGCTTTGATGAATGGAACGTTTGGTACCACATCCGTGAGGAAGACAGCCATCGCTGGAGAACCTGGGATTGGCCGGAAGCGCCGGCATTGCTCGAAGAAACCTACAACTTCGAAGATGCTTTGTTCGTTGCGGGCCTGCTGAATGAATTCATCCGCCGCTCTGACCGTGTGCGCATTGCTTGCATCGCACAGTTGGTGAATGTCATTGCACCGATCCGCGCCGAAAAGAACGGGCCTGCCTGGAGGCAGACGATTTATTATCCATACCGGTTTGCGTCGGTTTACGGACGCGGTGAAGCGCTCAATGTAGCGGTGGACGCTCCGAGGTATAATTGCCATGTCGCCGATGATGTTTCTTATCTCGACGTTGCAGCAGTTTACGACCGAAGTGCAGGTGTTCTGACCTTGTTTGTTGTGAACAGGCATTTAACCGAAAGAGCTGAGTTGGACGTCAGCCTCACTGGTTTCGCCAGGCCGGCGCTTTTCGAGCACCATGCGATGGAAGGTTACGGACTTCATGAAACGAATGGTCCAGATCGCCCGGATCACGTCGTTCCGAAATTAGGCGCAGGAGTGGGTATCGAGGATGGTAATTTGAAGGGATCTGTTGCACCGCTTTCCTATCATGTATTCCGCCTCACGACGAATTGAGACATCGAGATGGGGATCAGTTTACACAATGTCAGGAAAAGTTTTGGGCCGGTCGGCGTTATCCATGATGTAAGCATGGAGATTCCAACCGGAGATTTTGCGGTTTTTGTCGGTCCATCCGGGTGCGGCAAGTCAACGCTTTTGCGAATGATTGCCGGACTTGAGGATACGACCAGCGGTACGATCTTTATTGAAGGTCGAGATGTGACCAATGTCGAGCCAGCGCAGCGTGAGGTCGCGATGGTCTTTCAGTCGTACGCGCTCTATCCACACCTTACAGTCTTCGAAAACATGGCCTTTTCGCTGAGGCTGAAAAAGACCGCAAAATCACATATCAATGAAATGGTGCATGGGGCTGCGCGCATTCTTCACCTTGAGGACCATCTGCAAAAGCGGCCTTCTGAGTTGTCAGGCGGCCAGCGCCAGCGCGTTGCCATTGGCCGCGCTATTGTCCGGCAACCAAAAGTGTTTCTCTTCGATGAGCCGTTGTCCAATCTTGATGCCGAATTGCGCGTGCAGATGCGTCTTGAGTTGGCCAAGCTGCATAAGCAGATCGGCGCTACCATGATTTATGTCACCCATGATCAGGTTGAAGCGATGACGCTGGCCGACCGCATATTCGTGTTGAAGGGCGGTGTCGTCCAGCAAGCCGGCAAGCCCCTGGAGCTTTACGATAATCCCGACAATCAGTTCGTCGGTGGGTTCATCGGTTCGCCCGCCATGAACTTTTTGCCGGGGCGGGTTCTCGGACGGCAAGAGGAAACCCTTCGGGTTGCTGTCGATGGGGCAGGAAAGGAATTGTTGGCAAAGGTGTCGGCAAATTTGAGCGATGGAACCAGTGTCAGGATCGGGGTCCGGCCAGAACACTTACAGCCGGTCACCAATGGTATTCCGGCGACAGTCGAGTTGGAAGAAGATCTCGGCGGCGTATCCTATTTGCATGCCCGTTTAGCCGGAGGGCAGGCAATCGTTGTCGAGACCCGCGAACGTCGCAAAAGCCTCGACGGGCAAACCATATACCTTGGAGCGTCAGCGGAAGATGTCCTTGTTTTTGCAGAAGACGGGCGCCGGTTGCGCTGAACGCCTTTGAGTGAGATTCAACCGCCACCAACGGGAGAAGGGTGGCATCAGATTAGGGAGGAATTCTTATGCGATTTAAAGCTCTGCTTGCCGCCACGGCGGTGGCCCTTATGGCGCTACCCGCCATGGCTCAGGAAAATGTTACATGGTGGGATTTTCTGAGTGGCGGTGATGGTGTCCGCATGAAGGCGTTGATCACGCGCTTTAATCAGGAACACCCAGACATCAAGGTCACCGGCACCACCCTCGAGTGGGGTATTCCCTTCTATACCAAGGTTCGTACCGCAGTAGCCGTGGGGCAGGGGCCCGACATTATGACCTACCACCTTTCCCGTATGCCGTTAGGACTGGAAGAGGGCGTACTTGACGAAATCACCGATGACGATCTCAAGAACGCTGGCGTCACGAAGGATAGCTTCTTTCCGGCGTCGATAAAGGCTGCGAGTTCCGATGATGGCAAACTTCACGCTGTGCCGTTCGATATCCATTCCATCGTTCTTTATTATAACAAGTCATATCTGGAAGGGTCGAAATTCCTCGACGCCGATGGCAGGCTGACAGGGATCAACAGTCTCAAGGACTTTGAAGAAGCCCTGACTCTGGCAAAGGACAAAGGTGCAGTGGCGCCGGTATCCTATGCAACCGGTGATGATGGCGGTACCTATCGCGTATTCTATACATTGTTGCGTCAGCAGGGCGGTGAATTGATCACAGGCAAGGAAGTGCTGGCGGGAGACAATCTTGCAAAGGCTGCCAAAGCAATTGAGGTCATGACCAATTGGGCCAAGAATGGCTGGCAGCCGGAACAGGCGGAGTATGAAGCCTCAGTTGCGCTGTTCACTTCCGGAAAGTCTGCGTTTTCGTTGAATGGCGTTTGGGAAGTCCCCACCATGATCGATCTGGAGAAAAAGGGAACGCTTGGTTATCAGTGGGGCGCCGTTCAGGTGCCCAATCTGATGGGAACTCAGACAACTTGGGCGGACTCCCATTCTTTTGCGATACCGGCCAATAACAAGATGTCGCCTGAAAAACGCAAGGCCGTCATGACGGTAATCGGTTGGATGGAGAAAAATTCTCTGGCCTGGGCCGAGGCAGGACATATTCCTGCATACAAGGAAGTGGCCGATGGCGAGGCGTTCAAAAAGCTGGAGCCGAACGCCACCTATGCGGCGCTCGCAAACACTGCCTCTTACGATCCACGGTCGCCAATCGCTGGTGTGGCATCGCCTGCCTACGATGCGGCCATCAACATTATCTCGCCTGCCATCCATGGTTATGCTGAGCCAATGCAAGCTGCTGAACAGATCAAACAGGACCTTCAGGACAAACTGCAATAACGGTCGTGCCGATGACCGCGTGTTAGGGCGCGGTCAACAATGATTCTGGGAGGTTGCTGACGTGGCCATGCTGACAAACCGGCGCAAGGAGATGGTTGTAGCCGCTTCGCTCGTTGCACCATTCGTACTGACGTTCGTGGTAGTCTTTCTTTATCCGACGATCCGGCTCGTGCAATTGAGCTTCACCAATTCTCCCCTCATCGGTTCAGGAGAATGGATAGGATTTGATAACTTCACACGGCTTTTGTCCGACAAGTTGTTTCTAACGTCGTTGAAAAACAACGGATACTTCGTGCTTTTGACGGTCGTGCCTACCACGGCTCTGGCGCTGGGCTTTGCATTGATGATTACACGCCTGCGTGGCTCTTTGCAGGCGTTGGCTCTCGCAATTTTCTTTCTGCCTTACATACTGCCGGTGTCTGTCGTGACGCAGATATGGACATGGATGCTGGACTTTCAGTTCGGTGTGCTGCAGCCGGTAATAGAGTTTTTCACGGGAAAGCCTGTTCCCGTTTTCAAAAACCCTTATTGGGTCATGCCGACTGTCGCTGCCGTGACGATTTGGTGGACCAATGGGTTCAATGTACTGCTGTTCATTGCTGGTCTGCGTAATATCTCGAAAGACTATTATGAAGCCGCACAACTCGACGGCGCAACACGTCGGCAGTTGTTCACAAGAGTGACTTGGCCTCTTCTCTGGCCTGTCACTGGCTTGGTATTGACCCTTCAGCTGATATTGCAGTTGAAGATCTTTGATCAGGTTTATCTGCTCAGCAGCGGAGGACCATTCAATTCGTCCTACGTGCTGCTCTTGATGGTTTACCGCGAGGCGTTCCAACTAAATCACGGCGGCTATGCATCAGCGATAGCGCTTGTCCTGTTCATTATTATTGCAATGCTCTCGGTTCTCCAGTTCCAACTCTTTCGTGCAGGAGGACGTCGATGAAATCGGTCCGGAAAATCGAAGGCTGGGTTTTGACGGTCTGCACTTTTCTCGCTGCGGCATTGTGGATTTTCCCGCTTTATTGGGCCTTCATAACCTCGCTTCGCTCAGAGGAGCGCGTGGTGTCGGATGGAGCCGGTGTCGTCCCGGACGAAATCAATCTGGCCTCGTATGCTGATATCCTCTGGAATACCAACCTCGTCAGTTGGTACATAAACTCAATCGGTACTGCCGTCATCATCACGGTAGTAGTGATCGTATCCGGCATGATGTGCGCCTATGCCATTTCACAGATGCGTTTTCCCGGCAGACGCATACTTTATAGCGTAGTACTTGCGAGTTTCATGGTGCCCTCGCAGGCTCTGGTCGTGACCCAGTTTATCCTGATCAACGATATGGGGCTCATCAATACATGGGCGGGTATCATTCTACCGCAGCTGATCGTTCCGGTCGTCATTATCGTCTACAAACAGTTTTTCGACGCCGTGCCTAAGGAACTGCGCGAGGCCGTGGTGCTCGACGGCGGCGGTGACTATACGCTGCTGTTCAAGATATACCTGCCATTAAATTGGGGCATCACGACAGCATTGGCCATCATCACCTTTATCATGGCCTGGAATCAGTTTCTTTGGCCCTTCCTTGCCGTGACGACCGAGGACATGATGACGATCCCTGTCGGAATAACCCAGGTCAAGGACGCGTTTGGGGTGTTCTATGCAAGGTTGATGTCGGTTGCGCTTCTCGGAGCAATGCCTGTCGCTGTTGCCTATCTGATCTTTCAAAGAAAAGTTACCGAGGCAGTTATGATCTCGTCTGGTGTTAAAGGATAAAACTCCCCAGCTCAGGGTACCTATCCCAAGACGTTCATATAGTCAGACTTTGTTGCAACAGCTGAATGGAAGCGCAAGAGCTTCTCGGGCGCACCATCATTAGACGATTCTCGGTCGTTTAGTGAGAACCCTGAATGATCTTCAAACTCAGAGCGGATTGCGCTCTTTTCTGATTCGCCTTCCGGAACTCGATCAAGTGCTGCCACTACGATCAAAACGAGATTGGAGAGATCAACACTACAATCGAAATTGGTGAAAATTATTCTATTGTCGGCATTTTTAAAGGAAAACTCATAACTTCCCTGGTTGAACGCAGTAGTAATCTGTAGGTCATGCGTTCAACTCAAATCAAGAGCCTTCATTAATCCGTGGGGGCAACTGACATTGGGTGGAAAACAGTTTCTCGCTGATAAAATCAACGAAGACCCACACTTTGGGTGAAAGGTGCCGGCTTGAAGGCCAGATCAGATTGAACTGGCCGGGTGCATCGAGGTGATCGACCAGCAGCGACATAAGTTCCCCGGTCCGGAGTGAGTTAGTCACCAGGAAATCCGGCATGCAGCCGATGCCGAGCCTGCGCAGGACGGCACCGTGCAACGCCTCCATATAGTTGTATGTCAGGACGTGAAGGACCCTGACCTCAGGCTCTCCCGCCGAACGTATCAGGGGCCAGTCCTAATCTTGCCGCTATTGGGATAGCGGAAGCCGATTCCGACATGACTCGACAGGTCAGGCGGGCAAGTTGGCATTCCCCGTTTCCCCAGATAGGCGGGAGATGCACACAGCAGCAGCTGGAAGGGCCGAAGCGTGCGGACCATGATGCGGCTGTCGGGCAGCTGCCCGTTGCCGATGGCGACATCAACGCCTTCATCGATAAGATCGACGATGCGGTCAGTGAAATCCAGGTCAAGTTCGATTTCCGGATAGAGTGACAGGAATTCCCCAAGCACCGGCAAGAGCAGGTGGTAAGCGACGACAGGTGCACTGACCTTGACACGTCCGCGCGGCGTTTCCCCGTTCGAAGTAGAGTCTTCTGGGCATCGTCAAGATCGTCAAGAATGTGGCGGCATCGTTCGTGAAACACGCGGCCTTCCTCTGTCAGTCGCAGGCTGCGGGTCGAACGCTGAAAGAGCCCACGCCCAGCTGGCTTTCGAGTCTCGTCACGGCCTTTCCGACAGCAGATGGAGACAGGCCCAGGACTCGTCCAGAGGCGACGAAACTGCCGAGATCGACCGTACGCACGAAGGCCATCAAGCCGGTCAAGCGGTGCCGGGTGATTACAGCCGGCGACCGACTGCAATCACGGGGATGCTGCTCATGGCCCAATCAAGCATCTCCTTTACCGATGCTCTCCTCGCCCTCGGCCAGGTTTCCAAAACATTCGATAAGCATCTCGGTGAGGATTCTCACTTTTCTCGTGGGATACCGACCGGGCGGTCTCACGACGAAGATGGCGGCGGGTGGAACCGGATAACCTGTCATGATTGGCACCAATGCGCCCGACGAGATATGATCGGCGACGAGCGGTTCGGGTAGATAGGCGACCCCTATCCCCTCCAAAGCGGCCGCCACGAGCGATACTCCGTTGTCAGCTACGAAACGCCCTTGGGGGCGCACCAGGACAATCTTGTCGCCATCCATAAATTGCCACGTTTCAGCTTCCCGCATGACCACCTGGTGATTCACAATCTCATCCGGTGTTACGGGAGCGCCGTGAGCCTCGACGTAGGCAGGACTTGCGACAAGTTTGCCAAAGAGTGGTCCCACACGTCTTGCGACGAGGTTGGAATCCTGAAGGTGGCCTACACGGATTGCGCAGTCAAAACCTTCTCCAACGAGATCTACGAAGCGATCAGTATAGGAAGAACTGATATGCAGTTGGGGGTGTCGGCGCGCCATCTGCGAAAGGACAGGAGCAAAATGCGTTGGACCAAATGACAGTGGTACGGCTATGCGCAGGCGGCCTCGAAGCTCACCGGCCGGCAACATCGTTTCCTTTGCGACATCCAGTTCGGTGGAAATCCGGGCTGCATGCTCCCTGAATGTAACACCTGCTTCTGTCAGCGCTATACCACGGGTCGTCCTCGCAAGTAACTGTGCGCCAAGTTCCGCCTCGAGCTGGGTGATTCTCCGGCTGACCATCGACTTGGAAATGCCCAGCCGCAGCGCCGCTGACGATATCCCGCCGGCATCAGCGACCTCGATGAATATTCTCAGATCCTCAAGTTGCACATCGCGTTCCTTTTCCTGCAACACAGCGTCACACGATTTAGGTCTACCGGCTCGCAGAAGACAATGACAAGTTGGCTGCGGATGGCTCTCCGATGAGGGTATCCTCGCAACATCTCTTAACGAACCGCCAATATAGGATCTATATTCAATGACCTTTCGTAACGGCCTCAATTCTCTCCTTCGTCCCGAAGATTCCGTCCTCGTTCTGATTGATCATCAGCCTTACCAGCTAACTAACCTCAATAGCCATGATCCTCAGGCCGTCGTCAACAACACGACTGCGCTAGCAAAGCTGGCAAAAGCCTTCAATGTTCCGACCATCCTCACCAGCGTGATTGCGGACCGCGGCGGCAAGCTCTTCAAGCAAATCACAGACGTTTTCCCAGGGCAGGAAGTAATCGACCGGACCTGGGTGAATACGTGGGAGGACAAGAAGGTGGTGGACCTGGTGAAGGCGACCGGTCGCAAGCAACTAATCATCGCAGGTCTGTGGACCGAAGTTTGCGTAGCGATGCCAGCGATTCAGGCAGCTGGCGAAGGCTGGGATGTGACTGTAATCACTGACGCATCGGGCGGAAGCTCAACCGAATCTCATCAGGTCGCCATCCAGCGGATGATTGCGGCAGGCGTTAACATGATGACTTGGATGGCTCTTGCTGGCGAGTGGCAGCGTGACTGGGCTCGCACCGAGCACGTCGAAGAGCTGACCGAAGTGCTCATCTCGCACATGGCCGGCAGCGGCATTGCCTATCTGTGGGAGCAGCAGTTGCTCAATACCCCCGTCCCGACAACCAAAGGCGGCCATTAAATCCTTCCTGGGGTGATGGGGACATCGACGGTTGCCCCGCGACTAGCTGGGCGATCTGTCGATCCTCGTCATCTTCAATCGGTCTCAGCAATTGTAGAATCGTTGAAGCTCCGTTGCCGAGACGCCCAACCAGTCGGACGTGAATGGCAGACTTTTTCCTGTGCCCCGCAACATCGGTTGCGCAATAGGCCGCAATTGTTGTGGCTTCAGCATGTGACAGCCGTCTTTGTTCCGTCGCTGCATCGCGACCGGCTTTACAGGCTCGGATGCGGGAACCATTTCCCTACCGACAGGTTATGGTTCGGGCCGTCAGAGAGCTCCGGTAGTGGAGGTTGGTGAGGGATAAAATGCCTTCTACGTTGATCCGAAATACCAGCTATGATGAAGCGGCACGGATATTGTCAATATGGTTTGTGACAAGCAGAAATCGGTACGACTATATGGATGTGCCGCCTGGAATATATGACGATTTTCGCCATGCCTTTTCCAAAGGACGTTTCTTCAACCAGCACATTCGCGACGTGTATCGCTATCGCATCTACCGATCTTGAATGATATTTCCGGCGAAACCACCTCGATCAATCCACTGGAGTGGTCAAGGGCTCCGAAAGCATTGATGAGCGATAGTGCTGTTTGCTGGTTTGAATCTTATCAATGGCGAGCTTAACAAGCCAGCGGCATCTGTCAGACGACATCTTCACGGTGCGCAATGCGCCTGACTTCCTCAGCCGCTGCATCAAGAATACCTTCTGCCAAACTCTTGTCCCCCATGATACGGGAAAGCGTGACGGCACCAACCATAAGCGAAAGTATTGTCATCGCCTTGGCGCTGGGGTTGGAGCTCTTGGCTTCGTTCATCAGTTCATCCAGCACCTCAAAGTGAGCCGCTACTCCCTCTTCAAATGGGTGTCTCACTTCGTCACTCTGGCGCACCGCATCAGATCCCAGCGCCACCAATGGGCAGCCATCTGCCATTTCCCCGCGATGCCCCATTGAAAGATAGAACGACATCACCGCCTCCAGGGGATCGGAGCTTGTCGCGGCAGCTGTCGACCATCTGCGCGTCGCACTTTCCATGGCGCGGCTGGATGCCAGAGCAGCAAGGTGTTCCTTGGACGAGAATTGCTTATAGAATCCACCTTGCGTCAGACCGGCGCCCTTCATCAGATCCTTCAAGCCGATTCCATCAAAGCCACGCTCTCGAAAGAGGCGGCTGGCAACGTTGATCACCGTTTCTCGGTTTTCCTCTGCCTGTGCGCGGCTCACTCTCATATCTGCCTCCAATTAGATTTCGTTTGACATCTATATCATGTTTAGATTTAGATCGCAATCCAAATCGCCGAACGCTGGCCAAACTGAGAATGTAAAATGAAACGCAAATATGTCCTGACATTTGTAGGTCTTCTGGGAACGGTGGCGGTCGCTGCTTTTATCTTAATGTCCGAAACCACTGAACGGAAAGCCGAAGCCGCGGATCCGAGGACGGTTGCACCGCTCGTAAGGGTGACAGAGGCGAAGAAGACTGCATCGGCAGAGCGGTCGTTTACCGGCACCATCGCGTCACGGGTGCAGAGCAATCTCGGTTTCCGGGTGCCGGGCAAGATCGTCCAGCGGATGGTTGATGTGGGTCAGCAGGTTCGGACAGGTCAGGCTCTGATGCGCATAGATGAAACAGATCTCCAACTCGCCCTTACGGCCAAGCGCAATACGGTCATCGCGGCGCGGGCTGTCCTGATCCAAGTACAGGCAGATGAGAAACGCTATGCGGCGTTGGTGAAAAATGGACTGGCTGCCACCCCACAACGTTATGAACAAGCGAAAGCAGCGCTCGACACGGCCTCGGCGCAGCTTGCGGCCGCTGAAGCTGACGCCAGTGTCGCAGAAAATGCAGCCACCTATAGCGTTCTACTTGCAGATGCAGATGGAACAGTTGTTGAGACGCTTGGAGATCCAGGACAGGTCGTGGCCGCGGGCCAGACGGTTATTCAACTCGCGCAGGCTGGCCCGCGTGAAGCCGTTGTCTGGCTACCTGAGACGCTGCGGCCCGACATAGGATCCCAAGCCGAGGCCAGTGTCTATGGAGCCGACGGTATCAGCGGAAAGGCGCGCTTGCGACAGATCTCCGATGCTGCCGATCCGCAGACCCGTACCTACGAGGCGCGTTACGTCCTCGATGGCGCCGCCGCCTCTGCCCCGCTCGGCTCGACGGTGACGATTAAAATCCTGGACGCGCACAGGCAGTCGGAGGTCGCAGTTCCGGTAGGTTCGATCCTGGACAACGGTGGGCGGACGGGTGTTTGGGTCGTCAACGGTGCCACCCTCACGGTGACGTTTACACCAGTCGAAATCAAACGGATCAGCGAGGAGATGGCATTTATCACCGGTGTCAACATTGGCCAGAGGGTTGTCGCTCTTGGCGCGCATCTCCTGGAAAATGGCGCAGCCGTCAGGATTGCCCCGCAGCAAGAGGTGACAAAATAATGAGCTTCAACCTGTCAGCTCTTGCCGTTCGCGAACGTGCCGTCACCTTATTCTTTATCGTGCTATTGGCTGCGGCGGGGGCGTACGCCTTTGTCAAGCTGGGACGCGCCGAGGATCCTTCCTTTACCATCAAGACCCTGACGGTCACTTCCGTCTGGCCGGGCGCGACGGCGCGCGAGATGCAGGATCTTGTCGCTGAACCACTGGAAAAGCGCATCCAGGAACTGACCTGGTATGACCGTGTCGAGACGACGACACGGCCTGGCTACGCCTTCCTCACCGTGACCTTGAAGGATAGCATGCCGCCGGCCGCCGTCGAAGAAGAGTTCTATCAGGCGCGCAAGAAGCTCAGCGACGAAGCCCGCAATCTGCCTCCGGGCGTGATGGGCCCGTTCGTCAATGATGAATATTCCGATGTGAGTTTCGGTCTTTATGCATTGAAGGCGAAGGGGATGCCGATGCGGGACCTCGTGCGACAGGCTGAGGTCATCCGTCAAGATCTCCTGCACGTTCCGGGCGTCAAGAAAATCAACATCATCGGGGAGCGCCCCGAACAGATCTTCGCCGAATTTTCCTATGCCAAGCTCGCGACACTTGGAATATCGGCAACCGATATCGCCGCAGCTTTGCAAAGACAGAATACGGTCACGCCAGCTGGCTCCATCGACACGCGTGGGCCGCAGGTGTTCATCCGGTTCGACGGAGCCTATAACAGCGTGCAGGCGATCGCCGATACGCCGATCGTAGCGGCCGGTCGGACGCTGAAGCTCTCCGATTTAGCGGATGTGCGGCGCGGGTATGAGGATCCGGCAACATATATCATCCGGCATGAAGGTGAGCCAGCCATCATGCTGGGTGCCGTGATGCAACAGGGTTGGAATGGTCTTGATCTCGGCAAGGCGCTTGAAGCGCGATCCGCCGCGATCGCGCAGACACTGCCGCTGGGCATGACGCTCACCAAAGTCAGCGATCAGGCCGTCAACATCGACGAGGCGGTTGGCGAATTCATGCTCAAGTTCGCAATGGCGCTTGGCGTCGTGCTGTTTGTGAGCCTGTTTGCCCTCGGCTGGCGCGTCGGCATCGTTGTCGCACTTGCCGTGCCGCTGACGCTTGCCGTCGTTTTTCTCATCATGCTGGAAACCGGCCGGTTCTTCGATCGTATCACGCTCGGCGCATTGATCCTTGCGCTGGGCCTCCTCGTGGACGACGCCATCATTGCCATTGAAGTGATGGTGGTGAAGATGGAGGAGGGCATGGACCGTATCAAGGCGGCCGCTTATGCCTGGAGCCATACGGCAGCGCCGATGCTTTCCGGCACACTCGTCACAATCATCGGGCTGATGCCAGTAGGCTTTGCAAGATCGACTGCAGGTGAATATGCCGGCAACATATTCTGGGTCGTGGGCTTTGCGCTGATCGTTTCATGGTTTGTAGCAGTGATCTTTACGCCCTATCTCGGCGTCAAGATGCTGCCCGACATCAAGCCTGTAGAAGGCGGACCGCACGCAATCTATGACACGCCAAACTACCGTCGCCTGCGCTCCCTCATCGAGTTTGCGGTTCGCCATAAATTCATGACCTGCGCCGTGGTCGGCATCACAATGGCTGTCTCCGTCGTCGGGATGGGAGGCGTGAAACAGCAGTTCTTCCCGACATCGGATCGACCCGAAGTGCTGGTCGAAGTTCGTATGCCCGAGGGTACAAGCATCGAGACCACGACAGCCGCAGTGGAGAAAGTCGAAGGCTGGCTGCAAACGCAGCCGGAAACAAAAATCGTCACCAGCTATGTAGGGCAGGGAGCGCCGCGCTTCTTCTTTGCCATGGCGCCGGAATTGCCCGATCCTGCCTTCGCCAAGATCGTTGTGCTGACGCCCGATGCGCATGCGCGTGAGGATTTGAAGCATCGCTTGCGCCTCGCCATTTCCGAGGGACTTGTCCCAGAGGCATCTGTGCGCGTGACGCAACTTGTCTTTGGGCCCTACACGCCATTTCCGGTCGAGTTTCGGATCATGGGATCGGATCCGGATGAACTTTACAAAATCTCCGAGCAGGCTCTTGCTATCATGAAAAGTGTTCCAGATGTCCGCCAGGCCAATCGGGATTGGGGCAACCGCACGCCGGTGCTGCGGTTCGTTCCCGACCAGGATCGACTCAATCTGATCGGTCTCTCACCCTCCGAGGCAGCCCAGCAGATGCAGTTGCTGCTCAGCGGCATCCCTGTCACACAGGTGCGCGACAATATCCGCAACGTGCCGGTCGTTGCCCGAAGCGCAGGCGAGAACCGTCTTGATCCATCACGGCTTTCCGACTTTTCGCTGATGAGCAGGGATGGTCGTCAGGTTCCCCTTGATCAGATCGGCCACTCCGAGATCCGGTTTGAGGAGCCCATCCTGAAACGCCGCGACCGCACTCCGGTGATTACGATCAGGTCTGATATCAACGAGGCGACGCAGCCACCGGAGGTTTCGCAGCAGGTCATGAAGGCGCTTCAACCACTCATTGAAACGCTCCCCGTCGGATACCGCATCGAAATGGGCGGCAACATCGAGGAGTCCTTGAAAGCCAATGCCGCCCTCGTCAAGATCTTTCCAGTTATGATTGCCGCCATGTTGATCGTCATTATACTGCAGGTGCGCAGTCTGTCGACGATGACGATGGTGATGTTGACTGCACCGCTTGGCCTCGCCGGAGTGGTGCCGACGTTGCTTATGTTTAATCAGCCGTTCGGCTTCAACGCCATTCTCGGGTTGATAGGATTGGCTGGTATCCTCATGCGCAACACGTTGATCCTGACGGAACAGATCAAGGAAAACCAGGCGGCCGGTCTTGATGACTATCACGCCGTTATTGAAGCGACGGTGCAGCGGACACGCCCTGTCATCCTGACTGCACTGGCCGCCATTCTCGCCTTCATACCCTTAACTCATTCGGTGTTCTGGGGATCGATGGCCTATACGTTGATTGGCGGAACGGCAGCAGGGACGGTGATGATCCTCCTCTTCCTTCCAGCACTGTACGCTGTGTGGTTCCGGATCAAGCCAATCGAAGATGACCACGCCGAGGCGATCGAAGAACTCGCAACACTGAGAAAGATTGCCGCAGAGTAGAGAACTCGATCGCCAAAGGTCACTCCAGCTTTTTGCGCAGCTTTCGGGATTATCGCGACTGTCAGTACAACAGATAAAAATCTCGCTATGTAGCTGCGCCGAGCAGCAGGTTATTGTTAATGTTTTGTCTCAGCGACGTACGAGATTAAGTATTACGAGCGCTGTTCTCGAAAGTCATACATTCGTCTTGTGATCGAGCTTCTATACGTGGAATTGCAAAGTCTAAAAAGGCGCGTCTGTTCTTAAGGAGCTGTTGGCCAGCATGCATCAAGCTAACGGGCCACGGCGGTAACTCGTAGCCTCAAATACTCAGGAACTCGGCAATGATCGGAATCATGTGCGTCCGGCCAAAAACGATCGGGGCTGTTATTTTGAAAACTCCCATTGCCGTACGTTCCGCCTCCCCGACTTGTTCGAGTATGCGTTTGCTCGCTTCAAGATTCAGACGTCCAGCTTCCGTGAGAATAAAAGGCTGGGGCACCGATTTAGGAGCCGTGTGTCCAGATGAGCCTCAAGTTCGCCAATCCGCCTGCTGACGGTGGCCAGAGGCACATTAAGTTGCTTGGCCGCAGCTGATTGCACGAATGTTGATGGCCAGCGTCTTCGTGTTCAGTGCATGGGGAAGCTGCGTGGTGACGATCGCGATGTGCGTGAACAAATGCTCAGGGCAGGAAAATAATAGAGTGGGTACACAGGCTTACGCGCGCGGACCTCCGGTATAGCGGTTCATGCCAATTTCGGTGGACGTGGCGCGCCGATGGATTTCGGCCATGGTGGAGTGGAGCGCCGCGTTCCGGGCTTCCAGTTTGGCATGCGCGGCGAGGTGTGCCGGGATAAGCTCACGGATCTCGGCCAGTATTGCTGCTTCGTCGATCGTTTGCAGGCGACCGTCCTGAACAACGATCCGCCCCGCTATCATAACCGTTTCAATCGAAGAACCATTCTCTGCGTAGACCAGGTGCTTGGCAATATCGTTAAGCGGGGTGAAGCTGAGGGTGGTAAGATCGAGGATCAGCAGATCAGCGGCCTTGCCAATGTCGAGCGAACCGGTAACATTCTCCAGCATGGCACTGCGTGCCCCACCGATCGTGGCCATGGTCAGAATCTCGTCCGCACGAATCCACTGGTCAAAGTCCGGGCCGGAAACGCTATGAATCAGCCCAGCTACCCGCATAACGTCGAAGATGCGTGCCGTGTCGTTCGATGACACGCCATCGGTCCCCAGCGCAATCGTTATGCCTGCGTTCATCAGGTGGCGGATCGGAGCAATGCCGGCACCGAGCTTCTGGTTGGAAACAGCATTATGGGCAATTGAACATCCGGCATCGCCCATCATTTCCATGTCGCTCTCACTCACCCAAACAGAATGGGCGATTGTCGTGTTGCGCGACAGGACGCCGAGATCATGCATATAGCCGATCAGGCTTTTGCCGTAAATTTGATGTCCGGTTACGGCCTGTGTCTTGGTTTCCAAGATATGTGTATGCAGCGGAACGCCCATCTCCACAGCCAGCGCATGGCAGGCCTGCAACAAATCCGGAGTGCAGCGCTGTGGCGCCGAAGGTGCGATCATGAAGTTGAGCCGACTGGCCTTGCCATGCAGTGAAGCAAATGCAGAACGGCAATAATCGATATAGGCCTCGGCTGACATGGGCGGGCCAAAATCAAGCTTTTCCTGCAGATAGCGCGGCATGATCTCGCGGGCGAAGGGCAAGGCATCCAATGTGTGTACGTTCATGGCCGCGCTCGACACATTGGCACGAATACCCGCATCGTCATAGGCTTTGAAGACTGTTGATAGTCTTGAGAGATCATGTACCGGCGGATCGAAAAAATCGTCGCAAATCGTTGTGACGCCATTACGCAGCGAGTCCATGGCAAGAAGAAGGCTGCGCAGATAAAGCAACCTGTCATCAATGACAGGCCCCATCAATAACGGGTAGGCGTAGAGCAACCAGATTTCCAGCGGCATGCCTTCATACCGGCCGCGAAAAAACGTTTCGCTGGAATGGGTATGCGCATTGATGAGGCCCGGCATGACGAGACGGCTGTGGCCGTCGATAAGTGTGGCACTCGGTTGGGCAGCGAGATTTTGGCCGATGGCAGCGATGCGCCCATCCTCGATCAGAATGTCGCCTTCGAACGGCTTGGTGCCGTTCTGAGGACACATCGTCAACAAGGTGGCATTCTTGATCAGCGTCTGGGACATGGGCGTATCCTGTTCGTCGTGCCGTCGCACCGGTTCCGAAGTGGAGCGACGCGAGGCTGGTGTTTATTGATCGCGTAGCTCACCGAAGCCGCTAGCAGCTTTGGTACCTCCGCGCAGGTGCGTGCTGAGCCAGATGCCGAGAACAGTGGCCAAATAGGGCAAAGCGAGCAGCAGGTCGTGGGGAACACGATCGCCGAAAGCCAGCTGAGCCCTGATGCCGAGTGCGCCGATTATGGCAAAGAACATGGCCGCCAGAGTTGCGCCGATGGGATGTCCGGCCCCGAATATGACCGCAGCAAAGCCCATGAAGCCACGTCCGGCTGTCATGTTCTGGGCAAAGATCTGAAGGCTTCCCGCAGCAAGTTCGGCACCCGCCAGCGCACAAAGCACGCCGCCAACCATTAATGCAACGAGGCGCATAACAGCCGGGTTGATGCCGACACTTCGCGCGGCGAAAGGGTGCTCGCCGGCGGCAGCCAGGCGCAGGCCGAAACGGGTTCGGCGCAGTATGACCCACATTGCCAGGACGATTGCGGGCATTATCAGGACAAGAATCGACAAAGACCCGAATGGCCCAAACGCGGCGCCGATACGTGGCAGGCCGAATGGCGCACTCACAGCCGCCTGCGTACCGAATATGGATTGCACGGCGAGTGCAGTGCCACCCAGCCCCAAACCGGTCAGCCCCAACCCCGCGATAATCTGGTTGGCCTTGAGCTTTTCCACTACAAACCAGAACAGGATTGATCCAAGCACGCAGACGATAATTGCGCCCAGAAGGGCAAGCCAGATCGATTGTGTGAGCACAATGCCAAGAATGGTTGTGCAGGCACCTGCAATCATCAGACCTTCAAGGCCCAGATGCCAGACACCTGTTCGTTGAGCAATCACACCGGCAAGTGTTACGTAAATCAAAGGAGTGCCTGAGCGCAGAATGGCGATTACGAAGTCTTCCATATCCGTCCTCCAATTTTCGCTATCCGGTCGACGGTACTGGATTTTGCGGTGATGAAAAGAGCGATGGCTGCGTTGATAATGTCGATTGCCGAAGAGGGCAGGCCAGCCATGATGGGCAGGTAGAGAGCGGCAGACGCAAGCCCGCCAAAGAAAAGTGCCACGAAGGCCGTGCCGACAACCGAGAAGTTGGCAACGAGAGCGATCAGAATCGCGGTGAAGCCGTGACCGGGTAGGAAACCACCGGTCAGCCGTCCATTTGGCCCCATGAATTCGATGGTTCCTGCAAGACCGGCAAGCGCACCGCTGAGGAGAAAACTTGCAAGTCCTATGCGCCATGTCCGCGCGCCTTGCCACTCGACCATTGTCGGATTTCGACCAGCAAGGCCGGAAACTATCCCGAAGGCGGTCCGATTAACCAGAAACCACATCGCAAGGCCGACAATAACGGCGATGATGATGATCGTTGGAGACAGTCCGAGCGAGTCGCTGATCCGGTAGGCACCCGCAAGTGGACGGCTTGATGCCTGCTGTCCGGTTCCTGATGGATCTTTAAGAGGCCCGGCGGTGACATAGAGCAGGACAAGACCTGCGATAAAATTTCCCATCAGGGTAGTTATCACTTCGTCAGCACCTGATTTCAGCCGCAGAAGTCCTGGCCAAAGTGCCCAGAGTGCACCGCCTGTCATGCCCGCAAGGAAGCAGGCCGTGACAAGGACAGGTGCCGATACGCCATTGAGCCATTCCGCCATGAAAGCGGCTGCAATGGCTCCCATGTAGAACTGGCCCTGAGCACCGATATTGAAATAGCCTGCTCGAAAGGAGACGGCTACACCCACAGCGGTGATAAACAGCGGGAGCCCCCAGCGAAGTATCTGTTGCAGTGCGCCTGGTCTGAGGAAGGCGCCATCAGCGATAGCCTCGAACATCAAGGGAGCAGAATAGCCAGCGGCCTGAAAGATGATGCCGCAAAGCGCAAGACCCAGCATGATGAAGATCAGCGCACGGAAAACGGTTACGAGCCGATCGATCATCTCAGCACTCCTGTCATGGCTGCGCCGACTGCGGCAAGATCATAGGGGGGGCGGAATTCGGCGACGATGCGCCCGGACAGCATGACAATGATACGGTCCGAAATATCGAAGATTTCATCAAGATCCGACGAGATGAACAATAAACCACAACCGCGGGCTCGCGCATTGCGCATCGAGTCCCATACGAAGGAGGTCGCGCCGATATCCAGACCACGCGTAGGCTGCGCTGCGAGAACAAGACGGGCGTCTTCGTCCATCTCGCGTGACAGGATTACCTTCTGAGCGTTTCCACCTGAAAGAGAGCCTGCGCGCTGGCTTACATCGGAATAACGGACATCCCATTGCCTCAGGGCGCTATCGCATTGCTTGCGAATAGCGGATGGGCTGATAGTGGACAAAAGCGGTGTCTGAAGAAGGCTTCGTGCCGACCAATTTTCCCAAAGGGAACTGGTCATGCTAAGCCCTTCAACGTTCCGCTCAAAGGGAATGACGCGCAGTCCGATTGCCCGTCTTGCGGCGAGGGGAGCGCCGGTCACATTGGTTTTGTCAATGGAAATGTCGCCGTTGACGACATCAGCCAATGCCGAAATTGCGCGCACCAGCGTCCTTTGTCCATTTCCCTCAATGCCCGCAACACCGATAATTTCTCCGGGACGGATGTCGAGCGTGATTCCATCGAGCGCCGGCCCTTCGGGGTCGCGTCGCGTGGAAACGTTACGCATCTTGAGGACCGGCGCCGTAGTGATGCCCGCTTGCCTTTCGAAATGCGGGATCAGCGTTGTTCCTGTCAAAGCGGCTTTAGCTTCCGGATTGAGATTGCGGGCAGCAGTTGGCCCGATAATAAGCTCTGCCAGCCGGTTCGCATCAATCCCATTGCTGGCAAGAGGCCCATCAACGAGCTTACCGCCACGCAGAACCGTGACGGTATCTGCAATTGCCAGAACTTCTCGAATTTTGTGCAAGATAAGGATCACGGTCACCCCGCGCTCCTTGAGACGCCTCACTCGTTCGAAAAGCTTCTCGGCACCTTCAGGAGAAAGAACCGCGGTGGGTTCATCCAGGATGAGCAGCTTTGCGTCCGAAACGAGAGCTCTTGCGATTTCAACCCCTTGCTGGGTCTCGACCGGCAGGTCGCGAATGCGCTGCCTCGCACTCACCTTCACGTCGAGCGCGTCGAGGTGGAGCTGCCACCGCTTTTCAAGTTTTGCCTTTGTAAAGAATCTTCCGCCTTGCGCGCCAAACTGCATTGCCTCGGCCACCGTGAAAGAAGGCGGTAGCGCGAAGCTCTGGTGGACGAGTTCAACACCCGAACGCCGGGCATCCCTGACGCTGCCGCCTGCAAGCGGGCGACCGTCGATCTTGATCTCACCCGATGCAAGGCGAACCAGACCGGCCAGGACGCGGGCAAACGTCGTCTTGCCCGCGCCATTCTGGCCGACTACTGCGTGGATCATGCCACGTTCAAAAACGGCTCCGACATTAGAGAGCGCGAGGACATGGCCATAGCGAACGGTCACGTCGCGACATTCAAATATTGGGGGGCTAAGTTTTGTCATCGCGGCTTGATCCAGTCAAAGTTCACAGCTTTGTATTGAACGGAACCTTCAGTGATCCGTTGAGAATTGCTGCTCGTGCGGCTGCAATTTCAGGCTCTGCTTCCTTTGCCTTGGCAACAATGTCAGCCGGTCCCTGTTCGGCGAAGAGCGGCGACGGGATGAAGTCAATAACGCCTGTTCCCAAACCGGTATGCTCGTGGGTTCCGCCGGCAAATTCGCTGCCAAATGCCTTCTTTACCTCGTTATAGAGCGAGGTTCCGAAGTCGAGGCCGACGATTGAAATTACGGATTTGGGACCTTGAGGGAATTGAGCGGGATCAAGGACGCTCACCAGACGACCTTCCGTCTCTTTTGCTGCGGCAATGATACCGAAATCCGTTGCTGCTGCATCAGTCTGGATGAAGTCGATGCCACTTGAATACATCTGTGTCGCGATCTCCTGACCCTTTGCCGGGTCTTGAAAAGATCCTGCAAAAGCGATTTTGACAGATGCATCCGGACGCACCGACAGGGCACCCGACTTGAATGCATTATAATCGGCATTGATTGGCGGAATGGATACGCCACCGATGAAACCAAGCTTGCCCGACTTGCTCACACGTGCAGCAAAAATGCCGGAGAGATAGCAGCCCAGATAGTAATCATAGGATACCGTCACGACATTGGGGATTGCTGGCTCGAAAGGATCTGCGAAAAGTTGAATCCACTTGGTATCGGGGTAGGATGGAGCAAGCGCTTTGAAGGGTTCAGCCACCTCATTGAAGGTCGAAACAATCACCGTCGCGCCAGCATCGCCGAGAGTGCGGAAAATGGTCTCATAGGTCGCGGGGTCCTGAGCGTATACGGCGCGATATTGGAAGCCCAACTCTTTGGAGAGTTGTGTGAGCCTGGCGATCATCGAGTCCACGGGACCGGCATCACCCGCCGCTTGCGTGTGAACAAGCGCAACGAGGCCGCTCGCAGCGCGTGCGGCGCCTGTCAATTGCCCCCCTGTAACTGCAATGGCGGCCAATCCTGCCGAAGCTTTGAGTAATGTGCGACGGCCGACAGGACGGTGTAGCATATTCATTTCATTCGAAGTCTTTGTCATGTTCCCGTTTCCTTGCTCTGGAGGTTGTATATCAGCAACTTCTAATTGGAGCGGCTTCGTTTGCCGCCCGGTCGTCATCGGGGTCCAGGATTGTGCACCCTTCTCACTTCAGACATCCCCCGTCTCAGGCGCCGGGAGAAAATGGTGCCGGATTCATGATCATCACGTCCTGACTCTGAATGGCGTCGAGAGACCAGACTGCGGAGATGAATGCCTGCCAATCCGGGTCAGCATACATGGCTGCCCGTCTTGCCTCCCGGTCGGCGAGACTGTCATAGCGCCACATCAAAACTGTCTTGTGCAGATGGCCGATCTCGCTGACATAGAGGCCGAGGAAGGTGTTCAAGTGCCGCTTCTGGATCGGCAGGCCCTCGGTTTCGTATTTTTTTAGCCAGCCATCGACTGTTCCAGGGCGGAATGTATAGGTGCGATGTTCGACGATCATATGGATGGCTCCTTGAGAATGAATTCAGCGGCCCGCTCCCCGATCATGATCGCAGGGGCGTTCGTGTTGCCGCTCGAAATAATTGGCATGATCGAAGCATCCGCGATGCGCAGGCCCTTTACGCCGTGAACTTTTAATCGAGAGTCGACGACAGCCATTTGGTCATGGCCCATCTTGCAGGTGCCGACCGGATGAAACGTCGTCATGGCATTGGCGCGCAGCCACCTGATCATTTCCGCGTCGCTTTCGACGGCGGGACCGGGGGCAAGTTCCTTGCCGCGATACTTATCGAAAGCAGCTTGCTTGATAATATCCCGCGTCATGCGGATCGCATTGATCATCGTTCGAATATCAAATTCTGTTTGCAGATAGTTCGCTGTGATGCATGGCCTGTCCATCGGATCGGCCGAGCGCAGCCTGATCTCGCCACGGCTCTCTGGATTGACCGGACCAACGCGCAATGAAAAGCCATGATTGGCCTCCACCCGCTCTTTCTTGAACGGATTTGGAAAATGCAGGTTCGCGGTTTTTTCAAGTGCCGGCATGAAGTGAAGCTGGATATCGGGTGCAACCAGGTCTTGGCGCGATTTGACGAAAGCACCGGCTTCATATGGAAAAGTCGTCGCGATTCCTTTTCCAAACAGCATGCCCTGGATCACCGACCAGGTAAGCTTGTCGGCGCGCAGGTCCGAATAGAGTGTGACCGGCTCCCGGCACTCATAGGACATGACGCAATCAACATGATCCTGAAGGTTTTTGCCTACACCGGGAAGGTCCTGGACGACCGAAATATTATGCTGCGCAAGTTCGTCCGCCGCGCCGATTCCCGACAGCATGAGAATTTGCGGTGAGTTAACGACACCGGCAGACAGGATCACCTCACGGTCTGCATAGACTTGCGAAATATTGCCTTTCCGAGTGAACTCGACGCCGATAGCCCGGCCATTTTCGATGAGGATACGCCTTGCATGTGCGCGCGAAATGATCGTCAGGTTCGAGCGTTTCCTGGCTGGGCGCAGAAAGGCATAAGCCGCCGAGCAGCGTTTGCCCTTGGCGATGGTGAAGTCATAGCGACCGAAACCTTCCTGTTCGCCACCGTTGAAATCGTCATTGTGAGGATATCCGGCCTGTCCGCCTGCCTCGTTGAAAACATCCAGCAGGCTGTTCCAGCCGCGTGCCCGGCAGACCGTCAGTTCACCTTCGGAATTGTGGTAGGCGCCATTGCGTTGCACGTGGTTCTCGGAGCGGAGGAATGCCGGCAGTACTTCATCGTATGACCATCCCGCTGCGCCAATCTGCGCCCAGCGATCATAGTCGTGACGGTTGCCGCGAACATAGATCATGCCATTGATCGTGGATGTTCCGCCAAGTACTTTGCCACGAGGCCAATAGAGAGAGCGTCCGTTCAGATGCCGCTCCGGCTCAGTGTGATAGTGCCAGTTATAGATGCCCGAATGAAACAGCTTGCCCATAAGCATGGGCAGCCGAAACAATGGGTTGAGATCCCGTCCACCCGCTTCAAGCAAAAGCACCTTGTTGGTGGGATCTGCGGACAGGCGGTTTGCCAGGACGCAGCCTGCCGAACCGGCGCCTATGATTATGAAATCGAATGTTTTCGTTGACACCATGGTTACCACGCGATGGGACGAGCGCCCATCTCCTTCAAAGAGTCGTTGCAGAGAATGAATGGATTGGGTCTGGAAAGAACGGCATCGGCATAGGCTGGATGTTCCCGCAAGATGCAGCGAAGATTCCCATTGGCAGACTCGTCAATGCCAGCGTCTGCCAGTGCGTCTGCAGCGGCGCCACCAAAACCGAGGAACACCAGCGGCTTGCCCTGGGAGGCAAGGACACGCAGGGTTTCCACGATCAGCGGATGCCAGAGTCGCAGATGGCCCTTCGTCTGATGCTCATCCATATTCACCTTGAAACGGGTGAGTGTCAGCGAGGCATTCAAAAGCAGAACGCCGTTTGAGACCCAGCGGTCCGCGACGGCGGATGGATGTTCGATGTCGACCGTACCGCTTTCCATGGCGGCAAGCGTTTTCGGCCATTCTTCGAAGCTGTGGGCGTAAGATAGATCGCCGGTTCGCGCCGCCACGATCATCTGCATATAGGCCCGAATACTCTTGGAAAACATCTTGTTAAGTTCGTTCCAACTCGCAAGATTCCCGGCTTCAAAGGCACGTCCGGTAGCAAACCCCGGCTCGGGGTAGGGGTCCTGACCCAGAATGACACAATGAACGTCGTCTGGTTTAATTCCTTCAAACGCCCTCAGGCAGTGTGCGCCGGCAGGCATTCCCGGAAAATGCTTGCCGAGACGAACGGGGAAAATCGGCTCCCAGACCTCCAGTTCGAGTTCAGGCGCTATCGCTTCGATGTCAGGCCCTGCATGCCCGATAAGCGAGCGCCATGGTGCAGTCAGGTCCGCGGACCAATCTGACAGGAATTCCTCCATGGCGACCCTTAACGATATTGGCATTCCCTCGTCCCCCGACTGGTCGGCTCTAGCTGATTTTCCAAGAACCTGACCGTTTTGTCAGCTTTTCATGAAAAAACTTGACCAAATTGTCAACTTCTTTTTTATTGGCGCTACGATTCTTTGCGGCCCTTCAATGGGTCTGACGTGCCTCCGAATCATAAAGGAGTGTTGACGTGGACGAATATTCGGACAAAACCTTATGGAAAATAACGGGATAGCAATGGTAGAAGAACTTAGCGCAACTCATACCGCCGCTGAAAAAGGGCTTGCCGCGCAAGCCGCGTCGGATGAGCCGATTAGAGCGCGGAATGTGCTCAAGATCCTAACCGCGGCCGTCGAGATCTTCTCGCGCAAAGGTCTTGATGGTGCGCGCATCGTTGAGATCGCCAAGGCTTCGGGGCTGCCCAAGGGCAATGTCTATTATTATTTCTCGTCCAAAGAGGAAATCTACAATGCTGCCATTGATCACCTGATCCACAGTTGGGATGATGCGTTTCGGCATATTTCCGCCGATCGTGAACCCGGCGATGCGATTGAGGCCTATGTTCGCGCAAAGCTGGATAACGCCAGGGAGAATGCCGCCGAGACGCGCCTTTTCGCAAATGAGATACTGCAGGGAGCCGAACACCTTTCTATAGCAGCCCGCGATCACATGCGCACCGTTACGTCCGAGAAGGCAAGGGTAATTGATGCATGGGCGGCGGCTGGAAAGATCGAGAAAATCGATGCCCGCCACCTGTTCATTCTGTTGTGGTCAGTAACGCAATTCTACGCCGAATTCGAGGCATTGGCCTGCGATGCGCTCAATGTGAGGGAGCTGAATGCCGTGGACTACGACATGGCTGCAAAGACGATCACACAGACGGTTTTGAGGGGCGTCCTGATGCGTCCGTCGTAACCATTTAGTTTGGGCATGATGGTGTGCGATTGGCCGACGCGAACGATCGAAATGTCTTGCAGAACCAAGCTCTGTGAGGGGTTGCCTGGGGCGCCACTGCGTCGACCCGAACGATTAACTGATGGCAATAGCCACTCCTCTTGGCATGTTTTTGCTCTGGCGCTGGCAGTGATCCCTGGATCCAATGCTGCTGCTCCAATCAATTCGCAAATCGGGTATTGCATGATGCGAGATGCGGCGATCCCCCGGGCGCATTCCCAGAACCCAAATCACAGAAATGCTGGCTTTGTTTCAAATTGCCAAGGTCTTGCTTTCTAACGACCCGATAAGGCCTGGCCCCGGAAATCTCCTTTGGATATCGGCACAGGTTTCGTGTCCAAAGCTGATTTGACGAGGATGAGTTTCGTCGATTTATGGAACTAGCGTCCGTCTCTGGCATTTCGCTTTATCAGCGTGGTCAAGGCGAGAGGAGATTTAGATGAGCAATTCGAGCAGCACAACCAATCACGATAAAATCCGCAAGTGGGCAGAAGCGCGCAATGGCAGGCCTTCCGTTGTTCGGACCCAGGGAAAAGGTGGAATTTTGCGCATCGACTTCGGCGAACCGGAAGAAAACCTTGAAAGAATTGACTGGGTGGAGTTTTTCGAGATTTTCGATAACAGCAAATTGGCATTTCTTCATCAGGAAGAGACTGATGATGGCGCTCAGAGTCGGTTCAACAAATTTGTCAGCCGGGATTAAACAGGATTCCAGCCGCTTTCGTTCCCGCTTGAGGACAATCGCTCTTTGCCATGGCGGTATGGCCCCGCACTGATAATTTTTCGTTCGGGCTGTTGTCGCCAGCCTCACACTTAGAAAAACGCTCCGAGCTGGATGCATTCTTCTGGAGCGCTATTGCAGATTCGTATGACGGTACTGCATGGCTTTATGCACGTCCGGGATGCCAGCTGTTAGCCGAAATATAAGGCTGTCGAGCATGATCAGGCTGCACTGTTCGAAAAGGCTTCCGCCAAACTGGGCAGTCGCATCTGCGGGTACGTGCAATGCGAAGTCCGCGATCTCGGCTAGTGGGCTGCCCATTTGCCCGGTGAGTGCAACAACGGTCGCTCCCTCCAACTTGGCTGTCCGGGCAAAACGCAAATTGGTGGGTGTCTGGCCCGAAGCCGACAGGATCAGCAGTCCGTCATTTCTTCGAATCGATGGTGCAGATGCTTCGCCCACAAAGTGGACCTTGCGCCCGGTGTGCATGAAGCGCATAGCAGCCATTTGTGCAGACAAACCGGAGCGACCTTGTCCGGCAAAAAACCAGCGGCGTTCCGAATTTTTGAAGATCTGTGCCAGACCGTCAAATGAGTTTGCGTCTATTCGCGATAAGGCCTGGGTTAATTCTTGACCAATAATCAGCCAGGGAGCTTGAGTAATAGTCATCGGCAATACCCTTGGAAAAGCGCTTGGTTGGAATCAGCTGCGCCTGCGAGATTGAGTCAACGATAACGGGTAACGGACAGGGTGATAAGCCATTGAACTGACATTCACCGGGCGATATTCGCTATCGTAGGCAATCTGATCAAGAGTAAGAACAGCTGCAGGAAGATCAAGTTGCAGAAACCCTGCCTCAGGCTCTGTCGCGAGACGGGCACTTAGCGTTGATTGACCACGCGCGGGAATGACCCCATAGCGATCTTTGAACTCGGCATAGAGTGACCTGTTTCCGGTGCTCCAGTCTATATTCAAAATGTCTGGAGTCAGTGCCTCGGCAAACCAATCGCGCTGAACGACAACCGGCAAATCATCAAGGAAACGCAGCCGCTCAATGAAAACAACGTTTGAACCTGAAGGAAGTCCAAGCGGACGTGTAATATCTGCCTCGCCTCGAATAATGTCTGCGGCGAGTAATTTCATGCCAGGCTTGCGATTATTCGCCTCGGCAGTTTCGGTAAAGCTCCGTACGATCTCAATTTCATAGGTCGGCTGAGGCTCGGTAACGTAAATACCTTTGCCCGCCCGAGTTTGCAGAAAGCCGAGATTCTCGAGATCCTTCACTGCTTGCCGAACGGTAATCCTGCTTACACCGTACAATGCCACAAGTTCGCGCTCGGATGGCAGTTTGTCGTTGACCGAGAGTTTTCCACTGTCGATCATATTCTTGAGGACAGTCCGCAATTGGAGATAGAGCGGGTCGGGGTGGTTTCTATCGACCGAATTTGTTCGGCCACTCCGGTGTGCTTCACTCATTTCAAATCTTCACCCGCTTTTTTGGTGCCTGAGCTATGTGCCAGATTGCTACGCCTGTTGTCGAGGCTACTGAATATAATATGTTTCGACCATGTTGACATAACTGGTTATGACCAGTAGCAATAGCACAGCGTGAGCATTGGAGCAATTCATGAAGTTGACTTTGGTTGGCGGCGGCGGAGTGAGAGCGCCATTGTTTGTTGGGTCGGCCCTTCGCCGGGCAGAACAGAGCGGGCTGAAGGAAATTTGCCTGCTGGATATCAACGAGAAGAAGCTCGAACTGTTCGGGCGTATCAGTCAGGAATTGGGTCGTCGGAACCAATCCCCCGTGAAAATCTCCCTGACCACCAGTGCTGAAAAAGCGCTGGAGGGTGCAGATTATGTTGTTACAACCGTTCGCCCTGGCGACGAAGAAGGCCGGATCAAGGATGAGCGGATTGCCCTCTCACACGGCGTACTGGGACAGGAAACAACCGGGCCAGGCGGATTCGCCATGGCTCTGCGCAGCATTCCGGTAATTTTGGAATATGCGAGGCTTTTAAAGAAAGTCAGTCCGGATGCCTGGCTCTTTAATTTCACAAATCCGGCTGGTCTTGTTGCGCAAGCACTTCAGGATGAAGGCTTTCATCGCACGGTCGGCATTTGTGATGGCGCCAACGGCGCGCAGGAAGCCTTGGCGAAGTGGTTCAAGGTTCCACAAAACGATGTGCACGCAGAAGTGGCAGGCCTCAATCATCTCTCGTTTACGCGAAGCGCAAGCATAAACGGGCAAGAGGTTCTGCAGGCCTTGCTGGATGACGATCGTTTTTTAAAGGCGACGTCGCAACGGATGTTTGATCCGAAGATTATCCGCCGGCAGCGAAACTGGATCAATGAATATCTCTACTACTACTACTATGCCGAAAGAGCCGTGGCCGCATTGAAATCCGACGTCCGTACCCGCGGCGAGGAAGTCAAAGATCTCAATCGGACATTGATCGAGACGCTTGGCTCAATCGACCTTGAGAAGAATGCGCAGGAGGCACTGAACCGCTATTACGCCTATGAGCGCCGTCGTAGCTCAACCTATATGCATTATGCGCTCGAAGATGCTCCAACCATGGAAGAAGCTGATAGCCTGATCGATACCGGCAGCCATGAGGGCAATTCGGAAGAAGGCGAGGGTTACGCTGGAGTTGCGCTTAATCTTGTGGATGCGCTGCAAACAGGAAAGCCTTGCTACAGCGGCCTCAACGTCCGCAATGAGGGATCAATAGACGGTCTGCGCTCCGACGATGTTGTCGAAGTAAGCTGCGTCGTTGACAAGGAGGGAATTCGCCCTTTGCATATCGGCAAGATGCCGGATTCACAATTTCAGCTTGTTCAAAGCGTCAAGCACTATGAACGTCTGGCTGTAAAGGCAATTCGCGAGCGAAGCCGCGATGTTGCCGTTGAAGCTTTGATGGCCCATCCGCTTGTGCTGTCCTATTCGCGTGCAGTTCCATTGGTCGACGAATACCTTGCCGCTCATGCGCCATATGCAGGAGTATGGAAATGATAAATACCACGCGATCAAGCTACGAAGTGATGGTCGTTGGCGAATATTATTTCGATCTCGTTTTTCGTGGTCTGCCGGATATCCCTCGAATGGGCGCGGATCTTTGGGCTCAGGAATTTGATTGGGTGCCGGGTGCCGCATTTTCAACAGCCTTGGCACTGACGCGTCTTGGGACAAATGCCGGATGGTGGTGTGCTTTCGGTAACGACATCTTCAGTCGTATGATCATGGAAGAGGCTCGAAAAGAGAGTATTGACGATGGCTTATTTATCCAACTGGGCAAGCCTTGGCGGCGGCTGAGCTCGGCTTTTTCGTTTACCGATGATCGCGGATTCATCAGTTACAGCGAAGATCGTGATCCCAGCCCGACACCGGCTGATCTTGAACGAATCCGGCCAAACGTACTTCTACTGCAGGGCTTCTCGCTTGATAATGAGCGCAAGGCACTTATCAATGCGGCTCGTAATCTCGGCATAAGAATCTGTTCGGACTGCCAGCACATAGATATGGATTTGTCGGAGCCTGGCCTGATTGAGGCTTTGCGACAGATCGATGTGTTCCTGCCCAACGAAACAGAAGCCAAGGCGCTCACCGGGGAAACCGACGTCGAAATCGCGCTCGGCGTTCTTACCCGATACTGCAGCACCGTCGTGATCAAGCGTGGAGCGGAAGGTGTTATCGCCAGCGATAATGGCCGTGTCTACCGGCTTCCTGCTTTGTCGGTCGATGTTTTCGACACGACTGGAGCCGGGGACTCTTTCAACGCAGGGTTTGTTCACGGTCTGCTGCACGAGCCGGACTTTATCTCGGCCCTGGAAGTGGCAGTGATTTGCGGCTCGCTTGCAGTAACCGGATATGGTGGCAGGAACCTGCCATATCTTTCCGATCTTGACCGATACCGGCGGCGCAGCGCCGCCGACTGATGACTCCAATCAATCAGGAAAAAAAGGGAACGATGATGGGATACAAACATAAACTGCTTGCAGGCCTCGCTTTTTTAACAGTTGCAGTGGCGTTACCAGCCAAGGCAGAAACCATATCGATGTTCTGCTCGGCCACGGATTATGAGCTTTGCGAAGAAGGGGCTCAAAAATGGGCAAAATCCTCGGGTAACGAAGTCAAGATCAATCGCACACCGCAAAATCTCGATGACGCCATTCCGATCTATCAGCAATTATTCGCTTCCAAATCGGCTGATGTCGATCTGCTCTATGTGGATGTGATTTGGTTGGGCATGATGAAGGATCACTTCTCGGACCTTGTCTCGCTTGTTCCCGAGGCAGAGGTAAAGGCTCATTTTGCGTCGGCGACAGATGCCGCCCGTATCGATGACAAGCTTGTTGCCATGCCCTTCTACATTGATACCGGTCTGATGTTCTATCGAAAGGATCTGCTGGAAAAATATGGCAAGCAGGCACCGAAGACCTGGGATGAGCTAACAGCAACCGCCAAGGAAATTCAGGACGGTGAGCGCAAGGCTGGCAATGCCGATATGTGGGGTTACGCCTGGCAGGGCCGCAGCTATGAGGGGCTTACCTGTGACGCCGTGGAATGGATCGCCGCAGGCGGTGGCGGTACCATTCTTTCCGACAAAGGAGAGGTGACAATCAACAATCCAGCGACCGTTGCCGCACTCACACGGGCGCGGGGCTGGATTGATACGATTTCTCCAAAGGGTGTCTTGAACTACGATGAAGAGAGTTCGCGCGCGCTCTTCGAAAGTGGCAATGCCGTATTCCACCGCAACTGGCCTTATGTCTGGGGCACATCTCAGGCGCAGGGTGGCAAGTTGGTTGATAAGGTTGGCGTGTCTGCATTGCCGATCGGGGCAGATGGGCAAAAATCAAGCGGTGCTCTTGGTACAGCCTATCTGGCCGTGTCGAAATATTCGGCAAAGCAAGAGAAAGCTGCAGAACTATTGAGGTATATGGTGGGCCTTGAGGACCAGAAAATGCGAGCAATAAAGGGCGGATACAACCCTACGGTTGAAGCGCTCTACACTGACGCTGATGTTCTCGCCAAAATACCGTTCATGCCCATGGCGAAAGCGGCTTTCGAAGAATCCGTTGCTAGGCCATCTGCGGCGACCGGAAAGAACTATAATCGGGTTTCGCGCACCTTCTATCGCGCGGTCCATGATATAATCTCCGGGACCGGCGATGTGGCAGAGGAAGTTGCGCAGCTTGAAAAGAAGCTGAAGCGCGACGTAAAAGCCAACTGAAGCAAAGCCGCCTGCGGATAATACCCTCAGGCGCCTTCTCGTTCACCAAAGCTCACGCATTGCAAGTTACAGGTTAAGGCAAGGGCAACATCATGGCCTCCGTCACACTGAAAGAAGTCAGCAAGAGCTTTGGAGCTTTTGATGTGCTCCGGTCGATCGACCTCGACATTGAAGATGGAGAATTCGTGGTCTTCGTGGGGCCATCAGGCTGCGGCAAATCAACCTTGCTGCGTGTCGTCGCGGGGTTGGTTCCTGTCTCGCAAGGGACCGTCTCCATCGATGGAGAAGAAGTTACGGACGTACCAGCGTCAAAACGCGGCGTTGCGTTCGTTTTTCAATCCTATGCCCTCTATCCTCACATGAATGTAGCTCGTAACATCAGTTTCGCCCTGGAAACAGCGCGAATGACCAAGCTAGAGATCGGTCGGCGGTTGGCCAAGGTCGCTGATATGTTGAAAATCGGCCATCTGCTCGATCGTAAGCCAAAGCAGCTTTCAGGCGGGCAGCGCCAACGCGTTGCGATAGGACGGGCTCTGGTCAGTCAGCCAAAACTATTCCTCTTTGATGAACCCCTTTCCAATCTTGATGCTGATTTGCGAATGGAGATGCGTTTCGAAATCGCCAAACTGCATGCCGAAGTCAGTGCCACGATGATTTACGTTACGCATGATCAGACTGAGGCCATGACACTCGCCGATCGGATCGTCATCCTCAATCACGGGCGCATTGAACAGGTTGGAACGCCCCGTCAGCTTTATGATCATCCGGCAAACAAGTTCGTTGCAGGTTTCCTTGGTAGCCCTCGCATGAACTTTGCGTCTGTCAGTGAATCCCAAGGTTGGATAACCGGCCCCGGCGGATTCGAGCTTGAACTGGATCAGCGGCATGAAAAAAAACCAGTTACACTTGGACTTCGTCCAGAATCCTTGGAAATAATCTCCGCAGACTCGGGCCGTTGCATAAAGGGCATCTTTGAACGTGTTGAGGACCTTGGTTACGAACAGATCGCCTATATACGCTTGAGCGATGAGACGATCTGGACAGTTCGCTCAGGAGGCGCCATTCCGGCATGTGCTTCAGGATCGAAGGTTGGCTTGAGATGGAAGCCCGAGGATATCTATCTTTTCGATGATAAAGACCAGTGCCTGGACGTCGGACCCGTTCTGAAACCAGCAGTCGGAATAAGTCAATGAAGAACAGGGAAACAACCATAGCCTGGTTTTTTCTCCTGCCACTTCTGCTGGCACTTGCGGCTGTTGCCGCATGGCCGCTGGCACGGAACATGTATTTCTCTTTCACCGATGCCTTTCTCGATAATCCTGCAGATTATAATTTTGTCGGCTTCCAGAACTTTATTACCGTTTGGGAAGACTCCATTTTCTGGGGGGCCGTACGTAATACGCTTGTTTTCACGTCTATCTCGGTGGCGTTGGAGACCCTGCTTGGTTTTGCGATCGCCTTGCTGTTGCATCGCGTCTTCGTCGGGCGCGGGCTGGTGCGGGCCGCTATATTGGTTCCATGGGCCATGCCGATGGTCGTATCCGCGAAGATTTGGGAGTGGATGTTCAATGATCAATTTGGCCTTATCAACAAGGGCTTGATCTGGCTAGGCTTCCTTGAAAAGGGCATCGCATGGACAGCTGATCCGTCCCTTATCCTCGGCACGGTTATCTTCATCGACGTATGGGTCACGACGCCCTTCATGGTTCTGCTTATTCTTGCTGGTTTACAGTTGATACCGGAAGAAATCCACGAAGCGGCTGAGGTTTCCGGAGTGCCTGCATGGAAGCGTCTGTGGTCGATCACCTTGCCGCTGGCGACACCCGCCATTGGAGTAGCCGTTCTTTTCCGGACACTCGATGCGCTGCGGATGTTTGATCTGAGTTATGTCCTTGCCGCCAACAATGAGAAGGCGATGACAATGTCAATCTATGCGCGGGATCAACTGATCAGCTTTCAGGACCTGGGTGTAGGTTCCGCCGCTTCAACTTGGGTGTTTCTTATAATAGGGCTGATTGCGATCGCTATGGTGAGCATTCTCAGACTCGACCGGAATACGGGTTGACCGATGGCGGGAGGTTCAAGACATTATTCCAACAGCACCTATCGAAAATTACGCATTGCCAAACGTGCCGGGCTTTATGCGGGTGTAGCGCTGGTGCTCGTTTACATGTTATTCCCTTATTATTGGGCTATTATTTCCTCTACAAAATCGCGCGAAGATCTTTATTCTTTCAGTTTGCTGCCCTCGCTGGATTTCAGTAACTACATCACCCTTTATCACAACCCGATCTTTATTGGTGCAATCGTCAACTCAGCTTTTGTCGCCTTTACCAGCAGCGTGATCTCTCTAGTCATCAGTATCTTGGCGGCATATGCATTGGGGCGGATGAATTTTCGGTTTTCCCGTATCATTCTGATCTGCGTGCTGATGATTTCAGTTTTCCCGCAGGTTGTTGTCTTGTCCGGAATGTTCGAGGTTATCGGATGGCTCGGTCTTTACAATCGACCGACGGCACTTGTCTTCTCCTATCTCTTGTTGGTGTTGCCATTTACGACGTGGGTTCTGACAAGTTTCATTCGAGATCTGCCGCAAGAACTCGAGGAGGCTGCGCTAATTGACGGATGCTCCCGTCTGAGGATACTCACCCATGTCCTCCTACCACTTATGGGGCCGGCCATTGCCAGCACAGGCTTGCTTGCCTTTATTCTTTCGTGGAATGAGTTTCTGTTTGCCTTGACGTTCATTCTCACCGATGAGAACCGCACGGTCCCTGTCGCTATGGGTCTGCTTACCGGTAGCAGCCGTTACGAATATCCGTTCGGTCAGATAATGGCGGCTTCTGTAACGGTTACGCTTCCGCTTCTCATTCTGGTTCTGATTTTCCAACGCAAAATTGTATCGGGTCTGACCGCCGGCGCAGTGAAGGGTTAACGCGAGATCGGCAGGTCGATCCTGTTGCCGCAACATGACAGCAATGGTCTGAACGACGGTTGCAATCCACTAGTAAATAATTTCTACTTATAGGGGCGAAAATGGGAAACCATTCTACGAAACTAGTCGATAAGATTGATAGCATGAAAAATAATCAGTTAAACCAGTAAGATACGTCGAGATCTTACGAAGCTCTTGGGAAAAATCATGATCTTGAAAAGCATCGCTGCGCTTGGTCTGGGCGCTCTTATAACGCTCGCTGGAGCGACTTCTGGTTTTGCCCAAACGGTTAAGATTGGCAGCAAAAATTTCACGGAACAATTCGTCGTTGCCGAAATCTACGCGCAGGCTTTGGAAAAGGCGGGGCTCACGGTGGAGCGCAGGTTGAACCTTGGCGCTACGTTGATTGCTAATTCAGCGCTGACCAGCGGTGAAATCGATCTATATCCGGAATATACCGGCACGGCTCTGGCTTCAGTTGTTAAAGGGGATTTGTCGGGGACCGCCGATAAAATCTACAAGGAAGTCAAAGACTACTACGAGAAAAACCTGCAGCTGACACTTCTCTATCCCACGCAGATCAACAATGGCTATGCGATTATCACGCTTCCTGAAACTGCCGAGAAATACAAGCTCAAGACGCTGACTGATCTCGGTCCGGCGTCCAAAGATTTGTCATTCGGCGCAGAGGGTGGTTTCGGCGAGCGCAAGGATGGATTGCCAGGCCTGAAGCAAACTTACGGCATCCAGTTCAAGGACTTCCGCATCTTCGCCAAGCTCGGTATCCGCTACAGCGCACTTACGAGCGGTGATATCGATGTTTCCTATGGATTCAGCACCGACTGGCAGATCGCCGACAGCAAGCTTGTCGTGCTCGATGACGACAAACATCTTTTCCCTCCCTACTATCTGGTGCCGGTCGTTCGGCAGGATACTTTGGCCAAGAATCCAAAGATTGCTGAAGTGCTGAACAAGATCAGCCCGCTCCTTAACAATGAAAACATGCGCGCACTGAACGCAGCGGTAGAGCGTGACAAAAAGGAACCGAAGGAAGTAGCAGCCGAATTCCTGAAGGAAAAAGGTATCTGATTGGCCTAAAAGGAACCAAAAGCTGCAGCGACCATGCGATAGGAACCAGCGGAGATGATTGCATCTCCGCTGGTTCATTGCAGAACCGGCAATACAGGAAACACCTTTGAATTGGGCTCCTAAAAACATTCCTGAAATACTGACCGCAACCTGGCAGCATCTGTTCCTGTCCGTTTCTGCGGTTCTCATCGGACTGATAATCGCGCTGGTACTCGGCGTCATCTGCGCGCGCCGGCAAAAACTTTATGCGGTCGTGCTGACGATTACCGGTATCATCTTTGTCATTCCGAGCCTTGCCCTGTTTGCCTTGCTCATACCGTGGTTGGGGCTTGGCACAAAACCGGCACTGGTCGGTCTATCATCTTATTGTTTGCTCATCCTGTTGCGCAATGTCGTGACGGGCTTACGTGGTGTTCCCGCCGACGTACTGGATGCCGCAGATGGTATGGGATACAGCGCGTGGCAGCGGTTGGTTCAGATCGAGTTGCCCCTTGCAATGCCGCTTATAATTTCCGGCATTCGTATTGCGCTTGTAACAGTGATAGGAATCGCGACTGTTGCCGCATTCATTGATGGCGGAGGTCTCGGCACTATCATTCTCACGGGAATAGATCAGGAATACACCGAGAAAATTCTCGTTGGTGGCATACTGACCGCTCTGATGGCTACGTTTTTCGATGTTGTCTTCAGCCAGGCCGAAAAACTGATGGCAAGAGGGCGGTGACAGCATGTTAAGCACTGCCTTTACCTGGATAATCGAACATCAGCCTGAGTTCTATCAGGCGCTGGGTCGCCACCTCGTTATGTCGGGTGTTTCTCTTGCAATTGCGCTCGCTATTGGGCTTCCGTTGGCGATCCTGATTATCAACCGCAGTAATCTCGCCTTCAGCGTAATCAATATCGTCAACGCTCTGCGCACGGTGCCGAGCCTTGCCATTCTTGCGATCATGATGCCTTTGCTGGGTATCGGGCTTTTGCCTTCCATTGTCGCACTGACGGTACTTGCCCTTCCGCCAATTCTGCTCAATGCCTTTATCGGATTACGGGATGTCGATCCGGATGCGATCGAAGCTGCAATCGGGATGGGCATGAGCCGCGGGCAGGTTCTGCGGAAAATCCGTATTCCGCTTGCGGCGCCAGCCATGTTTGCTGGAGCACGTACTGCTGCCGTTCAGGTGCTGGCAGGAGCAACACTCGCGCCATTCATTGGCGGAGGCGGCCTTGGCGATTTTATCGCTGTTGGTATCAGCATGATGGATATGTCGCGGCTGCTCGTCGGAGCGATTCCAATCGCACTTTTGGCACTTGGTACCGAGTTCATCCTTGGCCTTGCCGAGAAAGTTTTCTTTTCAGAAAGATCGGCCGCATGATTAACATGGAACACGTCACCAAACGCTACACCGATGGCGGGCCTGCCTCGGTTGACGATCTATCAATTGCTGTGCCCGAGGGCACAACCACTGCGCTTATCGGACCATCAGGTTGCGGCAAGACGACGACAATGCGGATGATCAATCGCCTCATTGATCCGACCGAAGGCAAGATCATCGTCAACGGCGAGGATGTGACCAAGGTTGATCCCGTACAACTGCGCAGGCATATTGGATATGTGATTCAGCAGGTCGGCCTGTTTCCGCACATGACCATAGCGCAAAATATTGCGGCGGTGCCCAAATTGCTTGGCTGGGAAGACGCTAGGATCAAAAGCCGCACAGAAGAACTGCTTCATCTGGTCGGTCTCGATCCTAACGAAATGCTAAAGCGCTATCCCCGCCAACTTTCCGGCGGACAACGTCAGCGTATCGGTGTGGCGCGCGCTCTAGCTGCCGATCCTCCCGTCCTGCTGATGGACGAACCTTTCGGGGCGATTGACCCGATTGCTCGCACAAGGCTGCAAGCCGAGTTTCGCCAGATATTGCAGCGGGTGAAAAAGACGGTCGTACTTGTGACGCATGATCTTGACGAAGCGATCCGGCTAGGCGATCGCATCGCCATCATGAAAGATGGCAAGATCGTTCAATATGATACGCCAGACGCTGTGCTGTCACATCCAGCAGACGCTTTTGTCGAAAATTTCGTCGGTATAGACAGAGCGATCAAGCGGCTTAGCCTGTTTACTGTCGCAGATGCCATGAATGGCGACGCACCGTCAAACAATGCAAGGAGCGTCAGGCAAACAAGTAATCTACGCGATGCGCTGGCACTGATGGTTGCCGCCAATAGCGACGTTCTTGCAGTGATAGACGAACATGGCACCGTGACGGGTAAACTTAGCCGCGACGCCATCTTTTCAGTTTGACGGCGCAGGGAGCGCGAAGATGCATCTTGGAACCTCCATTACGCCGTTCGGCCATCATCTTGCTGCATGGCAAAAAAATGGATCGGTAAATGCGCTTCGGTTCGATCGAATTTCGGAACAGGTGAAGCGGGCGCAGGATGCAAAACTGGATTTTGTTCTTTTTGCAGACAATTTTGGCCATAGGCCAGTTAAAAACCTGTCAGCCCAAACCGTTCCGTTTGAACCCACGACACTGATTGCGGCTTTGGCGACCATGGCAGGCAAAATCGGGTTGATAGCCAGTGCAGCTATGGATCAGCATGAGCCATATAATCTGGCGCGACGATTTGCTTCACTTGATACGATCAGTCACGGTCGCACCGGGTGGAATTATATCGCAGCATCAGCTTCGGCAAAAGCTGCCGAGTACATCGACGTCGTAAGCAGATTGTGGGACAGTTGGGAAGACGACGCTTTTGTCTATGATAAGAACGAGGGGCGGTTTTTCCTGCCCCAGAAAATGCATGTGTTGAACCACGTCGGTGAAAATTTCACGGTTCGCGGCCCGCTCAACGTCAATCGATCACCGCAGGCAAAACCGGTAGTCGCTACGCTGTTACGGTCGCAGACACTAGAGCTTGCCGCGCAAAAGGCAGAAGTGATTTTCCTGGATGTAAGTAGTCCGGAAGAGTTGAAATCGACGCTCACCAACTTTCACGAAGCCCTTGATCGAACCGGACGCAAACGAAGCGACATCAAAATCCTTGTCAATATCGTCCCCTATATTGGCGAGACCAAGAATGAGGCAAACAAGCTTCGGCAGGAGCTCAGTGGTTTGATCGAGGTCAACGAACAAACTTCCGGCATCGAATTGGTCGGAACTGCACAGGCAATTGCTGACCAATTGGAAAAGTGGAGCGAACTGGTCGAGGGCTTCATCAGCCTTTCCCCCTTTCTGCCCAATGGCCGCGATCCATTCATTGAAAGTGTCGTGCCCGAACTCCAGAAACGCAGCATTTTTCGTTCAGAATATGCTGGACAAACTTTGCGCGAGCATCTGAGTTTGCCAAGACCTGCCCATCCGGCAACTGCTATGACGGAGCAAGCATCATGACCGGTACGAATTCAGGGCAGATGAAACTTGGTGCCTTTCTGATGGCGGGAGGGCATCACATCGCAGCCTGGCGGCATCCGGATGCAATCGCCAATGCGGGAGTCAATATCGACCACTTCATCGAATTGGCGCGCATGGCAGAGGCTGCAAAATTTGACATGGTATTCGTAGAGGATGCAGCGGCAATACGTGAGCGAGATCCTGATCTCGCAAGTCAGGGGGCACGCTCGACAATGTTCGAACCGCTGTCGCTTTTGGCTGCATTGGCGGTCAATACATCCCATATCGGGCTGGTTGCCACCGCATCGACAACCTACAATGAGCCTTACGGTCTGGCACGCGCCTTCGCTTCGCTAGATCAATTGAGTGGCGGGCGCTCAGGCTGGAACCTGGTCACGTCTGCCAGTGAACTTGAAGCTGAAAACTTTGTTTCCAGCGGATTGAGGCCCCATGCGCAGCGCTATGAAAGGGCAGAAGAATTTGCCGGTGCTGCAGCAGCGTTGTGGGACGGTGTGGATAGTGATGCACACACCATCAGCGACGGAGTTTATGCCGATCCAGCTAAACTTCATCCCGTGGACCATCACGGCAAACATTTCACCCTAACTGGTATTTTGGACAGCCAGCGCTCACCGCAGGGACGCCCGATTATGGTACAGGCTGGCGCATCGGAGGCGGGTAAGAATCTGGCAGCGCGCACAGCAGATGTGGTATTCACTGCCGCGCAAACGATCGAAGAAGCGCAGGCCTATTACGCTGATCTTAAATCCCGGATGCCGGCGTTCGGTCGAAAGCCCGACGACCTCAAAATCCTTCCCGGTATTTCTCCAATAGTCGCGAATTCACAGAGCGAGGCGAGGGCGAAATATGAGGCCCTGCAGGACCTCATTCCAGATGAGGTCGGCGTCGCACTGCTGGCCAGCTATCTGAGCATTAAAGATTTGTCGCAATACCCGCTCGACGGACCTTTGCCAGAAATGCCTGCGACCGACGGAATACAGAGTCGTCAGCAGTTGATTGTCGATCAGGCAAGGCGGGAGAACCTCAATATCCGGCAATCAGCCCGCAAATTCGCGGGCGCACGCGGTCATTGGCAGTTGATTGGGACGCCCATGCAGATCGCTGATAGGTTGGAGGAGCGCTTTCTTGCCAAGGCTGCCGATGGCTTTAATATCATGGGCGCATACTTCCCTGGTGCGCTGAAGGATTTTATTGATTTGGTTTTACCCGAGCTTCGCCGACGTGGTCTCTTTCGTACAGAATATGAAGGAAAGACACTACGTGGGAATCTCGGGCTCAGTATTCCGGAGCGTGCAGTGTGACCAAAAAAACAAACATGAAACCAGTCTACATCGATTATCTGAACGCGTTTGATATCGACTCACTGGCACTTACCGATGCTGAAATTCTGGGCGCCATCGAGAAATCTCTCACTGCTCAAGGCAACAATCAGACTGTTATCGAACCGCGCGTCCATCTCGAGCCGGATGCAAGTTTTAATGGTCACTTCAATGTGTTACGGGGGTATGTTGCACCTTTGAATTTAGCCGGCGTCAAGATCGTTGGCGACTTTGTTGATAATTATAAGCGGAACTATCCTTCGGAATTCGGTGTGCTTAATCTGTTCGATCCTCGCACCGGCGTTCCGCTTGCCATTATCGATGCCACGGCAATTACCGACATGCGAACAGGTGCAATTACGGCACTGGGTGCCAAGCATCTGGCGCGAAAGAACTCGAAAATTCTCGGGCACATTGGCGCACGCGGCACGGCCTACTGGAATGTGCGTCTGCTCAATCATCTCTATGATTTTGATGAGATCAGGGTCCATTCGCGCCGCCCGGAAAGCCGGGAAACTTTTGCGGAAAAGTTGTCGAACGATCTCGGGAAGAAAATCGTGGTGACCGATGACTGGCGCAGCTGTGTTGAGGGCGCCGATATCATTGTCGAAGCTTCGCGTCTGCCATCTCCCGAGCCGATGCTGAAGACCGAATGGATCAAGCAGGGAGCGTTTGTAGTGCCCTATGGCACGATGAGTGCCGTCGAACTGTCGTTGACAGATATAATGGATAAGCTGGTCGTCGATGATTGGGGTCAGTGCAAAGCCGGCAAATTCGGCTCGCTGCGGGCTCATGTTGAAGCTGGAAAACTTTCTGAAAAAACTCTGCACGCCGAACTAGGGCAGATCGTTGCCGGGCATAAATCCGGGCGGGAAAACGACGGGGAAACCATTCTGTTCTGGCACCGAGGCTTGTCACTTAGTGATATCGCACTCGGCCATGCCATGTTGGAAAAGGCCAAGACAGCCAATATTGGCCAGCGATTGCGGTTTGCATGAATATCCTCTTCGGTAACGGCCCAGCCAACATTACAGATATCGCGGCAATAGCACGCAACGACGCGTTCGTGGAAATTGCATCGCAGGTATATGAACGGCTGGAAAAAGCGCGCGCTATACTCGATAGGGCCGCCGCATCCGGGCAGCAGATTTATGGGTTGAACACCGGCCTCGGCGCTAATCTTAAAACACCCGTCAGCAGCGATATCACGGGATTCCAACAGCAATTGGTGCGTGGTCGCGGTATGGGAACTGGCACGCCCTTGTCCCGCGAACTGACGCGGGCGGTTATGGCCACACGACTTTCCATGCTGGCTGCGGGAGGTTCAGGCATTTCGCCTGCCGTATTTACAGATCTGCTCGCTCTGCTGAATAAACAGGTTCACCCCGTAATGCCCTCAATTGGATCGATTGGAGCAGGTGATCTGGTGCTATTATCGGCACTTGCCCAGGGCATGATAGGTGAGGGACATTCAGAGTATCAAGGGCAGGTTTGCCCATCTGCGTCTGCACTTGAATTGGCCGGTCTCCTCCCGTCGCAGCTGGGTCCGAAAGATGGGCTTTCGCTCCTTAATGCTTCAGCCGTATCGGTCGGGCAGGGCGCACTTGTTGTCTTTGATGCATTGGCGCTTTTTGATTTTCAGCGTCAGGCAGCTGCCTTGAGTTTTGAAGGCTTGGGTGGCAATCCACTTATTCTCGCCCCGGCGTTGCAACGTGCACGGGCTGCCTGCGGTCAAATCGAAGAAGCAGAACAACTGACGGCCTTGCTTGATGGTTCGGCATTACATACGACCAGCCCTGCCATACAGGATCCCTTAAGCCTGCGCTGCATTCCTTCAATCCATGGTGCATTGTCGACGGCGCTGGAAGGAGCAAAGCGTTCAGTCGAAATCGAACTGAATGCAGCGGCCGATAATCCGCTTGTGGTCATCGATGAAGAGCGGGTGCTTTCAACCGGCAATTTTCACACACCCGCATTGGCACTGGCTTTCGAGACTTTGGGCCTTGCAATAGCACAAGTCGCCGCTGCCAGCGCTGCACGGTTTATTCAATTGACTGGCTCCTCGCGCAACGGACTTCCAAAATATCTCAGCGCTGTGGGCGGAGCTTCAGCCGGTTTCGTGCCGCTGCAAAAAACTGTCGTCGCATTATTGGCCGCCATTCGCCATAAGGCCAACCCGGTCATGCTCGATTTCCTGCCGGTTTCGGAGGGTGTGGAGGATCACGCTACCCAATCGGTACTGGCCGTTTCAAAATGCGCCGACATGATTGATCTCTGGCGCCAGCTTGTGGCGTGCGAGCTGCTGGCGGCCGCACAAGCCGTTGACCTCAAACCCGAACATAGTTGTGGCCCGGCGATCTTGCAGATACATCGGTTCGTGCGCAGCTCGTCAGCCCGGCTTGTTGAAGACCGGGCACTCAGCGATGATCTCTCCCAACTCGTCTATTCTCTGAGCCGTGGCTGAACGTGGCATCAACCTGTCAGGGCAAGGTTGTGGTAGGTCCACTGTGCAAGCTAATGCATGAAGCGCGATGGTTGGGAGGAAGATAGATGTCCACCTCCACGAAGATGATTGATGGTGCTAAATCGACTCGCACTTCAACTGGTTCCAAAATATCAGTCTTGTTTGGGGCTGGGCCAACTGAATGCGGTAGGGTGCCAGAATCATCTCGAGAACTTCTTGGATAGCCATGGGAGTTAGAGCGCCCGCTCAGTTGCCCATATGCATGGATCCGCATTCGATTGCGTCCGGGGGCTCACTAAATATCAGCTTACCGAAGCCCAACAATATGCGCCGCTGTTTTCTTTAGGATCGGTCGTTTCTACCTGGATTCTAACCGCGCTGAACCGCCAGGAAGGCAGCTACGATCAACAGCACGAAAAGGCCAACAGCGGAGGCAGCTATTCCCAAAAGAACGAGCCATGTCTGCAGATTGCGCAGGCTTGGCCGCCTGCCATCTGCCGCCTTTGTGCCAAGAAAAGTCAGAGCTCCGACGACAACCGGCATGCCAGCGCCAACAACCATTGCCGTTGTTCCTTCCGGAGCTGTTGTTCGCCAAATCATTCCGAATAGGTATATTCCGGCAATGGTTCCAGCGATGAGAGAGCTGAAAATGAGAAGTACGCGCATGATGTACCTTCTTTGACGCAAGAATCGTAGGCAATTATCTACCGGTTAACTCACTGTGTGGAGGCAAGGTCAATGATCTCCACGCAATTCGTTTAAGCCGAAACAGGAAAGGTATGAAGGGTTGCTCGCGATATCGACTGCGGATGTCGGAATGAATGCCAAGGCGCGAATGATGCAGTTCAGCTGATCGTTACAGCTTTGCCTTGCTGGGCCCTGCACGATCTAACCAGCACTTGAATTCGGTTCCGGGCAAATGGGCAACCATCGCCGTCGTAAAAAAGTCCGCTTGGTGGCGGGAGCCGTGGCTTCTCCTGGTGCTGTTCAATCGAATGATGGACGCGACATCACACAAGCAAGCGGCTATGGTAAACGTTTGCACATGCCAATTGATATCTGGAGGCCATTTGGAACGTCGACTGAGCGCTATATTCGCCGCTGACGTTGTCGGCTACAGCCGTTTGATGGGCGTTGACGAGGCGGGAACGCTCGACAGTTTCAAGCGTCATCGCCGTGAACTTATCGATCCGTTGATCAGCGACCATTCCGGCAGGATCTTCAAGCTGACCGGTGACGGAATGCTGGTGGAATTTTCCAGTGTAGTCAACGCTGTTGCCTGTGCAGCTGATATCCAAAGGGGCATGGCGGAACGCAACCGCGATGTAGACGAGAACAGCCGGATTGAACTGCGCATTGGGATTAATATCGGCGATATAATTGTTGAGGATGGCGATATATTTGGCGACGGCGTCAATATCGCCGCGCGTCTTGAAAGCATTGCGCAACCGGGCGGCATTGCCGTGGCCGCATCCGTTCGCGATCAGATTGGCTCCCGGCTTAATTTGGGTTTCATGGACCGGGGTGAGCAATCCCTTAAAAATATCAAGCAAAACATCAGAGTCTACACGGTTGGTTTTGGCGAGGCGAGCACAAGAGGTTCCGATTTACCCGCAACGCTTGACGTGCCTGATCATTCTCAGAAATTCATAGCCGTCTTGCCATTCACCAATATGAGCTGCGATCCAGAACAGGAGTATTTTTCCGACGGGATTACCGAAGACATAATTACCGATCTGTCAAAGGTTTCGAGCCTTCATGTCGTGGCGCGCAATACCGTGTTCACCTACAAAGGCAAATCCATAAAAGTCAAACAGGTCGCACAGGAACTTGGTGTGCGCTATGTGTTGGAAGGCAGTGTTCGCAAAGTTGAAGGACGCGTCCGCATAACAGGCCAGCTTATTGATGCCATGTATGGCGGTCATGTCTGGGCGGAACGATATGATCGGGAGCTCACAGATATTTTTGCGATACAGGATGAAATAACCTACGCAATCGTCAGTCAATTGAAAATCAAACTGTTGCCGGACGAGCGCAAGGCGATCGAGACCGAGCCAACAGGGAATGTAAAAGCGTACACCTATTATCTGCGTGGGCGGCAATTCTCTCATGCCTGGACGAAATCCTATCTTCACCTGGCACGACGCATGTTCTGCAAGGCAGTGGAACTGGACCCCGATTACGCCCGTGCCTATGCTGGTATTGCAGATTGCGAGGCAGCCTTGCGGGACTGGCAGCCGGAAGATTTTCCGTTGGAACGAATTTCGGCAATGGCGGCCAGGGCCCTTGAGCTGGACCCAAATTTGGCCGAAGCATATGCTTCCCGTGGGTTGGCGCTGCATCAGGCTGGTCGAGATGAGGAAGCAGCCGCATCGTTTCAACACGCGCTGGCGATTGATCAGGGTCTGCACGAGGCAAATTTTCACTATGCTCGCTTCCATTACATGCGAGGAAATTTCGAGGCAGCAGTACAGTTCTTTAAACGGGCAGCCGAGCTCAAACCTGATGATTATCTGTCGCCCGTTCACTTGATGAGCGCTTACGCATCGCTTGGCAACTCAACAGAGATCGAAAGTTGGGCTCGCGTGGGGTTATGGCGGGCCGAACAGGCATTGAAACAAAACCCGGAGAATTCCGGACCAGCCCACCGAGGAGCTCTTGCCTGGGCCCATCTTGGCGATGATCGACGTGCCCGTGAATGGGCCGACCGGGCGTTGGCGATTGATCCCGATGATGTTGTAGCACAATACAACGTTGCGTGCGTATACTCGTTGATCGGCGACGCTGAGCAAGCCATCCAGCTTCTGCAGTGTGTTTTGCCTAGAAGCTCCTACTACCAAACAATGTGGTTCAAGAACGATTCCGATTTAAACGCCATAAGATACGATAGCCGGTTTACGGACATGTTCAGCGCTTATCGAAGAAAAACACGACGAGGTTATCAAGGCCAGGGCAAATGGTGACTGACGGATGGAACAAACGGACCTGGACGCAGATTCGACTGAATACCTTTCGTCCAGACGTTATCAAGGGCGTTTGTTCCGCTAACGACATTCAGGTCGCCAAATACGCTCCTCGGTCGCCAGGGTAGGTTCGACCGAACGGAACTACCTGTGACCTAAGTTTCGTGCGCAGACATGGGAATGCGTACTCATTGTCGAGGGTTAGAGAGGATTGTCTTTCAAATTCAGCGATATGGTCGCCAGCGGCCCGAGAGCGACCATTGGTTGCGCGTCATCCGCTTTAATATTGAAGGCTTCTACGTCGACGTTTTTCGTTTCCGAAGTCACGTTCACAAGCCGCAGATATGATCCCTTTGCACCTTCTACGATAAAAGCGACGACTTGGGTAGGATCTGACGAGACGCATTCCTGCCATTTGCTTTGCGCAACGCCGGCCAGCCATTTGATTGTGTTGTACAGTGGTCTTTTACCACCCTCGATAACCGGCTCTCCCTGTCCGGCGATAAGCCCGAAGGAACCGGTCAATGCTGAAAGAGTGAGGCATTCAAGCTCGGCGTCGAGAAGCTGAATCGCGTAGGCCATTGCAAACGCTTCAGCGAATACGCTGTTATGTCGCGGGTCGGTTTTTGCCATTGTAATGCGTGCGCCCGCGGGGTTTTCCATCGTGCGGCTGCCATACGGATTTTGGCGCATTGCTATGGTCGATGGTCCGATGCGATAGGCTTTATCGCCGTAAATCGCGCGTGTTGACCGGGTAATGAAGGGCAAGGCTTCCAGGGTTTGCATGACGCTCAGATCATCGCTCGCATGCACAATGGGATTTGTACAATGAGTTATGAAATCGAGCGCACGGGCCGGTACACGCTTGCGGTTAAGTTCCGTGAAATAGCTGAGCATGCCGCCTCCAAGCCGCGCGTGCGGAAAGGCAGCGCGCGCAGCGTCATAGACTTCCTCAAGGGGTGGGCATTGCGGCCAGATACTGCCGGGCGGTGTTGATTGTCTGTCAACGGCAGGGGATACGACAATGGCCTGGGGATGGAAACCGGAAGCACTCATTTGTGCTGCGATTAGGGTAAGTTCCGTTGCCGCCGTTTGTTGGCATGGAAGCACAATTTCCAGGGTGGAATTGCCGCGATGGATTCCGGCGATTGCGGAAAAATCCTCAAAAGCTTCTTTTCCGTGCCCGGCCAATGGATCAAAATGGAACAGCAATTCCTGTGGAGCAACATCGGCAAGATGCTGGCGTGCAGCGAGCGTTGCCTTGGCTTCTTCCGGAGTTACGACAAGGCCAATGTGCGGTATTGTCCCGGACTTGACGCCATGGGTTACGACGACTGCCGGATTGGGCCGGGAAGAAAACGGCGCCGACTTGGGCGCAATGCGCGTATCAGTTATGGTCAGCGCGATCCGCTGCTTGACCGGTTTTGCTACTGGAATCTCGTAAGGCCAAGGCAGAGCCAGCGGACGGACATAGGTCTTGTAGGAGGCGTCTGACCAATTTCGCTGGTCTTCCATCTCGAACGTGTCGCCTTCCATGCGACATTCAGCCTTGACCCCGGTCATAACATTATGCGTTATCGCTCGCATATTTTTGAAAGGCTGCCAGGGTTCAATCAAAAATGGTAACTGCGTCTGTTCTACCACGCCGTCGACGTGTTCGACAGTGACAGTGGTGCCTGCAAGGCCGATGATCGGATGAAGAACGCAAAATCCACAGCGGTTGGTTTCAAATCCCGTATGCGAGAGCGCTTCGGTTTCGAATGTAAGAACGCCAGAAATGGTCGCGGAAATTGCGACTGAGACCTCCAATTCTGTTTCTGCATTGCCTTTGTACCGGGCCAAAAAAGCGATCAGAAATCCATCATCGTTCTCGTTGATACGAAGATTCTCGATGAGGGGTAGATATGTGCCCCAATCTCGGTCGCGTATCAGATATGAGACTGCACGCAATACCTCCACGCCGTCATAGCAAACCGTCCTCAAGCCGCTATAGGTGAATTCCGCCGATAGTCTCCCCGCTGTCAGAAGGATCGGCCGAGCTTGGCGCTGATGAGTGCCAAAAAGCCTGAAATGATCCAGATCAGCGATCATTTCAATAGCGCTCTTATGTCGATTGTCTGACCGCATTCGGCGCTTTGATAGGCAGCCTCCACCAATGCAAATGTCTTCAGATTATCCGCACCGGAGGTGGAGGGCTCCGTGCCGACCAGAAGATGATCTGTCCAATGCTGCTGGATCGCAAGCACACTTTCCTGGATATTGTGCCAGGGGTGTGATGCCCAGGACAGGAGCCTCGGCGACACATCGAGAACCTCGCTTCCAAGTGGACCATTGATCTGAAGCCGGTAGCCTTGAGACAGGCGTAACGAACCCTCTGTCGCATCAAGTTCAATCAGAGTTTCGGGGAATGGATCTGTTCGGAGCTTGGTGGCGTAGCTTACATCGACGACGGAGGTCACGCCATTTTCGTGATCGAGTAGTATGGTTGCTACATCCTCTCCCTGGATGGCTCCATTGACGCGCTTTGTGCGCGCAGACAGGCTCCTCACGTCGCCAAGGATATAGCGGGCGATGTCAAGCGTATGGATGCCGAGATCCTCAATGATAAAGCGCCTTCCCTCAGCCAGATAAGGCTGACCGGAAAACACGTTATAACCGGAGCGAAACGAGAATCTGCCCCAGAAAGGCTCACCGATTGTCCCCGTGTCCAAAATCTTGCGCACGGCTTGGATTGGCGTTTGCCATCGAAGCTAACTGCATCAGGGCGACCTGTTGCTGCAAGCGGCGTTGTGCCTGATCTATCACCACTGCGACGATGATGACGATACCTTTGATGACCATTTGCCAGAAGGAAGAGACGCCCATCATCACCAGGCCGTCGGATAAAATACCGATGACAAAGGCACCGATAATGGTACCGCCGATTGTGCCGCGCCCCCCGGACATGGAGGTGCCGCCCAATACGGCTGCAGCGATTGCGTTGAGTTCGAAGGAATTACCGGTCGCCGGGTGCGAGGCCATCAACTCGGAGGAAATAACGATGCCAACGATCGCTGCGCAAAAGCCGGAGAACATATAGACGAACATTTTGACGCGATTGACACGGATGCCGGACATGCGGGCAGCACGCTCATTGCCGCCAACGGCAAATATTTGGCGACCGATGGGCGTGTATCTTGCCAGATAGGCCGCGGCAAGTGCCACAACAATGAGCATCCAGATGGAAACCGGCAGACCAAAAACACGGCCGGACCCGAGGAAACCGAATCCCGTGGTTGACAGTTCGGCTTTCCCCACGAGGTTCGGAAAGGTCTGTCCGTCGGAAGAAAGCAGGGCAAATCCGCGGGCAACGTAGAGGGTGCCAAGCGTGGCGATAAAGGGAGCAACATTAAGCCTAGTTATCAAAAGTCCGTTGATTGCGCCGATGGCGACGCCAACGGCGAGCGTGATCAGGCAAACTTCAACGATGTTGAAATATATCGTATAGCCGAACTGCAGATCGATGCCATGCAAGATGAGGCCGCCTGCCACCATGCCGCAAAGGCCAACAATCGAGCCCACGGAAAGGTCAATGCCGCCGGTGATGATAACGAACGTCATGCCCATAGCGAGAAATGCATTAAGCGCGACATGCTTTGACATCAGAATGATATTTGCCGCCGACAAAAAGTTGGGTGCGAAGATCGAAAAGAAGACAATGACGGCAAAAAGTGCGATGAACGTTCGCAGTTTCATCAGTGTCAGCAGAATGGAGCCGCTGTATGCTCCGGATGTTTTTTCACTCGCAGTTGCCGTAGCCATCACGCAATTTCCCCAATAACATTATGCCCGGCGGATTTGTGTCCTTCAGACGCGGCCTTGATAATGAGTTCTTCGCTCGCGTCAGCCCGGTCAAGGATAGCCGTGATCCTGCCGTTGCTCATCACGGCGATACGGTCGGACAATGCCATAACCTCTTCGAGGTCAGAGGTCGAAAACAGAATGGCGAGACCTTCGCCAGCCAACCGTCTCATGGTACGAAACACGTCTGCCTTTGCACCCACGTCAATCCCGCGGCTCGGCTCGTCCATGAGGAGCACTTTCGGATTGGTCATCAGTGCCTTGCCGATGACGACTTTTTGCTGATTGCCGCCGGACATGGAGGTAACATCGAAATCCGGATTGGGTGCCTTGATAGAAAGGTTCTGGATCGAGTCTTTGATGGCAGATTTTTCCCGTTCGCCGACGATGTGGAAGCCAAATTTGACAAATTTCTCAAGGCTGGCGAGGGTCAGGTTCGAGGCGATGGAAAGCACCTGTACGAGACCCTCACGCTGCCGGTCTTCAGGGATCAGTGCGAGGCCTTTGCGGATCCGCGTGGACGTATCCCGGGCAATGACCTCCTCGCCTGCCACAAAAATCTTTCCGGTCGAGTGTGCATGCTGTCCGATGACGCACTCAAAAAATTCGCTGCGACCCGCGCCCATCAGGCCGTATATGCCGAGCACCTCTCCAGCGCGAACCGAAACGGAGAGATGATCGACAGAGAGGCCTCCGGTTTTGCGCGGCAAGCAGATATCCTCCGCGCGGAAGGCTTCCGGCCCGAGCTTGTGGTCAACAGACTTGGCGAAATCCTTGGCATCAGAGCCGATCATCGAGCGCACGATCCACCTTGTGTCGATGTCCCTCATCATGGCCTGACCGGTGATCCGGCCATCGCGCAGCACCGTGATATAATCACCGATGCGCATCAGTTCTTCGAGACGGTGCGAGATATAAACAATCGCGACACCTTGCGCCTTCAGTTCGCCGATCACCTTGAAGAGAATATCGACTTCAGCCGCTGACAAGGCTGAAGTTGGTTCATCGAGGATCAATATACGGGTATGAAGCGAGATTGCCTTGGCGATTTCAACAAGCTGCTGCTGGCCAATCGGCAAGTCTTCGACCATGGTCTCGGCATTGATGCCAGCATCAAGTTTATCCAGGAAATGGTTGGCTTTTTCCACCTGCGCCTTGTGATCGATGCCACGCATGCCACGGGTAATCTCCCGGGTCAGGAAGATGTTCTCGGCCACGGAAAGATTGCCGAAGAGATTGAGCTCCTGAAACACCATTCCGATGCCATGCTTCTGCGCATCGGCTGGCGAATTGAATTCGACTTCTGTGCCGTCCAGGAGAATGCGGCCGAGGGTTGGCCTCTCGACGCCTGCAATCATGCGCATCAGCGTTGACTTGCCGGCGCCGTTTTCGCCGACGAGCACGTTGACCGCGCCGCGATACAATTCAAGGGTGGCGCGCTTGACTGCAACGATACCCGAATAGACCTTGGTGACATCGTCGAGCTTGAGGATTGTGTGGAGTTTGTCCGTAACCGTCATCTCAGCCGCCGATCGCGATGGTGGCTGGCGTAAATAATGCCGGCTGGCCGGTTGACGGTAAGGGATAGGCGCCGAGTGCTTCGATCTTCTTGCCTTCCAGTCCTTCGCGCGGCAGCTTTTCAAGCGTTAATTTATTAACGTGCGTGTTAAATGCTTTGCCAAATTCTGCCCATTGGATCTGGTTCTTGAACTCATTGAAATTGACAAAATCGAGGCTGTCACGCAGTGCTGTCCCTTTGATGACCGGACCGATTTGAATGCGGACATCCGCCTTGCCGTCTCCATTGACATCGGTGTCGAGATAGGCCGCGCGGGATTTCGTTTCGGCTTTAATGATGGTACCGGAAACCTTGGCGGCAAAAGTCCAGGGTGCGCTTCCCTCCTTTTCCTTGTGCCCATAGGCAGCGGCGGCCGCATTCAGATCAGTTGCGGAAAGAGCATACACCTCTTGGAATGTGCCGGCGCGCTTTTCAAGAAACGAGATGACTTTCGTGTCCCAAATCCCGGCAACCTGTTGATCCGGGTTAAACCCGCCGTTTGCCGCCGCCGTGGCCTCTTCAGCCGTCGGCGTCTTGATAATTTTGCAGCCGGTCAAAATCAGCGCAATGGCGAGGCAGGCCGCGGCAGCTTTGCGAGGGTTCGGCATGAATACTGCTCCCTTCCAAAGGAATAATCGTGCGGTGCGGAAATCATCCACACCGCACTTATTCTCTGGAGTATCAATCTTTCAGGGCGAAAGTTTCAAGCGCTGCGGCATTGTCGGCATTGATCAGCACACAATCCATCAGCTGCTTTTCTTCCGCAGGTCCCTTGCCCGTCTTGATGAAGACATCGGCCTGTTCAACAGCCATCTGTGCCTGAGCAAAGGCAGGCTGCAGGACCGTCGCTTTTATACCGCCGGATTTAATGGAATCGCGAACATCATTGGACCCGTCGAACCCGACAACGATAACGTCCTTTCGTCCAGCCGCTTGCAGTGCTGCAATCGCTCCCATTGCCATGGTATCGTTGCCGGAAATCACCCCTTTAATATCGGGATTGGCTTGCAAAATGGTCTCCATTTTGGAGTAGCCTTCCGTTTGGCTCCAATTTGCAGATTGCTGTGCAACCATTTTCATCTCGGGATATTCGTCGATGACGTCATGGTAACCCTTCGAACGAATTCCCGCATTCAGATCAGCTTCACGGCCAAGCAACTCGACATAGTTGCCTTTTTCGCCCATCAACTTGACGAACTCCTCAGCTCCAAGTTGCGCACCCTGATAATTGTTGGAAACGATCTGGGAAACGGCAATACCGGTGGCATTGATCTCACGGTCGATCAGAAATGAGGGTATTCCCGCGTCCTTGGCCTTCTTGACGGCAGCAATGGACGCCTCTGAGCCGGCATTATCGAGAATGATCGCCTTGGCGCCACGACCAATGGCAGTATCGATAAGCTGCGATTGTTTGTTCGCGTCATCATCGTGAACAAGGATCAAGGTCTCGTAACCAAGTGATTTGGCTTTTGCCTCCGCGCCCACTGCTTCCGCCTTAAAGAAAGGGTTGTCGTGTGACGGTGTGATAATTGCGATAAGGTCTGCCGCATAGGCCGGCATTGCTGTGCCAATTGCCAGTATCGCAGCTGTGGCAAGCAATAGTCTGCGTGTGAATTTCATGTCGTTCCTCCCAGATAAAATGAACGGCTCCGTTCCCGGCGAAGCCGATAGTGATTGTGGGATTTAAGGCCCCATGCCGGTCAGGTGATGCGCCGGATGCTTTCAGCGATTTCGGAAGGCTCAAACACCTTTCTCCAATCGTCGCGCATAAGCGCTGGAATACCAAATTCGATGGCTTTGTTACACGCGTCGGAGAACACCCCCTGAACTTCACCGAAGATCACCGCGCCGAGGACGTTCATGTGGCCGAGCAGAAAGTCGCGTGCGGCCTGTTCTGGCACCCCTCGCGTCACGCATTCATCCATCGCCTGCTTCATGACCATGAGCAGAGAAGCCGCTACCGTTTCCGATAAGCCCGGCTCGAGAATGGCGAGCTGTTCAACGGTGACACGATGAGACCGCATGACCGGCGCCCAGATCACTTTGGCAATTTCCTCACCCAGAGTATAAGCCGTTTCGGGACCCTGCATCAGCGCGGAGACGATATGCTGCTTGGCATAGAGACCTCCAAAGTGATCCTTCTTCGCCTGCATATCGGTTTCGTCGTTGAAAATCGGTGGATGGCACGGGTGGGTGACGAAATACGTCAGGTCGGGTCGAACGGGTAGGTGTCCCGCAAAGGGCGCTGCTGCGTCGAGCGCAATGACCATGGTTCCCGCAACCAGCCTATCAACAATACTGGCGGCGACCTTGCCAATGACTGTATCTGGAACCGCAAGAATGACAACATCAACACCCGCAAGTGCCGTGTTAATATCTACACATGACAGGCCAAGCTCTTCTTCAAGGCGAGACTTGCCGGCATCGCTTACTTCTACATGGCGCACCTCAAAGCGTGAGCCCATCAGATTTTTGGCCAAGCGGTAGCCCATTTTCCCGCCGGCACCGAGTAGAGCGATTGCAGTCATGTTTCCTCACCTCATGAATATATGTTTTGGTACATCAACTGGTATGATGAGTCAATGATCGCTCCATCATATTCGACGCTTATTTCGCGCGATCCAACCTATCGATTGCTTCGACATTACCTGCTGATGCGCCTTGTGGATCGAATTCGGATTCCAGCCATTTATCCACGATAGCCTTGGCAAGTTCCGGGCCGATAACCCTCGCGCCCATGGTGATGATCTGCGCATTGTTGGATTTGGCAGCACGCTCGGCGGAATAGGTATCATGGGTCAGCGCGGCGCGAATGCCCGGCACCTTGTTTGCTGAAATACTGACGCCAATGCCTGTGCCGCAGATGAGAATGCCGCGCTCATTGGTTCCATCGACAATTGTCTGTGCCAATTTTTGCGAAAGATCGGCATAAAAGCCGGACTGGCTGAGGTCTGCAATGACATGTTCCGGCTTTGTCGCAAGATGCGCAGCAATGATATCGAGCAAAGGCTTACCCGCACTATCGGCTCCAATTGCTATTTTCATGAGTTTTTCCTTTCTAGATCTGTTCTTTACGCAATTCCGGACGGAAAACCGGTTCCCACTTTTTCTGGAATTGCTTTTGCGACCCGCTGTAAAATATCAAGATAGCCTTCTACTGCCCAAGCAGAACGGCCAATGAACAGGCCATCAATATTCGGGCAGGCAATAAGTTCGGCGCAGTTTTCAGGATTGACGCTGCCGCCATAAAGGACAGGTACGGCAGTGCCGAGCACCGACCTGGCCACAGCCGCGATCTTCCCATGGCGTTCATCTGCATAGTCGGACGTTGCCGGAATGCCATTGACGCCGATTGCCCATATGGGTTCGTAGGCCAGAAGGACCGGCTGCCGCTTCGCTTCACCTTCAAGCAGGCCGAGGGCAGCTTGCACTTGCGCAGCAAGCACGGCGTCGGCCTCTCCGGCCTCGCGTTGAGCCAGACTTTCACCAATGCAGATCAACGGGGTCAATCCATGACGCACGGCTGCTGCAACCTTGAGGCCAACCGTGCGGTCGGTTTCACCAAAAAACTCGCGGCGCTCGGAATGTCCAAGCTCGACCAGATCGAGATTGCAGTCCTTCAGCATCAGCGGCGATATTTCACCGGTCCATGCACCTGCATCATCCCAGTGCATGTTCTGGGCACCGACCTTGACGCTTGTGTCTTTCAACGCGGCTTTGACTTCACGCACCGCTGTGAACGGCGGAATGACAAAGCGCTGAAACCGCTGATCGCGGCTTTCATCACCGGCAGCAAGAGCTTCGGCAAAGGCCAAAGCCTCCGCCAGCGTCTTGTTCATCTTGAAACTCGTGCCAATCCAGAAGGTCATGATTTATGCCCCTCTTCCATCTTGGATTTGAGCAAAATAATCATCGGCCCCAATCTGTCCTCCTTTAAGGGCAATCTGAAGACCGTTTGTGGGTCCGTATGGCCCATGAGCGATGCAGAGTGGTGATCCGGGCGTTTGTGGCAGTGGAAGCAATGTCGTCAAGGCTTCCGTATGTAACTCCTGGAGAGCGTGACTGGAGGTATCGCCGCCCGCAATAACTACACGCTCGAGTTTTTGTTCTTCGACGAGACGGCGCAGAATAGTGCCAAGGACCTGTCCGAGACGGTGTCGCGCGCCGGCGATATGGTCGATGTCTGCACCGCGATCGGCTGACGGACCAAGTGCCGTATGGAGGATGACACTACGCCCGGCATTCAGGCTTACACATCCTGCTTTGACTGCGTCGTTCACAGCCTGATTGGTGTTTTCGCCTATCAGTTGTAATGGATCAAGATCAACAGTGTTGAAGCCGCCGGCGCTTGCGCGGCGTATTTGCCGTTCCGTTGTCGGTGAAACGCTGCCAGAAACCACTGCAAGACGGTCCACTTTACCAGGAAAGGCAAAATTGGGCGGTGCGCCCAGGACACCCTCGGAGCGCCACGCGCTGATAAGAGCGTATTCCACGCCGGAGGAGCCAGCGACAAACAGGCCGCCATTTCTTCTTAGCTGCCACAGATGCCTGCCTGCGGCCCTCTGGGACAGATCGCCGTCAACGTCGATAAGCGACACCCCCGAGGTGGTTTCATGTGCCGCAATCAGACTGTCTGCGTCCTCACCAAGCAGTGTTACAAGGTCCACCAGTCGTACCGGCAGATTGGTCTGCCTGCTCAGATGCACGGTAAGATCGGCTTCATCCATCGGTGTCACCGGGTGCCTGCTCATGACCGGATGGCGGTCGATGCGAAAGACCGTACCCTGATAAGCGGCAAAGAGATGACCAAAGGCGGTATAGCGTCTGAGTTGCGGCGCGCCGACAATCACAGGCACACATGATTGCGCAAAAATCCTCTTTCCAATCTCGATTGCTTTGCCAATATTCCCAATGCGCGGACTGGAATCAAAGGTGGAACAGACCTTATAGTGACAAATTTCAGCCTTAAGTCCATGCAGCCATTCAATGGCAGGAGCAAGATGGTCTTCCATCCACTCTGGCGTCTGACTACGGCTCGTGCCGGCAATCCCGATCGCTTGGCAATCTTTGAATCGCTCGAGCAGATCAATGCTTGGAATGCCCAGGAACAACACTGTAGAAATACCGTTGAGCGCCAGTGCTTCCATGACATCGGTAGAACCGGTAAGATCATCTCCGTAGTAGCTGATAAGTGGGCGCGCCATCAGCACCTCAAGCGCCTTTGCCATTGGCGAACTTGTTGATAGATGCCGCAAGTTCCGGGTGGTTTTTGGCATAAAGGCCAAGTGGAATGTCGGCGACGGCCGCTTCCCAGGCCTGCTGTACAGCTCTGACACCAGCGGCTGGGCCCTGCGGATGGCTGACAATGCCGCCTCCACATAGATAGAGAAGGTCTGTTGACCGGCCGGTCCGATTATAGGTGTCGGGTGCTTGACCACCCCACTGACCGGAACCGGCCACAGGTAGCGGGCAATCGGATTTATCAAAGAGCGGCGTGCTCAGAGCCTTGAAGGAGGAGATGAAACTCTCATCCGGTTCCCAATATTTCACACGGATGCCATTGATCTGGAACTGGTCAACGCCGATCAGACGCCAGAATTGCTGCCAAACTTTAAAATCCATGCCTGCGCCCGGACTTCGTGTCAGGAGATCCCAACCATTGCGATGGGCATGCAGCACAAGACCAGAGCGCTTGCGCAGGAAGGTCATTCCGCCCATCCCGATTGAATTGATGTTGACGACGGCACAATTACCGCCGGCTTTCAGCACCAGATCGTGATTGCGCATCAGCTCATCGGGATCAGCGTGCGAGATTCCGAATGCATACATGACCTTTTTTCCGGTCCTTTGCTCATGATCAAGAATGAGTGGCATGATTGCTGCGACGCGTTCCCTGAGCGGAGAATAGGACGGACTCATCAGCTTCTCGTCGTCCTTGATGAAATCCACCCCTGACCGTACCAGCTCTTCTACCAGAGCTGCCGTTTCTCCCGGACGCAGTCCAAGTGCCGGCTTGACGATGGTGCCGATAATCGGACGGCTGTACACATTGGACAGGCGACGACTCCCGGCGATTCCAAATTGTGGGCCCGGATGAGCAGAACGAAAAGCATCGGGGAGTCTCATGTCGACGACGCGTATGCCGGTCATGCCCTTAATCGAGTAGACTCCGCCTATCGCAATTGTCATCAATGCAGATAGATCCGTACCGACGGCATCAAGGGGAAAAGCAATTTCGACATCGGCGCGGCGCAGCCTGGCATGGCCTTTTTCAAGCTCGGGCCAAGTCGGTATCACAGCATTTTCCAGCGGCTTGATCGAGACCACATGCGCTGCAACTCTAGCCTTCAGCTCCTCAGTTTCGCCCGGGACTGGGACGAAGGTTCCTGTTGATTGGTCGCTGGCGATCTTCTGAGCCATGGCCTCGATATTGCCAGGTGTCTCAATGCGGTACGTCAAGTGGATCATCATGAAATCGCTGCTCCCAATGCCGCCGAATATTCGTGGCGTCAACTCATGATGTGGTATAATGAGTATTCCAACGGCTGTGAAGAAGAATTTTGGAATGCAGCGCGATTTCGCCGCGAGCCCTATTCTCGAGGTCCTGTTAGCTTGTATAAGGAGTGGAGTTTTGAACCAGCGAGACCCTATGAACCAGCCTGTTGACCAGATCGTCCGTCGGAAACTGTCTGATGAAGTCTTCGACCGTCTGGAACGGATGATCACATCGGGCGAGTTGAAGCCGGGAGACGATATGCCCTCCGAGCGGGTCCTCATGGAGCGGTTCGGCGTTGGGCGTCCAGCAATCCGCGAGGCCATGCAAGCGCTTGCAAATATGGGGCTGGTCAATATTTCACATGGCGAGCGCGCCAAGGTCCTGCAGTTGACGGCGAAGTCAATCTTCCGTCAAGTTGACCTGACCGCAAAAATCATGCTGTCACAATCATCGGACACGCTGGAACATCTCAAGAGCAGCCGTATCTTCTTCGAGCGGGGGATGGCGCGAGAGGCTGCCTTGCGCATAGAGCCACAAGACATCGCCGATCTCGGGGCCATCATCGAGCGCCAGCGCCAATCGCTGGGTCAAGCGGAAGAGTTCATTTCAGCCGACATGCGGTTTCATAGCCGCATTGCTCAGATTTCGGGAAATCCGATCTTTGTCGCGGTAAGTGAGGCGATGCTTGCTTGGTTGAAGGCCTATCACACCGACATGCTCATCTGGACCGGGAAGGAAAAGTTTACGCTGGTCGAACATGAAGAAATTCTCGATCGCTTGGCAGCGAAAGATGCAGACGGAGCCGAAGCTGCTGTTCTTAAACATCTCGAGCGGTCAAGAGCTCTATACACTCGGTAATGGTGTTGATAACAACCCTGGTCCGATCATAGGCAAGGGTTCAACGAGCCGCTCATCATTGCTGCATCCGGTTTAACTGGAATGAGATGATTGCAGGTGCTGTCCAGATCCATCCATGGCTAATTATATTTGACTTTCTATCCATGCCGGGGATCTGCCCCGGCAGAACGATCGCGATTGCGCACGCTCCGCGCCTCCTCCGAGACGGTGATGACTCGTCGCTATTCGTCGGTCTTCCTGAGCAGGATGTCGGGATTTTCAATCTTGCCTGGCGTGGAACGATGCGCCCGGCCGTGTCTAACACGGGAAGCGAATGCCCCTTGCTGGCGCTGGGAGCAAATGGAGCCGCCGCGCTTGGCGGCATTGAGTTACGCATGCAAAACTCCAGCATCGCAACAGTGTCGACCAGCTGGCAAACCCGAGCCCAGAGCTCTTTAATTGCCGGGATTAGTGAATGTTGATCTCGCCGCTGACAAGCCGCCACTCATTAGCCCCGATGAGACGCCTGTGGGTATAGCGGATGGAATGCAGGGGCCCGTCGAGTTTGTCATGCCAGAAATCAAGAAACTTCCTCATGACCGGAAATTCCGGCGCTACATCATAGTCCTGCCAGACGAAAGTCTGCAGGACGGATTCAAAATCGGGAATGCGATAAAGAATATGAGCTGTTGTCAGGCCGTAACCGTCAAGCTGGCGCTCCAATTGCGATGAATACTGCATGCTTCATCTCCATTGCGTAACGATAACCAAGTTTGGTCCACAACCGTGCAGAAATCAACAAAAAACAGGGCGTTGATGGTAAAATTATTGTTTCTTTACATAGTGTTAGCAGCGGGCGTTAGAGAGTGCTAATTTTTTTGATTTGAGATATTGAAACTGTGTCTTGCTGAAACCAGATCGATAGCCGCTATCGCTTGAACAAGGATAGCGCCCACTCCGGATTGGCTTTCGGTCCGGGAGTGAAATTGAACATGATTTGTTTGTCCATGGAGGAAAACATGACATTTCGACCGCTACACGATCGTATTCTAGTCCGCCGCGTCGAGTCTGAAGAAAAGACAAGCGGCGGCATCATCATTCCTGACACAGCCAAGGAAAAACCGCAGGAAGGCGAGGTATTGGCCGTCGGTCCTGGCACGCGAAACGAAGCCGGCCAAATTCAGCCCCTCGAGCTTAAGGCCGGAGACCGTATCTTGTTTGGCAAATGGTCAGGTACCGAAATCAAGATCAACGGCGAAGAACTACTGATCATGAAGGAAAGTGATGTAATGGGCATTGTAGAGGCTCAGACGATCGAGAGGAAGGCTGCGTGAGCGGGACGTATCATTATAAACTGCTGCGTGAAAAAAGGAGCAATTAAATGGCTGTCAAGGAAGTAAAATTCAACACGGACGCGCGTGAGCGTATGCTGCGCGGTGTCGATATTCTTGCAAATGCTGTAAAAGTGACCTTGGGTCCCAAGGGGCGCAACGTTGTGATTGACAAGTCCTTCGGTGCACCGCGCATCACAAAAGACGGTGTTTCTGTCGCCAAGGAAATAGAACTTGAGGACAAGTTCGAGAATATGGGTGCTCAGATGCTGCGCGAGGTAGCATCCAAGACCAATGATCTTGCCGGAGACGGCACAACAACGGCAACCGTGCTGGCTCAGGCTATCGTCAGGGAAGGCGCAAAGGCCGTTGCTTCGGGCCTTAATCCGATGGACCTGAAACGCGGGATTGATATTGCGGTTGATGCCGTTATCGGCGAACTGAAAAACAATGCTCGCAAGATTTCCAAAAACGCGGAAATTGCCCAAGTGGGCACGATTTCTGCAAATGGCGATGAGGAGATCGGCCGATACCTGGCAGAAGCAATGGAAAAAGTGGGCAACGAAGGTGTCATTACCGTTGAAGAAGCCAAGACCGCCGAGACCGAATTGGAGGTGGTTGAGGGCATGCAGTTTGACCGAGGCTACCTGTCGCCGTATTTCGTCACCAACCAGGACAAAATGCGGGCCGAACTGGAAGATCCCTATATTCTTATCCACGAGAAAAAGCTTTCCAATTTGCAGGCCATGCTCCCGGTTCTGGAAGCAGTCGTGCAATCTGGTAAACCCCTTTTGATTATCGCCGAGGATGTCGAAGGCGAGGCGTTGGCAACGTTGGTCGTCAACAAGTTGCGCGGCGGCCTGAAAATCGCTGCTGTCAAGGCGCCCGGTTTCGGCGATCGCCGCAAAGCCATGCTCGAAGATATTGCCATACTGACTGGCGGAACGGTGGTTTCCGAGGACATGGGTATAAAACTCGAGAATGTGACCCTTAATATGCTCGGCCGAGCCAAGAAGGTTGTAATCGAAAAAGAAAACACCACCATCATCGATGGGGTCGGTTCAAAAGCCGAGATCGAGGGTCGCGTCAGCCAAATTCGCACGCAGATTGAAGAGACCACGTCTGACTATGATCGTGAAAAGCTGCAGGAACGTTTGGCAAAGCTGGCAGGCGGCGTTGCCGTTATTCGCGTTGGTGGCTCCACGGAAATCGAGGTCAAGGAAAAGAAAGACCGGGTCGACGACGCACTGCATGCAACGAGAGCAGCCGTTGAAGAAGGCATTCTGCCGGGTGGTGGTGTGGCCCTGCTGCGTGCTGTCAACGCGCTGGACAACATCTATACGGCCAATTCAGACCAGCAAGTCGGTGTCGAAATTGTTCGCCGTGCGATCGAAGCGCCAGCGCGCCAGATTGCGGAGAATGCGGGTGCCGAAGGGTCGATCATTGTGGGCAAGTTGCGTGAAAAATCTGAGTTCTCGTTCGGGTGGAATGCCCAAACGGGTGAATATGGCGACCTTTACGCCCAGGGCGTCATCGATCCGGCAAAGGTTGTACGCACGGCGCTTCAGGACGCAGCTTCCGTTGCCGGTTTATTGGTGACAACGGAAGCCATGATCGCTGAAAAGCCGAAGAAGGAAACATCTCCTGCACTACCAGCAAGTGCTGGTATGGATTTTTAAATCGCGAACCCGACCCGCCTCACAGGGGCGGGTCACCACCATTCGTTGGGGGGCATTGACAAGATTGTTGAGATCGAAAGCGCGCGATTGATGAACTCGCAGGAGCGCCACCAGCCACTAAGGCGCGATGGTTGGAAACACAGATGGGCGTCTTTATTGCGTATGGTGCCAACTTTCCAGCCCATCATCGACGGATGCTGCACTGCCGGCGAAGTTCATGTCAACGAGCCGCCTCTGGCGCTCTCCGGTCCAGCGTCTGGCGGTATTGTTCTGCCTCCCAATGGTTCAATTGGTGTTCATCATCTTCACTCAGGTAGGCAATTTTTTCTCCCTCGGGAATCCGTGCAGTAACTTCTGCAAGGCAACGGGCCATAACTTCTCCGCCTTGGGCAAGTTCATTTGAAAGTAGAATACCTTTTCCGGGGACCAGGAGCAGCTTCGGTGCAGCTTTGTTGCGGTTTCTGTATTTGTTGAGTACTGCCTCAATCGAGCCCTCGGGATCGACAACGCCAAGCTCCGTGCCCAGAAAAATGACGTGGTCCGGATATAGGGACCCACCAAGTGCGTAAGCCATGCTTAATGGCGAAAGAGCTGTCTTATGGCTTTCCATATCGGGGGCCGGGCGGAACGCAGAGTCCTTTGCAATAGCCGACAGAGCTGCAATGTCGGGCGCACCTGTACTGCGTGGATCGGTGGCAAGAGCAGCGCTGACACGTCCAATTTTTCCGGCAACGTCTTCTGCCGTGTCGCCCGTGACGATTATGCCATGATTAAACAAAATAAGGACATCGGGCGCCCTGTGCGCGATCTTTTCGATTTGCCGTGCAAGCGGCGTTCCCGGTCGGCGATAAGGGACCATCTCCCACTTCAGATCCGGTATTTTAGCCATGCGTGCCGCGAGCACCTTCTCACGTTGCCCAAGGACTGCAAGCGCGATCGTATTGACGCAATGATAATGCGCAACAACCCGGCTGGGAAGGGCGGCATGAAAGCTCGTTTCTATGGAAGGCCGAAGGCTGCTGGTGTTCATGCTGCCGACTATAAAATCGGTCGCTTTATCGGCACGAGAGTCGCTAGAACGCAAGGCATCCACTAAGGGTGCCGCCAGCACAGGTACCATAATGTCCCGCTCCTTCGCATGGGCGAGCCACGTCCCGGATGCTTTGATCCACATGACCCCCTCTGCTTTCAACGAAGTGTTGCCGCCAGCTCCTTGCGTTTTGAGGATGTCATTGCCGATCTGGCTTGAGAGATCAAGGAACTGCTCAAAGGTGTTCGTCAGGGTCTTGCTCGAATACATCAATACCACCGTTGCGCGCTTCACTTACGTTTTGACTTGGAAGGCATCAAGCCATGGTGATCAAAGTTTCTATCGAAACTTAGAGTTTTGATTGTAAATCGTCAATGATGAGGTTTTTCCATCTATCAAACTTGCAGGCTACCCGGTTGTATGATTATCTTGCGTCATTGGTGTTGGGAGACGCCGGGAGGTTGAATGAACGATTCTGAGCGCCATAAGCAGATTATTGATTTGTTGCAGGAGACGCCGTTTGCTTCGGTCCGCGACCTGCAGGAGCGCTTGGGCGTATCGCCCGCCACCATTCGTCGCGATATTGACAAGCTTCATGAAATTGGAAGTGCCCGGAAGGTCTACGGCGGAATTTCCGCAAATGAGGTGAGCACAGGTGCGCGTCTTTCAGCTCGTCCTTACGATGAAAACCGCGACATTGCAGTAGAGGCAAAACGGGCCATTGCCGAAAAGGCGGCAAGCCTCGTGCGCGATGGAGATTCAATTATCGTACATGCCGGATCAACTTGCTTCCAGTTGGGGATCCAGCTGGCGCGGCGAAATGTACGTCTTTACACAAACTCGATGCCTCTAGCCGCCTATTTGGGCGAGCATGGTACATGCAACTTGACGCTTGCAGGTGGCGTATTATACCGCGAGCCCGGTATAATACATGATGCCTCTGCCAGCGTGCCTGATTTTTTTGCCTCGCGCTTCTTTGTTGGAACTCAGGGAATTAACAATGATGGCTTGCTCGAGTCTCATCCACTGCTCGCCAAGGCGATAAGTGAGTTAAGCCGCTGTGCTGATGAAATTGTCCTGTTGGCCGATAGCCGAAAACTTTCCATCGCACCCCGCAATATCGTGCTGCCGCTTTCGCGAATAGGGACCATCGTGATCGATGACGGATTGTCGGATGCGGGGTGCAAAAATGTTGGAGGATCACGGAATCACGATCCTGATTGCAAGAATGGGGTCGCAGAATTGACAGATCACCCCGTCATCGCAGTCTTTGATTTAGGCAAAACAAATTCCAAGCTGTTTGTTTTGACGGCCACGGGAAAAGTAGTGGCACAAGCCCGCACCAGACCCGTTTGGAATGATGTCGGCGACCTCCGTGTTCTCGACGATGCGGCCCTTTTTGAGTGGGTAAAGCTTTCGTTGAGGGCAGCAGTTTGCGACCATGGCGTCAACAGCATTATGTTTTCAGGACATGGCTGTACCTTTGCATTAGTTCGCGGAGAGAAGCTGATCCACCCCATACTGGACTATGAGCAGGAACCGCCCACGGATATTGCTGGAAAAATCGACACACTGATACCAAAATACTCCGAGACATTTTCTCCAGCGTTGCCACTCGGCTTTAATTATGGACGCCATATCCTCTGGTTGAAGGAGCGCAATCCAGACTTAATCCACGAGGCGGATGCAATCCTTTCATATCCTCAATTTTGGTCATGGAAATTTTCCGGCCACAAGGTTTCAGAAGTTTCCTATCTTGGCTGTCACTCCCATCTTTGGGCACCGCTCGCAGATGACTTTAGCAGCTTGGTGACGTCTCAGGGATGGCGGGAAAAAATGCCGGAGCTGGCAAGGGCAGGTGATTGGATTGGAACATATGTCGTTGAGCTGGAAAATGGGACATCCGCTGAGGTTGCGGTTCACAATGGCGTCCATGACAGTAATGCTGCACTTTATTATTATCGATCGCTTGGCTTTGAAGACTTCACCCTGGTTTCTACCGGCACTTGGATCATCATTTTTAATTCGTCTTGCCCGCTCGAGGTGCTCGATTCGCGGCGTGATATGTTGGCCAACGTAACTGTAGATCACCAACCGACCGCAACCATCCGATTTATGGGAGGGCGTGAATATGATGTTGCAAGTGGCGGCTGGAATAACGCCATATCCGTTGACGTACTAATATCGGTCATAGCCAAGGGCATATTTGTTCTTCCCTCCTTTGCGCCGGGCGGGCCCGCTCAAAATCAAACGGGTCGGTTCACAGGGCCGTCTGTCGACGGCGAGGAGCGCGCTGGTGCGGCTCTGCTATACGTTGCACTGATGACAGATCTGTCACTTGATCTCATCCAGTCAACCAACGCAATTGTGGTTGATGGCGGTTTGGTCAAAACTGGACTGTACGCAAACTTGCTGGCCAGCTTGCGGCAAGACCAGCGAATCTATTCAAGCGAAAATCCGGAGGGCAGCGCATTTGGTGCAGCAGCACTCGTATACGGTCAAGTTGGCTCAAACCCCTTCTCCAATGACACCCGAGAAGCTTTGCCATCTGTAATTGCCGGTTTGACGGATTATCGCGACGCGTGGCGCGCCATGGTCGAAAGCGGTCACCCGTCAGGTCGGCAAGTAGATCACAAGGAATTGCTGGTATGACCGTTTCGTCTCTCGCAGTCTCCGCTCCTGTGCTGGAGATGCGCAACATCAGCAAGACCTTCGGCAACATACGCGCGTTGTCCAACGTGTCGCTGACCGTTCATGCAGGTGAAGTGCATGCGCTTATGGGCGAAAATGGTGCGGGGAAATCAACGCTGATGAAGGTTCTGTCGGGAGCCTATAGGGCTGACCCTGGCGGGAGTATTCACATTGATGGTCTTCCTGTTGTGGCGGGCGACCCAGTTAAGGCAAAGGCCAGTGGCATCTCAGTAATTTATCAGGAACTATCTCTCGCCCCAAATCTGACGGTAGCCCAAAACATGTTCCTTGGTGCGGAACCTTCGCGGTTTGGTGTGGTAGACAAAGTCCAGATACGCGAGCGAACAGAACCGATACTCAGGCGCCTGGGAATTGATTTTTCTGCTTCGCGACGGGTCGGCGAACTTTCCCTTGGCGAGCGGCAGATGGTCGAGATTGCGAGAGCATTGACCACCAATGCACGCATAATTGTCATGGATGAACCAACAACTTCGCTGACTTCGCGGGAAACTGATCGCCTGTTTGAAGTTATAGCAAGTCTAAAGGCACATGGTATTGCAATCATCTATATCAGTCATCGGATGGAAGAGATTTACCAGCTTGCCGATCGGGTGAGTGTTCTGCGTGACAGTGCGTACGTTGGAACCCTCGAGCGAGAGGAATTGTCAGCTTCCAGACTGGTATCAATGATGGTTGGCCGCGATCTGTCATCATTTTACAAGAAGGAACATCACGCATCTGACGGCGAGATGGAGACGGTGCTTTCGGTGCAGAATATTGGTGATGCGCGCCGCGTGCATGATTGCTCTTTTAATGCCTGCGCGGGTGAAGTTCTGGGTATTGCTGGGTTGGTCGGTTCTGGACGGACGGAACTTGCTAGGCTGATTTTTGGAGCCGATGTGAAAACGGCCGGCGTTGTAAGACTGGCTGGCAAGGAGCTTTCCATCTCAAATCCGAACGATGCGCTCGCTGCAGGCATCGCCTATCTGACAGAAGATCGTAAGGGGCTGGGTCTCTTCCTCGACATGACAATTAGCGAGAACATTAATATGGGTGTGATGGCCGCTGACGCGGCGAAGGGCGGGGTCATTAATTCTGCCGCCGCAAGATCGCGCGCAGATCGCGCCATATCCTCGCTGTCAATCAGGACGCGAAGCGCCAATATAAATGTCGGAGCCTTGTCAGGAGGCAACCAGCAAAAAGCGTTGATCGCAAGGTTGCTGGAAACCAAACCGCGCGTGCTTATCCTTGACGAGCCTACACGTGGCGTCGACGTTGGCGCAAAATCCGAAATTTACCGCATCATCGATGAACTTGCCCTAACCGGCATCGCTATTGTGGTGATCTCCAGTGATCTGCCAGAGATCATCGGGATTGCCGATCGCGTGCTCGTCATGCGGGACGGGCAAATTGCGGGCGAAGTCAGAGCTACGCCAGACAAACCTATAGATCAGGAAGCAATAATGGCCCTCTCGACCGGCTCTTCTGCCGGTCGAGCTTGACTGTGCAGAAGAACGGAAACGGATGAAATAATGACCGCGACATTGACAGATAAAGAACAGGACAAGGCCAGATTTCGATCGACGCTCACTGCCTTGGGGATGCTGCCGGTTCTGATAATCCTTGCGATCGGCTTTCACCTGTTGAGCGGACGGTTCCTGAGCGTCAATAATCTTTCGATCGTGATGCAACAGGCGTCAATTAACACCGTACTCGCTGCGGGGATGACTTTTGTCATTCTGACAGGCGGAATTGATTTGTCAGTCGGTTCAATCCTGGCCGCTTCTGCAATGGTCGGCGTAATCGTTTCGCTTTTTCCGGATATTGGAATGCTGGGTATTCCAGCTGCGATCGCGGTTGGACTTGCCTGTGGTCTGGTGAATGGGAGCATCATTGCCTTTTTAAATCTTCCACCTTTCATCGTGACCCTTGGATCGCTGACTGCTATGCGCGGTATCGCGCGGTTGCTTGGCAACGACACAACGATATTCAATGCAGACCTGCCTTTTGATTTCATAGGAAATGGAAATTTTCTTGGCGTCCCTTGGCTGGCAATCATAGCATTGGCGACGATCCTGATTTCGTGGTTTGTGCTTAAACGCACAGTCCTTGGCACATGGATATACGCGGTGGGGGGAAACATTGAGGCGGCACGCCTGACAGGCATAAAAGTACCATTAGTGTTGCTTTTTGTTTACAGCATCTCCGGGCTGCTCTCGGGCCTTGGAGGCGTCATGTCTGCGGCACGTCTTTATGCTGCCAATGGCCTTCAGCTTGGTCAGTCGTACGAACTCGATGCAATCGCGGCAGTCATTCTGGGGGGGACCAGCTTCGTTGGAGGGGTCGGCTCGATCTGGGGAACTCTCGTAGGCGCTCTCATTATCGCGGTCCTTTCTAACGGGCTGATCTTGGTAGGCGTCTCGGACATTTGGCAGTACATCATAAAAGGCCTTGTCATCATTGTCGCGGTCGGTCTCGACCGGTACCGACTGAAAGGATTGAGCCGCACCTGACGTGTGGTCAACCAAACCCGGCTGTCCGGGCAACAAGACGCTGGGAGCGTCATAAATGGAGGAAAAAATGAAAGTTATCTCGAAATTGCTTATGGGAACAGCGCTTGCTGCTTCGCTTGTCATGCCTGCTGCGGCCAAGGACTTGCAAAAGATCGGTATTTCGGTCGGCCTTCTAGGAAATCCATTCTTTGTAGCGACGATCAAGGGCATTGAAGATCGCGCCAAACAGATCAACCCAAACGTACAGGTAACGTCTGTTTCGGCGGATTATGATCTTAACAAGCAGGTCTCGCAGATGGACAGCTTTGTTGCCGCTGGCGTGGACATCATCATGCTGAATGCGGTGGATGCCAAGGCAATTGCACCAGCGGTGAAAAAGGCTCAGGCAGCAGGAGTCATTGTTGCTGCATTCGATGTGTCGGCTCCCGGCGCCGATGTTACTGTCATGACCAATAATATAAAAGCCGGCGAGGAAGCCTGTCAGTACATTGTAGATCAGCTCAAAGGAAAGGGCGATGTCGTGATCATCAACGGTCCGGCTTCGTCTTCAATCATAGATCGGGTTCAAGGCTGTAAGAGTGTTTTAGCAAAGAACCCGGAAATTAAAATCCTGTCGGACGATCAAAATGCCCAGGGTTCCCGCGATGGTGGCCTTGCCGTCATGCAGGGACTTCTTACACGATTTGACAAGATCGATGCCGTTTTTGCAATCAATGATCCGACGGCAATCGGCGCAGAATTGGCTGCAAAGCAGCTGAATCGCAGCGAATTCTTCCTCACCGCCGTCGACGGTGCGCCGGATATTGAGAAGTCTCTCGCCAGTGGAAAGTCGATGATCAAGGCTTCGGCCTCCCAGGATCCTTATGTTATGGCCGGCGATTCCCTCAAGATGGCGGTTGATTTGATGAACGGAAACAAACCTGCCGAAACGACAGTTCTTCTCGATCCCAAGTTGATTACTGCCGATAATATAAAGGGAATACAAAGGTTGGACTGCCGCTCGGTAGAGTTTTTCGTCAAGACCTGTCCGCGATAATGATGCGGGCAGGTCTTTTTTAACCCTTCTCAATTGCCAGAAAGTCTTCCATGTCAAAAATCGGTGTTCACTCATTCGTTTGGAGCGCAGGCTCATCAAAAGGCGATCTGGAAAACGCGCTCAACCGAACGCATGAACTGGGCTATAAGCTGATCGAATTTTCATATCTTGATCCAAGACAGGTCGATGTAAAGTGGCTGGCCGGGCGCATTCAAGACCTTGGGCTCGATGTAGCGATCAGTATGGGTTTGCCGCCTGATGGCGATATATCAAGTTCCGATATGGCCATCGTTGGCAATGGAACGGATATTCTGGACAAGGCGATTGCTCTTGTCCGCGACTTGGGCGGATCGAAGCTTGCGGGAATATTGACTTCAGCGCATGGGAAGCAAGAACATGCTTTGACAAAACGGGGCTGGGATAACAGCGTTACGGCGCTTTCAAAAGTCGCCGACCATGCGAAAGCAGCAGGCGTGACGCTCAATCTCGAGATCGTAAATCGTTTCGAGAGCAATATGCTCAATACAGCAGCTCAAGGTCTGGCTTATATTCACGACACCGGTGCATCGAATGTCTTGTTGCATTTGGATACATTCCACATGAACATTGAGGAAGCTGATGTCGGATTAGCTATCCGGCATGCTGCCGAGAAAATTGGATACATTCATATTGGTGAAAGTCATCGCGGCTATCTTGGCACCGGCAGCATCGATTTCGGCGCTATCTTTGATTCATTGATCGCAATTGGCTGGGACGATTACCTAACTTTTGAGTCCTTTTCCACGACGATAGTTGATGAAAATCTGTCACTTAAGACCGCAATCTGGCGTAACCTTTGGGATGATAATTTGGCCCTTGCAAAACATGCTCGCCAATTCATTGAACTTGGAATGGAAACCGCGCGACTCAAGGCAGATTTGGTAAGACAAGCACATTTGCCGATTGAGTGACAGCCTGACTGTGTGGCCAAAGGCTCGGTGAGGGAACTAACTCCACATGGCACGCATGCGTGAACCTACATCAACCCGAACGCCACGGGCCTCAGTTTCCCTCGCGTTCTCAGGGCGTGCAATCGGCCATGAACAGCACTCGAAATATTGCAGTAAAGTGGCTGGAATGAACCGTGTGCGGGAAGCGTAAACATGCCGATCGCCTTTGGCGTTCTGGCCATGCGTGAAAAACCGCTGAGGGGTGACAAGGTGCAAGCTATCCTTTGCTCTTGTCATGGCGACGTAGAGCAGGCGCCTCTCTTCCTCGATCTCTGCAGTTGAGCCGGTACCAAGGTCGGACGGCATGCAGCCGTCTACCACATTGAGCAGATAAACCGATTTCCATTCTTGTCCCTTGGCTGAATGGATCGTCGATAGGATGAGATAATCCTCATCCAGCAATGGGACGCCAGATTGATCGCTTGTCGCGTCCGGCGGATCAAGAGTGAGTTCAGTCAGAAATCTCTCTCGCGAAGGATAGCCGCTGGCAATTTGCTCAAGCTGAAGAATATCAGCCTGGCGCATTTGCGCATCTTCGTGAATACGCTCCAGATGCGGTTCGTACCAACGCCGGACCAACTCAATCTCGGCAGGCCAGCCCATCCTTCTGGCGCTTAGTTGTTGAACGGTCGAAACGAAGTCCGACCAATTGTCACCGGCGCGCGGAGGTGCCGGATGCTGGGTGAGGGCACTTAATGGGTCCGCATCTATCGCCATGTCTTCAAGTGCGCGCTGTGCCGAAGCAGGACCAACGCCTGGAAGTATCTGCATGAGGCGGAATCCGGCAACACGATCACGCGGGTTCTGCGCAAAGCGAAGCATGGCCAATACGTCTTTAACATGGGCGCTGTCGAGAAACTTCAATCCACCAAATTTGACGAAAGGAATGTTGCGCCGGGTCAGTTCAACTTCCAAGGGTCCGCTGTGATGTGAAGTACGGAACAACACCGCTTGCTGTTTCAAAGTTGTTCCGATTTCCCGGGTCTCCAATATCTGCTCGACGATGTAATTTGCCTGCTCGTTTTCATCGCGCACAGAGACGAGTCTCGGCCTTTCCGCAGACTGTCGCTCCGTCCAGAGATTTTTTGTGAAGCGTTCGGATGCCAGATCAATCACGCCGTTTGCCGCACTCAGGATCGGCTGTGTGGAGCGGTAATTGCGGTCAAGTGTGATGACATCCGCCGGTGGAGTGAACGAGCTTGGAAAGTCGAGGATATTGCGAACGGTAGCAGCGCGGAACGAATAAATAGATTGCGCGTCATCACCGACTACCGTCAGACCACATCCGCCCGGCTTCAAGCCCAGTAAAATGGTGGATTGCAGCCGGTTGGTGTCTTGATACTCATCGACAAGCACATAATCAAATCGACCGCCAATATCCTCGGCAAGATCCGGGGTGCAAACAGTCTGCGCCAAGTAGAGCAATAAATCGTCATAGTCCAAAACATTCTGTGCCTGCTTGGCTTCTACATAACCGGCAAAAAGCTGGCGAAGCTGTGTCTCCCACATGGCGCACCAGGGAAAAACATCCTTGAGAACCTCGTTGAGAGGACGTTCGGAATTGACGACGCGAGAGTAAATTGCCAGGCATGTAGCTTTGGTGGGAAAGCGGGTCTCAGTTTTGGAGTATCCAAGCTCATGACGCACCAGATTGATCAGATCGGCCGAATCTTCCCGGTCGTGGATAGTGAAGTTTGGGTCAAGCCCAATCTGTTCGGCATAGTCACGTAATAGCCTTGCGCCTATCCCATGAAATGTTCCGGCCCAATCCAAGGCGTCGGTCATAATCGATGACTTTTGCCCAAGCACCTGAGTACAGATACGGCCGACCCGTTTTGACATTTCGGCGGATGCACGTCTGGAGAAGGTCATCATGAGGATACGGCGAGGATCGGCGCCATTCAGGATAAGGTGAGCAACCCGGTGGGCAAGCGTGTTGGTCTTACCCGATCCGGCACCCGCAATAATAAGAAGAGGGCCAGCAGTTTGACCGTCAGGTAATCCGATACCAAATTCAACAGCTTTGCGTTGTGCAACGTTCAACTTATCAAGATGCGCAACACTCATCGAAAATCTAGTTCCTATTTCTGATTCTTGTGGAACAAATATAGAACATAACATTCGTTCGCTCAATACTCAAGGCGGTGCAAAGACATACGCCAGCCGTTCCCGCTGCAATTAGTCCGGGCTCTGCACATAGGCCGCGCAGAGCGAAAAAACGCTTGCAAGCAAGCTGAGCAAGCCCCCGCATAGAGTAATGTAAACAAACCCCTCGGCCGCGTAGACTTTACCCATGACGATAGTCCCAGCGAACAGTGCAAGGTAGGTTACGGCGCTATTGAGACCCATTATTGCCCCACGTTGTGAAGGTTCCAGGGCCGTTAGTCGCATAATCAGCACGTTCAGGCCGAAGTGATTTGCGAGGCCCCAGATTGCCATGACGGCAAGAACCCCGGTGTAGGTGCCTGATACGAGCGACATCACGGCGTAAACCACGGCGACCATCAGAAAAATTAAGGGGAGCAAAATGCGACGGCCACTATAGGCGTCAACATAACGGTCCAGAAATACGGCGCTTCCAAAACCGATTCCGTAGGAGATTGCTGCAAGCCCGTTGGCTCGCACAGGATATTCCAGGTTCACATGCAAGTGATCACCGACATAAGCATAGACGCCGTAAAAAGCCGCCATGAAACACCCACAGGCTGCCAGAAGCGGCAGTACGCCTTTGATCGTCAGGGCGGTGATTGGCGTTCTTGATGCAACACCCTTGCGCTGTGCTTCATGCTCCTGCCCGTTCACCAATAATCCCGCTCCAGCAATGAGTGCCGCTGCGGCGATTGCGATGTAAAATGCACGCCAGCCAAGACCGTCAGCGATCAACGTCGAAAGGGGTACACCCGCCACCATGCTGATCGTCCAGCCCGTGAGTACGACGCCAATCGTGCGCCCTTCATGTCCGGGCGAGGCAACGACGGCAGCAAGAGTATAAATTGCGGGCAGGGCGACACCGGCCGATATACCGACGAGAAACTGAGAAATCGTCAGGACGACTGCGCCTTGAGCTACACCACTGCTGATAAAACCGATCCCCATTATCAACATGACATAGGCAAGCGTTCTACGAGGGCCCGCCCGATCTATCAGTTGCCCCAAAGCGATGGCCCCCAATGCGGTCCCAAGCCCAAAGGCAGCAGATGCCAGCATAATGTCCTGAACTTCAACGTCGAACCCATCGGCAATTGCCGGCGCAATCGGACCCAGTGCAAGTGAATTTGAGCCGATCAGACCAATGCATCCCGTCAGGGCCCAGACTATTGCGGGAACCGACATTGATGAAATTTCGCTTGTTACGTGATTATCATTCTGCATAAGCTCACAATATTCGAATACTATTCGGCGGCAACCAGGGAGTTTACGGTCGTGAAAAAAACAGATGGTATTCTGCACCATAAAGGGGAGGCGCATACGGCAGACCCAATGGACAGAAAATTGTTAGGTCAACTGGTGGGGGATGCGACCCTCAGCTATGCTGAACTTGGACAGAGAGTTGGCCTTTCGGCCCCGGCGGCACATGAGCGTGTCAAACGCTTGCGGCAGCGGGGAGCGATCAAAAGCGTCTCAACACTGATAGACCCCGCAAGTGTAGAAAAATCGCTTCTGGCGTTTGTCCATGTGGACACAACAGGCTGGGGGAAAACACCGACCTTGCTGGCAATAAGCCAGTACCCGGAAGTGGAGGAAATCCATTCGGTAGCGGGCGACGCGTGCATGCTGCTCAAGGTTCGCACGAACGGGACTCAAGCTCTTGAACATTTGCTGGCGCAACTGTACGCAACGCCAGGTGTGAAGGCGACGCGAAGCTATGTCGTGCTGTCGACCTATCTCGAGCGGCCCGTACAAGCCGAAACAACGCAGGAGTGGCCGGTGATCGACTTCACGCGGCAACAGGCTGACGCCAAAAATCTTCTTTAGGTTGTAAGCCTGGGGAACGAAAACCCTGCCAGCTCGTTCCAACGACAACTCAGGGAGGTTCCCAATGTCAAATGAAGATAGATCCGGAGGCAATCCTGCTTTCGATAAGAGCAGCCCGACATCCTTTGGACAATCCGTAGAAAGTGAAGCGCAGATTGCCGATGCTGCGAGCCGCTCGTCCGGCCTTGTCGGCCAAGGCGAAAGACTTCACGTCTATAGGGTTGTGCCGACCGCCTCACCTGACGATCCCCGATGGGAGAACTCGCCGTTTCAAGGAGAGGTCGTGGTGGCTGCGCGGACCAGTGGCGATGCAAGAATTGTAGCCGCGGGCCGCGAGCTTGATTTTATGGAAGTCGATGCGGCACCTGCCGATGATGTTACCACTTTCAATGCAAGTGCCTTCCGCGATGACAAGCTCTATACGATCATCGAGATTGAAAGCGATAGAACCGATCTGACGCGAGGGGTCATTGTTGGCGATATCAGCGTTGATAATATCCGGCCCATGCGGTCCATAGACTGATCGGTGGTTTATAGTCGGTTTTCTGCGCTCACCTGCGCCACATCGCGCGCGTCTTCATTAAAGAGAGCGCGGGGAGCTTGTTCATGGCCTTCCAAGAAAGGGCTCCCTCAACGTGCCAGCGTACTCGAATGATCCTGTTTGAAGGCAGCCCCCCTCTGGAACTAGCGCGGTTCGGCACTTAAGTTGAGATAAAGAGGACTGAAATCGGCATACTCTTTAAGACGCTCCCAATCGAGAATAGTCACGATCTTACCCGCCCATTTGAAGAAATTTTCCTGCCGTAACATTTGCAGGCTTTTGTTCAGGTGGACCACTGATATGCCCATCACATCTGACAGCTCGGCTTGTGTGAGAGGAAAGCTAAACGAATTATCCCGTGTCTGGCCCACCACTCGCAGACGGATGAAAAGCTCGCAAATCAAATGGGCGAGATGTATTTTCTTGGGTCGCCGTCCCATTCCCACGATCCACTCCCGGTGAATAGAGCCATCGATAAGGGTTTGCAGCCACAGCAATCGCGTGAGATGGGGAAATCTCTCGGTAACCATGTTGATATCGTTGTGATCGAAAAGAGCTATGCGGCAAGGTGTGAGTGCAACAATGCCATGATCCATAACCTTCAAAGGAAAGGCATGAAGGTCCACAAAATCGCCGGAAACATGCAGAGATGTAATTTGCCTACTCCCATTTTCAAGTACCTTGTAGCGAGCAGCAAAGCCCTCCACCAGAAGTGTACTATACCTCGGACGGCTTCCTTCGACGACAAGATCCTCATCCGCGGAAAAATTCTTGTCCTGGGTTATCATTGATTGCAGTAATGACTTTTCCGCAACTGATACGACATCGTGACTCTCAAGTTTCAGTAGCAAGGATTCAATCAAAGAAACGTACTCCAGAGGGCGTGTTGAAATTTTATCGGCACCTGTAGGAACCTAATCCTTCAAAGAGGCTTATGTTCCAGAAGAGGAAAAAGCATGAGCCGATATTACTTCGATTTGGACAATGGCGACGGCAGGACCCGCGATGATGAAGGGGTGGAACTTCCTGACAATGCCGGCGCCATTAAAGAAGCATCAAGGATTGTAACCGACCTGGCACGTGACGAACTGGTGGAATGCGGCAATGGTAGAATTTGGCTTACAATCAGAAAATCGGATGGCAATGTGCTGGCGGTGGCCAGCCTGCTGTTCGACACGAAATTTATCGAATTTCAGCCAGCTGGTGAAAGCTGAGCAGTACTCAACTCCATCGTTGAATGCACCCAGGTCATCCAATAAATCCTCGGTTTCACCTGAGTGTTTCTTTCGCGACACCGTCAGACCGGGGAGACAGCTCGCCGGACATCCAATCTGTGAATTTCAAAGCGGTAGAGTTACCGACAGCCTCCCGGCTGGCTTGCCTGTGCGGACGGTTTTATTGCAGCAGCACCTCATGCCGGCGCCAGCCCTGATCTCGATTGTTGGTTCTGGAGCAGTTTGCCTATTTCGGTGGAAGATACTGCTTCACTGAATAAATGACCTTGCACTTCGTCACAATGATTTTCACGCAGAAATGTCAGCTGCTCGTGGGTCTCAACCCCTTCTGCGATCACTTTCATGTTGAGCTTTTGCGCAAGCGATATGACGGCTGCGGTAATCGTTTTGTCATCGTCATCCTCAACCAAATTTCGTAAAAAAGACCTATCTATTTTCAACCGTGAAACCGGGAGGCTTTTTAAGGCACTTAAGTTTGAATATCCCGTACCAAAATCGTCAATGGCAAAACTGACACCGACTTTGCGCAGTTCCTCCATTGTCGCAATTACTTCGTTGACGTCCCGCATTACCAAACTCTCAGTAAGCTCAAGTTCAAGGCACTTGGCATCTAATTCTGTTTCGCCCAATGCGTGCATGACACGGCTCGTCCAATTCTGATCGTGAAACTGACGAGCCGAGACATTGACGCACATGGTAATTGGTTCAAACCCGGCGTCCTGCCATCTTTTGTTCTGCTTGCACGCTTCGTAAAGAACCCACTCGCCAAGCGGCACAATAAGCCCCGTTTCTTCTGCCAACGGAATAAATTCGTTGGGATTGATCAGTCCCAATTGCGGATGATTCCACCGGACCAAGGCTTCCACAGCGAATATGCGTCCGAATTCCAGTTCCACTTGAGGTTGATACAAAAGGTGAAACTCGGATTGAGCAATGCCTCGGCGAATTCCGTCGTGGAGGGCTAACCTTTCATGGGCTTTTATATTAAGTTCCGGCGTGAAAAAGCGAAATCCGTCCCGCCCTGCTTCCTTTGCCTTATACATGGCAATATCCGCATTTGCGATCAAGGTTTCAGCATCTGTTCCATCTTGGGGATAGGTGGCGATACCTATGCTGCAAGTGATGTGGAACTCTCGGCCTCTGATAATCATTGGCTCCAGGATCGCTGCTCGGATTTTGTGCATTGCGGCAGCAATCGCGTCGGTGTTTTCCGGTAGATCTGTCAACAGGATAACAAATTCGTCGCCGCCCATACGCACTGCCGCGTCCGTCGGCTGTATACAATTCTCCATACGTCGGGCAACCGTCTTTAAAAGTTCATCGCCTGCAGTGTGCCCGAGGCTATCGTTGACGAACTTGAAATTATCCAAATCGACGAAAAGGACCGAGACCCATGGGTTGTGCCGTTTCGTTTGTAACATTGCCTGCGTGAGGCGATCTGTCAGGAGACTACGATTTGGCAAACCAGTCAGCATATCGTGGTAAGCCATGTGGCGGATCTTATCCTCGGCATGTTTCCGTTCGATCGCAATTGCTGCGATTCTGGTCGCGATTTGTGTCAGGTTGATCTCTGCCGGCTCCGGATGGCGTACTCTGGCCGAGTAAAGTGCGAACGTGCCAAGGACGATGCCATCGTGAGACAATACAGGAGCCGACCAGCAGGATTTCAGACCATGACGGGAAGCCAGATCGCGGTAATTCTTCCAAAGTGGATCACTGGCGATGTCGGCAACGATCACACTTTCGCCAAGCCAGGCAGCAGTCCCGCACGATCCGGCACCAGGTCCAATGGGGAGGCCGTCGATCGCCCCGCAATACTCTTGCGACAACGCAGGCGCGGCTCCATGCTTGAGGTGAGTACCACCGTCGTCAAGTAACAAAATTGAACCGTATACACCGACCAGCTGTCTTTCCATAAGTCTAACCAGGCGATCAAGAACTGCATGCAGAGGCGAATTTACAACAATCATCTCAAGTATCGCTGTCTGCTCATCCCTAAGAAAGTCATCTCTTTTGCGAGCAGAAATGTCACGCGAGATTCCAATCAGCCCTACGACAGTGTCATTTGCTGATCTTAGCGGGACCTTTGAAGTGGATAACCACCTCTCCTTACCAGAAGCAGCATCAACGACGCATTCCTCCATCCCTATCATTGCAACACCAGTACGAATGACCTGACGTTCGATTTGGGAGAATCTTGCTGCAGAGGATGCATCATGCAAGTCGAAGTCGTTCTTTCCGGTCAGATCATCCGGACTTTCAAATCCGTGAATACGGGCAACTGCCTCATTTGCCACGATGAAGCGACAATCCAGATCCTTGACAAACAGGTAGTCCGGCACCTGATCAATCATATTACGAAGCAGTCTGTGTGGGTCGTTTAAACTGTTGTCAGCAAGGTCGTTTTTCACAATCGACATCACACTTGGCCTTTGATGGCCAGATGTAGCCCACTGGAAACATTCGAAACCGATCGCGTCGTCAAAATCGAGAAAATGCTAGGGTCATCGCGACGAGCAGATTGTATTGTTTTTTCAATTGGATTGTTGCGCAGTTCGGTCATTAGAATTGCTTCCCTCATCTCAGTAAACTACCCAAGTGCGCTTCCGTTCCCACATCCTTTCGAATGTCTCGTTCCATCCAATGAAGGTCGATAGAATTTTGGGGGTGTGACGCGCATTGTTCAACAAGGACTTTGTTGTCCACCATGAGAAAAAATGGAACTTTGCCACGCCAGCGATAAGATCCTCATATCAGCAATCATGCGCATGCGGCAGCCCCCTGATCATAATGCAGATCTGGGGAGGTTACAAACTGGCTGCCGCCGTTCGCGTATTGACCCTATCAACTTTATGGCGGGTTCAGGTACCGACAGACAACCAACAAAACCCTTCCGATCGAGGGTCGATTCTAGGATAAGCCATCCCACCCGACCATATCATCAAGGCGGCCAGGAACTGTACAGGAGGAAATAACGAATCGCGGCTGATTGATGCGGGGCAAATCGCAGTCTCAACAGGGCGCCATGTTGACGATCACAGCCATGAAATATAAGCCTGAGGCTTGTTCGGCTTTTAGCGGTCGGCGTACCCGCCGCTCCTGTATTCCAAGAATGGAACTCCTTGCATGGCTACGCCAAAAAAACCGCCGGTTGTCAAAACAGGTATCACCGGATTGGACGAAATCCTGAGGGGAGGACTGCCCGCCTCCAATTTTTACATTCTCCAGGGAGCGCCCGGATCTGGCAAAACCACGGCCGCACTGCAATTCCTGCTTGCAGGTGCTCAAAACGGCGAACGCTGTCTCTACGTCAGCCTTTCCCAAACGACGGCGGAACTGAAATCCATTGCTGTCTCTCACGGTTGGAAACTCGACGGTATCAGGGTGGAAGAGCTGTCAGCATCAGACGCTGTAAATGGCGCGTCTGATCAGTCCATTTTTCAAACGACGGAGCTTCGGCTAGACGAGACCCGTAAAGCGGTGGAGCAAGCTATTGAGGACCATAAACCCACTCGGCTTGTCTACGACTCGCTTTTGGAAATCCGGCTGATCACGGGCGATTCCCCACGGTTTCGTAGGGAGTTGCTGGGGTTCAAGGCGTTTCTTGCCAAGCACGGTGTCGTGGCGTTGTTGCTTGATACGCAGACCAGTGGTTCCTCCGAGCGCAATGGCGAAGAGGTCGAGGGTATTGCCCATGGTGTGATCCGCTTCGACAAGTCTCTTGAAGAATATGGTGGGGTTCGTCGCCGTATAGAGGTCAGCAAAATGCGCGGCGTACCCGTTGCCGACGGATATCACGACATGGCGATACGTGAGGGGGAGGGCGTCATCGTCTATCCGAGGATCATTCCGGGTACCGCATCCGAGACCGTGAAGCCGCAACTGATCAAATCGGGCGTCACCGCACTTGATGAGATGTTTGGCGGCGGACAAGAATCCGGTACCACGACGCTCGTGATTGGCCAATCCGGCACGGGTAAGTCCACCATGTCCTCCTTGTATGCTACTGCCGCCCTGAAACGCGGCGAAAGCGTTGCGCTGTTCCTTTTTGAAGAACGTCTGGAAACTTTCTTCAGGCGTTCAGAAGGGTTGGGAATGGATTTGCGCCAGTTTCACAAAGACGGTCAGCTGATCATCCGTGATTTCAATCCTAACGAAATATCGCCTGGGGAGTTTGGCAAAATCGCTCAGGAAGTCGTCACCCGGGAAAAATCGCGGGTGGTTGTGATTGACAGCTTCACCGGATACCTGAATTCCCTCCCGCATCGTGAAAAGGCTGTGCGAGACATACAGTCGCTGCTGAAATACCTTGCCCGGTCGGGCGTTTTGACGATGTTGATCGTGGCACAACACGGGCTGCTGGGTCAAAATGTTGGGATTGATGTCGACGTCAGTTTTCTCGGCGATACAGTGCTGCTTTTGAGAATATCAGAACACGAAGGAAAGCTGAGGCGCAGTATAACGGTGGTAAAAAAACGCCATGGTCCTCATGATCTGGACGTCAGGGAGCTTCTGATCCAGAGTTCGGGCGTGTCCGTTGTTCCTTATAATCCCCTTCCTGAACTCTGATGCACGACGAGAACCAGAGCGAACTTGATTGGGCGCTCGTCCTTGCTCCATACCGTAGGGACGCCGCGTTTATCGAGATTTTGCTCGCTGAAAATGGCATGAGCGTCAGGGTGTGCGCCAGCACAGATGATTTGGCCGATTTGCTCGCGCAATCGCCCGGCGTCATTCTCGTAACGCATGAATCCCTGACGCCCCAGACAATCGAAGCCATTGCGGTTCATTTGTCGGCACAGCCGAACTGGTCGGACCTGCCTATTTTTGTGCTTCTGGATCGAAAGGCCCCGCATGCACGCATTCGCGCGGAATTGGAAAGACTATGGCCGCAAGCAAGGCAAATATATTTTCAAAGGCCCGTCATATCTCTCGAACTGGTGACTGCTGTGCAGTCCGCATTTCTGGTGCGTTTAAGACAGCGTGAAGTCAGAGATTCGATCGAGCGTGAGCGAGATCTCCGCTTCGAACTCAATCACAGGGTCAAGAATATTCTGGCGAGCGTAAGCTCTATCTTCAGAATGACCCGTCGCGCAGCAGATACGATTGACACGCTCGTGGCGGACTTTGAGGGGCGCCTGGGAGCCTTGGCTAATGTTCATTCGGCTGTCTTCGAACAAGGTGGCGACACGGTCGACCTGCGAGAAATCGTTGATCTGACCTTAAAACCTTATGCGGACAAGGCAAAGCGGCTGAAAATCGATGGCCCGGAGCTTCTGCTCAACCGCGACGCTGGCACCACACTCGCACTATGTCTGCATGAACTGGTCACAAATGCCATCAAATATGGCGCTTTGTCCACGGATGAAGGACGTATAAGTGTAATCTGGAAGATATCCGATGACGCACAGCCGATTTTGACGCTGGAATGGATTGAAAGTGGGGGGCCGCCTGTGAAGGAACCGACGAGGGCAGGGTATGGCACACGATATATCCGTTCAGCCCTGTCAGCCATATTCGGCGAGAAACCTATAGTTCTGTTTGAACCTACGGGATTGCGCTGTGTGGCTCGCGGATTGCTTGCAAATGTTGTTTTAACCGATGTCCGTCCGCCGTTTAAATAAACGGTAGAGGCTCCTTCCATCATTTGAGTGTTTGTAAAAAATTCATTGCCATGATGCAGTTCTTGTATCATCAGGGAAGCAATCCGAATGCCAAATGATCTTTTTATACCTTCAAGGAACGCTAGCCGTCGCCGGTATCTTACAGAAGATTGGGGGCTGTGGGGTTCTGTGCCATTGATTGGCAATCGGATTAACCGTGCCCATCCCTATCTTTTGTTGGCCTCTCCGCAGCTGTCACCCATCAGTAGTGGTATGCGTTAAGTTTATCGGATTTCCAGGCGCACCATCTGTCGAGCGACACCTCATGTTCATGGTTATCGAACTGAGAGACACTATACTCGATCTCAGGAGTGCATTGCCCCACAGTCTCATAGACCTGGCTGAGTGGCTCGTCCCATATGATGTCCCCAAAAGTTGTTTTCACACCGTGCTTGATTGGCACCTTGTGCCTCGCGTCTCGTATGCTATTCCCAATCACTTACCATGGGACAGTAGATTTAACACTTTTAGCAGGAAAGCAGTTCCTGGTGATCAAAAGCCCGCGGTGGTGGTGTCATCTAGGCTCCAGTATCGGCAAACTTTCTATTGCGCGCTCAGGTTCTGGTGTTGCCTTTGATACTTTGCAATGAAATATAAAAATCTGGACAACCAAAGGCCGTCGTGGCTCGTTGGAGGCAAGCTCCCCCTGATAGTCTTGTCAGAACGACCAAGATCCTGTGTGCAGCTGCGAGGGAAAAACTTTACTATGCCTTCGCCGGTGATAGAGTGGGGGAAATGTTCGAAGGCTTCGCACTGGATCGGATCGACGTCGGCGATGCCGTGCTGCGAGTGCGGCACGGCGGCTCAGGTCCGCCCCTTCTTCTCCTGCACGGGCACCCACGTACACACACGACATGGCACCGCGTTGCGCCTATCCTTGCAGCAAAATTTACCGTGGTGTGCCCTGACTTGCGCGGCTTCGGGCAGTCGTCGTCGCCGCCGGACATGGCGAGTCATTCGCAGGCATCCAAGCGAGCAAAGGCCGATGATTGCGTTCGGTTGATGGAAGCGCTCGGCCACCAGCGGTTTATGATAGCGGGCCACGACCGAGGAAGTTACACCGCATTCCGCTGCGCGATGGACCACCCCGGACGGGTTGAACGTTTGGCGATTCTGGACGGGGTGCCGATCTTGGAGGCTTTGGAACGCTGTGATGGGCTATTTGCGGAAAAATGGTGGCACTGGTTTTTCTTCGCCCAGGCAGGTAAGCCTGAGCAGGCTATTCTCGCTGATCCGATTGCATGGTATGGCGGGTCTGAGGAAGCAATGGGAAGCGAGAACCACGCGGATTTTCTGGCGGCGATCACCAACCCAGAGACGGTGAGGGGGATGCTCGGCGACTATAGAGCCGGCTTGGCGATCGACGCCCATCATGACCGCATCGACCGGGACAGCGGTCGCACAGTAGTCTGTCCTACCCTTGTTCTGTGGTCGCTCAGGGATGATCTCGAGCTACTTTATGGCGATGTGCTTGGCGTGTGGCGACCCTGGGCGCCAGACTTGCGTGGCCACGGCATCGACAGTGGACATCACGTCGCCGAAGAAGCGCCTGAACGGCTTGCTGAAGCATTGTTGGCTTTTTTTTCCTCGTCCGAGTGATAGGCCAAAGTCATTCGGACACCGTAAGCAACGAGCATCAAACTGCCTTGGTCTTGCAGCGTGGCGGCCAAACTGTGAATTCAAACTACAAAACCGCACGTAGCCGGTCATAGGTAGGTACCAGGTTCATAAGCGCGGCTGCGGCTCTCCTGTCGTCCCCAACGACAAGGGGATGTTGCAAACTGCCTATCAGACGGGCCTGTTCAGCAACGATGACAGCGGCATCTACACTGCCGATACGGGCGAGACAAGCCGCGGCATCGCTGGTCCTGCGGGCACCTACCCGAACCGCAAAATGGATCAGGTGTCCGCGCAAGGCATCATCGCAGTTGTCGGCGACCAGTTCTGCCAGTGCTTCGGCCGCTCTGCTATTGCCCAAACTGCCTGCGGGCATAACAGGCGCGTGTTCCATCGACAGCCACTGTTTTGCTGCCGGGATCGCAGCCTTAATGATATCGACCTCCGTTACATTTCGTTGCCGTACGAATCTGGTGCGCATGGTGTAGGGCGTTCCGTAAGCTACTGTCTTCGCAGCCCAAGCAGCCATAAAATCGGTCAGAGGGAGCAATGCAAAGGGGTAGCCTTGGGGATCATGCATCAGCACGCGCTCCTCATCGACCTCCAGCACGACAACATAATGGTCAGCCTCTATGGGTTCTTTCATGCCAGGTTGGTGGGTCAGATATCCCATTTCGACCGGACCCACCCAGACGGGCCCATGGGTCAGCGCCGACTTTAAGCCTGAAAGCGCCTCCTCAGCCGTTCCGCCTCTTGCGACATCAGATGACCAGCCGAGAGCAGCAAGCGCGTCGTCAAAACCTCGTTCCGGATCCCAGCCATAAGGGTCAAAGAAGGGCAATCTGCCGCCAATCAGCTGCATGCCGAACGGGCTTGCCGTGGAGAATTCGATCACGGCCGTCGAGGGCGCAGCGGCACCAAACATCATGGCAAAGGCATTGGCGTAGCAATAAGGTCCGGAGCCGACATAGGGGATATTCATATTTAGGCACTTTCTTCAGGGATTGACTGGATAGACGATGTCGAAAGGCGCGTTGTCGCTACCGGGATAGATTTCATAAGGACTGTCGATGATGGTAAGGCCTTGCCGGTCGATCCAGGTTTCAATTGCGTCGTAGACGGACAGCACCAAGGGGAAATTCTGTTGGTCTGCGGGTACCGGCGTGAAGACCTCACGCCGAGCAGGCAGCAGACGGATTATCAAGTCGCTGGTTGGCTCAACGGGGCCATCGCAGGTTATCGCAACCTCGACAGGACCATCAGCGTCACGTGTGGTGAGGTTGTGATGATGCACACTCATCCTGCCATTATGGGCAAGACCTGAAGCGGCAAGATGTTTGCGAATATCCGCTTCGGCTTCCGCCATAAAGCCATTAAGGCCGGTCACTGTCACCGCTCGCTGACGGCTGACGATTTTGGTGGCATCAACCTTGCGCAACGCAATCGACAGAGCAGGATGTGTGAGGTCGGCTTGGAAGGCCATTGCCTCAACAAATTCGGTATGGACGGCGAGACGGGCATTTTGCGCCTCCAGCCACGTGCGCAATTCGATTGCACGCGCTTCTGCTGGCAGTTCCAGCAAGACAGCGATGCGGGCCATCGACAGTCCAAGCTGTCGCAATCTGGCAATCAGCCGGGCACGAGGTGCCTGTTGCGCCGAATAATACCGATAGCCGGTCTGTGGGTCGACATAGGCCGGGACAAGCAGCCCTTGCTCAGCATAGAGCCGCAGTGCCTTGGCAGAAAGACGGGTGGCCGCGAGGAAACGACCGGCAAGCAGATGAGAATGAGTCATGTCACCTGTCTAAGGCCTGCCCTAAGGGCGAGGTCAAGTGGCATTGGGTTACGCATTTCATAATGTCACTTGAAGGAAGCGTTCAGTTTATCATGACGGAGACGCTTGCGTAGGGTGTTTCGGAGAAGCTCGCTTGACTAACGCATAGCTCAATGGTTATACGTTTAATCATAACCATGGAGATATATGTTTTGCTGCCGAGCCACACCATATTGTTCAAAACGCTCGCCGATCCGACCAGGCGGGCTCTCTTCGAGCGCATGTGCCGAGAAGGAGAGCAGACGGTTGGGGCGCTGACGGCCCAGGCCGGAATATCGCAACCCGCGGTCTCAAAGCACCTTGCAGTATTGAAGCGGGCAGGGCTGGTGCGCGATCGGCAGGAAGGTCGCCAGACGCACTATAGTGCTCAACTCTTTGCTCTGGCACCGCTGATAGACTGGACAAGCCAAATGACCGGCTTCTGGCAAGACCGATTTGATGACCTCGAAAACCTGCTCAAAAGGATGGACTAATGACCGAAGCCTCAACGCAAACACGCTCCGTAGTTGTCGAGCGTGAAATCTCTTATCCAGCGGAAAAGATCTGGCGCGCTCTGACGCAACCATACCTCATAGAGGAATGGCTCATGAAAAATGACTTCAAGCCTGTTGTCGATCACCGGTTCAGTCTTAACGCAGATTGGGGCTCGGTTAACTGCCAGGTAACGGCAATCGAGCAGGACAGGAGGCTGTCATATACATGGGCAGCGTATGGTCTTGAGAGTGTCGTCACATGGACACTCATTCCGACGAGCACGGGGACGAGGCTGCGCATGGAACAGTCGGGATTCCGACCGGATCAGGAGCAGGCCTACCATGGTGCCAGGGATGGATGGCCGAAATTTTTCGATGCCCTTGAAAAGGTCTTGGCATCGATAGAGTGAAGCCGACCGGCGCAAATAATCGGATGTCATCAGGCGCAACATAAGGGGATTCCATTGAATATAAATGTTTGGATTCGGCTGGCACACCGATGGCTGTCTATCGTCTTTACGATAACCATCATTGCTAATTTCGCTCTCTTGGGGATGAATGACAGTGATCGTCCCATGTGGGTAGTCTACTCTCCTTTGATCCCACTTTTCTTGATGCTGTTCAGTGGCCTGTACATGTTTGCACTGCCTTATGCTGCAAGGTGGCGCAGTCGGCGACGTGTCAGCGCCGGAGAGTGAGCCGGCCTGCGATGTTCGAGTAACTGTTTCCCGTAATAAATTTCAGGATTTACTCGTCACGTCTTCAAGGGATGATTGCACCCGGACCTACGCCGGTGCGATTATTCTTGAGCGGGCAGTCGCCACCACAGGCATTCGTGAGTTTCTTTTACCGATGTCTTAAAATAAGGTCCTTCAGGAGGGTCGCTGAGGGACGATCTTCACGTCCGAGATCGCGAACACTGCTCATATGATCAGCTTGAGCGATGTTTCTGGTTGTCACTTTCTGCCCCCCGGCAGCCAAGAGAGTGGCGAAGTCCGCCGCTTGCTGGTGGAACGGAGGCGTTTCGTTGGCTCCGACGGCGATAAGCACTTCGCAGCCTTTGTCATAGTGATGTGAAATGGGCGAGAATGCCTCGACTTCTGCATCGGTGATGCCAATTTCGGAAGCGAGAAAAGATTTTTGCAAAGGCTTCAGATCGTAGATCCCGCCCAGCAAAAGCCCTGCAGCAATATTCGAAGTGCCGTCCGGTTTGTGAAACAGGAATGTTGCAAGGTGGCCGCCAGCAGAATGCCCACTCACAGTAATCCGAGACGGATCACCACCATAATCGGCGATGTGTTGGATCACCCATTGCTTCGCGCGTCGCACCTGATCCACGAGCACGGCCATCCTGGAGCCGGGCATAAGCGCATAATCGATAATAATGGCGATCGCTCCGGCGCTAGTCACTGTCTCGGCAATATAGGAGTAATCCCGTTTGGAGAACATCCGCCAGTAGCCTCCATGAATGAATATGTGCACCGGACGGCGTTCGCGTGCGCCATCGGGGAGGAAGATGTCCAGCGTTTCATTGGTGCCAGTCCCATATGGGACGTCCAATTTGGCGTTGAGCCTATCGCGGGTTCTGGCACTGGCTGCAATAATGTCCTCCACGATAATATCGAAATCTGCGACATGAGCGCGGATGCGGAAGGGATCATTTTCCAAGATCAGTCTCCCGGTTCAGAAGCTTGTTGCGATATACTTGGCTTCCATAAACTCGGCAATGCCATGATGTTGGCCGCCTTCGCGCCCGAGTCCGCTCTGCTTGACTCCGCCGAAGGGAGCGGCGGGGTCGGAAACCAGCCCCCGGTTTAACGCGATCATTCCAGCTTCTATGCCGGAAGAAACACGAAGCCCGCGGGCGAGGTCGCGCGTATAGACATAGGCGGCCAGTCCATACTCCGTGTTGTTGGCCCAGCTGACTGCCTCTTCTTCCGTTTCAAAACGGTAAAGCGGCGCGACGGGGCCGAAGATTTCTTCGCGCGCCATCTCGCAAGTGTCTGGAACATCAACCAAAACCGTTGGCGGGTAGAAGAAACCGGACCCAGCGGACATTTCGCCACCGCATAGAGCGCGGGCACCCTTGATTATCGAATCTTGGACCAATCGATCGATCTTTTCAACAGCTTTTCGCGTTATCATCGGGCCGCATTCCGTCTGTTCATCAACGCCTCGCCCAACCTTCAGAGCCGCCATCCGCCGCGTAAGGCCTTCGGCAAATGAATCATATATTCCAGACTGTACATAGAAGCGGTTGGCAGCGGTGCATGCTTCTCCCGCGTTACGCATCTTGGCGATCATGGCTCCGTCGAGTGCGGCTTCAAGATCGGCATCATCAAATACCACAAATGGGGCATTGCCGCCGAGTTCCATGGAGGAGGAAATAACGTGCTTGGCTGCTTCGCCTAACAGAAGTCGACCGACTCCGGTCGAACCCGTAAATGAGAGCTTTCTCACGCGCGGGTCTGCCAGTATTGCAGCGGTGATGGGGCCAGGATTACTTGTTGTCAGAACGTTGACGACGCCTGATGGTAAGCCGGCTTCTTCATAGATGGAGGCCAGGGCGTAGGCGGTCAGTGGCGTTTCACTTGCTGGTTTCAAGATCACCGTACAACCTGCGGCCAAGGCAGGTGCGATTTTGCGAGTAGCCATAGCTGCCGGAAAGTTCCAAGGTGTTATTAGCAGGCAAATCCCTATGGGCTGATAGTCAACAATGATCCGATTGGTGCCTGATGGCGCTATCCCAAATTCTCCTGAGATGCGTACGGCCTCTTCCGCGTTCCAACGGAAGAATTCCGCAGCGTAGGCGACTTCACCGCGAGCATCGCGCAATGCCTTGCCGTTCTCCATCGATATGAGTGTGGCCAGCATCTCTGAACGTTCAATCATCAACTCAAAGCAACGTCGTAAGATTTCGGATCGCTTACGAGGGGGAGTTGCACGCCATGCGGGGCCTGCCGCGGCGGCAGCATCGATGCATGCGCGCGCATCCTCTACCGTCGCGTCGGCCACAGCCGCAATTCGTTTGCCTGTTGACGGATCGATGACATCAATCTGTTGGTTGCTGTAAGCCGGCCACCAGCTTCCGTTAATATACAGACCACGAGTGGTGGCGCCGATATCGGGTCCATTGACGTCAGGCGTCAGCGTTTTCTGTGCAACGGTCATGTGTTGTTCCTCGGTGATTAAATGGCAGAAGCGGCGAAGTCGCCGTCATAGGCTGCTCTTACAAGACGTTTCATCGCGTCCAGATCGAAGGTTCGGGGATTGTTTTTGATCAATCTGTCGATACCGAACGCCTGCTCGGCAGTCCAATCGAGCTTGTCTAAAGGCAGACCAAGGTCAGCCAGCGTGGGTGTTATGCCGATCGATGCGAAAAGCCTGCGGATTTCTTCGATTGCAATTTTTGCATTCTCTTCAATATCCGAGCCACTGGCGAGGCCGAGAGCTGTGGTGATCTCGGCCATTTCAGCGGCGCAGACACGTTTGTTATAATTCATGACGTAAGGCATCATGGTTGCCACCCCGAGGCCGTGAGCCGTGTGCGTGACTGCTCCGGCGGGATACTGGATTGCATGGGCTGCGGCAGTTCCTGCTGTGCCGAACGCGCAGCCAGCTGCCAGTGCACCCATCATCACATCAGCTCTCGCATCTTCGTCCGACCCATCCTTGCAGGCCTTCTCCAAACTGCGGCCCAGCAGCTTAATTGCCAGCAATGCAAAATGATCGGTCAGTGCGCTTTTGCCGATGAAGACGTGGTTCTGCGCCAATGTGTGATCGGTGCCGCGGCGAACTGCTGTAAAAGCCTCAATGGCATGGGTGAGGGCGTCCGCACCGGCAACTGCTGTCAAACCGGGCGGGCAGGTCATTGTTAGTTCCGGATCGCAAATGGCCGCTGTTGCAACCAGATGGGGACTGGATATTCCAACCTTAAGGGTCCGCCCAGAGTCGGAGATGACTGCAACCGGCGTTACTTCAGATCCCGTTCCAGCCGTCGTTGGAACGGCAATGACTGGAAGAACAGGGCCGGGAACCTTGCACTCGCCATAATAATCCTCCAGTTCCCCGCCATGGCTAAGCAGGAGAGCCGCGCACTTTGCCATGTCCAGACAGCTTCCGCCGCCAATGCCGATTACCATGTCCGGACCAAACTCCCGCGCATCATCGACGCAAAGCGACACCGTCTCACTTGGCACATCCGGCTGAACCGCGTCGTAGATCAAGACCTCTATAGAGGCTGCGTTTAGCGCCTCGTGGATTTGCGCAAATATCGCCGTCGCTGCGAACCGCTCATCGGTGCAGATCAACGCTCGCTTTCCGAGTCTTGCGGCAACCATCGGTAAAGCATGACGCTGTCCTTTGCCAAAGAGAATTTCACGTGGGAGCCGAAGTGCAGCAAAAAGGGTCATCGTCCATTTCCTTGGAAGCGTTTACAGAATGGGGATATAAAATCGTATAGGATATGGGATTGCATATACGAAACCATTATGCTAGTGAGGGTCTATGTCAAGAGGCAACTTATGCAGAAGAAAAATTCGATGATCATAACCGAAGCGCCTGATCAAAGTGGTTTCATCCAAAGAAGCAATAGCTTGGCGGGAAGCGTTTATGACGCCATTTTTGCACAGTTAATGTCACTGAAAATCGCGCCGGGAGCCCGCATAACCGTCGATAATTTGGTGCGTGAGTTGAACGTTTCGCAGACGCCGATCAGGGAAGCGCTCGGCAGGCTCGAAGGAGAGGGGCTCGTGGTGAAGACCCACTTGATCGGCTATAGCGCTGCACCGCAGATCACCCGCCGCAGATTTGACGAACTGTACGAACTGCGCCTGCTGCTTGAGCCGGATGGTGCGGCGAAATCTGCCGCCGTGATGGATGAGACGAAGCTTGCAGCACTTCAGGAAGCGGCGGGTGTCATGGGGCGCGGAGACGGCACGGACGAGCGCATCCGTTACTCGACATTCGCCCGTCAGGACGCGGTATTTCATGACAAGATCATGGAGTTTGCAGGGAACGAGCTTATCCGCGAGACACTTAATCACCAGCACTCACATTTTCATATTTTCCGTCTGATGTTCCACTCCCGCGTAACCGAAGAAGCTTTGGATGAGCACGAAGCGTTGCTCGCAGCCTTTGCAGCAGGTGACGTTTCTGCTGCAAAACAGGCAATGCGTATGCACCTCCAGCATTCGCGTGATCGTCTGCTCCCGGCATTCGACTGAGGCCGGCCAATGTTCGCTGCTTCAAGACTTCAACAGGAGAGCGATGAGGCAGCCGGTGGCGACACTTGTGGACCGGTTCTGCAAGCCAAAGGGATGTCAAAAGATTATGGTCCAGTCACGGTCTTGTCCGATGTCTGGCTGGATGTGCTACCCGGCAGAATTCATGCCATCATCGGAGAAAATGGCGCAGGAAAATCAACCTTTATGCGATTGCTTGCAGGATATGCGGAGCCAACTGCAGGAACGCTCTCTATAGCCGGTTACGACGTCAGGTTCTCAAGGCCCGAACATGCACAGCAGGCAGGAATTGTTCTCGTTCACCAGGAAATCCTGCTTGCAGAAGGACTAACGGTTGCCGAGAATCTGTTCCTCGGACGTGAGCTTATGTGGAATGGAATGGTCGACGATCAATCCATGCGCCGTATAGCTGCCGAAAAACTTTTGGAATTGGGATGCCGGGTATCGCCCAATGCGCTGGTTCGTGACATCGCGCTTGCCGATCGGCAGCTTGTTCAGATCGCGCGTGCACTTCTTGATGACTATAAACTTGTTATATTTGACGAACCTACTGCGGTTTTGACCGGAGATGAGGTAGAGCGACTCCTGGGAATTATCCTGAAGATAAAAGAGCAGGGTGCCGCAGTTCTATATATTAGCCATCGTCTCGATGAAGTGCAGCGGATCGCTGATCAGGTAAGCGTGTTGCGGGACGGCAAGATGGTTGGAACCTATCCTGCTCAAGGTCTGACGCAAATGGACATGGCCCGCCTTATGGTCGGGCGTGATCTGGCGGCGCTTTATCCAGTCAAACGCCTCAAAGCTTCCAACGTGCCGTCACTGGAAGTCCGGGGTCTGGTCGTGTCGGGCTACGCCAAGGACATTTTCTTCACTGCACACAAGGGAGAAATCCTGGGTTTTGCAGGCATGATCGGTGCTGGGCGGACGGAAGTATTTGAAGGCATCATGGGTTTGCGACCGGCACATGGATCTGTCGTGCTGAATGGCCGTATCATCGATATCCGTCATTGGCGCGCTGCCATGGATGGAGGTATTGGATACCTTACCGAAGACCGCAAAGGTAAGGGACTTTTGCTCAACGAAAAGCTCGCGCCAAATCTGACACTTTCCGCACTCACACGCTTTCATTCAGGCCTGATGATGCGCAAAGCTCGTGAGCAAGCCGCCCTCGTTAAAGCCGTGGAAAATTACGATATCCGGCTCAAGAGCTTTGGCGTCAAGGCGGGGCAACTTTCCGGAGGCAATCAGCAGAAATTGCTGCTTGCAAAAGTGCTCCTCACCGATCCGTCAATCATTGTTATCGATGAGCCCACGCGGGGCATCGATATTGCAAACAAGGCGCAGATTTATGCATTCATCCAGCGCCTGGCGGAAGAGGGCAAAACTTGCATCGTCATTTCTTCCGAAATGCAGGAACTAATTGGCATCTGTGATCGGATTCTCGTGATGCGGGAGGGACGCATTACCGGCGAGGTGACAGGCGAGAAGATGACGGAACATGAAATTGCGCTGCTGGCAACCAGTGATGTGACGACAGCGGCGAGCAGGGAGGAATGACATGAGTGTTATTACAGGCTCAGCAGCACTTCGGCAGGAGCGGGACTGGAATATCGGCTGGACCGATTTTGGGCCATTTTTGGCACTCCTGGCACTCCTGGTGGTCGGCTTCCTCGTCAACCCCGACTTTCTTTCCGCTACGAACCTGGGGAATGTCATCACGCGTAGTGCTTTCATTGCCATTATAGCGGTCGGCGCAACATTTGTAATTTCCTCAGGGGGACTGGACCTTTCCGTGGGTGCGATGGCGGCGTTCATCACGGGCATCACTATAATGTTCATGAACAGCATGGCACCAGAGTGGGGTGTTTGGGCAATTCCCGCCGGGATGGCCGTAGCCGTGGTCGTGGGAACCGGCTGTGGTCTGATGAACGGTCTGATCGTTACGGTAGGGAGAATCGAGCCATTCATCGCCACGCTCGGCACAATGGGAATCTTCAGGGCATTGATTACTTACATGTCCGACGGCGGGACGATCCCGATTGATCGGAGCCTGCGTGAGGCCTACCGCCCTGTTTACTTCGGTACGGTAGGGGGGATACCACTGCCAATCCTGATCTCAATTGCGGTGGCCGCTGTGGCGTCCTTCATTCTCTACAAGATGAAGTATGGGCGCAAGTGCGCTGCGGTTGGGGCAAATGAAGACGTCGCGCGCTACTCTGGTATCTCAATAGTCAAAACACGCACGATCGCCTACGCAATGCAAGGCGCATGCGTAGCAATTGCAGCGATATGCTACGTCCCGCGCCTTGGCGCTGCAACGCCAACAACGGGTGTCCTGTGGGAACTTCAGGTTATCACTGCCGTCGTCATCGGTGGAACGGCCCTGCGCGGTGGTAAAGGCCACGTATGGGGCACGGTCGCAGGTGCTGTAATCCTCGAACTCATAGCTAATTTGATGGTGCTGTCGGATTTCGTCTCTGAATATCTGGTGGCAGGCGTTCAAGGCGTAATCATTATCATCGCTATGCTCATTCAAAGGTTCTCAAAATAATCCGCGTCGGGACCACGCGGATCATTAATTTCAGGTCCAATTCTGGGAGGAATGTATGTTTAAGAGTAGATGGATTGCCCCTGTAGCCATAGGCGTCATTTTGATCGCAAGTCAGGCGCTGGCTGCCGATAAGAAAGTGATCGCAGTCTCAATACCGGCGGCTGACCACGGCTGGACTGCCGGTGTTGTCTACCATGCCCAAGCTGCCGCAAAGGAAGTTAACACCGCATTTCCGGACGTGGAAGTCGTTGTCAAAACGTCGCCCTCGGCCGCGGCTCAGGTTAGTGCCCTGGAGGATCTGTCCGCCGGTCGAAAGCTCGATGCGCTTGTAATCCTGCCGTATTCTTCGGAAGAACTGACCACACCGGTCAAGGCGGTCAAAGATGCCGGAACGTTTATTACCGTCGTTGATCGGGGTTTGAGCGATGCCTCTATACAGGATCTATATCTTGCCGGTGACAATATCGCGGTTGGTCGAAACACGGCAAAGTACTTGATTGAAAAACTAGGGGGCAAGGGCAACCTCGTTGTTCTTCGCGGAATTCCAACAGTTATTGATGACGAACGGATTCAGGGCTTCAATGACGCCATTAAAGAAACAGAGCTGAAAGTTCTGGATATTCAGTATGCAAACTGGAATAGCGATGAAGCGTTCAAGCTGATGCAGGACTACCTCGCCAAATATCCTCAAATTGACGCAGTCTGGGCAAACGATGACGACATGCTGCTCGGCGTGCTTGAGGCGGTGAAGGAATCCGGGCGCAAGGACATCAAACTTGCACTCGGCGGGAATGGCATGAAGGATATTGTAAAGAAGGTTATGGATGGTGACGCGATGACTCCGGTCGAAACACCATACCCGCCCGCAATGATCAAGACCGCAATTTATATGACAATAGCCAATCTCGTTGGTCAGGCGCCCGTTCGCGGGACCGTCAAGCTCGATGCACCACTGATCACACAAGAGAATGCAAAGGAATACTACTTCCCCGATTCTCCGTTTTAACCAACAACGATGAACCGGGCGGCATGTGCCGTCCCAATGCATGAGATAAGAGGAGCAAGACATGGCAGGCAAGAAAATACTTATGCTGACAGGCGAGTTTACCGAGGAATACGAAATATTCGTTTATCAGCAGGCGATGGAAGCGGTCGGGCATACGGTTCACGTCATATGTCCAGACAAGAAGGCAGGCGACCTCATCAAAACGTCGCTGCACGATTTCGAGGGCGACCAGACTTACACCGAAAAGCTTGGACATTTCTTTACGATCAACAAGACGTTTTCAGAGGCCGAAACGCAGCTTGACCAATACCACGCAGTATACGCCGCTGGCGGTCGCGGCCCCGAATACATCCGTACAGATAAGCGCGTCCAAGCTATTGTCCGGCACTTTCACGAGAAACAAAAACCGATCTTCACAATCTGTCACGGCGTTCAAATACTTATCGCCGTGGATGGCGTTGTACGTGGCAAGAAGGTTGCAGCACTTGGAGCATGCGAACCTGAAGTCACTTTAGCGGGCGGCACCTACATCGATCTTTCGCCCACAGAAGCCTATGTCGATGGTACAATGGTATCCGCTAAAGGATGGACTGCGCTTGCGGCCTTTATCAGAGAATGTCTTAAAGTGCTTGGCACGGAGATCAGGCACAGCAACGACGTGGCTAAGGCTGCCTAGGTCAAAAAATCCCAAATGGCCGCTTAACGAGCGGCCATTTTATTAAAACTACGCAACGGCGGGCAGGAATTCCGGCGCTGTGTTATCGCTAATTGCCATGTTGGCTGACGCTTGCATCGAGCACAGTCATCGCGGCTTGCAACCGGATCTCGCCGATTGCTACCATTTTGTGGAACACTGCCTTTCCTCAAAACGGTCTTCTCCAGATTGAACAGCTCGTGCATTTTTCCCGTTGAAGGCGGTCGGTATGGAATCGCTTTACAAACGGAGACATCGTCATGAAGCTTTATTTCCATCCCCTTTCCGGCCATGCGCACCGGGCCCGACTTTTTCTATCTCTCTTGGGCCAATCCTTTGAGTTGATTGAGGTTGACCTGGCAAAAGGCGAACATAAAAAGCCGGAATTTCTAGAGCTCAACAGCTTCGGACAGGTCCCTGTCCTTGTAGACGGTGAAACGGTCATTTCGGACTCTAACGCAATTCTTGTCTATGTCGCCAGGAAGCTTGGCAAAACCGACTGGTTTCCAGAAGATGCGGTTGGCGGTGCCAGAGTTCAGCGCTGGCTCTCTGTTGCAGCTGGGCAACTTGCCTTCGGTCCTGCGGCGGCCCGACTGATCACAGTATTCGGAGCAAAGTTCAATGCTGAAGAAGTCATCGGACGCGCGCACGCACTCTACAAGGTTCTCGAAGGGGAACTAACTGTCAGGAAATGGTTGGCTGCCGATCATATTACGGTCGCGGACGTTGCTATCTACAGCTACACTGCCCGTGCGCCTGAAGGAAATGTTGACCTTTCTGCATACCCAAACTTGCGCGCTTGGCTACAGCGTATTGAAGCACTTCCCGGTTTTGTTGATTTTGCCAAAACGCCCGTCGGTTTTGCCGCCTGAGGGAAAAGGAGAGAGCCATGTCGGTCAACGGCCAAGTTGTATATGAGCTGGCGGTATCGCCATGGCACGAAGGCGAAAAGAAACTCCAGAACGCTGTCGGTGTTTTGGATAAAATGGAAGATATTGGGCGGCGATTCATCCGGGACCGCCTGATCGAACAGCACCGGAATTTTTATCCACAACTGCCTTTTGTGGTTGTCGGTGCCGTAGACGGCAATGGTGATCCATGGGCTACGTTTTTGGCGGGTAAGCCCGGGTTCATGAGCGCCACAAATGAGCACAGTCTTAAAATTGCTGCCCTCCGCGATCCCGGTGATCCGGCCGTTTTCGGGATGAATGAAGGCGATTCCATTGGTATTCTGGGCATAGAGCTTCATACGCGACGCCGAAACCGGCTGAACGGTATCGTCGCTAATTGCACTGACGCGCAAATCGATCTTCAAGTTGTGCATAGTTTCGGGAATTGCCCCCGGTATATCCAATATCGGGATTATGAGTTCGTTCGTGATCCAGCCGTTGAATTCCACACCACGCCGGAAGTGCTCGGCGGGCTTGATGAGGAAGCCAGAGATCTGATCTTGAAGGCGGATACGTTTTTTGTTGCCTCTTATGCACAGGTCGAAGGCAATCGCCAGGTCGATGTATCGCATCGGGGCGGAAAACCTGGTTTCGTTCGTATCGGACCAGATGGTCTTCTCACGATTCCCGATTTTAACGGCAATCTGTTCTTTAACACGCTGGGCAATATTGCCTTGAATGGTCGCGCCGGACTGGTGTTTGCAAGCTTTGATACAGGGGAAGTTTTGCAGATGAGTGGGCGAGCCGAGATCATTCTCGATTCTCCCGAAATTGCCGCCTTTCAGGGCGCTGAGCGATTATGGAATTTTCGCCCCGAACGCATTGTGAGAAGACGCGAGGCGCTGCCACTGCGCTGGGCAACCCGACGGAATGGTGAAAGCCCCTTTTCAACGATGACAGGTGATTGGCACCAAGCAGCCAATCGCCAGAGGGCCACCGAACTTGCGAAGGCCTGGCGGCCTTTTAGAGTAGATCGGATCGTCGATGAAAGTTCGGTTATAAAGTCCATTTATCTTTCGCCGAACGACGGGGCAGGGTTGATTCCTCACGCCGCGGGCCAGCATCTTCCTGTACGCATTTCCATCGACAAAGAAAGCGCCCCTCTTATCAGGACATATACGCTCTCGGTTGCACCATCAGACGGAGTGTACCGGATCAGTGTGAAAAAGGATGGCCGGATATCCGGGGTTCTGCATCAATTGAAAGTTGGATCCATCATAGAGGTTCGCACACCTGCGGGCGGCTTTACCATTGATCCACTGGAGCCACGACCAGTTGTGTTGTTGGCAGCTGGTATTGGCATCACGCCAATGTTGGCAATGCTTCGGCACCTTGTTTATGAGGGTCGGAGAAAACAAAGAATGCGCAAAACCTGGATGATTTATTCCGCTCGCACAAAGGCCGAGCAAGGGTTTGGCGCCGAGCTTGCGGATTTGGTGTTCGAAGCCAATGGAGCAGTTCGTCTCGTAAAGGTCCTTTCAGCGACCGAAGATGCGACGCACGGCGTCGACTTCGACGAAGCGGGACGCATCAATATAGAGCTGATTAAAAAAGTTTTGCCCTTCGACGATTTCGATTTCTATCTGTGCGGGCCGTCCGCTTTCATGCAGGACACCTACTCTGCTTTGCGATCCTTGAATGTGCCTGACAAACGCATTTTTGCCGAGAGCTTCGGTCCCGGATCAATCTCCAGACAAGCTGATGCAGATAGGCTAGACGGAAATGAAAGTCTGGCTCTCTCGACGGTCGCCGTACCGGTCATTTTTACTGAATCTGCCAAGGAGACCCGATGGCTCCCTGAAAGCGGAACGCTGCTGGAACTTGCCGAAGCACGGGGTCTGACTCCCGAATTTAGCTGCCGGAGCGGAACTTGTGGAACATGTGTCACAAAACTGGTCAAAGGAAGCGTGGCATACAAAAAGCCTCCGGAAGCTGCGATAGGCGATGGCGAGGTCCTGATATGCAGTGCCTATCCGGCATCTGTCGGAAATGAAGGCGCTGGTGGATTACAGATCGCGCTTTAAGAGTCCTCGGTGGCCCATACGGGTGGCATTTTCATTATTTCAGTGATGTGCTGCCTCGCACACTTGTACCCAACCGTTAGTTCTTGCACGATCCTTCGTGATTACTCGAAGGACGAGGTAGATGGTGGACCGTTGGCAGGCAATGCGAATATTTGTAAAAGTGGCAGAGACCGAAAGTTTTGCTGAATCAGCACGTCAATTGCACATGAGTCCACCGGCCGTAACGCGTGCAGTGGCTGCTCTAGAAGATATAATTGGTGCAAGGCTCTTTGTTCGCACCACACGTTCAGTAAAGCTGACAGAGCCGGGAAATCGCTATCTGGAAGATTGCCGCCGAATTTTGTCTGACATAGTCGAGGCAGAGGCCGCAGCTGCGGGTTCCTATGCGAAACCGTCGGGGACACTCGCTGTTACCGCATCAATGCTGTTCGGTCAGATGTATGTCCTTCCAATAATGCACGAGTATCTCGGCAGCTATCCGGCGGTCAACGGCCGCATTCTTTTTGTCGATCGTCCGGTCAACATCGTTGAAGAGGGGATCGACGTTGCGGTTCGCATTGGCCATCTTCCAGACTCAGGCTTTTCGGCAACCAAAGTCGGTTTGGTGCGGCGGGTCGTTTGTGGAGCTCCAGCGTATTTCAGGGAGCGTGGTATTCCGTCGACGCCTGCCGACCTCAAGGATCATCGCATTATTGCTTCGACAGGCGCCTGGGCATCACCAGAATGGCGCTTCGCCAATGATCAACGGGTAACCATACAGACATGGTTACAATCCAACACAAACGAAGCGGCCATCACGACCGCAGCGGCCGGTTTCGGCCTTACGCGCGTGCTCCATTATCAGATTGGCCCAGCGCTATTGGAAGAAAAATTGCAAATCGTGCTTACCGAGTATGAGGAAGCGCCGCTGCCCATTCACGTTCTTCATCCCGAGGGGCGCCAGGCTCCAGCAAAGGTAAGAGCCTTCGTGGAGTTGGCAGTAACGCGACTTCGTGAAAACAGACTGCTGAATTAAGTTTCTGCCGCTCTCGCATCAGTAGCATTGCGAGGAGCGATCAGTAATTTGGAATTCGTCACGGACGGGCGAATTATCCGAGGGTCACATCACGGCCCCATCGACAATAACCATGGGCCTTCCCTTCGAACAGTTCTCAATGCGCGCCTCGACGCGATAGATGTCACGAAGAAGTACTTCCGATATCACGTCATGAGTCGGCCCGCTTGCGATCATCGAGCCATCAGCAATCACGATTGTATGGTCGCAATAGCGCAGAGCATGATTGAGATCGTGTAACGCGATCATGACTGTGAGACCCGATTGCGCAGCAAGGTTCTTCATGAAACCAAGAACTTCGACCTGTCTGAAAAGGTCAAGCGCTGAAGTGGGCTCATCCATCAGCAACACCTCGGGTTTGCGGATCAAGGCCTGTGCAATTGAAACAAGCTGACGCTGCCCACCTGATAGTTCGCCAAGACCCTTGAAGCCGAGCGCTTCGATCTTGAGCGCCGCTAGGATATGGTCGATCTCGCGAAGTTCCCTGTCGTGGACTTTCCAGCCGGAACCCTGCTTGGCGGCCAGTAATATGGACTCATAGACAGTCAAAACCGCATTAGCTCCGGTATCCTGAGGCATGTAGCAGATCGTTTCCGAACCTTTTTCTGTATCAGACAAGTGAACCAGACCTGCTCCGGAGATAAGACCGGCAATGCGTTTGAATAGCGTTGACTTGCCCGCGGCATTCGGCCCGATAACAGCGGTCATACTGCCGGCCTTCAAAACATCGGTGGTGACATCGGCAAGTACTTTATGCTTGCCATATTGCGCACCCAGCTGTTCCAGCGCAATGCTTACCATGACTTCTTCCGATGTGTGAAAATGAGCACGAAGAAAAACGGCACGCCGACCAAAGCCGTCATGACCCCGATCGGCAGCATGGCGCCAGGTATCAATGTCTTGCTTACAACTGACGTTGCCGACAAGAGAAGTGCCCCGCAGAGGGCGGAAGCGGGAAGAAAGAAGCGTTGATCTTCACCGACCAACATACGTGCAATATGAGGTCCCACCAGGCCAATAAAACCGATGGTACCGACGAACGAAACGGGAATGGCTGCCAGAAGGCTGACTGCCATCATGGTTTCCAGACGCAAGCGACGCACATTGATGCCAAGGCTTGCTGCCTTGTCTTCTCCCAGACGCAATGCCGTCAGCGCCCAGGCACGTCTTGCAAAGAGGGGCATGACGACGATCACGATGGCAGCGGTTATGGCGACTTTGGGCCAAGTTGCTTTGGTCAGGCTACCCATCGTCCAGAACACCACAGCCGCCAATGCTTGTTCTGAGGCAAGATATTCGAGCAGTGATAGAAGCGCGTTGAATGTGAATACCAACGCGATCCCGAGCAGCACAATTGTTTCCACGGCAACGCCGCGCATTGTAGAGGCAAAATGGATAAACAAAGCTGCGAGCATAGCCATCAAGAAAGCGTTGATCGGCACCATGAATTGCGTCGCCAGCGGCAACACGGCGACCCCTACGACTAGTGCGAGCGCCGCACCAAAGCCAGCAGCGGCCGAAATGCCTAAGGTGAAGGGGCTGGCAAGTGGATTGGCAAGGATTGTCTGCATTTGTGCGCCAGCCACGGACAGCGAGGCACCCACCGTCAGCGCCATGAGCGCAATCGGCATGCGTATATCCCATATAACCACGCGAAGCTGATCGGTAGCGGCGAGGGGACTAAAAATGGTCGCCAATACCTCCGAAAGCGAATAATTCGCAGGCCCAAGAGCCATATCAACGGAAACGCTCAGAAACAGGCCTGCGACCAACAGAGCAATGAGCACTGTGCGGCGCAGAACCAATATTCGATATGCTGCCTGCCCTGTATGCGCGGGGTTCTCGGCGATAATAGCAGCCATCCGATCTATTGCCCGTCTTTGAGCGAAACGAAATAACCGGACTTATAGTCAAGCGGCAAAAAGCGCGCGTGCAGCTCCTTGAATGTCTCCGTCGGGTCAAGGTCTGCGAAAAGGTCTGGATGCAGCCATTTCGCAATTTCCTGAATCGCGACGAACTGATAGGGATTATTGTAGAATTGATGCCAGATGGCGTGAACATTGCCGTCTTTGACAGCCTTGACACCCGTGAATGCAGGGCGTTTTGTCAGGGCATCAAGCTTGCGCCGTGCTTCCTTTTCGTCGGCACCGTAGCCCACACCGACCCAGTTACCGCCAGGTACATACCCTTCCCAATTGCCGCCAGTAATAATGATCTGAGCGGGATTGGATGCGATAATCTGTTCAGGGTGGACGTTTCCGAACGTGCCCGGAATAATATCCTTAGCCATGTTGATGCCGCCAGCCGTTTCGACCATCTTGCCAAAGTTTTCATTGCCGAACGACATGCAACAATCATCCGAATAGCCGCCAGCGCGCTCTATGAACACCAAGGGTTTCGGGGCATTGGCCCTTGCCAGCACATCCGTGACCTTTGCGATGTTCTCGGCACGGAATTTGACGAACTCTTCGGCCTTGTCTTGTTTCCCGAAAAGCTTGCCGATAATACGGATGCTTGCTTCGGTATTTTCCATCGGCTTTTCGCGGAAATCGATATAGACGATCGGAATTCCCACCTTGCCAAGCTTTTCAATATAACCAGCCTCTTCAGTCGCGGTTTTGGCGTCAACGTTCATAATGATGACGTCAGGCTTCAAGGAGACAGCCTGCTCGACGTCAAATGTCCCGTCTTTCATGCCGCCGAAAGTCGGAATCTTGGCAATTGAAGGATCTTTTTCCAGGTAGGCCGCATAACTCTCGGGATCGGCTTTGGGTAAATCGTCGCGCCAGCCTACGACACGCTTGAATGGATTGTCACGATCCAGGATTGCCGTGAAATATACCTGTCGGCCTTCACCTAAAATCACGTGCTCGACAGGAACATTGACCTCCACATTACGACCGGTAATGTCTTTAATCGATATTTTGTCTGCGAGCGCCGCGCTCGACACAATCATAGACCAACCCATGGCGGCAAAAGCCACCTTGCCAAACAAACGCATCGCCCGTACTCCATGAAAACTCAGGCGTTCTATTATTTTATGACTTCGCAAGTCAACATATAAGATACGCCATTCGCAACATTAGCACTTGATGCAGTACGGGACACAGATGGCAAACGGCCTTGTCGATGGAACAAATTATAATCTTCGGGACGAGATCAAAGCGTATTGGTCGGAGCGTGCATCAACCTTCGATCTGTCACCCGGTCACGAGATATTCTCGGAAAAAGAACGGACCGCATGGCATGATCTGATTTCCCGGCATCTGGGGCGCGGGGAAGGTCGAGCGGCTCTGGATCTTGCATGTGGAACTGCAGTCGTATCCCATCTGCTTGATGACCTTGGCTTCGCGGTAACCGGAATGGATTGGGCCGAGCCGATGCTCAAACGTGCCCGTTCAAAAGCTGCGAGCAGGGGACGGGACATAACATTCAGACTGGGCGATGCAGAAAATACCATGGAGCCGGACAGCCATTACGATGTCATTACAAATCGTCATCTGGTTTGGACATTGGTTGATCCGCCAGCTGCATTTGCAGAATGGTACCGAATTCTCAAACCGGGTGGTCAGCTCCTGATCGTTGATGGGGATTTCGTAAACCTCAGCCTCAAGGAACAGATCGTGGCGAAGCTCTCCACATTCTTCCAGCGGCTGGGCTTTGCTTCTGCGGAAACTGCGAAAATGTCACCCCAGCTTGTTGAAATCCACCAGAACATTCTTGCGCAGGTTCATTTCTCAAGGGGTGCACGGGCTGGCGCAGTTGCCGACCTATTGGTTAAAGCCGGCTTTGAATCGGTTCGGATCGACAGCAATCTGCGCCGGATATTTCGCGCGCAGGCCAAGCATCTTGGCTTCTGGAAAGGCGTGGCGCGTATCACGCAACATCGCTACGCCATCGTTGCAACCAAGGGTGGCACCAGTTTGCGATAGAAACAGTCCGGTTTCACCACAGCGATCATGGCTTGTATTCCAGTTTTCACGCGGGCTTGGGTTGCCCCGGAATGGATGTATTGGTGACGGAGATTGGATCGCTCCCGGGAAAACTTTGCTCCAGTCCCTCATCCAGCTGTTCATTCAGCGTATCGGCATCCTCTGCCCGCCCAGCGGTGCGTCTGCCTTCTGTCGCGGGCTCGGCGGTCTCTCCGAATGCCGCAATTTGTACCAGCATCGCCTTGGCCCTTGCGATGAGTGCATCGCCATCATCGCCCTGCGTGTTCTTGACTGTAACAACGACAGATTCCCTGCCTTCGCCAATGAATTCTATCCGTGCAAGTCCTTCTGTTGTATCTGGTGTTACCAACGTATTGAGAATTTGCATCTCGCTCTCCTCGGTGTCGTTATTACTCGAACCCATTTCAATCAATCCTTCCAGAGGAACGGGAACCAATTCACCATCTGGATGATAGTCTTTCAGGAGAGGATCGGCGGGCGGAACTGGACCTGCTGGCTGTTCGGATCCTCCAGTATGCAATGGTGCTGCTGCCAAGAGGCGTGAGTACTGCACCAGCAACCGTCTCGCTCGCGCGATTATCTCGCCATGGCCCAGATCGCCGGGGTATTCCAAACTCACCTCGAGGTGATTTGCGTCGTCGCTGAAAAATTGCACTGTCCTTCGGCTACGAAGCTCCGCGCTTTGCTTGACGATAGTTTCCACAATCTTTGCCATGTATATTCCACCGTTGTTTCGCTCACGACGATCCGATTATCGTGATAAGTATCTGCCCATCAGAAAAGCCGCCCCTGCGGCATAAGCCATGTATGGCAGGGGATTGGCCCGAACACGGCTCCTGAGTTCTTCCTGCGCCAATGAAGGTGAATCCACCAGAATATCTCTGGCGCCGGACGATAGAAGCATCACCGATTCCTTTAAGCGCTCTACCTCATGTTTCAGAGCTGCCAGGCGAAATCCAAGTTCAGTATCTGTGCCGGTACGATCAGTGAAAGTTTCATCGACTTTGCCAAGCACTTCGTCCGTGAGAGGCGTTTCTGAACGGGTGGTAATTTCGACGAGATTGGGTGTTGATACTGTTGGGTCGTTTTGCATCGCTTCCTCTGGGAAATTAGATTTGATCGTTGTAGGGCTTCTTGTTTTCACCCACTGCTTTGGCGATAGCGCTGAAAGACAGATCGTCACCGCGTTGATTTGCTTCTTGAAGAAACCGGATTGGGAAAGTGACTGCATCGCGCTGGGGAGGCGTGAGGCTCTCAAAAAAACGCTCGTCGCCGGAGGCTGCAGCTTCTGCAGCCTGCAGAGCGGTGTCAATTTCACCGTCTGAAAGTACGCCCTTGGCGATAAGCAGCTTATTCAGGGAAGCTATAGCAAGGCATATGCCTTGTATCTGAAGATTGCCGGTGTCCATCCTACGCTCCAAAAATATTCGCTAGAATATAGAAGTGGTGAACGCGAGCATGGTTCCATTATGGGCGGTGAGGAATAATTGGATCTGCAATCTCCAGCAATTGCAGATGTATAAGGTTGCTGTCGTGCTGCAGGTCAGCCGGTCCCGTTCATGACAGCCCGAGTGTTCGCAACAGGCTTTCGAATGTGATCTCTGGCTGCTTGTCCGGTTGCCAAATTGGGCGCGTGGGGTCCATTGACGCTCGCTTGTGTATATTGCTGGGGCTATAGCCAAATTGCTGCGTAAAGGCGCGACTGAAGTTCGCAGCTGAATCAAAGCCGATTGCCAAACCAACTTCGGCGATTTTTCTTGTATCTGTGGGATCCGCCAACATGGCATGTGCTGCAGACAGGCGTCGCCGCCGAATATAGTTCGCAACGCCGCCGGACATTTCGAAAAGTTCGTAAAGCCGTGTTCTCGAGATCGCCAGTTCTCGTCCAAGAGCATCCGGCGTCAATTCAGGCGACGCAAGATTGTTCAAAATGAAGCGTCTGGCTCGCGTTATTAATCCAATTTGCGAAATCTGATCGCTGGCGCCACCATGGTCTACCAAAGGAGTGATTGCATCAAACACCATCTCTTGGAGGCGCTCCTTGACACCCGGGAGGTCGTCATAAGTGAAACGATCGAGATTGGCTTCGACACTCGACATATGATCAATCAAGAGTCTGGCTCGATGTCCACCCAAAACGATGTTGTTCCTCGCCGTCGTCAGGCCTCCTCGAACGGCAAATACGTCGACCGGAATGATCAGACTGAGCGAATCCGTTGCCAACGCTCGCCCGCTGAACGGAAAGCCGAGTGACCGGATTTCAATCGTTCCCGGCTCATTTTGTGCAACACGTCCGTTAATGCCAGTCCAGGTGCGTCCGGAGCGAAGGAGTGTGATCTGCCAATGGTCTATTGGACTGAACCGTACGGTATCCGGCGAGCGTTCATAACTGAAAGCTGGTACAGTTTGCTGCAGGAACAACATGCCGCCCAAATTCCACACAATTTGTCGTGCGACAAACCCGTCCGCCGGATCAACATCATCCGGCAGACGCGTATCGGCCAGCGGGGCCATATATTCCTGCCAGGCAGGAAATTGCTCGCGTGCCGGCAATTTTTCCGTCTCAAAACGCAATGGAAGCAAGGCAGGCGTTTTCACATCATCTTCACCGACTGGATCTTCCGTCACGCGTGGCCAACGACGTCGCTCCATCGACATCGGTTTTGGTTGGGAATTATCATCATTGTCAGACATTACCTGCCTCCCAGCCGAGACGCGAAGTTCGCACGCCACCTATCACTACGATGGTAGATATTGCGTCGGTGTCTCAGCTCGTCTGCCAAATCTGCAGGGTGCGTCATCTTGAAAGATCGCTTCACACATCATCCCTATCATGCAGACAGTAAACAAACTCAAAAACACCAAGTGAAAAGATCAGGAAATCTAGTTGTCGCATGTTCCGCTGACATTTTACTTTGAGTTGCTCATCGATTTAAGTTGCCGCTTTAGGAATTTTACGTCGAAAACTTTCTTTTCATACAGAACATGTGAATTCCCTCCGCACCAAGTCAATCAATTGCCCCTTGATGCCCGCCAGATCCTGAACCCCGAATGAACAAGCATTCCCGCGAGTTTGGGCGCCTTTTCCATGCGCACGCATCGCCACATCCGTTAGCCATCCAATTCATGCTTAAGACCTGCAGCACATGCAAATATGGACGTTTTGAATAGTTTCCGGATTCCTCGATATCGATACGCAGTAACCCGCACGATATGAAAAGCTATCTGCCACAAATGTTGGAGAGATCTGTGGGTATCGTGTTCAATTCATCAAACTTTCCCTCTGAGCGTGCCACAAAGGCGCGGGTTCTCGTTGCGGGCGGCGCTGGGTTCCTGGGGTCCCATCTTTGTGAGCGTTTGCTGCGGGAAGGCCGGACAGTCGTCTGTGTGGATAATTTTTCCACGGGCCGGATGGAAAACATCCGCCATCTGCTGCGCTTTGACACGTTCAGTTATGTACGCCATGACGTCATTGATCCGATCGATCTTCCTGTCGATGAAATATACAATCTCGCTTGCCCGGCGTCACCGCCGCACTATCAGGCAGATCCAATCCATACGATGAAGACCAATGTGATTGGTTCACTCAATCTTCTCCAACTTGCTGCTCGTTATCAGGCCCGGATTTTTCAGGCTTCCACTTCAGAAGTGTATGGCGACCCGCATGTGCACCCACAGCCAGAGAGCTATTGGGGCAATGTCAATTCTTTCGGTCCACGCTCCTGTTATGATGAAGGCAAGCGTTGTGCCGAAACCCTTTTTTATGACTTCCATAAACAGCATGGCGTCGACATCCGTATCGTGCGCATTTTCAATACCTATGGACCACGCATGCGTCCGGACGACGGGCGAGTCGTATCAAATTTCATCACACAGGCGCTTCAGGGCAAGGATATTACCATCTATGGCGACGGGTCTCAGACCCGTTCCTTCTGCTACGTTGACGATCTCATCGATGGCTTTAGCCGATTGATGTATAACCCTCGCGCCATTCACACGCCCGTTAACATCGGCAATCCCGGTGAATTTACCGTGCGTGAACTGGCCGAGCAGATCGTCGAGATGACAGGTTCGTCATCCAGTGTCGTTTATTATCCTCTTCCCACGGATGACCCCCGCCAGCGCCGTCCTGATATTACGTTGGCAGAGCGGGAACTCGGCTGGGCGCCGAAAATCGCGCTGACGGAGGGCCTGAAATCGACAATAACCTATTTCGAGCGCCAACTGGTCAGGCCCAATGGGGAACTTGCAGAGGTCGCATGATGAACGCAAAGAACGTCATCGTCGTTGGCGGAGCAGGCTTTATTGGCAGTCACACCTCCAAGCTGCTGTCGAGGCAGGGGTACAACCCTGTCGTTTATGACAATCTCTCGACAGGGCATCTCGCATCCGTGCGATGGGGACCGTTTGTTGAAGGTGACATTCTCGACACGCAGCAGCTTACCGACGTTATCGAACATCACGATCCGATCGCCGTAATTCATTTCGCCGCCTCTGCCTATGTCGGTGAATCCGTCCAGCACCCGGCTAAATATTATCGCAATAATGTTAGCGGGACGCAGTCGCTTCTGGATGCTTGCCGTCTTGCCGGCGCGCGCAATGTCATCTTTTCGTCGAGCTGTGCAACCTATGGTGTTCCAGATCGATTGCCCATTCGTGAAGCCGAGGCGCAACACCCCATTAATCCCTATGGACGCACCAAACTGATTGTGGAGCAAATGCTCGCCGATTATTCGGCTGCCTATGACCTACAATATGTGGCGCTGCGTTATTTCAATGCCTCCGGGGCGGACATCGATGGCGAAATCGGCGAAAAACATGATCCGGAAACGCATCTCATTCCGCGGGCCATGATGGCTGCAGCGGGCAGTATCGACTTTTTGGAAGTCTTTGGCAGTGATTATGACACGCCTGACGGCACCTGCATTCGGGATTACATCCATGTTGCCGATCTGGCGCGCGCGCATGTGCTGGCAGTGGAACATCTCGTCAATGGCGGCGGCAATCTCGCTATCAATCTTGGCACCGGGCACGGAACGTCAATCAAGGATATTCTCGATGCAATCAAGCGTCTGACGGGACGTAGCGTACCGGTTGAAATGCGTGCTCGTCGTGCTGGCGATCCTCCGGCTCTTTATGCTGACCCAGCGCTTGCAGCAGAAAAGCTTGGTTTTCAGACGTTTTACTCCGATCTTGATACGATCATCCGCACCGCAGCGCCCTTCTTCGGCTTGAAGGTGCTGGCATGAAAGCACATCGGACAATATTTGAGGCTGCCCCAGACGAGCCTTTGATGGTTCCTGTTTTTACCGGCTGGCGGCGGGTGGAATATTTGTTCGGGTCACTGTTGTGGGCTGCGGCGCTTTTTTATTTTTGGTACTGGTGGTTTGATCCTGCCAATCATGTAAATCTTGCAGGCTCAATTCTGGTTACAGCCATTCTGGCCTGGGTAACATTACTGCCTGCTTACTTCATCGTTCTGTTTTTTCGGGCGCGTCGTCCTAATGGACCGTTGAAGCTTCCGGCGCTAAGCCGCATCGCTATGGTGGTAACAAAGGCGCCGTCGGAACCCTTCGACGTTGTGGCCGAGACTTTGCGCGCCATGCTGGCTCAAGATGTTCCACATGACACATGGCTTGCAGACGAGGACCCATCTCCAGCAACTCTCGCTTGGTGCGAGAAACATGGTGTTTTCGTTTCCACGCGCAAGGGACGCGAGGACTACCATCGCCAAACTTGGCCGCGGCGCACGCGTTGCAAAGAAGGCAATCTTGCTTTCTTTTACGACCATTACGGGTATGATTTTTACGATTTCGTAGTGCAACTCGATGCGGACCACGTACCCGAGGCTGACTATCTGTTTCAAATGCTGCGCCCTTTTGCCGATGAGGATGTAGGCTATGTTTCAGCACCCAGCATTTGCGATCGCAATGCGCATGAGAGCTGGTCCGCGCGGGGTCGACTCTATGCTGAAGCCAGCATGCACGGATCATTGCAGGCTGGTTATAATAATGGTTTGGCTCCGCTTTGCATTGGTTCGCACTATGCGGTCCGCACGGCGGCGCTTAAAGAAATTGGCGGTCTTGGACCGGAATTGGCAGAGGATCACTCGACCACACTGATGATGAATGCCCATGGCTGGCGCGGCGTGCATGCGCTTGACGCCATCGCACATGGCGACGGGCCGCGCACTTTTGCTGATCTCATCACGCAGGAGTTTCAGTGGTCGCGAAGTCTCATGATGATACTGCTCCAGTACTCGCCAAATCTGGTTGGCAAGTTACCGCCGCGATTGAAGTTCCAGTTTTTGTTCTCGCAGTTCTGGTATCCTCTTTTTTCCGTTTTCATGGCCTTGATGTTTGTTTTGCCGATCATTGCGCTGATGGTAGGGGACAGCTTCGTTGCAGTCACCTATCCTGCCTTCCTGGACCATTTTCTGCCTCAGGCAATCATGCTGATTGTGCTGGCTTATCGCTGGCGTGCTTCTGGGACGTTCCGCTCACATGATGCAAAAATACTGAGCCTGGAAATGACCCTGTTCTTGTTTGCGCGCTGGCCATGGGCGCTGGCTGGAACGCTGGCGGCACTTCGGGATTGGTCAACGGGTTCATTCGTGGATTTCCGCGTCACGCCAAAGGGAGCCTCCGAGGTCGATCCATTGCCGTTCCGTATTCTGGCTCCTTACGGTTTCCTGGCAGTTCTCTCCATCCTGCCGGTAATACTCATCCCAGATGCCAGTGACAGCAGCCGTGGCTTTTATGTGTTCGCCATAATCAACGCCGTGATCTATGCGTCGCTCCTGTTTGTTATCGTTCTGCAGCATGCGCGAGAGAACACCGTTCGTTACCGCACGCGAGTTTATCGCCCGGCCGTTGCGGCAAGCCTCCTTGCTCTTCTGGCTCTGCCAAGCTTTGCAACCATTGAACGGGGCCGCGATGGCGTTGAGGCGCTCGCATGGGGAACCCAAAGCTTCTCTCTGTTTGATGACCGCTTTGCCGTTGCCGGCGCGGGTATCGGCGGACGGGACGTCCACAAGACCATATTCAATCCGCGTTGGCGCACCAACGACCGCAACAGCTTGAAACAACAGTAAGGGCATTCAACACATGAAAATCGCAGTCATAGGAACCGGCTACGTTGGATTGGTCAGTGGGACGTGCTTCGCCGCCTGGGGCCACGAGGTAGTATGCGTTGATAAGAACGCACAGAAAATAAACAATCTGGAACGCGGAATCGTACCGATTTACGAGCCGGGTCTGGACGAGTTGGTAGAACGCAATTCAGCAGTGGGCCGGTTAAGATTTACATGTAATTTAGCGGAAGCGCTGGCGGGGGCATCGACTATATTCATTGCAGTCGGCACACCGCCGCGCGCTGGCCACGGGGATGCCGATCTGTCCTTCGTTTACATGGCCGCTCGGGAACTGGCGCCACTCATTGATGACGATGCTGTCGTGGTCATCAAATCAACGGTCCCGGTGGGAACCGGAGATGTTGTGCAAAAGATCATTGAGTCGGTGCGCAAAACCGGCACTTTCTCGGTTGCGTCCAATCCTGAATTCTTGCGTGAAGGCGTCGCTATCCGTGACTTTCTCGAGCCAGACCGTGTCGTGATCGGAGTGGAAGACGAGCGTGGCCGCAAAGTTCTCATGGAACTTTATAGTGCGCCGCTCGAAGCGCGCAAGACGCCGATCGTGGTCACCCAGCGCCGGACTTCGGAACTGATCAAATATGCCGCCAACGCGTTTCTTGCGACAAAAATCACCTTTATTAATGAACTTGCTGATCTTTGCGAGCAGGTTGGCAGTAATGTCAGTGAATTGGCGCTAGGGATGGGCCTCGACAAGCGCATTGGAACAAGCTTCCTCAATGCAGGGCCTGGCTATGGCGGTTCTTGTTTTCCGAAAGATACAATGGCGCTTTTACGTACAGCCCAAGACTACGGTGTGGCTGTCCGCATTGTTGAAGAAACGGTCACCGCCAACGAAGCACGCAAACGTCGGATGGCCTTGAAGGTTGTTGATGCTCTGGACGGAGATATCGAAGGCCGAACGATAGCGGTTCTAGGTCTTACTTTCAAACCCGATACCGATGACATGCGTGACGCACCTTCGGTTCCACTCATCGAAACCCTGCAGCGTTTTGGTGCTATTATTCACGCCCATGATCCTGTGGGTATGGAAAATGCCAGTCGCATCCTCTCAGATGTCGAGTTTTTTGACGATGCTTATGAATGCGCACACAACGCCGATGCGGTCGTCGTCATAACGGAATGGGATAGCATCCGCAAAATTGATCTTGCCCGTCTGAAGCAGACCATGCGTCAGGCAGTATTGATCGACCTCAGAAATGCTTTTGAACAGGGCGTCGCTGAGCAAATTGGGTTTCGTGTATCAGCCATCGGTCGATCGACGACAGCTCGATTTGATAAAAATACTTCCGCTGCGATTCATAAAGGACGCAAAGCGGAAAAGCCTCATCTCGAGATAGCAGGAGTTTCCAATGACAATCGCTAGAACTGGAAAGATTCGGACAGGCTTTCGCACAATAACAGCAATTGTCTGCGCCTTGACTTGGGTTTCCACGCCAGCGACTGCGGCGCGAGCGTCTGAACAGCCGGGAACTCGCCCAATGATGGCTTTCGAAATCTACAATCTTTATAAAAACAAGAGCTGGCAGTGGGACGACGGCGCCGGTCATATGACTGATGCAGGACGGCAATTCAGTGCATGGGCGGATGGTGAAAAAGGCGAATCCTGGGCTGAAGGGCGTTGGGTCATCTCTGAGACAGGCCTGTTGTGTTTCAACGCAACATGGCATTCCAAACAGGGCTCGTTTCCGGCCAAGTCCTGTTTTTCACATCGTGTCGGCAATGGAACAATCTACCAGAAGCGCGAGCCAGATGGTGAATGGTATGTATTCAGGCACACCGAAGCCCGCGAAAACGATGAAGCGAGTAAGCTGATTTCCGCCGATCTCGTTTCTCAAAAACGTGACAGCATTAAAACCGCGCTTGGCGCGGAACAATTATCCAAACAATAAGAAAAGGAGGGGGAGATGAAACATCTCTTTAAATTAACCGCAGCTTTGTTGTGCGGTGCATGCGTTTCCGGTGGCGTTTATGCTGCCAGCGGGGTTTCAGGAGCAAGTATCGATAGCCGCAATCCGTTTCATGACAAACGGCCCGTCATCGCGGCTGATGCTGTGACGCCAGGTGCGTATGATCCGCATGGAGACTTTACCAATGATACCAACTCCAAGATCGAACACCTGTTCCTTCCTTGGGAGGACGTGGATCTTGCGACGCTCAGTGCCGCAGATACCTATGCGCGTGAGCGGGGAAGGTCGCTGCTGATCACTGTCGAGCCTTGGTCGTGGGCACGTGACTGGCGCGTCAGCCCGGAGGATTTGCTGAGCGGGATTCTCGCTGGACGGTATGACTCAAACATGTCTGCGGTCTGCTCAGCTGCAGCGAAATTGAAAAGCCCTGTTACCATTCGTTGGGCGCAGGAAATGGAGGATAATGACGGACAGTTCACTTGGGCCTTCTGGAAGCCTGATGGTTATGTAAAGGCATATAGACATGTAAACAATGTATGCCGAAAAGAACTCCCGTCAGCCAAATATATGTGGTCGCCGAAAGGAGAGGAAGGTTTGGAAGCCTACTATCCGGGCGATGAATATGTCGACATTATTGGTCTGTCCGTCTTTGGATATCAGCCCTATGACAAACTGGAAGTCGGTCACGATACAACATTTGTTGAGCGTACAGGCCCTGGATATGCTCGTGTGGCAGCATTTGGCAAACCAATCGCTATCGCGGAGTTAGGCTATGAAGGCGATGACGAGTATGTTCGCAATTGGGCTGCGGAAGCAAACAAGCCGCATGCTGAGTTTCCTGCCATGACAGCAGTTGTCTACTTCAATGATCGTGAGGTCTATAATTGGCCGAGAAATGTTGGTCGGCCTGATTGGCGCGTCGCCAACCATCCGTTGGATTGATCGCCGGCGGTCACATGGCGGTTCGACGATTTTATCTGTCGGCGATCCGCTTCCACCTTTGTGTTCATGCGATTCCTATGAGGGAGCCTTAAGACTCTCGCGGGATCCGATCTGTTAGTCAGGAAAATAAAATGTATCCGATCCGTTCAATTATCGTAAGTTCGGCGTTTTCCGTTCTATTGCTGGCAGGCAATGCCGGCGCTGCATCCAAAGCAGAAACTGACGACGCGACGGCAAAACTTGCCACTGCAGCGTCGCCGATGAAGGCCACGGCGCTCGAAAAGCTCTATGCCGGGCACACGTGGAAGTGGAAAACCGGTGGTGGTTTCTTTTCCGATGATCAAAAGAAGTTCGCTGCATGGTCGCGCAAGGGCGCAGCGTGGTCCTATGGCGAGGGACGTTGGTATGCCACGAACGCAGGGAAACTCTGTCTGCGGGCACTGTGGTCCAGCAAAGAGGGAGGAAGCGGCGCTGTCACATGCTTCCTGCACCGGGAAAAGGATGGCGTCATCTATCAAAAGCCAAATCTGGGCGGCAGTTGGTATGTATTCCGGCACAATCCCGCTCAAGAAGGCGATGAAGCGCTCAAACTGGTCGAAGGCGATCGGGTGAGCAAGGAAGTGTCTCGTCTCAAAGGCAATCGCTGATAAATATATAACTGTTGCCGCGCATGCCTTAGAGCCTTTGTTGCTTCTATTTAAACAAGAATGGCTCTAGGCGCGGCAGCTCTATTACAAAGTCCCTTATGCATCCGGCCGCTTGAAAACACCTGGATTGTAGCAACGCGACTTTTGTCCAAAGCCGCTTGGTGTACAAACATAAGGATTGCTGTTCATATATCGCGAAGCAGACACCTTCACGATTTTGCCAATAGGCTTCTTCGCATAACGAATTTCATTGTTAACCCGATATTTGACCAGATAAACTGTCCGGGTTTCTTCTTTTGGTTTGCGGATTTCTCCGGCTTGCGCATTCAGGCTGAGAACTGAAACTGTCAGCCCGATTGCTGTTGCCACTACCCATTTCAGAGTATTATGGCGAGTCATGGAAAATATCATTAGGTAGCCTCCAATGTTCTTATTCTGGAGCCTACTCTAATCAACAGGATTTAATGTTCCGCTCGAACTATCGTGTCAATTTTATGCAAATTCTTGCTTTTAAATGTATGCGCGAGGGCTCATTAGACACCGGAACCGACTATACACGGAACTTGCTGTTGCCCGTTACGTTTATGAAAACGCAGTCCGAACACGGGATTAGAAAATGTCTGTCAGTGACTGACGATTACCAGAACGATTGATGGACATTCCATTGCTTGGGGCGTGGTCGGAAACGGTCCTCCAGCGGTAGTCCTCACGGCACACCGTTTTCTTCGGTTGTGTGGCGTCGCATCGTACCATGGCTGGCCAATGAACGGCGTATATTTTACTTCGACATGCTCGGCTACGGGCATTCCGACAAACCTGATGCCGACGTATCACGCGGCTTGCAAAATGAGTTGTTTGCCGCTCTTGTTCATCATTGGGGCATTGATTTACCCGATATCGTTGCCCATGACTTCGGTGGCTCGACGGCCTTGCGCGCGTATCTAATGAATGGATTAAATTATCGATCGCTCGTTCTGATCGATCCAGTTGCGATAAGCCCTCAGGGCTCGCCCCTGGTGCAGGCTGCCAAGGCGCATGAGCAGATATTTGCCGGACTGCCAGCATATCTGCACGATGCTGCGAGCCTATATCGGCACCGCTGTCGTCAATACTTTGCGTGAGGATGAGATGCAGCTCTATCTGGCGCCATGGCTTGGGGACAATGGCCAGAAAGCATTCTGGCGGCAGGTCGCTCAGATCGATGATAAATACAGAGAGGAAATAGAAGGCCGCTTCGCAGAAATGCGCTGTCCGGCAATAATAATATGGGGCGAGGAAGATGAATGGATTCCGATTGCCGACGGACATGAGCTGGCGCGCCGCATGAATGTATCATTAACGCCAGTGCCGAATGCAAAGCACCTGGTGCAGGAGGATGCACCAGAAGCGATCGTCGTGAAGACGCTGCTATTTTGGAAAGCGGCTTGATTTGAGAATTGCCAGTTCCGTCAACGCAAGTGCGCATTTGACAATGTCACGCCGGAGTCACGGGGACCAAGATATTAATTAATTATTAAATAAAAATCATGAGCCGCGTCGTTCGACGATAGCGCGCATAGCATTGGCAGGGGCATAATGACAAATCTTACCTTTCAGCCGGTAATTGTGGAAAGTAATCACTTTGGCAGAAATGAGACGATTGCATCCATACGTGATGCTGCATCGTTTTTGCTGTCCGGGTGGCCGAAGAAGAAAGCCTCTCTTTATATGGAGGCCCGTGTCCTATGCTACGAAGCCCAAACGGGGATCGCTTCGGTGGAAGCAGCGAGACTCATCTTTGTAGAGGCGGCGATTGAAGCCGACATCTACGTTAAGGAAGTCCGCTAGGGCAAATTTGTTTTACAGCGGCTATTCTGTTTTTGAACGGCCAACCGCTTTGTTGAGGCAGCTGCGTCTGATGGGTAACATCGACGTCGCTGCCTTCGGCGTGGATTGTCTCGTTTTCCGAGACCACAATGGGCTTGTGCATGTCTGCAACTAGCGAACCCAGCACCAACCGAACATGCATCCTTTGATGACGACCTTCTGGGTGACCGCAAAGGGATGGTTTTCAGGTAGTGCAATCCGGATCAGCCGGGATCGATCGCGTGGGCGCAATAAATTCTGAAACTCAGCCGGCAGAGCATCGGCAATCGGCAATACTTTTTCGACAGTTCCTGTCGCCCGCTCGCTACCGCCGCTTACCTGAAGCCTCATGCCCTTGGTAACAGGAAACAGATACTGATCTGGCAAGTAAGCAAACAGGTAGGCCTTCCCCCCATTGATTTGCAGCATTTCATCGCCCAGACGGACGACCTGGCCCGGAACCGGAACTTTTGAGCCCACAACACCCGAAACCACTGCCGTTACCTTGCCGTCTCCATATATTGTTTTCATCTTGTAAACTGCGTTGGACGCAACCTGCCGTGACTCTTCGACCACTTGGAGTTCATTTGCAGTGACCTGCAACTCCGCCTGAAGTTGAGCATAGCGTTCTGCGGCGTTGTAGTTGGCCGTCAAGGCTTCATCCCTCCGATTTGCAAGCACAAGTCCTCGCGTCGATACCCGGTCAAGCCGCAAGATTGCATCGTTGCTTTCATGTGCTGACCGCTCTGCCAGGGGCAATAGTGACTTGTTCTTGGCTGCCTTCCCTCGAAGTTCTCCCCCCCGCACTGCAAGTTCACTTGTGCGTACAGAAAGTTCTGCGATCTCTTTCACCATGTCGAATGATGTGAGCCGAAGAAGAGGGGTTCCCTGTGTCACACTATCGCCCTCACTCACCAACACCTTGTCGACTGTGGCGGGATAGCTGGCAGACACAATGTAACGCTCTGCCAGTACGATGCCGTCGGCTGACAAGATAAACATGCCGCCGACAAGATAATTCGCGAGCGTTAGCACCAGTGCTGCCAGCATAAAGAGATAGACAAATCTGCTCAGGCGGCCAGATCCCTTTCTTTGTTGCCGATCGAGATTGTCAATGCGTGGGCGTTTGCGAATGTACTTCATTGTGTCACCCTACCACGCACGCTCATGACGCACTTTTTCCGGCGTGTAGTTATCGCGATGTGAACCTCGAAAAAACCACTCATCGATATAAGCCAGCAAACGCACCGAACGCATGCCGTAGGACATGAAAATGGAGTAACCAGGAAGGAACAGAATATTGCGCCAGAAGCTTGCGCGGCCCGTTGTCCAGCACGCCAGGGCAAGCATGACGGCGTCCAGAACAAGCAAGGCGATTTGCATCGCGACGAGAATCGGAATGGCAAGGGCACCGAAGTTGATTGCCAGCCACGATAAATAAATCGGGAAGATGACTGTGCCAGCTACGCCGAATGCCAGAAAATCCCATTGATGAAACGCTTCGGCCCATTTGAACTTGCGGTCAAACGGATTAAGCAGTCGACGGTGCTTTCTAAACCGGATCCACACTGCGTCACGCTCCCAACGCAGCCGCTGCCTGATGTAGGCATAGAATGTCGCCGGCACATCTGTATAGCACACGGCATTCGGCACATATCCGATGTGCCATCCAGCCCGGCGAAGCCGCAGCGTGACATCGAGGTCTTCGCCGCCGCCAACGTCAAGGCCCCCGATTTCATCAAGAGCTGTTCTGCGAAAAGCACTGAAAGCACCGGATGCGCAGGTTATTTGACCAATGGCTGCGCTGAACCGCTTTCCAACCGAAATTGACTCGAGATATTCTATTTCCTGAAACTGTGAAACAAGGCTGACACCGCCGTTGCGTGGGGCAATGTCTCCGCACGCTGCTCCGATCCGCTCATCCGAAAACGGCTCCAACAGGCGCTCAATTGCAAAGCGGTCAAATGAACAATCGCAATCGATGTTTATAATAATGTCGCCACGGGCTATTGTGCATGCCAGATTGGTCCCGCTTGCCTTGCCCCCACGAATTCCAGTAGAAAGAATGCAAGTTCCCAAACCCTTTTGCACCATTTTGCTGGCGACTTTGTTCATTCTGTCTGTTGAACCGTCGCTAACAATGATAATCTCGAAATCAAGGAATGACTGCTCCATCAAGGAATTCACGCAGGCGCCGATTGAGTCAGCCTCGTTGTGTCCAATAAGGACGACGCTGACTCTGGGCGATTGGAATAAAGACCGGCCCCTGTCATCACTCTCCTGATGCCGCAAGCTCATGGCAGCTATCGCAAATGGCACGACATATCGGGGGACGTCGAATATAAGTGTGTACCAGAAGACGGTAACCAGGCTCGAGCCAGTTTGAGCCAGGAGAAATGACAGGCCGATCTCGAGATCGGTCACGACAGTGCTTTTTCGCGTGTGCCCCACAAAACGAGCAAGGTGGGGTTCAGTTTATCGGAAAGAACAGACTCGGCATGGTCAAGCGCCTCTTTCAAATAGTCAGTAAAACCGGATTCGTCGCATCCGGAAAACAGGATGTACTCCCGCTCACGAGACGAATATACAGATCCCACTTCGCCAAGTATGCCTTGAAGATTGTCTGCAAGTAGTTTCCGCATCGCAATGAAGTCGCTTTCACCTCGCGTTTTGAGCATCTGGTCACGGCAACCATAGTGAACCTCAGCCAGCGTGAAATCCGATGCGGCCCCGGTTAAGGAAGAAAGCTGCGCAATCTTCTTTTGCAGTTCTTCCGGGAGATAACGTAGTTGAGCAATCGGAAATCGATCGACGTCTTCGCCATCGTTGGAAAGCAGGGCAGTGGATTGATTGGACAAGGAATAGGAAAACACATCCGCTACGCTGGCTGCATCGCCGCTGACGTGCATCCCGCAATCCTGGCACAGAAAACCAATGACGGGCTCGGAAGTCGTGTTCTTGCACCGGGCACACACCTGAATCTGTCCAGGCTTGTCATAATCCTTGCCATAGTGGCGCAATTGCTTGCTACATTTGGGACATATAAGCGCCGTTCCGCGGCGGAAGTCCGCCTCCGGACTCAATTGGGCGCAGCTATAATGATGGATCAGATCTGCTTCTGATAGTTGGGGCGAACGACAGGCAGGGCATTCTTCCCTGACAGTCAATCGGTGAGATTGGCAACCAGCGCATTTATAATATCTCTCGAAAAAACTGCGCTCAAGCCATCCTTTGTTGGCCAGGGCCTCTGCGACCATAGTTGCAGAAGCTGTATTGGGAAAACCCTTATATGCGTAATAGTACGGCGAATTGGGCTGCCTGACCGGGGTTAGATCTTCTCCGGAAACGAACAAATAAGCCATCATTCTTACAGCGGGTGCGGTGGGCGACAGAAATCTGCTCGATAAGCGAGCGCGGCGGTCGCGAAATTTTCTAATGCAGCTTGCAGTCTCCACCCATGATTTGGGGGCCTTCAGGCTAAAATCCACGTCAGCAACTACGCTCGGTTTGCCGGATACGTTCACCACCGGAACAAGAAACAGATCTCTTGCGCTTCGAAATCTTTCCAGACCGAATGATTGTCTTTCGTTGGTAAGTAAAACCGCATCAATGTCATTATTATCGACGACGGAAAATACTTCGCGAAAGTAACGGGAATGCGGAATGACCGTGTCAGGATAGAATGCTATTTGAGGGATGCGCAGGTTAAATTCTTGCCATACAGATCGGCATTGGTCCACCACGGGGTGTCGGTCGATGAAGGCCCGGTTTTCATGCGGAGCAGTACTTTCAAGCAAGGATATGTTGCTGTTTGACACGATACACCTTTTCAGACTCTGTTGAGCCGAACGCAAGTATAAATTAAAGCTGCGGCATCTTATATTATGGTATTTGTTTTGAATTTTAGTAAACTCTTCGTAAAAACCACTGTCAAGTAACTTGTTCTGGGGTAAATATATTTGTTCACGGGTAGTTAGTACCTAATATTTAGCTGATTACTGCGATTGATTGTCTTGTCAGCTTAAATGAAGCGCCGTCCAAGGGCGTGCCGTTTGTGACTGCAAGGCCAGATCACGCCGCTCATTATCAATAAGTAAGCATCCCCGTAAAAAAACACACCGCGAGCACATCACTGTCTGTCATTTTCCGGAGAGATGGAAGGCTGACAGTTATTTCTGTAGTTCGCCGAATTTTTAGCAAGCCGTTCTTTGACGGTTCAACAGTTAAGGGAAAATCTAGGTAGCTCCGAAACTAGATGGTCTTTCGCGTGTCGAAAGGTCGTCTTTATGCAATGGAGGCACTTCCTCAAAATGGGCTATGCACTCAGTTTACTCGATAAAAGTCCAATTTTTAATGGTGAGCCATCCAGTGCTGCTCTGAAAAGGACCGTCGCTTTGGCCCAGCAGGCAGAAGAGTGGGGCTTTCGTCGTTTTTGGGTCGCCGAGCATCATGATACACCGGACGTCGCTAGTTCATCGCCTGAAATACTAATCGCTTTTATTGCTGCACACACGTCCCGGATTCGTATTGGTTCGGGTGGTGTCATGCTGCAGCATTACAGCCCATACAAAATTGCCGAGAATTTCAATGTATTGGCGAATCTTGCGCCAGGCCGTATTGATCTTGGTGTCGGAAAAGCACCGGGAGGTCTCCCGTTCTCGACCCGGGCTTTACAGGGTTTGAACCCGCGCGCAGAAAAGCAGGATTTTTCGGCGCAACTTGAACAATTGAGCGCGTTCCTCAAGGAAGGTTTGCCGGAGAACGATCCTTTGGCAAGCGTCAGGGCGACGCCTATACCGGCACATGGAGCTGAACGGTTTCTGCTGGGAGCAAGCCCCGACAGTGCTGCGCTTGCGGCCAAACAAAGCTGGGACTTCGTCTTCGCCAGCCATTTGAACGGCGACGAAGAAGTGTTGAAGCGGACTTTGGATACCTATGTTGAAAAGGCGCCGGGGCAAAAACCACTGCTGGCCGTTGGTGTCGTTGCCGCTGAAACCGACAGCGAAGCGGAACGGCTGGTGGGTGATATCAACCATTTTAAGGTGCATGTCGATGGTGGTCAGAGCGTAACTGTCGGAAGTGTCGAACAAGCTGAGGAATATGCACGACAAGCTGGCGTGAGCAATTATCGTATCGAGAAGAAAACGCCAAATGTCATTCGCGGCTCTGCCCGTAAAGTGCTTGGAGAGCTTGATCGCCTGCACGAACGCTTCGGTATCGGCGAATTTATCATAGACACGCCCATACGCGATGCCGCCAAGCGCCTTTCGTCAATACAAATTCTGGCTCAAGCACAATATGCGCTTGCTGCGTGATCTTGGAGAGTTGCAATGAGTAAGAAGCCAATCCATTTCGGCATCATGCTGCAAGGTCCGGGTGGCCATATGAATTCCTGGAAACATCCAAGTTCTCCGCCGGATGCAAGCGTGAATTTTCCGTTCTATCTCGAACAGGCACGCAAGGCGGAAAGTGTGGGTATTGCCTTTGCGTTCATCGCGGACGGACTTTACATCAACGAAAAATCCATCCCACATTTTCTCAATCGTTTCGAACCCATTGCCATCCTGTCAGCGCTGGCAGCCACCACGACAAAGCTCGGACTCGTTGGGACACTATCGACGTCCTATAGCGATCCATTTACGGTAGCTCGGCAATTCGGCTCGATTGACAAGATCAGCAATGGCCGTGCGGGCTGGAACGCGGTGACATCCCCGCTTGAAGGGTCCGGCAAGAATTACGGGCGGGATCACCCCGATCATGCGTTGCGCTACGAAATAGCAGAGGAACATCTCGATGTCGTAAAAGGGCTTTGGGACTCCTGGGACGACGATGCCTTTACGCGCGATCGAACAACCGGGCAGTTTTTCGACTATACCAAGCTGCACAAACTCAATCATCATGGCCGCTTCTTCAACTCGGAAGGCCCTTTGAACATCGGACGTTCACAGCAGGGACAGCCGGTCGTCTTTCAGGCCGGTGCTTCTGACGACGGCATCAAGCTGGCTGGAAAGCATGCGGACGGTGTTTTCACAAATCTTGTGCCTATTGAAGACGCGCAGGTTCTTTACCGACAGTTGAAGGAAAGCGCTGTCGCCAGTGGCCGCAACCCCGATGAAATTCTCATTTTCCCGGGTATTGCGCCGATCGTTGGATCGACAGAAGAAGAGGCCGAAGCCAAATATCGGGAAATTCGCGATCTAGTTACGATAGATGAGGCGCTCGCCTATCTGGGTCGCTTCTTCGATCATCATGATTTCAGCGCCTATTCCCTTGATGCACCGTTTCCCGAACTTGGCGATATTGGCAAGAATAATTTCCGCTCGACCACGGACCGGATAAAGCGTGATGCCAAGGCAAAAGCTCAAACCCTGCGCGAGGTTGCTCTCGAAGTTACCACTCCGCGCAACGGTTTCACGGGAACACCAGAAAAAGTGGCGGACGAACTGATCCGCTGGATAGAGAATGGTGCCGCCGACGGTTTCATTCTGGGTTTCCAGATTCTTGCCACCGGGCTTGATGATTTTGCTCGCGAAGTTCTGCCGATCCTGGAAGCTCGAGGCTATCATCGTTCAAGCCTGGTGGGCAGTACCTTGCGTGACCATCTCGGTTTGCCGTTCCGTCGAAGTCGTTACGCCAAACAAACTGTTGCCGTAACGACAAGTCCAGCTGTGAAGGAATCTGTCTAAATGGCTTCGGCTCCCGACAGCGTTCAGGAGGCATTGGAGCACTCGCTTGGTGAAGCAATCGAGCTGCGCCATGACCTCCATCGTCATCCCGAACTGGCCTATGAGGAGCATCGCACTAGCGAACTTGTCGCGGGTAAACTTCGTGCGTGGGGCTACGACGTCACAACCGGCATTGGTGGTACTGGCGTTGTCGGAAAATTGCAAAATGGCAATGGACCGAAAACTTTAGGCATACGCGCTGATATGGATGCATTGCCGATAGAGGAAGCAACAGGCCTTCCTTATGCCAGCTCCTTCAAGAGAAAAATGCATGCTTGCGGCCATGATGGTCACACGACCATTCTTCTTCATAGCGCTCGTTATCTCGCGGAAACACGCAATTTTTCAGGCACATTGAATCTTATTTTTCAACCAGCGGAAGAGGGTGGAGCAGGTGCTCGCCGTATGATCAAGGAAGGGCTCTTTGAAAGGTTCCCGTGTGATGCTGTCTTCGGCCTGCACAATTGGCCTGGAATCCCTATAGGCCAATTTGGTTTTCTGACTGGACCTGCCATGGCCTCCGTCGATCTGGTCAAAGTCCGTATCGTTGGCAAAGGCGGTCATGGAGCACGACCGCAGGAAACGATCGATCCAGTCGTGGCCAGTGCGTCATTTATTCTTGCGATGCAGAGCATCGTTTCGCGCAACATTGATCCGCTGGATGCTGCTGTTGTCACAGTTGGGACCATTCATGCTGGCATAGCGCCAAACGTCATCCCGGATAGCGTCGAACTCGAACTGACCGTGCGGACTTTCCGTGCCGACGTGCGAAAGCAAATCAAGAAACGCATCGAGGTATTGGCTCGGTCTCAGGCCGAAAGCTATGGCGCTTCCGCGGAAGTAGATTACCCCCGCGGCTATCCGGTTCTTGTCAATCACCCCACCGAGACGGAATTTGCGCGCCAGACAGCAATCAACCATTTCGGCGTGGACCGGATCGAAAGCAATTTCCGCCCGATATCCGCAAGCGAAGATTTTGCTTTCATGCTTGAAGCCAGGCCCGGCAGCTATCTTTTTATTGGTAATGGCGACAGTGCGCCACTCCATAGCCCGCACTACAACTTCAATGACGACATCATCCTTCCGGCTGCCCGCTACTGGGTCAAGCTGACTGAAGACTACCTCAGCAACAAGCCATCTTGAACTGCGAAAGGACGCCAGCCATGACTGACGTGTTTGTTTACACCACCCCAGACGACGAGCGTTCACAGCCACTTATCGAGGCACTTATTGAGGAATATGAAGGCCGGTATGGAAACTATTTCGGCGAGCCCGCCCGCAACGAACTCAGCCGCTATCCAGCATCATATTTCGCACAACCGGATGGTGCATTTCTCTTGCTCCTGCGCGATGGCAAAACCATTGGCGGGGGCGCCTTCAAGCGCTATGACGAACGTACCGCCGAGTTAAAGCGCATCTGGACTCATGCCGATCTGCGCAAGCAGGGCTTGGCCCGAAAAGTCGTTTATGAACTTGAGGCGCAGGCATCACGTCAAGGTTATTCGCGCATTTATCTTACCACCGGGTTTCGACAACCAGAGGCCACTCAGCTCTATCTGAGATCGGGCTATACCGCGCTATTTGATGTTGATGTCGATCCGGAAATCTACGGTCACTTGGCTTTCGAGAAAGACATCAGTCATCTGGGGATTGACGGCGGGTTGCCAATCGTCGACAAACTTTCCAAAACCACAACACAAGCTGCCTGAGAGCGGGATTTGGAGCTCATCCCGCTGCTACCGCGATAATGGGATTTCATACTCAAGAAACGACGAACTTTGCAACAAAGCTTCCCATTATCCACCTCATACGCAGCATCCATCTTTGACTATATTCTCTAAAAACTACTAAATCAGTCGAGTAAAAAACAATCCGATCGGAATATTCTTCGCGTGTTGGATTTCTTGGCAAAAGTGGTTTTAAGAGGAGCGCAACCATATGGCGATCGCGACAGACTATTCGAGCGCTCATTCCTTGAAGGTAACTCCAAGCTCCGGCGAAGATTACACTCACTACAAGATCGTAAAGGCGAAATATCCAACCCGTTTCTTTGGAACACTTTTTGCAGCATTCGTGATCATCGCGATGCTGCAATCAATACTGACCAATTCGAAATGGGGGTGGGACGTCTTTGCGGAGTGGTTCTTTGCGGAACCAGTGCTTGCGGGTCTAGTGAGAACATTGCTGCTCACTGCATTGGCATCTGTTCTCGGCTTTGCTCTTGGTACTGCACTGGCACTCGCACGTGTATCAAAATCACCACTGCTATCCGGTCTTTCCTGGGCATATATCTGGCTGTTGCGGTCCATCCCTCTCATCGTGCTGCTGCTGATCCTCAACAATCTCGGTTACCTTTATGAAACCGTACGAATTGGTGTCCCTTACACGGATATCAGCTTTGCCGAATATCCAATGGTTTCAATCCTAAGTCCATTTGCCGCCGCACTCATAGGGCTTAGTCTCAATCAGGCGGCGTTCTCGTCGGAGATTATCCGTGGGGGTATCCTTTCCGTTGATCAGGGACAATTGGAAGCCGCTGCTGCCCTCGGGCTTTCGCGTCGACGGCAAGCTTTCCGCATCGTGCTTCCGCAGGCGATGCGTACAATTCTGCCTACGGGTTTCAACGAGATCATCGGCTTGGCGAAAGGAACGTCCATGGTCTACGTTCTCGCGCTGCCGGAACTGTTTTATACCGTGCAGGTCATCTATCGCCGCAACCTTGAGGTTGTGCCACTGCTGATGGTTGCAACTGTCTGGTACCTGATCATCATGACGGTGCTCTCAGTCGCCCAATATTACATCGAGCGTCATTTCTCTAAGGGCGCGCTTCGCAACGCACCTGCACCTTTGTTCGGACCGCTGCTCCGCCGACTTTTCGGTGCGTCAATCCTCGCACGCCCTCCGTTCCCGGCAGTTTTCAGCGGCACCTCCGTCCCGAAGGCTGGTACATCGAAATCATCGTTTACCCAGTGGCGTGCGCCCGGAGCGATCAGGATACATGGTGTGTCCAAAAGTTTCGGTCTGTTGAAAGTGCTGGACAATGTCCGGTTGGACATCAAGGCTGGAAGCGTAACAGCCATTCTAGGGCCTTCCGGCTCTGGCAAGTCCACGCTTCTACGCACGATCAACCACCTTGAGCGTGTGGATGACGGCTTCATCACCGTGGACGATGAACTTGTCGGTTATCGCAAAAGTGGCCGGACACTTTATGAGCTAAAGGAGAAGGAAATTCTCAAGCGCCGCGCCGATATCGGCATGGTGTTCCAGAGCTTCAATCTCTTTCCGCACCTCACCGTCCTTGAAAACATCATTGAAGCGCCGGTGTCCCTCAATCGCCTCAGCCGACCCGAAGCGATGAACCTCGCGCGCGAGTTGCTTGTCCGTGTTGGCCTCAGCGATAAGATCAATGCATATCCAAGGCAGTTGTCTGGGGGCCAGCAGCAGCGTGTGGCCATTGCGCGGGCACTTGCCCTACGCCCCAAAGTGCTGCTGTTCGACGAGCCCACATCAGCGCTCGATCCGGAACTAGTTGGCGAGGTTCTTGATGTGATCAAGGAATTGGCGCTCTCAGGAACGACTTTGGTCATTGTTACCCATGAGATCGGTTTTGCTCGTGAAGTTGCAGACACAGTGATTTTCATGGATGCCGGGAAAATCGTCGAATCCGGAGCACCTGATCAGGTGCTCAATCGGCCCGCAAACCCGCGGACAGCCGAATTTCTTGCAAAAGTTCTATAATCAGGGATTTCGATATGAAGCAGTACTCCAACCTTCTGCCACGCCTCCTTTTGCCCGCTCTTATCGTGGCAATCGGATTGTCGACCTACGCAAGGGCACTCGATCTCAGTCCTGAACAACCAGGGCGATTACGAGGCGAGAAGAGTGAAAAGGTCGTTGCTGCCATACCTACAACCTTCAAATTCGTTGAGGACGGCACCTTCACCGTCGGCATTGCAGTGGATAATCCACCGCTCGCTACCTACGCAACTGATGCGAAGACTGTTGTCGGCTATGACCCTGATCTTGCACTTCTGGTTTCGGACACGCTTGGCAAAAAGTTAGAGCTCGTTCCGGTTGCTTGGGCCGATTGGCCACTTGGCCTGCAGTCAGGCAAGTTCGATGCGGTAATTTCGAACGTAGGTGTGACCGAGCAGCGCAAGGAGAAATTCGATTTTTCAACCTATCGGCAGGGCCTGCATGGATTCTACGTCAAATCCGACAGCTCCATAACGTCGATCAAAGAACCGAAAGATATTGCGGGCCTCAGAATCATTACAAGTTCCGGCACGATCCAGGAGAAAATCCTTCTCGAGTGGGACAAGCAGAATCTCGCCAAAGGCCTGAAACCTGCGCAATTGCAATATTACGATGACGAAGCCGTCAGTGCGCTTGCCATTCAGTCTGGCCGTGCCGATGCAGAATTTAATCCCAATGCAACACAGGCTTATCGTGCAGCGAGTGAGGGGACGATCAAGCTAGTCGGTACCGTCAACGCAGGATGGCCACTGGTTGCGGATGTCGCCATCACGACACGCAAGGGAAGTGGCATAGCTGAAAGCCTGACCGCGGCTATCAATGAACTGATTGATAACGGTAAATATGCGCAGTTGCTGCAGCGCTGGCAGTTGACGCCTGAAGCGCTTGAACGATCACGTACCAATCCTCCCGGCTTGCCGAAAATCTGAACCGCAGCCGGGAGCAGCGTCATGTCCAATATCACAATAAATCATATCGGTTTTCTTACGCCCGGAAATTATGACGATGACAATCCCTATCCAGGTTTGGAGAACACGCTCAAGCTTCTTGCATTCGGTGAAGATCTGGGTTTCGACAGTGCATGGGTACGCCAGCGCCATCTTGAACACGGGATTTCCTCTGCAGGCGTATTCCTTGCAGCTGCGAGCCAGCGAACACGGCGGATTCAGATAGGAACGGCTGTTATCCAGATTGGATATGAAAGCCCATACCGGTTGGCGGAAGACCTTTCGACCGTCGATGTTCTTTCGCGCGGACGCCTCAATATCGGCGTAAGCGCTGGCGCACCGGCCCATGCCGATCTGCTTGCCCCCTTGGTATTTGATGGTGACTGGAAAGATTACGACCTGTCCCACGAGCGGGTAAAACGCTTTGCAAATCATCTTCGGGGCGAATTTCTCGGTCCAGCAGATACATATATCGCGACGCCGTTCGGGCATCAGCGCCCGCGGCTCCAACCCTATGCAAAGGGACTGATCGACCGGCTCTGGTACGGCGGCGGGTCGCTGCGCTCCAGTGGTTGGGCGGGCGAGAACCGGTTCAATCTCATGCTAAGCAATGTGGTGGCAGGGGAGGGCACGGATAACTTTTTCGAGGCTCAGTCACGCCAGCTGGACACTTTTAAAACCAGCGCCATACGTCCCGGCAAGCAACGGATCTCTGTGGGTCGCGTCATCGTCCCTACCGACAGCGCCGAAACCAAAACAAGAGAGAAGTACAGGGTTTATGCCGCTGGCCGTCATCAGAGAACTCTGAAGCCGCAAGGCGAACGGCGAACGCTTTTCCCTCAAGATCTGGTCGGAACTTCAGACCAGATCTTGGAGCAGCTTTTCAAAGACCCCGTGCTCGCGGGGGTTCAGGAACTGCGCCTTGAACTGCCATACGAATTCAAGACGCATGAATATGAGCAAATTCTCTCCGACTTCGCAACACGCATTGCTCCGGAGCTCGGCTGGAAAAAGATATCCAACAACGACCATTATTCAACGCACCTACAAAGGGGTCAGGCATGATACGGAAAACGGGGTTTTCAGCTGCATTTGCAGGTATATTTCTCACTGTACTGGCAGGGGCCGGGCACGCAGTCGATGGCGGGTTCGATCTCAGTCCGGAACAAAAGGATCGGGTGCGAACCGAGAAAAGCGCCTCTGCCATTGAGGCAATATCGAAGAGTTTCAAATTTGTTGATGATGGAAAGCTTACGATCGGTCTTGCGCCGGGCAATCCTCCGCTCAGCACCTATGCAACCGACGCAAAGACTGTTGTCGGCTATGACGTCGACCTCGCACAACTGGTTGCTGACAGTCTCGGGCGCGAGCTGGTTGTTGTTCCCGTCGCTTGGGCCGATTGGCCTCTCGGTCTTCAATCTGGAAAGTTCGATGCAGTCATTTCCAATGTGACGGTGACGGAACAGCGCAAGGAGAAGTTTGATTTCTCCACCTATCGCAAGGATGAACTGGGGTTTTACGTCAAATCCTCCGGATCACTCACTTCGATCAAGGAGCCGAAGGACATCGCAGGCCTGAAAATCATAACCGATCCGGGCACCAATCAGGAAAAAATCCTATTGGCTTGGGATAAGCAGAATGTCAATAACGGGCTGAAGCCTATCGAGGTTCAATATTATGATGACGAGGCTGTAAAATATCTCGCTATTGAATCGGGACGGGCTGACGCTGTATTCAGCGTGAATGCAACGCAGGCTTATAAAGCAAAGGTCAATGGAAAGACCAAACTTGTAGGTACCGTAAGCGGGGGCTGGCCAATCACCGCCGAAGTAGCTGTAACAACGCGCAAAGGAAGTGGGGCTGCCGAAGGCATCACACAGGCGCTAAATGACTTGATTGCGAACGGCAAATATAAACAAGTTCTTGATCGCTGGAATCTGGGTTCAGAAGCCATCGATAAAGCGGCAACAAATCCGCCCGGACTGCCTAACAGCTGAACGAAAACTAAACCCAGTACCCTTTGCGTTGAAGGCACGGCATGTTCCTTCAATGCATTGTGCCAGGTCCATTAAGAGCTCTTCCCATCGAACAGGGAAGGTTTATCTCATTCTCGTGCAGGCCACGGTCTGAAAGCATAGCCCTGCCTCTGCAAAGTTTTACGGTAGAAGAAGAGGCAGCAGCTGGCTCCCTTGTCGTTTTATTTCCGTGAGATAAGGCGTGTCTGAAAGCACGAAGTGAGTGATGCCAAGCTCTTCATATTTGCGCAGTGAGCGCGCAACATCCGCAGCTGATCCAACCAGCCATGTGGTTCCCGCACCACCGCCACCAAACTTTCCTGGCGCTGTATAGAGATTGTCATCCAACACATCACCTTGCCTTGCCAGATCCAGAAGGCGTTGTTGGCCGACAGCAACCCCATGTCTGTGATCCTGCCAGCTTCCTGCGGCCCCTTCGGCCATTTTAGCCACCTTCGCTTCGGCATCTGCCCAGGCCTGTTCGGTTGTATCACGGACAAGGGTCGTGATCCTCAGTCCGAATTCCAATGGCTGCAGGTCGCGATCGAGGGTTTTACTCAGGGCCTTCAGGTGCTCGATCCGTTGCCGCACGCCGTCCAATGGTTCACCCCAGAAAAGTTGCACATCGGCTTCGGTTGCCGCGACGCGTTCAGCCGCTTCTGAAGCGCCTCCAAAATAGAGCTTGGGGTGGAGGCGATTGCCGGCCGGCACAAGCCGCGGCGCTACGGTTGAACTTGCCACCTGGAAATGCTCGCCATGGAAGGTAACATCTTCTTCTGTCCACAGTCTGCGGATCAGCCGCATGAATTCTTTGGTGCGGGCATAACGCTGCACCTGGTCACCTTCCTGGTCGCCATAGGCAGCCAGGTGATCTGGTCCGGAAACGACATTGACGCGCACGCGCCCACCGCTCAAGTGATCGAGCGTGGCTGCAGCGGAGGCGAAGTTTGCAGGTTTCCAGTAGCCAGGCCGAACCGCAATCAGTGGTTCAAAGGAAGTCGTGCGGGCGACAAGCGCGGTCGCGATGGTAAAAGTATCGGGGCGGCCCCAGCCGGTGCCGATCAGCGCCCCTTTCCAGCCATGCTCTTCCAGAGCTTTCGCCTGGGTCGTGAGTGTGTCCAGACTGTTGTGATTTTCGCCAGCGGCGTCGCCACGGTGACCAGCTTTGATGTCGTTTGGAATGTACCAGAGAAATTCGGAATGGCTGCTCATGATTTGTCTGTAACCTGATTTCGAAGTTTGCCCTCATCGAGGAGTATTCTAACCGTCCTGGCCGCATTACGACGCATCTCGGCGGCTGCATGATCGGAATAAAAGGCATTATGCGGAGTGATCACCAGCCGTCCCGCAAGCCAGTCCTCGCGACTACGCCATGCGGCCAGCAACGGATGGTCGCCGGGCGGCTCCTTGACCAGCGTATCGATCCCGGCGGCGGCGAGGTGCCCGCTCCGCAGAGCAGTCTCAAGCGCATCAAGGTCGTCGATCAGTTCACCGCGGGCGGTATTGACGATAATGGCTCCGGGCTTCAGCTTCGCCAGACCATCGGTGTTCATCATGCCGCGTGTTTCTCCGTTTGCCGGGCAATGCAAAGTGACAATATCCGATCGGGCAAGAAGCTCGTTTAATTCTTCTGTGCGCTCGTAGCCTATTGCTTTTTCATGCCCGGGCGGCTGGACAGGATCATAGCCGAGGATACGAAAGCCGAAGGGTTTTAAGCGGTTGATCACTGCCGTGCCGATCCTGCCCACGCCGACGACACCGACCGTTGCCTGGTTCGAACGGGAAAGTGGCTTCAGGCTATGAATCTGCCATCCAGACCTATATCCGCGAGCGAGAGCATCATGTTGCCAAAGCCGGCGGTGCAGCGATAAAATCATCGCCAGTGCATGATCGGCCACTTCTTCTGTGCCATAGTCTGGATTGTTGGCGAATGGAATGCCAGCGCCGGCCAGAGCGGCAAGGTCGATCTTCTCATAGCCGACGCCATAGCGTACCACGCCCTTACAGCTGGACAGATGAACTATGGTTTTGGGTCCGATCCGTGCACCCCAAACCATGAGCGCGTCGAGCCTTTTTAGGCGATCAGGAGCGAATGCCGTCTCATCTGTGCTGGCGAAAAAGTCTATCTCGACATCATCGCCAAGCACCTCCGCTTCAAGATCGGGCGTGCCGATCATGTGGTCGGTTATTCCAACCACGTATTTCCTGCGATCTGCCATTTTTGTTCCTTTGGCACTAGCGCGCCATTCCCCATTTTGTCACCGTACGTTGCTCGAGCTGACGAAACAGGACGTTTTCGACCAGAAGACCAAAAAGAATAACCGTAATCAGTCCCGCAAAGACGCGGTCGGTGTAAAGTTCGTTGCGGTTCTGGAAAATATACCAGCCCAGCCCGCCCTTACCGGAGGATGCACCAAAGACCAACTCCGCTGCGATAAGCGTGCGCCAAGCGAAAGCCCAGCCGATTTTGAGTCCTGCAATGATGGATGGAAGAGCGGCTGGTACGAGGATCAAAAGCACATATCGCAAGCCACGCAGCCCGTAATTGCGACCAGTCATCCGCAAGGTTTCGGGCACGCCGGTGAAGCCGGTATACATGTTAAGCGCCAGCGGCCAGAGCACCGAATGGATCAGCACGAAGACGAGGCTTCCTTGGCCTAGCCCGAACCATAGCAGCGCCAATGGCAGCAAGGCTATCGGTGGTAACGGATTGAGCATGGAGGTGAGGGTAGACAGCAGATCGCGTCCGATCTGGGTGGAAACGGCGAGCGAGGTGAGCACGAAAGCCAGAACGACACCGATAGCGTAGCCCTTGACTAGGACATCCAGTGAATTCAGGGCCCGGCTTGGAATGATGCCGCTGGCAACGTCATCGACGAGCGCCCTGACCGCCGCGGAGAAAGGCGGCAGCAGCAACTCGTTGCCCTGAAGTCTGGCAGCGATTTCCCATAGCAAGGCAAGACAAAACAGGATTAGGCCTTTCCTTATCCAGGCATGTTGCCAAAGGCGCAGATACACAGGCAACGCCTCCCCGCTTGTGGCATGGGCAAGGGGCTCGAGCGGTAGCTCATATTCCGGTCGAATCGGTGGGGTTACGCGCGTGTTTGTTTTGCTGCCGACGCTCAGGATTTTACTCATCATCTGCTCCATCGACGGCGACTGCCTCTTCGAAAAGAAGCCGGTGAATATGATTTGCGGCTGCCTGAAATTGCGAGCTTCCACCGCTGCTTAGGTCCCACTCATGGCTGTTGATCTCAGCTCTCATCCGCCCAGGATGTGGCGACAAAAGCGCGATCCGATTTCCAACCACCAAGGCTTCTTCGATGGAATGCGTCACAAAGAGCAGTGTGAAGCGAACTTCTTCCCATAACGCCAGAAGTTCCTCCTGCATCTTTCGCCGGGTGAGCGCATCCAGTGCTGCGAATGGTTCGTCCATCAGCAGGACACGCGGTTCCATGGCGAGCGCCCGGGCAATGGCTACTCGCTGTTTCATGCCACCGGAAAGTGTATTGGGATAGGCATCAGCGAAACGGCTCAGGCCTACTTTTTCGATATAGTGTTCGGCGCGCTCGGCAGCTTCCTTGCGACCGACCCGCCCCGACACTCGCATCGGGAACGCGACGTTCTCGCGGACGGTTTTCCATGGAGGCAATTGATCAAACTCCTGGAAAACAACAACACGGTCCGGGCCTGGACCCTGGATCGTGCGCCCATCCAACACTATCCGACCTTCGCGTGGCGCAATGAATCCACCGACAGCCTTTAAAAGGGTGGATTTTCCACAACCGGAGGCTCCAAGCAGGATAAAACGGTCTGCTTCCCACACATCGAAGCTGACATTTTGCGTTGCACGCACCACACGGCCCGGCGTCTTATATTCGAGGGTGACGTTCTCGACCGAAAGAAGGGGCGGAGCGGGCGACCCGAAATTCTCGGGAGCAAATTCAGTCATGCCGTCCATTCTCAATTCCATCTGATTGACGAGTCAAAAGCAGATCGCCTGGGCCATCTGCTTTTTGCGCCGGGATGTTAAGCTCACTCAACTGCCGTTCTCACCAGAGGCCTCTGGGAAGAAATAATCTTGCCAGGAATTAGCCTTGTTTTTCAGCACGCCAAGCTTATGAAGCTCCGTCGCATAAACGAAGGTGTTCTGGGGGACGATGGTGAAATCATTTTCAGGATCGTTGATGATTTCTAAAATCAATTCAGGGGAGAGCTTGGAGCCCTGCTGACGGATAAATGTCTGTGCAGCCTCTTGCTTGTTTGCATTGATCCAGTCCGACGCTTCGCGCAGAGCGGCGTAGAAGGCAGCATAGGTCTTGGGGTTTTCGTCATGGAACACTGAATTGGCATAAAGCACGTTGAAGGTCGCTGATCCGCCTAAAATGTCGTAGGAACTAATGACCTTGTGTACCGCTTTATTTGCCTGCAAGGCTTGATAATAAAACGGCGCAGAGGAAAAATGAGAATTCACTTCGGTGCCGCCCGAGATCAGCGCTGCGGTCGCGTCGGGGTGGGGCAGGCTGATGGAAATCTGATCAAGCTTTTGGAAATTGTCGGTACCGAAGATCTTCGCGGCCTCGATTTGCAGCGTTCGCGACTGAAAACCGGTGCCGGCTGCAGGCACGGCTATCCTATCCTTATCGCTGAAATCCTTGAGTTCGTGGACATCCGGGTTAGTCGTCAGCAAGTAATTCGGTAATGAACCGAGCGCGGCGACAAGTTTGACGTCCTGCTTCCCCTTGGTCCGGTCCCACATTGTCAATGCCGGTGGGACTCCTGCTGACACAATATCCAGATTGTTAGCGAGAAGTGCCTCATTCATTGCAGTTGCACCAGAAATGCTTGCCCATTCAACCTTGATATCAACACCAGCTTGCTTTCCGTGCTTTTCAATCAAAGCCTGGTCGCGAACGACATCCAGGATCAGATAGGCTATTCCGAACTGCTGGGCGATCCTGATGGAGCCTTCGGCAGCAGCCTGCCCTGCCAACAGCATGGCAGCAATACCGAATGCCGCACCGACAGCTCTTTTACGCTTAAATTGGTTGCTCAATGTCGCAAAGCTAAGGGCCTTCATGAATACTCCAAGGGGCAAACTGATAAGTGATTGCGGTGAAGCGTCTGCTTCGCTTGCATGATGCGGACAGGCTAAGGACAACCACCAAACCGATCAACACAACTGCATTCTATTCTGACGTGCAAAAAGAGATCAGAATCGCTCTGCAGTATCGAAAATTCGAAGAATGTACTTGCACCGCCGTGCAAAGGCACATTGCTGACCACTGCAGCCTTCATATGCTTGTATTGTTGAACTACCACTTGGAGCACTGTGGTGTCTCAGCATCTCATGCTGGACCACCCTCTTCTAAAGGTCACTTCACAGCAATAACTACCTTGCCCTTTGCCCGGCCTGTCTCGACATAAGTCAATGCCTCGTTGGTTTTCTCAAACGGGAAGACTTGATCCACTACAGGGCGAATGACATTTGCCTCGATCAATGTGGTGATCTGACTGAGTTGCTCGCCATTGGCGGTCATGAAAAGGAAGGAATAACTAATATTTCGGCGTTTCGCTTTCCTGCGAATGCCGAAACTCAGGAGGCGCGTGATCTGTTGAAGCGGCCAGCTGAGCCCATTTTGCTTTGCGAAATTTGCATCAGGCGGACCCGAAATCGAGATCAGTTTTCCTCCCGGCTTCAATACCCGGAGGGAATTTTCCAGCGTGTCTTTACCAAGACTGTTCAGGACGACGTCAAATCCGTGCAACACTTCCTCGAATTTATCCCTCTTATAATCGACCACGGCATCCGCGCCGAGACTTTTCACGAGATCAATGTTTATCGTGCTTGTGGTTGTTGCCACATATGCTCCAAGATGTTTGGCAAGCTGGATGGCGATCGTACCCACGCCGCCGGAGCCTGCATGGATCAGGACTTTCTGACCCTTTTGTAAATTAGCGCGCTCGACAAGCACCTGCCATGCCGTCAAGGCGACGAGTGGAACGGACGCAGCCTCCGCCATTGTCAGATTATTCGGCTTTATTGCCAAATCTAACTCATTGACGGCAATATATTGCGCAAATGTTCCGATGCGATCCTGTGCTGGTCGTGCATAGACCTCATCTCCAGGCTTGAAGTGGCGAACTTTCGGCCCCACTCGGGTTACCACGCCCGCCACATCGTTGCCTAAGATCAGCGGGAGGCGATATGGCAAAATAAGCTTGAACTCGCCATCACGAATTTTACTATCCAGAACATTCACACTGGCGGCATGGATTTCCACCATCACATCATTGTCCCGTAGTTCCGGCATCGGACTATCGGTTAACCGTAGGGCGCCGCCCTTTGCGTATTGATCGACAACAAACGATTTCATAGAAAATAGCTTTCTTCAGTGCGGCTGAAATTCAAGCTGGAAGTCGATTGAATTTCCGCAAGTTTTTGTCAACGAACGACTCCGGCAGGAAGCGGCGTATAAAGCGAACCTGTCGCGCAGCCTTACCAACAGTATAGCGTCTTTTGGGCGATACGGCATTGGCGGCGCTCACAACTGCTGCTGCGACGCTCTCTGGTGCATCACCCTTCTCGATGATTTCGCGCATCAATTTTTCGGCGTAAGCACGGATAGTATCATAAACGGGAAGTGGCTGGTCTGGCCGGGTAAGGTTTTCTTCGAAAGACGTGCGAGTGACCCCCGGCTCCACAAGAACAACGCGGATACCTTGTGTTCGAATTTCGTGATCGAGCGATTCCGAATAGCCCTCAATAGCGTGTTTGGTGGATGAATAAAGAGCATTATAGGGCGCTGGAATAAGTCCAAGTATAGAGCTCAGATTGATAATCCGCCCTTTGCCCTGGCGTCGCATAATGGGCAGAACGGCATTTGTCCTACGTAGCACGCCGAACACGTTCACATCGAACACAAACTTTGCCTGAGTGACAGAAGATTCTTCAGCACCACCGAGCAATCCGATCCCGGCATTGTTGACCAGGAGGTCAATCTGACCAGTGCGACTGAGAACCTCGTCTACGAGTGTCTGCACCGATGCATCATCCGTTACATCGCAAATCAGCATTGTAATGCCATCCGGCGTGTTCGGCATGGGTTTTCGACTGGTCCCGAACACGTGATAGCCATCGCGCCGTAGCGCTTGGGCTGTCACCAGGCCAATGCCGGAGGAAGCCCCTGTAACAAGGGCAATCCGGTGCTCTATTTTGCTCATTTTCTTCAGCCTTCATTTTGCTATGGAACATCAATGAGCAATCAGTTACTATGAATTTAGTAGTAAGTCACTATCAAAAAGATACTAACATGAAAAAACTTTCAGACCAGCCATGTCTTATAGCTCGCAGCCTCGCCCTTGTGGGGGATGCCTGGAGTATGCTCATCCTGCGGGATGCCCATATTGGCCTCACGCGCTTCGACGAGTTTCGCAAGAGTCTTGGCATCGCTCCAACGATGCTGACTGCACGGCTTTCAGCCCTCACCGACGAAGGGTTGTTAGAAAAACGCCGCTACCTGGAACGACCGCCACGAGACGAATATGTGCTGACGGAAGCCGGACGTGACTTTCTTCCGGTGCTGTTTGCAATTGGCGCATGGGGCCGCAAATACCGCGGCGGGGGCGAGGTGACCCGCTTCTTCGATGCGGAGACTGGGACAGAAATTGATCCCCTCACTATTGATCGAGGAACAGGTGCTCCACTCGGTACACGCCCTATCCGGATCGAGCTTCCGGGGAAATGATTGTATGCGGATAAAGCAGTCTCCAGACATCGTCCAGTTTGCATGGAGTGGCTGTATGCGTTCGTGGACTGCAAATAGTAATACAAGACAGCATTCGTCTGCTGCCTTGTATTATATCAGTTTGTTCCTGCCACCCCGGTGCAAGGATCAGTCGCGGGGCTGCAATAGCGCCAGCAGAACGGTCGAAGCGGCAAGGATGGCGGTAAGGGTCAACGGGCCGGTTGCGCCATAGGTGTCCACGACATAGCCGCCGGCAACAGCGCCAATAGTGATGGCGACCTGGAACGAGGTAACCATCAAACTGCCTGCTGCCTCCAACGCGTCGGGTGCTGCGCGAGATAGATTGGTTGGCAACACCACTGGCGCCATGCCGAAGGCCAGGCCCCAAAGCGTAGCAAAGCCAAAGGCAACACCGATATGCACTCCCCAAAGCACCAAAGCGAGTGCCGCAAACGCCATTAAAGCGGCAGTGACGACGAGCGCCATGCGGATATTGGTATCTGCCAGGCGACCGCCAACAATGTTCCCGACAACAGCGGCGATGCCAAATCCAAGTAGTGCCAGGGCGATCGGACCGGTTGCAAGGAGGGTTACCTGCTCAAGGAAGGGGCGCACATAGACCGAGCCAGCAAAATGTCCTGTCATGAGCAGGAGGATAGCAAGCATGCCGAGTTGAATGCCGCGTCGCCGTGTCAACCGAAAGACATCCGCAAGACTGTTGCTGGTGCTGGCCGGCAGGGTTGGCAGGCTTAGAAACTGCATCAACATGGCAATCGCGGCAAGCCCCGCTGTCATGGCCATGGCGCTGCGCCAGCCTATCCAATCGCTGATTATCGCCCCCATTGACGGTGCGGCAATCGTAGCGAGCGACACGCCGAGGGTGACAATAGCCATACCTCGACCTGTTGCATTGGCCCCCACCAATCTGGCAACAACAGCAACTGAAAGCGCCCAGAACGCGCTAAGGGCGATGCCTAGGCCAGCTCGGCCGAGCAATAGGAGCCAAAAATCGGTTGCTGCCGCTGCAAGGATATTGGAGCCAATTGCAAGGGCGCTAAGGCCCACCAAGACGGTCTTGCGGTTCAGGCGTCCAATGAGAACATTGCTCAACAAGGCAGTCACAGCGCCAACGGAAGCAGTTGCTGTGACGACCTGGCCTGCCGTTCCTTCGCTGATGCCAAGATCGCGCGCCATCGGCGTCAAAAGACCCGCTGGCAGAAACTCAGCTGACACCAATGCAAAGCTGGTTGCCGCCATGGAAAGAACCGCAAACCAGGTTGCTGGGGTCCAGGCAGTTGGCGCAGCGCTATCAATATCTATCGCTGTGCGTTCAAACTGTAATGTCGTGTCTGTCATTAAAGTATCTCCAATGTTTGGAAATACTAATAGCCAATTTCTTTCGGATGATATGTATCCTAAAATCCGAAATCCATGTCCATTCGTCCGGAAATTGTGCGACGCACAATGCCGGGTGAGACATTGGTGATGCGCTTGAACGCGCGGGCAAAGGAGGCTTCTGATTCGTAGCCCAAGCGAGTAGCGACCTCGGCAACCGACATACCATTTTGCGCCAGTAATTCGCCGGCAAGCTGCATGCGCAGGCGAGCGAGATAATGCGCGGCGCCTTCGCCCAAGACAGCGCTGAAGCGCTCAGCGAATATTGAACGTGATTGCCCCGCCAAGCCTGCGAGACTCTCCAACGTCCAGTTATGACCGGGGTTTCTGTGCATCGCCGCCAGAACGCGGCCAATGTGGGGGTCGCGAATGGCGGCAAGCCAACCCGTTGTCGATGCACCCGTACAGTTGACCCAGCAGCGAATAAGTCTAGCAGTTAACAAGTCTGCCATGCGCGATAAGATAGTGGCGCTACCCATCTGTGGTTGTGTGGCCTCCACTGTCATAGCTGCGAGTAAAGGACCGACAATAGGGTCATTGCCGGCCACGTCGCACCCCTTGATGATTGGTGGCATCAAACTGATCAAGGGACTAAGCGCACAGGCGCCCAAAGTCATGGACCCGCAAAAAAGGGTACTCGTCGCGCCTGTTCCTTCCCGCACCACTTCGCAGACATTGCTGCCCAACTTGGTTACCTGACAACCCTTAAGCGAGTCACCCATCACATTTGGCGCGCTGGCCAGCCGATGGGCGATGCCTTGTGGCAGCAGCACCAGATCGCCATCGTGCAACTCCTGCCAGCCTTGCTCTTCCGTGTGGATCCAGCACGGACCTTGGCTGACAAAGTGAAAGCGGAGCAGGGGCTGCTGCGGAAAAGCGATGCTCCATGGGTGCCGTAGTTCACAGCGACCGTAGTTTACGCCACTCAAGCGGAAATCCTGCAAGACTTCGCTCAGCGCATCCATGGGGATATGCGATGGTGAAGGTGGTCGGGACGGATAATCAAGCATTCAATTGATATATATGCCGAACGTCCGGAAGACAAGTGGGTTTGCGGGCACACTCCGTTGACCCACTTCGCCATTAAGTGCTGTGGACCAACTTAATTTGTCTAATCCGCCTATTGTAGAGATACGCGCGAAAGAAAGTCACGGACAAGTGGAATCGCTTCGTCCAGATGTGTCTCGAGCAGCCAGTGACCGGCGTTGTCGATGAGATGCAGTTCAGCGTTCGGTAAATCGCGTTGATAGGCCAGGCAAGACTCCTTGGGCATGTATCCGTCCTGTGGTCCCCAGACAATCAGGGTAGGGGGTTGGTATTCACGCAGATAAGCTTGGTAACGTGGAAACCACTCCAGATTATGCTCCAGTTTCTCCATAAGCGCGACCGACACAGCCCTGCGAACGGGCGTGTCCATTAACGGCCAGTGCAGTTTCCAAAGGTCCGGCGGCACTTTCGCGCCCACCTCCTTTGACACTTCGCCAATAAACTCTTTTTGAAAGCCTTCTTCGCTGACGGCTTCTTCGAGTGCGCGGTGGTTTTCGGCAGATTTGTCATTCCACCAGGCTTTTATTGTCGAGTATTTTGGTCCCAGAACGTCTTCGTAAATGTCGCCGTTTTGAATGATAAGGGCCGCTATCCTTTCGGGATGCGCGATCGCGTGCCGTAGGCCGATCTGGGATCCGTAATCGTGAAGCCACAAGATATAGCGGCGCAGGTTAAGAGCGTCGGCTACCTGTTCAAGAACCTCGGCATATGCATCGAAATCATACCCGAATGAAGAAGGTTCCGGTGTATGGCTATAACCGAATCCGGGCCAGTCGAAAGCTATCGTTCGCCACTGATCGGACAGGGCTGGCATCAGTCGTCGAAACTGATAGGACGAACAAGGATAACCGTGCGGAAGCAGCAAGGCTGGAGCATCTGCCGGTCCCGCTTCACGCAAGAAAATTCTGTGCCCACCAATTTCGGCATATCGGTGTATAACTGCGTTATGCTGCATATCAATTACCCCAAACCTGGACCATTTAAACGTCAATAAATGGTTGGGGTTCCGTTAAGTACCCTGCAACACGTCAGATCGCTGATTTAATACCCGTATAGTTGGCATCCGCGGGAGCTGTCTTATGAGACATTAAGCTCAATGTGCCCAGTAAAATTGCCACCGCAATGTAAACGGGACCAAGACCAACTTTTCCACCCACAAACCGATGATCGATGGTGCCAGCAAAAGAGTAAGGCAAAGTGCTTCTCAGGCCTTCCGGATATCGTTCGTCGGCGCTATTGAGTTAGCTTGAATTTGTTTTCGGAACGGGATGGTTAAACGTGCGACCTACAGTGCAGGATGTGGCGAGACAGGCCGGTGTCAGCCTTGCTTCAGTTGATAGAGTGCTTAATCAACGCCCTGGGGTGCGCGAGAAAACGATTGCGAAAGTTGAAGCTGCGATTTCGAAGCTCGGTTATATCAGAGACGTCTCTGCTGCGAACTTGGCAAAGCGGCAGATTTATCGCTTCGCGTTTGTAATACCAGAGGGAGCTAACAGCTTCATGCGGGGATTGGAGGCCGAAATCGAAGCAGTAAAGCAACATTCAGCAAATGATCGTACGGAGATTTCGATTTATAAAGTCCCCCCTTTTGATGGGCGGGCACTGGCGGCTACGCTGGATGGCCTGGACCCCGCTCGTTACTCCGGCGTGGCGGTTGTTGCAACGGAAGCTGTGGCTGTAAGAGATGCGCTGGCCCGGTTGCGCCGGAACAACGTTCCAGTCGTTACACTTGTTTCAGATGTACCTTCTTTCCAGTGTGATGCGTATGTTGGCATTGACAATGTTGCGGCTGGACGCACTGCTGCCAGACTCATGGGCAATTTTTTAGGTGAAAAGTCGGGAAAGATTGCGCTGGTTGCGGGGTCAATGCTGGTTCGGGATCACGTGGAACGCCGCATGGGATTTGAGCAGGTCATTCGTAGCGATTATACGCGTTTGGAATGCTTGCCGGTAATCGAGGGCAAGGATGACGGCCAACTGGTCCAAAAATATCTTAGTGAATGCCTGAGGATGCATAGTGATGTCGTCGGCGTATATAATATGGGCGCGGGCAATCGCGGTCTCATTGAGGTTTTGTCAAAGAACGGGGCTAGCAAGGAGCGCGTGGTTGTTGCCCATGAATTGACGGAGCACACACGACGTGCCCTTAATGCTGGCATTGTGGATGCCATCATTCATCAAGATGCCGGTCATGAGGTGCGCAGCGCTCTACGTATATTGAAAGCACGCATTGATAAAACACCTTTGCTTGCCGGCCAGGAAACCATTCGAATTGAAATTTACCTAAATGAAAATTTGTCCTGAACGGTATCGCCAAGAAACCGCTTGAGGAAGTAGCCGAACGAAGCTCGCATTCTTCAAACAGCGATGGATACATTACGTCATCTGTCCTTTGCACGTATGACTGGCGTACCTCAAATAGCGCTAATCTTATCTTTACAGCCTAAAATTAGTTGAGGGTATTTTCATTGCCCCACGGCAAAATAACCCCAGGTTGAGCGAATTGACATTGAAAAATAACGCAATCGTTAGCTTTGCGAGGGATTAACATAAAACGACTTTATGTCTCTAAGGGATTGACGTGCTAAATAGAATGAGGTACGTACCTCAGTATTGTATGGTTTGTTGATTTTCCTGGAAGTGTCGGGGAGAATAGGGCGCATTCTGAGGAAAGAGTCTGGCTTCCGGCATGTTGCTGCTGTGAGACAATCGATTAGGCTTCTTGGGATTCAGATGCATAAGGCCGTGTCTCTGAAATCCGTACCGGGCTGCAAGAGGATCAGCGGCTGGTGCGGTTGGCGAAATTATCATTTTGTGGATTGAAAAAACAACGGACCGGCGCAATCAGGTTTTCCACTTGCTCGTCTTGGTGATGAGCGGGCAACGTCCAGTGTGGGTTCGAAAGTAAGCTTTGTTTGCGTTCAGTTATTGTCGCACCAGCTCTCTAAAATCATGCAATTTGTATATCGTGGGAGGAAGTGATGGTTAAGATAATTGCAATGCTGACGAACAACAATCTGACTGTTGAAAACGCCAGGGAAACGTTCGGACGCCGTCCTGGGATGTGAGCCGGAGACAATCTTAAATGTTTAAAGGCGGTCACCGAGAGAAGTGAGTGACGGATTCTCCCGCACTCACATGCCGCTGACAGCCATTCGAACTGCGCACCAGTACCCAATATGAATTGCTGATGCGCATGAAAACCCGGAAGGTAGCAGAAGTAATGTCAATGACGTTTGGTATTGTAGTTGGAAGCCGGGGATTTTTCCCAGGTCACCTTGCGGCTACAGGTCGTGATCATATGATCAGTGCTGTTGAAAAGGCTGGCCATAAGTGCACCGTCCTTGGCCTCGAAGACACCCAGCATGGTGCCGTGCAGTCATTTGAAGATGCTAGAAAATGCGCAGCTTTGTTCAAGAAGCATGCTGATGATATTGATGGAATAATCGTCACGCTTCCGAACTTCGGGGAAGAGCGGCCAATCGCCGACACCATCCGCCTGTCGGGGCTGAAGGTACCTACCTTGATCCAGGCCACCCCGGATGATCCGCAAAAAATGTCGATTCAGTGGCGCCGTGACAGCTTCTGCGGAAAGATGTCGGCCTGCAATAATCTGCGACAGTACGGCATTCGCTATTCACTCACCAAATCTCACTGCGTAGACCCGCTCAGCGATGAGTTTCAAGATGATCTTGCGCGTTTTTCGGCGACCTGCCGTATTGTTGGTGGTTTGCGGGGCTTGCGGATAGGCGCAATCGGCGCACGGCCACAAGCCTTCAATACAGTTCGTTACAGCGAAAAACTTCTCGAGGCGGCCGGAATTTCGGTCATCACGCTCGATCTTTCAGAGATTTTGGGGCGGGTGTCTCGCCTTGATGATGGCGCTTCGATCGTCACAGACAAGGTCAATGCGATCAAAAACTACATTACAGTTGAAGGTGTGCCTCATCCGGCCATCCTCAGACAAGCCAAGCTTGCGGCGGTGACAGAAGAGTGGATGCGGGAGGTCGATGTTTCAATCAGCGCGATTCAATGTTGGACGTCATTGGAAGAAAACTATGGCGTCGTGCCTTGCACAATGATGAGCATGATGAGTTCCAAATTGATGTCCAGTGCATGTGAAGTTGATGTCTGTGGCCTCATAGGCATGCATATGTTGGCACTTGCGTCCGGGACGCCGAGCGCGCTTCTCGACTGGAACAACAACTATGGAACGAACGCTAATAAAGCCGTGTGTTTCCATTGCAGCAACCTGCCGAAAGAATTCTTTAAAAACTACAAAATGGACTTTCAGGAAATCATTGCCGGGACGGTTGGCAAAGACAATACCTATGGAACGGTGGACGGCTTAATAAAGTCGGGGCACATGACCTATATTCGTGTGAGCACGGATGACACATCCGGGCGCATTTGTGGTTACGTTGGAGAAGGAAAGTTCACCGATGATCCGCTGGAAACGTTTGGTGGCGCTGGCGTTGTTGAAATTCCCAATATGCAAAAGTTGCTGCGTTATATTTGCGAAAACGGCTTCGAGCATCATGTGGCGGCGAATTTTTCTTCCGTCAGTGAGGCCATAATCGACGCTTCACGTCAGTATCTGGGTTGGGATTTCCATCTCCACGAATGAAAAAATTGAAAACCACGCAGGTGGTTGGGAGACGGCGCCAGTCCACCCGTCCGGTTTCTTCTTAAAAGTGTTGAGCGCCACTATCCGAATGTTCTTGATAATGGAGGGTAGCATGACAGCAACGATCCACAAGCCGACGGAGTCGGCAAGATGGTTTTTGCACGTTGGTGTTGCAGATCCGGGCGTATGGGACGAGTTCATTGACGATGACGATGACGATGACGATGACGATGACGATGCGATTGCCGCAGCCTCGATTCAAGCTTTGGTGCTGCATGAATCGGAAGCAACTTCGATCGATGGTAGCTTGCTACCGAAAAGCGATGCAGACACCAATAAATATTTGAGCTGAGCCCATGTTCAAATCAGCACTTCCTGCGGTTCGGCGAACTCTTCGAACACAAATTAGATGGTAGAACAAATGCAAGATCGTATTTTTGGGCAAGTCAACGGTGTCGATATCCATGAGGTCACTCTACGCTCGGATGGGGGTGTGGAGGCAAAGATCCTGACATGGGGGGCCGCAGTGCGCGATTTGCTCATCCCCACGCCTCTGGGAAAACAACGGGTTGTCATCGGCTTTGATACAATTGACGACTATACCGCCGATACTGCTCATGCCGGCACAATCGCTGGTCGTTTTGCCAACAGGATTGCCCAAGGCCGTTTTGAACTGGATGGCAAAGATTATCAATTGCCACTTAATCAAGATGGAAAGCATACGCTACACGGCGGTGGTGACGGTCAAGGCTTTAGCCGCAGGCCTTGGAGGCTCGAGGCGCACGACGCGTCATCGGTAACGATGTCACTTCAATCTCCGGACGGTGATGCCGGTTTCCCCGGCAGCCTGGATGTTCAGTGCGTCTATCGATTGTTGGACCCCGGGACCTTGAAAGTCGAGTTGACTGCCACGACGGACGCGCCGACGCTCTGTAATCTTGCCAGCCACGGTTACTTTAATCTTGAGTTGCCAGTTGGATTCAAAAACGCTCCCGTACCAAGCGCAATTGATCATGAGTTTTTAGCAGAAGCCGACTTTTACACTCCAGTTGATCACGATCTAATTCCAACCGGCGAGATACGCTCGGTTTATGGAACGCCTTTTGATTTTCACAAGCCAAGACCTTTACGAAACCAACAGAAGGTCAACTACGACCTGGGGTTCGTTCTAAGAGAGACGGTCTCCGCAGATAAAAAACTGATACATGCAGGAACGTTGTCCGGGCCCAAGACACGCATGGCCATGGATGTTTATACGACCGAGCCACACCTGCAATTATATGATGGCGGAGCGTTCAATGGCCCGGCTGTGGGTCTCGATGGAGCCCGCTATGGAAGGCATTGCGGTATCTGCCTGGAACCGCAGCGTTATCCGGATAGCCCTAATCGAAGTCATTTCGTCGGTGCGGTGTTGCGGCCGAATGAAACTTATCGACAGGTAACGGAGTACAGATTTCGGACATTTTAACCGCCGATGAACTGACGTTCGACCAACCCATAAGACGCTAGGTTGTGAAAGCAAATGAAGGGACGGAACAGTGGCAAACGAAGACGATGACTTGGTGATGATGTAAGCTGTAGCCGAAGCGACGGCACCGGCGGCTGGACGGCTGGCCATGTCATATTTGACGCAGAATAGACCCTTGGAAATTGAAACCAAGGGACCGCAAGACTTTGTGATAGCGGTTGATAAATCAGTCGAATTGCTGATCCGGAACAGGTTGCATCAAGCATTTCCCCATCACGCCATTTTGTAGTTTGGGTCCTGGACCCCATCGACGGTACTTCGAACTTCATGCGCGCTCGTCCGAGCTGGTGTGTGTCGGTCGGTGCTACCATAGAGGGTAAGCCAATGCTTGGCGTCATCTTCGACCCTGTTAAAGATGAGTTATATAGCGCGGCCGTGGCGACTCGTAACGATGATCCGATAGCGGTCAACAAAGATGCGACCCTCAACAAATCAGTGTTCGGCGTGGGCTTCACATCGGGCAAGAGCGGAACAGCGCATGCCCAGCAGATCAGCCATATTCTGTTTCATGGCTGTGAGTACCGTCGCTTTGGCTCTTCAGCCATGATGCTTGCTCATGTCGCCGATGGTCGGCTGGCCGCTTGTCAGACTAGAATTCTGTTGTGATTTTCTGACTGTTAATAGGTGAAGCGCTTTCGGCTCTACTGATTGCGTACTCCCATGGTTATGGCCGTGTGATCATGGATCTGGCTCTGATCCTTGCTGCCTTTCGATAGGATCGTGGAGTAAGGCCGGTTTCCATTCTGAAATAACGGTTGAAATTGGACAGATTATTGAAGCCCGCTTCGAAGCAGATATCTGTGATCGACATTCCAGTTTCCGCCAGCAAAGTGCGGGCGCGCCAGACGCGCACCGAGCGGCTATAGGTGGAGAAATTCATACCTGTCAGCCGTCCGAAGGCGCGGGAAAAGGCGGAAGGCTCGAGACCCACACGCTCGGCTACCTCGTGCATCTTCGCGCTAGGACTGGATTGCATGATCTGGATGGCTTGATCGATCCTGCGATGACGCCTGTCGGACAATTGGTTGTAGAATGAGATAAAATGCTCACTGGCAAGAAGCCGCTTTTGTGGGGCGGTCTCAATGCTGTTCAGTATTTCGATGAAGAGTCCGAGCCCTGCTGCTCTTTCATGTTCGTGAAGGTCAAGGATTCTTCTACCGATTTCCAGAGCTGCCGGCCCCATGATTTCGATACCGCGTGCGGCAAGTGGTTTCAGACGGTGGAGAACATCAAACTCCGGACAGACCGCGCGTATGTTCATTAGCGCTTCTGCATCGAATTGCAGCACCAGATCGCGTCCCGGCAGATGCGGCGCGCCTGGTGTGATCCAGTTGTGCGGAAGGTTCGTACCAGTCAGCATCAGATGCCCCGGTTTAAAAGGACCGATATAGTCACCGACATAGGCAAAGCCCGAAGCGTCAGGAATATAGTGGATTTCCCATTCAGGATGATAGTTCCAAATGCAGATTGGGTTTGGATAGTCATCCCGGCGGATGAGGTAGGACATGCCGCCAGGCAGGGTGATTTGCTCTCGGGTAGCGGTAAATGTATCCGAAACGGAATGTGGGAAATCTGATGCAATTGGCATTCATCAAGTCACCTTATATGCGAAGAATGTCAAAATAGTATTAGTTCTCAGTCAAAAAGCAAACTAGTTCCGATGACAAGTCCAGTCACAATGGGTCCCGTAGACGGCGAGGGAGTTTTGCCGTTCGAGGGAGGATACCATGACATTCAACAGACTCCGCGCTGGCTGCGCGGCAATTGCAATCTTTACGGCGTCCAACGCCTTTGCCGCTGCTCAGTGTAGCGACGATGTACGCGTCCTCGCCCAGCCACGCGATGGACTAACGCTGCTGGAAGAGCACGTGGACGAATTCGAGAAATTGTCCGGCGCAGGATTTGAAATCAGCTACCTTAACGAAAACGACCGTCGCGCAAAGTCGCAGGCTGACGCATCCACCGTCGGTAGCTTTGACGTCTACTATGTCGATGAGGCAAACCTCGCCCTATTCGCATCTTCTGGCTGGATCGTGCCGCTCGATGGCTATTATCCCGCCGACTACGACTATGCCGATTTCGATGCGGGTATGCGAGCAGCCGCGACCTATGAAGGAAAGCAATGGTTCGCACCCATACAGGGCGGTGGCGATCTGATGGTCTATCGGACGGATCTTCTGGAAAAAGCTGGTATCGCGCCACCAAAAACGTGGGAAGAGTATCTGGCTGCCGTCAAAAAACTGCACGACCCCGACAATGGCGTGTACGGAACGGCTCTGCGGGGACAGCGGGGCTCGGGTGCCAATGTCTGGCGCTGGATGCCATTGTTTAAGGCATATGGCGGGGAGTGGTTCAAAGATGGAAAGCCGGCATTTAACTCAGAGGCCGCACTGAAAGCTACACAGGCTTATTTGGACCTTTTCAAATATTCCGCTCCCGGAACGCAGACCGGATCCTGGGACGAATCGACTGGTGCATTCCGCGCTGGCAAGGTCGCCATTATCATTGAATCCGCCCCCCTTGGCGGCATGTCGGTAGACAAGGCGCAAAGTCAGGTGGCTGATAAAGTAGCCTTCTCTGTGCCCCCAACGCCGCTACCAGGTGGCGGTTATGCCCATGGCTTTGCCATCGCCGCAAAAGCCAATGCAACCGAGGAGAAAAAAGCCTGCGCCGGTCTGTTCATTGCTTGGGCGACCTCCAAAGAGCAGGAAGCGCGCCGTCTGGCGGCGGGGCAACCGGGTGAGTTGACGCGCACCAGCACCTACCAGAGTCCGGAATATGCCGCTACCTTTGGTCAGAATCTTGCTGACGCGATGGCTCAAACGGGAAGCCGAACACAGGTAACCTTCTGGCAAGATCCGCGCTGGCAAGAACTGGGTAATCAATGGGGGATCATGCTCGAAGAGCTCATTACCGGTAGCCGCAAGGATATTAAGGCAACCCTCAACGAGCTTGAGGCTTTCGCCACCAAGCTTTGATACCCGTCAGCCTTTACCAAGGGCGCGCCGTAGACGACGCGCCCGACCCTGTCAGTTGAGGATTTTTGCCATGCGCCGCAGGCGTTCGCTGCCTTACGTTTTTCTCGGCCCAACGTTGGTCATACTGATTGTTCTGGCGCTCGTGCCGACGATCTATGCAATCAATATTTCATTGCAGAACAGAACCCTGGCACAGCCGCAGGCCGATTACGTTTGGTTCGCCAATTATATAGCCTTGTTTTCCGATGCCCGTTTTCTCAATGCTTTGTGGGTGTCGCTCAAATGGGAAGTTGTAAGCGTCACAGCAACTATGTTGACGGGCATCGCGCTCAGTATCGCCATGTTTGAGGCGACTGGTCCGCGGGTGCGGAATATCCTGTGTGTCTTGTTTATAATTCCGGTCCTCTTGCCACGCGTCTGCGCTGCCTTTGTTTGGAAATTCTCTTTTCATCCTTTGTATGGCGCTTTGACCTGGCCTGTACGCGAACTCACGGGCAGTACGCCAGATATCCTTTCCACGCCGCTCGGGGCACTGTTTGCAGTTGCATTCGTCGACGTCTGGCAATGGGGGCTTTTCTTTGCGGTAATTATTCTCAAGCTTCTGGAATCGCTTCCTCCGCAGCCTCTGGAAGCCGCACGCATCGATCGCGCGACGCGCTGGGAAGTCCATCGCTACGTCACACTTCCGATGCTGAAGGCTCCGCTTATCAGCCTGCTTCTGGTCAAGGCGATCGAAAGTCTGCGCTCCTTCGATCTGGTTTATGTCATGACACGGGGCGGCCCAGGCATCTCGACGGAAACACTCGACATGTATGCCTATTCCCAGGGTTTCATTGAATCCGGCAAAATCTCATATGCCTCATCAATGGCAGTCATCATGATGGTACTGACCATCGTCACCTTCACCTTTACCTGGAAGAGGCTGAACCGATGAAACTGTCCACATTGCTCCTCAGGCTGATGCTGATATTAGCGGCTGCCTTCGTGGTCCTGCCGTTACTATGGACTTTGCTCAACGCTTTTAAAACCAATGCCGACCTGCTGGTCAGCACGCCAAAACTCTTCTTCCAGCCGGTCTGGGATAATATGAGCTACGTGCTGAACCGGCGCTCGGTCGCTCGCGCGCTCACCAATTCACTCATCATCTGCACAAGCGCCGTCGTGCTTGGGGCCGTCCTTGGCATTCCTGCCGCCTATGTTATTGCAAGATTCAAAAACCGCCTGACAGCTGAGGCGCAGTTTTTTGTTCTGTCGCTGCGCTTTCTGCCACCGGTGGCGATTGCAATTCCGATGCTGGTTATCTGGCTGGGCCTCGATCTCTACGATACCCGCTTATCCCTGATCGTCACCTATTTGATTGTCACGACTTCAATCACTATCTGGTTGTCGATTCCGGCTTTTGAAGGTGTCAGCCTGCATGTCGAAGAGGCCGCCAGAGTCGATGGATTAGGCCCCTACGCCACTTTCTTCCGCATCGCTCTTCCGATTGTCCGCTTTCAGGTTTTCGGTGCCGTTGCCTTTTCCTTTGTGCTTGTTTGGAACGAGTTTCTTCTCGCCATGATGCTCACTACATCCAAGGCAAAGACTCTACCAATCATTGCATCTGAAATGTCACAGCTCGGCATGAATGTACCTTGGGGCATTCTCAACGCGGCCGTCGTTCTCTTGTCCTTGCCACCTCTCATTTTGCTTGGGGTAATGGCGAGTGGGCTCAATGCCGCATTCTCCAAAAAAACTAATCAAGGTTGAATCTCATGAAAGCACTTGTCCTCGAGCGCGTTGGTGAACTTACGCTGCGCGATATCGATCTGGCCCGAACGATGGGACCAGATGATGTACGCGTCCGTCTCCATACCGTCGGAGTTTGCGGCAGCGACGTACATTATTACACCCACGGCCGCATCGGTAATTTCGTGCTCAATGAGCCTATGGTTCTGGGCCACGAGGCCGCAGGTACCGTGACTGAAGTCGGTGCCAACGTCGCGCATCTTAAGGCCGGTGACCGGGTGTGCATGGAGCCGGGAATTCCCGATCCCTCATCGCGTGCTTCGCGTCTCGGCCTCTACAATGTCGATCCCGCCGTTACTTTCTGGGCAACACCGCCGGTGCATGGTGTGCTCTGCTCGGAAACCGTTCATCCAGCCGGATTTACCTACAAGCTGCCAGACAATGTGTCCTTTGCCGAAGGAGCGATGGTCGAGCCCTTCGCCGTCGGCATGCAAGCCGCAGCACGCGCCCGCATTACCCCTGGCGACACGGCAGTTGTAACAGGTTGTGGTACAATCGGGATCATGGTTGCACTGGCAGCATTGGCCGGCGGCTGCTCGCGGGTGCTGATTTCGGATGTTTCCCCGATCAAATTGAAACTTGCGGAAACTTATGACGGCATCAGTGGGATCAACGTGCGAGAAACGAACCTCGTCGATGCAGTTGACGCTGCCACAGGTGGCTGGGGTGCCGATATAGTATTCGAATGCTCCGGTGCATCAGCCGCTATCGCCGATCTTTTCAAAATCGTGAGACCTGGTGGAACCGTGGTCCTCGTGGGCTTGCCAGTTGAGCCCGTCCCGATGGATATTGCTGCTGCATGCTCACGCGAGTGTCGGATAGAAACCGTGTTTCGCTATGCTAACGTCTTTGATCGCGCCTTGGCTCTCATCGCCGCCGGAAAGGTCGATTTGAAGCCGCTCGTCTCGGGCACGTTCGCATTTGAGGACTCTATTGCGGCCTTCAAGCGCGCTGCCGAAGGACGTCCGGAAGATGTGAAGCTGCAAATCATCCTGGACGGGGAGGGGAACTGATGGCGACCGTTGAATGCCGTGGAATCCGCAAAGTTTATGGTTCGGTAGAAGTCATGCACGATTTCAACCTTAAGATAGATGACCATGAATTCGTCGTCTTTCTCGGGCCCTCAGGTTGTGGCAAGTCAACGATGCTGCGCATGATCGCCGGTCTCGAAGAAATATCGAGCGGTGACCTTCTAATTGGTGGTCAACGTATGAACGACCGCGATCCTGGAGATCGCGGTATCGCTATGGTTTTTCAAAATTACGCGCTCTATCCACATATGAGCGTACGGGAAAATATTGTATTCGGTCTGGAACGTGCCGGCGTTGCAAAAGGCGCGATCAACGAACGCCTTGCTCCGGTTGTCGAGGCACTTGGTCTTGGCATCTACCTGTCCCGCAAACCAACGGAACTGTCGGGCGGCCAGCAGCAACGCGTGGCGATCGCGCGCGCTATGATCAAAACTCCGGAGGTTTTCCTCTTCGACGAGCCGTTGTCTAATCTGGACGCAAAACTTCGCGGTAGCTTGCGTGTCGAGATTGCGCGCCTGCACCGGGACCTTAAGACGACGAGCATTTACGTTACGCATGACCAGCTCGAAGCAATGACACTTGCTGACAAGATCGTCTTGATGAAGGACGGGCGTATCGAGCAGATGGGCACGCCTGAAGAAATCTACCAATCTCCCGCCACCTTGTTTGCCGCCGGTTTCATCGGAACGCCAAATATGAACTTCCTGAAATTGGAGGCGCTTAATGATGGGATTGGCGATTCTGGTGCCAAGTTCAAGGCTCCTTTTGCGATCAGGCCTGGCCCGGTTACCGTAGGGATCCGACCAGGAGCATTTCAACTGACTGATGAAGGGGGTGGGTTACGCGGCCGAGTCGAGCGTAACGAGTTTCACGGAGAGACGAGACTTGTGACATTGCGCAACAATAGCCATGAGATCAGCATTGCTGTACCCGCGGCTACCGCCATCAAGGAAGGTGATGTTGTGGGCATAGATGTTGCCGCTCACGAACTGCACCTTTTTGACCCCGAAACAGAAAAACGATTAGAAGTGCACAAAGTCGCGTGATGAACGGACTAACGTTTGAAGCTTTGGCCCGACAGCTAATAATTTCCCGTCGACAAGCTTCGGTGGTTTGTATCTTCAGTAATATTATAGAAGCCAATGCAGGCCGACGGCCACAATAATCGCAGCTATCGCATTTGCCATAATATTTGGCTCTGAGCATAGGTATTGTGCGGTCGAAAAACGCAACGCAAGAATGAAAGAAAGTTTATGCCTGTTCTGGTGCTCCTTCCGATTATTGTCATTCTTAATTATGCATTGGCGTGGCATGCCACAGGCGGTTTAAGAATAGGCAACGTCCTCGCGGGCACAACATGTCTGCTAGTCTGGCAATGGTATGCGGGCGAAATGTTTTTGATGGATTTTTAGTCTTCGAGCACTTTTTTGCATCCTATTAACGTACTTAGCCGTGCCACAAGTCGCTTTGGCTTTGTTTGGTACGCTTTAGCGTCCGAGTAATGCGCGAAGTCCCGGCACCGTTACCCAGAGTTCTCAAAACGACACAACTTTTGCCCAGAATCCTACTCAACTTAAGGTTGACTGGGAAAGATGAGTATCTTAGTCAAGAAAAGTCGGCGGGGGATTCGCTGGCAGACGCGTAGTGTCAAAAGCTGGGGATTTTTCACGTGGATGTTTTCGCGAGTTTCGATGCTTATCGCCGCAAGGATCGGCACACATACGTAACCTTTTCTGTTTCTCATCCAAGTCTTATTAAACGACGGTTACTATGCCTATCCCGGACGATGTTGGGAGTGGGGATTATTGGTATCTCGTCCGCGCAGGCGCAAGAAAGTGATACCATTCTTCTTGATCCTATTACGCTGCGTGTCGAAAATGCTTGGGGATCTGTCGACGGGTTTGTTGCTACCCGCAGTGCGACTGGCTCCAAAAGCGATACGCCGCTGATTGAAAACCCGCAGTCGATCTCGATCGTTACGGCGGATCAGATGAAGGCACAGCGGGTGGAGAGCCTGGGCAATGCGCTTCGTTACACTGCCGGTGTCGCAGGGGAATTGTGGGGCAACGACACGCGTGGTTATGGTCTGCAAATTCGTGGATTCGGTGTATCGGACGAGGCTTTTTATAAGGATGGCTTGCGGCTGAAGGGAACGGATTTTGCCACCTTCCTGTCGCTTGACCCTTATGGTGCCGAACGCCTGGAAATATTGCATGGCCCAGCCTCTGTCCTTTATGGCCAGAACAGTCCCGGCGGCATTATCAACTATGTAAGCAAGCGCCCAACTGGCGAAACGTTCCGGGAAATCGAAGTCAGTGCCGGTAGCTTCAACCGCTATCAGACACAGTTTGATATGGGAGGTGTCTTCGACAAGGACGGCGTGCTGAGTTATCGGGTGACAGGCTTGTTTCGTAATGGTGAAACCGGTGTAGATTTTGTCAACGACGACCGCATCTTTATAGCGCCCTCGCTGAAGTGGCAGCCCGATGCCGACACCAGCCTGACGCTGCTTGCCACCTACCAACGTGACAAAACAGGCTGGGGTATCCAATTTCTACCCGCCGATGGCACTGTCTTTCCGGGGCTGAACGGCAAGCGTTTGCCGAACAGCCGCTTTGTTGGCGAACCGGGTTTCGATGAGTTTTCTCCAACACTTGCCATGGCCGGTTATGAGTTCGAGCACCGGATGAATGACACATGGCTCGTTCGGCAGAACCTTCGCTATTCTTATCTTAGCAATGATAAGCAGCTTGGCGTGTTCGGCGGCGGGGCCAATCCCAATCCTGATCTTTCTCCTGGCCTTGATCCGGACGGACATACCTACCACCGCTATGTCGACGCCGGGAGCTCAACGCTCGGTAATTTTTCGGTCGACAATCAGGCTCAGGCCGAGTTCGATACAGGGCCGCTTGCACACACGCTGCTGATGGGATTCGACTACCAGTACACCGATTACAAGGATTGGGGTGGCTCGGGAACAGTTGCACCGCTTGATGATATCTTTAATCCCGTCTACGGCGCCCCGGTGTCCGATATCATTTCTTACAAGGATACCAGCACTCGTCAGTGGCAGGCCGGTCTCTACGCGCAAGATCAGATCAAGTATGATAATTGGGCGCTTACATTCGGCGGTCGACAGGATTGGACAAAAAGCACAATACTCGACAAGCTTTCGCACAGCGAAACCGAGCAGTCTGATAGTGCATTCACGGGCCGGGTTGGCCTCGTTTATCTCTCTGACACCGGCCTTGCACCCTATGTCAGTTATTCAACATCATTTTATCCGACATTGGGCACGGGAAGTGGCGGTGAAACCTTCAAGCCGGGAACTGGAGAGCAGTACGAGGTTGGTATCAAATATCAGCCAAAAGGCTGGAACAGCTTCGTAACCGTTGCTGCCTTTGATCTTACCCGTGAGAACGTCTCGCGCACTATTGGCAATGAGCGTTTCCAGACAGGAGAAATTCGCTCGCGGGGTATTGAGGTTGAAGGCGTTGCCAGCCTCGATTCCGGTTGGGATATAAAACTTGCTTACGCCTATACAGATATGGAGATTCGCGATGATGGCGAAGGCACAGGTGGCAATATGCCTTCCGGCGTGCCGCGCCACCGAATGTCGCTGTGGGGCGACTATACGTTCAAAAGTGGCGTGCTCGAAGGTTTCGGCGCGGGTGTTGGCGCCCGCTATATCGGATCAAGCTTTGGCGATGATGACAATTCTTTCAAGGTGCCGTCGGCAACACTGGTCGATGCGGCCATCCACTATGACTGGAAGAACATGAAATTCCAGCTCAATGCCAGCAACCTTTTTGACAAGCAATATGTTGCCTCCTGCTTCAATCGCACGTCCGGTTGCTTCTATGGAGAGGGCCGCAAGATTACGGGCTCGGTGAAGTATCGCTGGTGAACGGGACACGAACATATAACAAACGATCCATTTGCCTCAAATACCCAACACGGCGGCAATGTATCGGAGGGCTTGCGGCAATGTTGGTTGCCCAAATTCCGGTCGCGCGTGCAGCAAATAGGCCGCGAGTGGCTTGCCTTGAATGGGCCTCGGCCGAACTTGTCGTCTCGCTGGGTATCCAGCCTGTAGCGGTAGCCGATCTTAAAGGTTACCATGACTGGGTTGTGGCCCCCCGGCTGTCTGATGACTGTCTTGATTTAGGCTCCCGTGGTGAGCCCAATCTTGAGGTCTTGCTCAAGCTCAATCCTGATATGATCGTCAGCGCTCATGGCTACGGACTCGAGGGAGGTCCATTTGCGAAGATTGCACCGTTGCATACGGTAGCACTTTACGACGGCACCGGCGGGACACCATATGGTCAGGCCGAGAGCGAGACGCTGAGATTAGCCGAGAGGCTTGGTCGGGAAATGCAAGCGCGTGAGGTGATTGAAAACACGGCAGCTACGATTTCCAGGGCCAAAAAGACGCTGGCGGACCAAGGCAGCAGTCCGCTCGCTGTGGTCAGCATGTTCGACGATCGGCATGTGCGTGTCTATGGCAGGTCGAGTCTTTTCCAGGACGTACTGAACAGGCTTGGGCTTATCAATGCGTGGACCGGAGAAACCGGAAGTTGGGGGTTTTCGACGATGGGTATCGAGGAACTTGTGGCGATCGGTAACGCGCGGCTGATCTCGCTCGACCCGATTCCGCCGCATGTGAAGGTCAGGATCGAACAAAGTACGCTGTGGAAGAGCCTCCCTTGCGTCAGGACAGGCAATGTTACAACAATTCCTCCTGTCTGGCCGTTCGGCGGGCTGGCCGCGGCCGCCCGTTTCGCCACGCTGCTTGCGCAAACATGACGGTCATGCAACTGACAAAAAAGACAACGCGGCGGAACACTGGAATATGGTTTCTTCCTTTGCTCGTTGGCATTCCCGCGTTCATCGCCGCATCCCTCAGCATATCCGACCTTCTGCGACTGCTGCCCACCGAGTTCTGGTGGCGTGCGATCAGCAATGCCGACTTTACTGATCCCCGGCAGCTGCTTTACCGCCATGCTTTCCTGCCACGTCTTGCAATCAGCCTGTTGGTTGGGGCTGCACTCGGGCTTGCTGGCACGCTGTTCCAGCAAATCCTGCGCAATCCTCTTGCCGAACCGACAACAATTGGCACCAATGCAGGTGCCAGTGTCGCTTTAACTCTTGCGACCCTCTATGCGCCGTGGATGTTGGAACATGGACGGGAGTGGGTGGCTATCGCCGGTGGCACAATAAGTACACTGATCGTTTTCGCCTTGGCGTCGGGACGCGGTTTTTCTCCAATAAGGATCATTATCGGGGGGCTGATCGTCAGCCTCACCTTCAGCTCTGCAAGTGCCTTCTTGATGGCTGCCAATCGCGAATATTCCCAGGAATTGTACATCTGGCAGAGCGGATCACTTATACAGAACGGCGATGCCACGGCTTTTGCGCTGGCGCCCTGGTTGTTGGCGGGCGCGGCAGCGGCCTTCCTGCTGGTACGCCCATTACAAATTCTTGATCTGGCTGACGAGGGAGCGTCGAGCCTGGGCAACAACCCGACTTTGACACGGATGACGGGATTGGCGGTTGCAGTGATTCTTAGCGCTATCGCCACAGCGGCTGTTGGCGTCATCAGCTTTGTGGCCTTGGCAGCGCCGGTTCTGACTCGGCTTGCCGGTGCGCGGACGTTGCACCAACGCGTGATCTGGGCACCGCTTTTAGGAGCTTCTCTACTGTGGCTGACTGATCGGGTTGTGCAGATATTGCCATTTGTGTCGGAAATTCCTGCCGGTACTGCAACAGCGTTTCTTGGTGCGCCGTTGCTGTTGCTGCTGCTACCGAAGTTGCGCATCGCGCCACACAAAAACGGAGATGCGCCATCAGTGTTCCGCCGGCGCAATGGTTTGCCCTGGTTGCTGACCGGCCTTTTAGTACTCGGTTTTTTCCTCTGTCTGAGCCTTGCCGCCGGGCGTGATATTAATGGCTGGTATTGGGCTACATCCGATGAACTTGGCTATCTCTTGCCCCTCAGGGCGCCAAGGGTTGTTGTGGCACTGTCGGCGGGCATTATGTTGGCGTTTGCAGGTGTAGTAATCCAGCGCATGACCGGCAATCCAATCGCGGCACCTGAGGTGCTGGGCATTTCAGGCGCCGCCGCCCTCGGTGTGCTTTTGCTGTTTGTTTCAATGGCGAGTTTTAGTCGTCCGGCAATGTTCCTGGCTGGATTGGCGGGGGCGCTTGTTAGCCTGCTGCTGATTGCACCGATGGGTTATCGAAAGGCGTTAGCACCCGAGCGACTGCTGCTCAGCGGTGTTGCCGTGGCCACAATGGCATCGGCGGCATCGGCGATCGTTTTGGCCAGCGGAGATCCGCGACTGGGTATATTGTTAGCCTGGTTATCCGGTTCGACCTACACGGCGACAGCAGATGATGCCATCACCGCGGGGATCATCACGGCTATTCTTGTGGGGATTGCACCGCTGACCGCGCGCTGGCTGGAGATATTGCCGCTGGGCATGGCCGCTGCGCGAGGAGTAGGTCTTGGGGTCGATCAGGTACGAATCATCCTGCTCGTTTTGATCGCAACAGCAACAGCGGCGTCGACCTTGATTATTGGACCGCTGAGCTTTGTTGGTTTGATGGCACCGCACATGGCACGCGTCCTCGGGTTTCAAAGGGCCTTGCCTCAACTTGCCGCCGCGGGACTCGTTGGCGGGCTCATGCTCATGCTTGCGGACTGGGCCGGCCGAATGCTCATCTTCCCGTGGCAGATACCTGCCGGGCTTCTGGCTGCACTTGTGGGGGGACCCTATTTCATCGCGCTGATGAGAACGCGTCGTTCGTGATATCGCATGGCCAGAATGAAATTTTGGCTAAATGACTTACAATAACAGCGGGATATTGTTGGGCAAAGTGGCTGATAGCGATGTGCGCTATAATAGCCGGAATTGATGGCATATAGGTTGATAGGCCTCCGGGAATATCTTCAACATTCGAGTGGTTTGCGTAGTTCTGTCCTGACATGATTGTGGGGTGTGAATGTATAAATGGCATAAATTACTATTGGCTGCTTGCATCGCTATTTTGATAGGATTTGGCTATCTGGCCAAATCCGACTACGAAACATCGGATAACAGCGGCAGGGCTTTTTCTACGGCACAGGAAGCGGCTCGAAGCGTTAAATAATCTCCAAGCCCCAGCGCATTTGCCCATTTTCATCGGTTCTGCTGTTCCACAGCAAATCAAGATAGAGCGCCGTCAGCGCCAGAGTGCTTGTTTGAATAACGAGACTATATTTTCACAGCATTGGACGATACTATGAATTTAATTTCATTTTTGCCGAATGCGCGTTCAGCGTTTACTCTTTTAAGGCAGCAGGGCTAAATGAACGAGGATAAATCGAAACTGAGGCGGCCTATTACAGTGCTTCTTGTACAGCCAGACGTTATCCTGAATTTCTTTATCTGCGAATTCCTTGAAGAGGCAGGTTTCAAAGTTTTTGATGTAGCTACGACCGATGAAGCCATGGCCCATTTACAACAGCATACGGAGATCAGTGCCGTTATCGCCGAGTATGCACCAGGGAAAACCACGGACGGTAGCTTCATACAAAGGACAGCTATTCAATTTCCGCAGATGGCGCTCGTTGTTACGATTGACGACGGTATCATTGCAACAGATTTGCCCGTGGACGTAATGCTGTTGGCGAAACCGTTCGAACCGGAAATGGTGGAAGAAATTCTGAGCTATTTCTTAGATAAGTTCCAAACAGGACGAGAGCGGTTCTCTAATTTGCCAATGACCGCGAGCCAAGAGCGGTCTTCATAATTCGTCGCTGAAGTGCGCCCTCTGGTATGCGAGGCAAACGAATTACGTGCCGCTGCCCCCCATGCTCCTGCTTGCAAAAAATTAATCCGTTGCAAATTGTTGCTATAAAATAGTGAAAACGATAATCGCCAAAACACGGCCGGGGCCGCACAATGTTCACAAGTAATTATATGTTTATAGGTGTTTATTCTGACTCGCTGCAGTTTTTCTCAGTTGTTTCGACTCGGCGCCGATCATTTCCAACATTTACAACTTCTGATTTATATGGTTTTTTCGGTCAGAAGTTGGCATGAAGAGTGTCACCGGCTTCAAGCGTCCCGAACGCTAACGAGTTGGCGAACCTTACAATGCTTTTAACCAAGACATTCCAAATCAACGTTGCTCAATGAGGAGTTGCGTATCGCTTGCCCACTTTCCGGCAAGGGAGACGCATGACGTTGAATACAAATTCAGGTGCCCGCCTTACACATGAATACGTCGATAAGTTCTCATTCTCTGGTACATCTCGACCGTTCGAATTCTTCCGGAATATTAAACACAATTCCAGAAAGTGTCGGGCCCAGATTTGAGTCAGCTATCGGCGGAGTTATTAAAGCTACCAGATCAGCAGGCTCAATGAGTTTTCACACGAGCGTGGATTTTGCCAGTATTATGCTTTCGCCGTCACCTGGCATGGAAGCTGCGTTTGCGAGCGACAGGACACATCAATTCAATGCGCCTGCGGGGGCTGTCGTCATTAACCCTGCGGATATCGACCGAACCCTCCGCTGGTCGGGCATGAAAAAGAATGTCGCAGTGGCGTTTGGACGGGATGCCTATGCAGCCTTGGCAGCCACCGAACTTGATGGCAACAGTTGGGATCTCCGCCCTCCAAAATTTGGTCACGTTGATCTTAGGGCACTTCGTATTGGTACCGCGATGGCAAAGGAATTATCCGCCATCGCTGTCAATCCAGTATATCTAGACGCTTTGATGACGGTGCTGGCCGTTCATATCATCCGGACTTACTCGGCACATAAAACAACAAGGCCAATGATGCAGGCGCGGCTTCCCGGGCATCAGGTGAAGCGCATTCGCGAATATATTCATCAAAATATGGCAGAAAATATTTCCATACTTTCGATGGCCAGGATTGTTCAGTCTTCACCCAGTCATTTCATCCGGGCTTTCACGCTAACTTTCGGTATGCCGCCACATCAATATCTTACCAAGGTTCGTCTTGAGGAAGCGGAGACGTTGCTGACGCAAACCAATCTTCCAATCTTTGAAATTGCTCACCGGTCAGGTTTTTCCAGTCAAAGCCATCTCACAAACACAATGAAGCGCCTCAAAAATCTTACACCCGGCCAGATTCGGGCCGCCGGAAATGCCGGGTTCAGCGAGTGACATATTTGTTACTAGATAAATCGAATTAGTTAGAAAAAACTCATTCGAAAGGTTTATTTGCGCACGATTCTGCAATTGCGGCTTTTCTGTGTAATGACTTTGTTCAAAAATTGACCTGTCAATAGCTCCGAGCGGCCATAATGGACCGCGGGGAATTTCGCTTTGCGATGGGGGGCGTATGACAGATTTCTGCAATCATGATTCCAATTGGCTTTGCCAAAGATGAGTCAGATGCAGTCTTCTGACATCGAAGTTTTTGCTCCCAAAATCGAAGCGGTTTGGTCTGTGATTGATAAGCAGTATGCGGGCCGCATGAGCGCAGCAGAGCTTGATCATCTCTTTGCATGTTTTGTTTTGGGGCTCACCACACCGCGGTTTGGAGAGGCCGAACCTGCTTCCCATTATCAAATCTGCCAGTCGCTGGTTTCGATCAAGCTTCCGCCGGAGCGCACCGAGGCTGCGCTTCATACTGTACCGCCAGCGTCCCAACCATGGATCGAAAATGCCCGGTCGCTCATCGAGAGCAAGGGCGAGCGAATAGGAAGCGCGTTGTCTCAACGCGCAAATGTCACCGAAGAACCTGCAGGCGAAGATGCGAATTCCAGCGCCCTGGAACGCCTGGTCAAAAGCGAGGAAACGCAATGATTGAATACATGCAACGTTCTGTTCAGCGTATTTTCTGCCTTGGACTGTCCAGCGACCGGAGCAAAGACAGCGCCTCCCACCGGCGTCGATTGATGGCGATCCTGCGCCTGGCACATCGCGTTCTTGGCGTTCGGCGCAAGGGCCTTGGCCTCGGAATGTTGGGGGTAGGCGGCAATCTGCGTTCGACCACAGCGATCGGCGCGCTGGCGACGATTATCGCACTCGACCTCTCCGGAACTGCCCATGCGCAGTACCAGGCTGGCGGCGGTTCGGCGACAGGCGGCAACGCCGTCGCCATCGGTAACACTGCCACAGCGAATGGCAATAACAGCGTGGCGCTCGGCACCGCGAATTCCGCAACTGGTGACGCGACAATTGCTATCGGCTATTCGATGACTGTCAATGGCCTCAATTCGATCGGCATAGGTGTCTTCGCAGGCGCGAACGGCGTCAACGCGCTGGCCATCGGCGGCAACGCCCAGGCCACAGCGGATGGAGCAACCTCCATCGGCGTCAACTCCGTTGCGCGCGCCGGTGCAGCCGCCTTGGGCCTCAACGCCCGGGCGGACGGCGTGAACTCAACGGCGGTCGGTTATGTCAGCAGGGCAACCGGACTACGCGCCACCGCGCTCGGGTTTGGGGCAACCGCATCCGGACTGGATGCCATTGCCCAAGGCAATTCCGCTGTTGCAAGCAATCAGAACGCCATCGCCATTGGTTTCCAGGCCACCGCGACCGCAATCAACGCCGTCAATCTCGGCAACCGAACTGTTGCAGGAGGGGGCGCCCTTCAGGAGAGCGCCATTGCCATAGGCACGGACGTATTGGCATCTCAGGTCGATGCCACTGCGATTGGCCGCCAAAGCCGGGCGACGGGTACAAGTGCCACAGCAATGGGGCGGAACGCCAGCGCTTGGGGTAATCAGTCCATCGCGCTCGGCCTTGGTGCAATCGCAGGCGTTCAGGCCAACACGGCTCTGCCCAACAGCATTGCGATCGGAACCAATGCCGTTTCATCCGGAAACGCCGGTACCGCAATCGGCACTGCTGCAAATGCAACGGCCGATTTTGGCACAGCGCTCGGCAATCAGGCCCTCGCAAGTGGTGTCGGTGCTCTCGCGGCGGGTTCGGGAGCGCAGGCTACCGCCACCTCCACCACGGCGCTCGGCAACAATGCCACAGCGACTGCCTTGAATTCGATCGCGCTGGGACTGGGCGCTGCCGCCAGCGGAATCAATAGCGCAGCTCTCGGCGTCAGCGCGGTTGCCAATGGCCAGAATGCCGTTGCACTCGGCATCGCCGCATCCGCATCGGGGCTGAATTCCATCTATCTCGGCGCGCGCACTGTTGGAGCAGGCGCCAGCGGGGCGAGCGCCATCGGCATCGGCACGGACGTGACGGCGTCGCAGGCTGACACAATCGCGATGGGACGCGCAAGCCAAGCAACGGCAGCCAGCGCGATCGCCATGGGCAATGCTGCAGTAGCAAGCTCGGCCGACTCCGTAGCAATCGGCACCAGGGCCAATGCAGGCGGCGGCAAGTCGGTGGCTATCGGCGCGGACAATATCGCTTATGGCGACGGCGCAGTGTCAATCGGCGATCCGAGCTATGCCAGCGGCACCGGCGCCTTCACCGGCGGCGCGAACAACATCGCCAATGCGGATGGCACGGCAAGCGCTACAGCAGCCAATATGGCCAATGGCGCGGTAGCAATTGGCAACAGTAACGTTGCAATTGGCCAAGGTTCGGTTGCACTTGGCAATACGAGCCGCGCAGGAGCAGCTGGCTCCGTTGCCCTTGGTGATACAGCGGTTGCTAACAATGCAGACGATGTTGCATTGGGATCAGGTTCCGTCACGGACGTAGCCGTGGGTACGGCCAGTACAGTGATCGCCGGCACCACCTATAATTTCGCTGGAACCGCAACGCCTACCTCCACCGTGAGCATTGGTGCTGCTGGCGCAGAGCGCACACTCACCAATGTGGCTGCCGGTCGCATTGGTGCTGCTTCCACCGACGGCATCAACGGTTCGCAGCTGTTTGCGACTAACCAGGCAGTCGAAAGTGTTGCGACGACGATCACCAATATCAATAATGGTGCCGGCATCAAGTATTTCCATGCCAATTCGACCCTGCCCGACTCGCAGGCAATCGGCATGGATTCTGTCGCAATAGGTCCAAATGCCGTGGCTAATAATGCCGGTGACGTGGCGATAGGCCTCAATTCGGCAAGCGGCGTGACGACAGCAGTTGGCGGCACCACCATCGGCGGCGTGAACTATGCCTTTGCCGGAGGCGCGCCGGCCGGTGCGCTCTCCGTCGGTTCCGCGGGCGCGGAACGCCAGGTGCAGAACGTCGCGGCGGGCCAGCTCTCCGGCGCCTCCACAGATGCCGTCAACGGTTCGCAGCTCTTCGCGACCAACCAGCAGGTAACGACCAATACGACCGACATCGCCAATCTTGGCGACTCCATCGGCGACATCGGCGATACGATCAACAATATCGCAGGCGATACCTCCACTGCCTATACCGACGCCAATGGCGACGGCATCCGCTATGTCCGCACCAATGACCGGACGCTGGCGGTGAGCGACTCGTCGGCACAGGGGGTTGGTTCGACCGCCGTCGGCTACAATGCCACGGCGATTGCCGAAAGTTCGCTGGCACTTGGACGGGAGAGCCAGTCCACCATCGTCGGCGGTGTGGCCCTCGGCTCCGGGTCGGTCTCGGACCGTGCGCTGGCGCCTGCAACGGGCCAGATCGCGGCGGGTCCGACGAACTTCATCGAATACAACACTACCGACAAGTCGCTTCTCGGCGCGGTTTCTGTCGGCACGGCCACATCCTATCGCCAGATCACCAATGTCGCTGATGGTACGGACTCGCAGGACGCCGTGACAATACGCCAGCTGCAGGGCGCCATCGCTTCGGTTGCCGCAACGCCGTCCAAATATTTCCACGCCAATTCGGTCGCCGGCGACTCTCTCGCCGTCGGTGCGGAATCGATCGCCGTCGGCCCGACCACCGTCGTCAATGGCGATAATGGCGTCGGCATCGGCAATGGCGCGATCGTCGATCAAACTGCACCCGGTGGAACGGCGATCGGGCAGGGCGCTCATGTGTTCCTTGCTGACGGCATTGCGCTCGGCACCCAGGCCACAGCGGCCGGTATCCAATCGGTGGCCCTTGGCGCCGGTGCCGCCAGCAACCACATCAACAGCGTCGCCCTCGGTTCGCAATCGGTCACAACGGTCGGGGCACAGACCGCCTATACTGCATTTGCACTTGCAGCTCCGCAAACTTCGTTCGGTGAAGTCTCGATCGGTGCGGTCGGAGCCGAACGCAAACTGACCAATCTTGCGGCAGGTTCCGCCGAAACGGATGCGGTCAATGTCAGCCAGTTGCGCGGTCTGGGCACGCAGATCACCAACAATCTCGGTGGCGGCTCCGTTGTCAATCCCGACGGCACAATCACCGGCCCGACATACAATATCCAGGGCGGGAGCTATACGACCGTCTATGATGGGTTCACCGCTGTGGACGCGAGCCTCACAAACCTGAACAACCAGATCAACAATGGCGGCGGCATCAAATATTTCCACGCCAATTCAACGTTGGCCGATTCATCGGCGACGGGTACGGACAGCGTGGCGATCGGCCCGGAAAGCATCGCCACCGGCACCGACAGCCTCGCGGCCGGCCATGGGGCGGCAGCAACCGGAGTGGGCTCCGTGGCGCTCGGCGAAGGCGCTCAGGCGAACAATGCCAATGATGTCGCCCTCGGCTCTGGATCTGTCACGGAGACGGCTGTCGGAACCGCCGGCACCACCATTCGCGGCAAACAGTATGATTTTGCTGGAACGACGCCTGTGGGGACAGTCAGTGTCGGCGCTGACGGAGCCGAACGGACAATCACAAACGTAGCAGCGGGACGCATTTCCGCGGACAGTACAGACGCGATCAATGGATCACAGTTGCATGCCACCAACTCCGCGATTGAGGATTTAGAAGGCGGAATTGGAAACATCAACAACAACGCCGTCTTTTACGATATCAAAGACGGCAAAAAAACAAATAATATCACCCTTCAAGGAGGTGATGTTAATGCACCGGTTGTCATTTCCAATGTTGGAAAAGGCGTTGCCGACAATGATGCCGTCAATGTCTCGCAGCTCAAGGAAAATGTGACCTACGCCATTAAGACATCGAACGACTACACAGACAGTGTCGCAACGACAACTTTGAATGAGGCCAACAGCTACACGGATCAGAAATTCGGGCAGCTCAATCAGGAGTTTGACTCGATCCGGGACGAAGCTCGCCAAGCCGCAGCCATCGGCCTCGCCGCTGCTTCATTGCGCTATGATGATCGGCCCGGAAAGGTCAGTGTGGCGGTGGGCGGCGGTTACTGGCGCGATGCCGGTGCTCTCGCCTTTGGTACAGGGTATACAAGCGAAAACGGCCGGGTACGTGCAAATCTCTCAGGTACCACGGCCGGCGGCCATTGGGGTGTGGGAGCCGGTCTCAGTTTCACGTTGAACTGAGGCAATGATGCTGCGACGTAGCTCATTCTGGCTCCTCGTTTCGCTGGCGCTCTCCAGCCTGTCCTGTCCGGTTGCGGCAGGGCAGGAGGCTAAGGCGGGCTTCCGGATCAAGCCTTCAGACGTGGTGCCGCCAGCCGATGTCAAGCTGGGCGACTATCAGCGGACCATACGTCCTTTCGAAAACTGGACATTGATCTGCGACGAGAAGGTCAAGGCGCGCCAGAGGGTCTGCAATGTCACGCAGACCATCGAGAACCAGCTGGGGCAGGTCGCCTTCAGCTGGTCGCTCGCCGCAACGAAGGAAGGCAGCCCATACATGATCGTGCGTACTGCGCCGATCGCGGATGCGGATGCGCCATTGGCGCTGGCCTTCGAGGGCCGCAAGGAACCTGTCAAAATACGGCTCGACGGCTGCAACCAGGCCGTCTGCGTTGGCATGCTGCCGGTCGGCCCGATCATGCGCGACCAGATATCGAAGAAGTCTTCCCCAACGATTTCCTATGCGACTAGAACAGGCAAAACAATCAGTTTGGTTGCGCCCTTAAGCGGCCTTTCCGCAGCCGTCGAGGCGATCAATTGAAAAGGTACAGGAATGACCCAGCAATCGATCCATGACAGGATAATGTCGCGAAAGACAAATGCTGAAGCGCCGGCTACCATCGCCGCTGCACCATCGCACAATTGGTGGAAGAAGGCTACGCTTTCGCTGCTCGGTATCACGGTCCTCGGTGCGGCGGGCTATGGTGCGACACGCTACGGCATTCTCGACGCCGTCCTTTCGCCCCCCGCCATCGCCGATACGCCGCAGGCAGGCGCCAATGCCGCGGAGTCACCGTTCCGGCAACATGCCAAACAGGCGCGCCTGCTCGCCTGCTCAAATGTCTTCCCGGGTCTTGGCGCCCTGCTAACAGATGGATCGCAATATGGCGTACAGTCAATCTGGAACAATGAGAAGCCGGACCGGCATGCGGTCCAGGCGCTTGTCGGCATGAACTATGCCACCGAAGGATATACCGGCATCGCGGCGGGTGTCGTCGTCGCGGCGCCGACCGGTTCCGATTGCGAAGGCTCGATGGTGCGGGTAGCGCCTTTCCCCGTGCCATGCGCAGACATGCCGGGCCGGCTGCCCCAGGGCAGCAAGCTCACCAACAATCTCGCTCAGGTCAGTGTCTATGAGCTGCCGAACAATGGCGGCAATGCGATGCTGCTGCCCAGCGGAAATAACTGCGTTGTAATTTCCGTCGCCTCTGCGGCCGGAACAAATGGAGGCAAGCAATGAGATTTCGTTTTGCCATCGGAGTGATGGGAGCTCTCTTACTGTCAACCACCCACTTGGTCGCTGCGGACCTAACTGCGACTGAAGTGCCTGTTCCAGCAGATGTCGAGGAGCGGGGGATCTGGGCTGCTGTTGCCTATTCAGCAGTGGACGGAATACACGGCTTCTTCTGGGGCGCTGACAAGCGCCAGGAGGCAACCGATCTGGCGATGAAGCACTGCGAGAATGACGGCGGTAAAAATTGTGAGGTCGTGGAAGTATTCCGCAACCATCGCCATTGGGACGATGACGATAATACGGGATTTCCATACAAACATTGTGGTGCACTTGCCGTGGCCAAAGAGAAAAAGCTGACTACGGTATGGGGAGCGAGTTCCGCTGTAACCCGCGATGAAGCTGAGGATGCTGCGACGCGTATTTGCGAAGCCGGTGGCGCTACATGCAAAATTCGCGAATGGGTTTGTACATGAGCCGGGCGCTGCTCGCTATTACCGGTCAATCACCACCGAGCCATTCGTTCAATTCAACTTCCGATCGCTCTAGCCCATTATAATTGATCAGCTTGCGCATAAGGGCGACGGCAACTGCACGTGCACGCAGATTGAATCGCCCATCACGGCCGTCTCCGGATGTTTGATAAACCCCAAGTTTCTCGTAAAGTTGCTGCAGCCGGTTTTGCACGCTGCGGAGTGAAATATTGCGACGAGCGGCTATTGCCCGGTCAGTCAGTCCTAAGGCGACATCAATGAGAATTTCGTACTCGATATCATTTACGCCTTTAGCCTGACCAAGGCTTTTTTGCTGCATTCCGCGCACCTCGCGATCAATGACACATTGTGCCTCGATAAAAATGCTGCGAAGTGCCAGTTTCAGGCGTTCCTCCGATGCAGATTTGAGCACATAGCCAAAGGCAGCGCCGTCCGGAACTATGCGAGCAACACCGCGCACATAGGCTTCATCTGAATAATTGGACCAGAAAAGAATCCGCGTGTCGGGCCGCTCTTTCCATATTGTGCGAGCTGCTTCGATGCCGTTTCTGGTCTGCATTTGAAGATCCATGACAATATGAGCTGACTTATGGTCGCGTGCCATTCTCTCGCCGATCATGCCGTTGTCAGCCTCAAAAATGACTTTGCATTCCGGTAGGGCAGCATTGACCGCATCACGCAGATAAGATCGATGGAGTGAATCATCCTCGACGATTAGTATTTGCATCCCATTCTCCTTAAAATTCGCGATCAGGTACAGCGGCTGTTGGCAGATGAACGACGACGCGTGTTCCGACATTGTCCTGGTTGGGTCCGATCGAGAACTTTGCAGAAATCAGCCGGGCTCTTGTCTTCATGTTGTTGATACCGCCGCCCGCGCGGCGGCGCGTTTTTAGGCCGCAGCCGTCATCCACGACTTCTATTGAGATGCCGTCGACCTGTTCAAGCAAACGTACGACAATATTATTTGCACGGGCATGGCGAATAACATTGTTGATCGCCTCCTGGGTGATGCGGAAGAGAGCGATAGATACGGTCTGATCCAGCTGGTCGATAACGCCATTCGTCTCGTCAACCAGTTGCTGCCGAAGCCCGGAGCCACTGTCACGGATGGAACGGTCCAGGTGATTTTCTATGGCTTGGCTGAAACCAAAAAGCTGAAGCACCGAGGGTTTCGCCTCTTCTATAATTTGCCGCAGATCCTGCATGCTGTGCTGCAAACTTCGCGCAACCGATTCAAGTTCGTCACCGGACACGACCTGTTCGCCGGCCAGTCGCTCCAACCAGCGCGCCAAGCGGGTGAGATCGGCCAATGTCTGATCATGCAAGTCCATGCCAATGCGTTGGCGCTCGCGCTCCAATGCCTCCGTAAGGTTCAGAGCGCCGAGACGCAGTGCCTCTTCCCTAACCCTTGCTTCAGCCTCCACGATCGCTGATTTTTGCGCTTGATCGGCAGCACGCAACGCAAAGAAATAGGCAGATAAAAGATCGGCGATGGATCGCGCATTGTCGACGTCTTCCATTGTATAGAAGTGTTTTTGATGGGAAGAACAGCTCAACGCTCCAATAATATCCCCTTCAACTTTTAGAGGGAGGTGGATGCGACTTCGCAACCCCTGTTCGAAGGCGGGTTGAATGAATGCGCCCTTGAAATTAAATCGTGCATCCGTCAGTGCGTCGTCAGTCAGCATATAGGGCACCTCACCCCACAAGAGGGCGCGGATGGGGCTTTGGGAGACCAGTGCAGGCGGATGAGTGCCCCATGCCGTTTCCAGTCCAGTCTCGTAGGCTGTGTGGTATTTTCCTCCATGCCTAATAATGCAGACATCAAGATGATCGTGCGGGATGATATGCGCGATCTCCACTGCCACCGCGCGGATTGCGGAATGGAATTCTAGCTGACCCGCCAGTAGCCGCGAAATTCCGATATAGTGATCAAGCAATGCCGCCGGTGCCATCTTCAACATTCTGCATTCCCTCCCGCAAATGTATTCCTCCGTGGCCCACGGGCTATAGCGAACATCATGTTCATTTGCATAAAGCGCCAACTCATATGGGCCCGTCTTGCGTGATCCCGCATATTTTTCGGCATATCCCGCAAAATGCCTGCCGTAAAACGCCTATACAAGCTCGACAACGTAACTCATCTTGCAGGATCAAAGGGAGAAGAATTCGACAGGAGGAGTTTCGATCAGAAGAAACGCTGATCGGGATCTGTTCGAAAAACTAGCTTAATCTGGGGAGAGAGAAATGAAAACTACCAATGTTCTTTTGGCGACGATAGCGCTCGTCTGTACTGCAGTGCCAAATCTGGCAATCGCAGATACCTCGGCCAAGAAAATTGCCTTGTCAAACAATTATGCCGGCAATTCCTGGCGGCAGGCCATGCTGACGAGTTGGACAAAAGTTGCTGGTGACGCGGCCAAAGGCGGTATTGTTGCCGCAGCTGATCCATTCACGACTGCCGAAAATCAGGCGACGGAGCAAGCAGCACAAATTCAAAACATGATCTTGCAGGGCTACGATGCCATCGTCATCAATGCAGCGTCACCCACGGCGCTAAATGGTGCTGTCAAGGAGGCATGTGATGCTGGCATCACGGTGGTTTCCTTTGACGGTATCGTAACGGAGCCGTGCGCCTGGCGCATTGCGGTAAACTTCAAGGAAATGGGTCGCAAGCAGGTCGAGTATCTTGCCAGTAAAATACCCAATGGCGGCAACCTTCTGGAAATTCGTGGTCTCGCCGGAGTTTCTGTCGACGATGAAATTTCAGCCGGAATTCACGAGGGTGTCAAACAATTCCCGCAATTCAAAATCGTTGGATCAGTGCATGGAGACTGGGCGCAGGATGTAGCCCAGCGTGCTGTTGCCGGTATTCTTCCAAGCCTGCCTGAGATCGTCGGTGTTGTCACGCAAGGTGGTGATGGTTATGGAGCGGCGCAGGCATTCGAGGCCGCTAAACGCCCTACGCCTGTGATTGTCATGGGCAATCGCCAGGACGAGCTTGTCTGGTGGAAAAAACAAAAGGATGCCGGCAATTATGAAACCATGTCGGTGTCGATTGCGCCCGGTGTGTCGACATTGGCATTCTGGGTCGCGCAGCAAATACTTGATGGTAAAGAAGTCAAGAAGGAATTGACCGTACCATTCCTTCAGATAGATCAAGACGATCTGGAAGCCAGCTTGAAAACGACCCAAGAGGGCGGCGTCGCCAATGTGGAGTATTCGCTTGAGGACGCCCAAAAGGTAATTGCGTCGACCAAATAGATTTCGTCATACGATAAAACCAGCTCTGCCTGATTGTTATGTCAGGCCGAGCCTTTCGCAGTATTGAGGATTTTGCCGCGTGACGAATACCAGACCGCAAGATGCCGTGATGGAAGTGAGGGATGCCAGAGTAAGCTTTGGTGCAGTCAAAGCCCTTGACGGCGTAACGCTTGCAATTCAGCCCGGTGAATGCATTGGGCTGGTAGGCCATAACGGTGCGGGAAAATCCACCATCGTCAATGTCATTAATGGCGGTCTCACGCCGCATGAGGGACGCGTTGCACTTGGCGGTAAGTTTATTGAAAAATATAATGTCAAGGTGGCCCGAGACCACGGAGTGCGTTGCGTCTTTCAGGAACTGTCGCTATGCCCCAACTTAACAGTTACCGAAAATACCCGCATCATGCATCGGAGCCTCGCAGGTTGGGGCTGGCGGAAAAAAGCACGTGCTGTCGTTCGCGCAAAGCTTGATGAGATTTTTCCCGGTCATCGCATTCCCGTCGGGGCGCTCGTTGGCGATTTGACCATTGCGGAAAGACAGATGGTGGAGATCGCTACGGCTTTTTCCGAAGTGACGCAAAAGGTAAGGCTTATTATATTGGATGAACCCACGTCATCTCTTGACGCAGGGCTTGCCGCGCAATTGTTGGCATTCGTGCGCGCATTTGTCAAAACCGGTGGTTCGGTCATTTTCATATCGCATATCCTCGGCGAAATACTTTCAACATGCGACCGGATCGTTGTTATGAAGGATGGCAAGGTGGTTGCAGCCAGACCGTCCGAAGGATGCACGGAACATAGTCTGGTCGAATCCATGGGCAGCGTGGTCAAAGGACCGTCCGCAAGGTCCATTCGAGAAATTAATACAGGCGAACCAGTGCTTTCAGCGGTAAGGCGCGCAGGCCAAGGATTGCCACTCAAGGCGCATAGAGGCGAAATCATCGGATTGGCTGGCCTTGGCGGCCACGGCCAGACCGAAACTCTAATCGATATTTATCTCAAGCAGAGCGGCAATTGGGTACGTGAGCGAGCACCCAAGGTCGCCTTTATCGCTGGGGACCGCCGTCTCAACGGTGTATTTCCTTTATGGAGCATCATCAAGAATATGTCGATCGGTCACCTGCCAGACCTTTCAACAAAGGGTTTTATCCGACGGCAGGACGAAGCGAAACTCGTCGAAAATTGGAAATCCAAGATCGAAATACGGACCAAGAATGTGGAAAACGATATCCTGTCGCTATCGGGAGGTAACCAGCAGAAGGTGCTGTTTGCCCGTGCTCTCGCGACAAGGGCGGATGCGGTCTTGATGGATGATCCGACTCGCGGTGTCGATATCGGAACGAAGCAGGAAGTCTATTCAATCTTGCGATCGGAAGCGGACAAGGGGCGTACCTTCGTATGGTATTCCACTGAGATGGATGAAATCTGTCTATGTGACCGTGTTTACGTGTTCAACAGCGGGGTGATTGTTGCAGAATTGACCGGAGACCAGGTAACGGAGAAGAATATTCTTGCTGCGTCATTCAGGAGCGCGGCAGCATGACAAATTGGTTCACACGCGACGCCATTCGTCTGCTGATTCCCGCCCTGTCGCTTACTCTTCTTCTGCTGGTGATCTTTTACCTGCAGCCACGCGCAATGAGCTACAATGGCTTAAATCTGTTGTTCAATCTTGCTGTGCCAATCGCGCTGGCCACGATTGCTCAGATGCTTATCATGACAGTCAACGATCTTGATCTTTCCATGGGAGCCTTTGTCAGTTTTGTGGCGTGCGTTGTGGCCACATTTCTCAATACAAATCCTTTTCTAGGTGTTGCCATTCTGGCCGCCGCAATTCTTGCTTATGCCGCTCTTGGTGTTCTCATCTATGTGAGAAACCTTCCTTCTATCGTGGTTACGCTTGGCATGAGCTTTGTTTGGGGTGGGTTAGCAGTTCTAATTCTGCCCGCGCCTGGTGGACAGTCACCGGTTTGGTTGCGGGCATTGATGGTTTCCAAACCGCCTTTGGTACCCTTGGCAATTATCGCCAGCATTCTCGTTGCTGTTTGCGCCCATTTTCTCATTATGCGCTCCTCACTCGGTGTGGTCTTGCGCGGGGTGGGCGGCAATTTTCGTTCCGTTGAAAGGGCAGGTTGGTCCATTGTACGCGCTCGCGCCATTATCTATGCGCTTGCAGCCTTCTTTGCCATTCTTGCCGGCTCGGCGCTCGTGGGTCTTACAACCTCGGCCGACGCCAATATTGCCCTGCGATATACATTGCTCTCAATCGCTGGCGTTATTTTGGGCGGAGGCGAGTTCGTCGGTGGCAGGGTCTCTCCAATCGGGGCCGTTATTGGTGCGCTGACATTGACACTGGCCGGTTCATTCCTGTCTTTTCTCAGAATATCGCCGGACTGGCAGATTGGCGCGCAAGGCATGATCCTGATTATTGTTCTGGCCCTTCGATTGTTGTTCAACCGGCTTGAACGGCGAGGAAAATCCGCATGATTTCGATTAAGCTCTTGCTGGAAAAGCCATGGATATGGTCCTTCGTCGCAGCGGCAATCGTCTGGTTTGTCACTATCATGTTCACTGGTGGAGCAAGCGCATATGGGCTCTCGCAAGCCGCACTTACCTTCGCGGCATTTTCAATTATCGTCGGCATCGGCCAGATGTTTGTGTCATCACGCTCGGACCAGGCAATATTGATCTCAGCGTCCCGGCAACGATGACGCTGTCAGGTACTGTTGCATTAAAGCTCATGGGCGGCGCGGATTCCATGGTGGTGCCGGGTTTGCTCGTCGCCGTTGCAATCGGTGTCGCTGTTGGCGTGGGCAATTATGGTCTGATCAAATTGCTGCGTATTCCACCAATCATTGCTACGCTGTCGATGAGTTTTATTGTGCAGTCGACGGCAATCTGGACCAATCGCGGACTGCGGATCAAACCACCGGCGATTCTTGCCGATTTTACCACATCCATGACGCTGGGTGTTCCCAACGTTGCCTGGATTGCGCTCGGTCTTTCCATCGTTGCCTATTGGCTGTTGCAAAAGTTGATTTACGGCCGGTGGGTTTCTGCCATCGGACAGAATATACTGGCGGCCCGCATGACCGGGATCCCGGTCGACGGCGTGCGCATTGTTACCTATGTTCTGTGCGCGGTTCTGGCCTCGGTATGTGGCTTCCTGCTGGCAAATTTTTCGGGTGGAGCCGCGCTCAATATGGGGTCGGAATATCTGCTGATGTCCATCGCCGTCGTCGTTATTGGTGGAACAGCAGTTGCTGGCGGAAACTCCAACGTTCCGGGCATATGGGGTGCCTCACTTTTCATGTTTCTCGTTGTTTCGATGCTCAACACCTACGGGTTTGACGCCGGCATTCGCCTGATCATGACCGGTATTATCATCATCGGCGTTATCGTTCTTGCCGGTGGCCACAACTCTGATCAACGTTAAAACTGGTGTACCTGGAATGATCAATACAGCGCTTTATGAAGTCCATGATCAACGCTTTACCGGCCTCATTGTAGGTAGTGCGGTGCTTGAGGAACTGTACTCATCTTGCCGTTGGGCTGAAGGGCCAGTCTGGTTCAATGATAGCAACAGCCTTTTATGGAGCGACATCCCGAACCAACAAATGTTGCGGTGGATTCCTGACGGTGGCGTTTCGGTTTTCCGGTCACCGTCCAATTTTACCAATGGCAATACACGGGACCGGGAAGGCCGCCTCATATCGTGCGAGCACGGCACGCGCCGTGTCACGCGCACGGAAGTGAACGGAGCCATCACCGTTTTGGCCGACCGCTATCTCGGCAAGTGCCTTAATTCTCCCAATGATGTCGTTGTTCATTCGAATGGCTCTATATGGTTCAGCGACCCGACTTACGGAATACTCTCAGATTATGAGGGTTACAAATCTGAACCCGAACAATCGTCACGCAATGTTTATCGGCTCGATCCTGCGAGTGGTGACCTATCTGCCGTGGTGACAGATTTCCTCCAGCCTAACGGTCTTGTTTTTTCGCCCGACGAAAGCTTGCTCTATGTGGCGGATTCCGGTGCAAGCCATACAGATAGCGCCCCAAGGCATATCCGTGTCTTCGATGTTGTGGACGGGAAGACCTTGAGCAATGGTCGCGTCTTTGCTCATATCGATAATGGCATTCCCGATGGCATCCGCGTTGATTTGAATGGGAATCTTTGGTCAAGCGCTGCTGATGGTGTTCACTGCTTTAGTAGTGACGGGACGCTGCTCGGCAAAATAAAGGTCCCGCAAACAGTTGCAAACCTCACTTTCGGCGGGGCGAGGCGTAATCGTTTGTTTATAACTGCAACGCAGTCGCTCTACTCGATCTATGTGACAACGACGGGCGCGCAACAGCCATAGCACGATTGAAACTGAAGATATTCAAACGGCGCTCTGTGCCGGATTTCGTTACTCCAAATCAGCAGGAGCGGTGGATCAATTTTACCGACCAACCGCACCTGACGTATGGATTCCCACTTGCCGCGTAACTCCTATTACAGGAGTAACTATCGCCGGTAGATATAGAAAATTCTGCTATTGATTCAGAATGGGGATACGATAGATCGCTCCATCACCCCACGTGGCCGTGAGCAAGGATGTACCGTCAGGTGCCACGACCAACCCGACCGGACTTCTCAGTCCATCGGCAACGACGCGTAATTTCCCTTCGGGCGATATTTCCTGAATGGTTGTTCCTCCATAGTCGACCACAAAGACACGGCCGGTCTTCGTCATTGCGACGCCAGGGCCGGGTGCGCCCAAAGCCTTACCTGTTTGAATGCGGGAACCGTCCGGGCGCACGAGCGTGATGTCACCGTCGATGTTGGAAACAACATAGCCGCCGTCCGGTGTTTGAACCGCCCCCACCGGCGTTCGCAAGCCCTCGATGATGGGCTCCAGTCGACCGTCGTCATTCACCGCGAGTATTTGATTGGTACGGCGATTGGCAATTAGAAGCTGTCCTGATCTGTCGAAGCCGATTCCGGCTGGTGTCGCAAGGCCTGCTACATATGTGCTTCGTTCTCCCGCTGGCGTGAAACGATAGATCTCGTTGCCGGAATAGGATGCAACATAAATAAATCCGTCGGGTGCGATCGTCAGCCCGGATGGACCGGAAATTCCATCGGCGAAGATTGTACGATTGCCGGCCGGGTCGACCCGGGAGACGCGTCCTGCTCCCCATTCTGCCACGAACAGGTTTCCTGTATCATCAAAAGCCATGCCGACTGGCGAACTGAACCCTTTCCAGAGCTTCACAGGTGCAGCTTTGTTTGCATAGGCGGAAGTTGCCGTTATCTGCAAAAGCAAAACAACTATGGCGAGAGGTGCCAAATAGCCAATTACAGAAGGGCGAATGAGCTTCATCATGCCGTGCGCTCCTGCGTTTTGGGGAAGCGTCGGGCGAATACTTCCTTGGCGGCGAACAACCCGTTAAGTGCTGCCGGGAAACCGGCATAGACGGCCATTTGCATGATGATTTCGGTAATTTCATCTCGGCTCAGTCCGACATTTAATCCGGCCTCGATGTGAACCTTCAATTGTGGACTGGCATTGCCCAGCGCCGTTAACGCGCCAATGGTGGCAATTTCGCGAGCGCGCAGATCAAGGCCAGGGCGGCTATATATGTCCCCGAAAGGAAATTCGAGAATATAGCGAGCAAAATCGGGGGCTATATCCGCCAAGGCAGCGATGACATTGTTTCCGGCTTCACCGTCGATCTCAGCGAGTGCGCGCTGTCCGCGTTCCAGTCGGCTTTCGCCGGCGTTCTGGGAGTGCTGTATCATGTTCCTTCATCCTCTGTTCCTTGCCGGCATATCCGGCAATCTTGGTGTCAAGGATAAGAAGGCAGGCTTGGAGATCGGTAACGTGGGCGCGAACGAGATCGCGATGCTGTTCCAACAGCTTGCAACGCTCCGCTTCTGTTTCGACACCCCGCTCCCTCAAAGCTGCGTAATGCAGCATGTCCCGGATCGTCATTCCAGTCATTTTCAAGCGACCAAGAAACTGAATCCAGATTAGGATTGTTGCGTCGTAGTCTCGTTGCTTCGATTGGTCTCTATCCGCATACGGAAGCAGCCCAATCCGCTCATAGTAACGGATAGTGTGGGCCGATAGTCCCGAACGCTTCGCCAGTTCGCCAATCTTCATTATTACCTTCTTCACCACGACGCATTGGAGGGTAGGGGTTAGAGTATACTCTAAGTCAAGCGACGAAATGACGATTTTAAATATTGCGTTCAAACAATGATTCCAGCGCGATGTGAGCCTAGTCTCCGCCCCCGAGTCCGGGGTTTGTCTTTGCACCGGAGAGATATCTTTGGCTGAGAGCAGACCTGAGCGCGCCGGTCGTAGGCGTCGTCCCTTGAGGAGGGGCGACCACGCACATACTATCTTCCTGCAGCGATTGAGAAAGATTTACCAGTATCGGCGTTCAGTTCAGCCTCTACGTTCTTTTTAATCGCAATGCTTTTGGTAGTCTTGGAGTCATCAGCCATTCTTGCGGCGCGTACATATCAAGGATATCGCTCATGCCCAATCCAATTGTTGTTGGTCTCTCCGGCAACTTCAACCGCCCTTCCAAAACAAGATTGCTCGTCACAAACACCGTCAATCGGATCAGTCGGCAATATGGCCTGGCGGCTGAGATTTACGACCTGATCGACCTGGGAGACTCTCTTGGGTCCGCCCGCCATGTCAGCGAGCTCAGTTCTGAAGCCGGAAAAATTCTCGACAGAATTATAGCGGCTGATATCCTTGTGGTAGGCACACCGACCTATAAGGGCAGCTATGCCGGGCTCTTTAAACATTTCGTCGATTTACTCGAGCCGCTTGCCCTGAAAGGCAAGCCAGTAGTGCTTACGGCTACTGGTGGTAGCGATCGGCATGCGCTAATCGTCGAACACCAGCTGCGACCCTTGTTTGGTTTCTTTATGGCTCATACGCTTCCGACTGGCGTCTTTGCTGTCGATCGCGACTTCCTCAATCATGAGATCATTTCAGAGCATATCCACGCGCGGATCGACCAAGCGGTTGAAGAAGCACGGCCATTTATCGGCCAGTCAGTCGCCGTAAGAACTCTCAGTGCGACGGGGTAGTTCTGAGCTTTCCCGTTTGAATGGAACACTGCATGACGATCGTCGATCAATGGCCTGTTCGAGTGCGATCAGTGCGCTTTCATTTTGGATGTAACCCATGTAGTTTTTCAATCATTTACGGCAGATAACGCGATCAAGTGGGCCCAGTCGATTGAAATCGCACTTTCACAAGCAGATAAAACCCAACGAAGCATTTACCCGCAAAGCAATTGCATCGGATTGCTCGTGGTTAAATATGCCAGAAATAGCCAGCGCTCCGGCCAACCCGGAACTGTATGCAAGGGCTTATTTGTCTGACCCCGTATTCTGGTGGTGGTCAACGAACAGCTATACAGTGGAAGAATGCGGGACCGTACTAAAACGCGTCCTGAGTTTGATTGATCAAGCCCGGCTGCCGGACCATGAACAAGCGCTCGCTCAACTGGGTGTTGGACCGCTGGAAAGTATGATGTCAGAATCCTTGCTTGATATTCTGGAATGCTGGGTGCCATTCAAAGAACCAATGCGTTATGCGCTCAACAGTGTGCGTTTTGAAACCCAACCACTCGCCGTGCAACTGCGGTTTGAGACATTGATGGACCGCTCGCGATAAACCTCGAATGATCCATGACGCGTGTTCGGTAGTGGCGGCAGGTGATGCTCCTGCGATCATCTTGGATGCCCGATTGTATGTTGCAAGCGTCTCGAACAAACCTTTAGACATTATAGTCCTTCCCGTGTCCCATTTGTTTGATGATAGTTGAAACAGGTATGCGCGCAAGCAGTGCCTGAATCCCGCAAAAGCACGGCCGTACGTAAGCCAATTCGAACAATCTCCCTAGATCAGCGTTGGAACAAAGAGAACCAAACTCGGACGATGGCCGAGTTGTGAGCAACTGAGAGTGAGCGTGACGGCTTTATAAGAAGTAGGAGAGGTCAAATGTACGTTATCATGGGTGGTACTGGCCATGTCGGTTCTGCCACAGCAACTGAACTATTGAATTTAGGTCACGCCGTAACAATCGTCACTCGAAATGCCGATCAGGCCGCAGGATGGCGCGCGAGAGGAGCCGACCTTGTTGAGGCGGATGTCGAAGACGTAGCATCGTTGCGAGCAGCATTCCGCCGCGGTAAACGAGCGTTTTTACTCAATCCGCCAGCCGATACGGCACGAGATACGGACGTCATCGAACGACGTACGGTGGCCAATATTCTTGCCGCGCTTGATGGCGCGGGATTGGAGAAGGTGGTTGCAGAATCTACGGGCGGCGCACAACCTGGCTATCGCATTGGCGATCTCAATGTGCTTTGGGAGCTCGAAGAAGGATTGCGTCACCAACCTATCCCCGCGGCGATCAATCGCGCTGCATACTACATGAGTAATTGGGACGGGTTGCTGGATAGTGTGCGGACAAGTGGAACGCTTCCCATCCTGTTTCCCCCCCATACAATGATTCCCGTGGTTGCTCCGAGCGATTTGGGCAAAGTAGCCGCGCAAAGACTTCTTTCCGGCGTCGATGACGTTGATGTTCGTTATATTGAGGGGCCAAAACGTTATTCGCCTGAAAACCTAGCAGAAGCGTTTGCGAATGCGCTGGGTCGGCCTGTTGAACTCGCAATCATACCGCGAAAGGATTGGAAGCAGTCTTTTCTGGAGCTGGGCTTTTCTGACCGTGCCGCAGAATCCTACACGCGTATGACAGAATTGAGCATTGATAAAGGCTTTGATATGCCGGATGATTCGTGGCGCGGTCAAACATCGTTGGAAACCTACATTCGCAGCCGTGTAGAAGTGTTATGACTGAACGACACGATAGGCTCGTGAACGGGCCGAACGGCCATTACATTTTGTGATCGGGGGGCAATCGCGCAACGCATAACCTACCCTGTAATAAAAGCTGCCAACAGAAACACCCTGTTTGACTAGATTTTGTTGCTGGATTTCAGTCAGTTTGTAAAATCGCTTGCTCAGAGAATCTTGCTCCAGTTCATGCCGTTTCAAGCTGATGAGGATCGCATTATTTCCCTGGAAATCTTTCGGCCGAAACCAATAATTGTACATCAGGCTATTTTTACCCAGGACGCCGCTGCCAACCGAACTTTTTATCGGGTCTTTTGACAGGCGATTATAGAAGGCGAGTTGGCTGGCAAGAAAGTATCTGTCCATGCCAATAAGGAGCACGGGTTTGCCGCTCTGATATTCAACCGCGTTTTGAATCAGTCCAACTTCATGCCCCAACTCCTGCCACGCTACGGGAAGGGTACGAATTGTCCCGATGGAATGGGTCATGGGCAATCCGATAGCCAGGTAATGCAGGCCCAACCCATAGATGACGAATGTCGAAGCTACCGTGGGAGCCCACAATCGCCGTAGCGTCACTGCAAACCGAGATCCGTCAGTAGATGGTTTGACGATTGCAGCAGAGATTGCCGGCACGATCGCGAGCCAGACTGGCCCTGTCCAGTTTAACTTGACGCTGTGGAAGAGGCTGAATGCAATGAAGACTGAAAGCGGAACCAGCGTATATGCTAAAACGAAGAAAGACCTGCGGATACTTATCAAACCCTTGCTTTTAAATCGAAATTCAAGATTTATGAGCGTGGAAATTGTCGCAACCAGCCCGAACGGAGTGAGCAGGATTGCGACGCTGCCTATCAAGGCGGGAAATGAAAAATTATACGGGCTCCCCAGCCGCCGCGTGCTCTGGAAAGCGAAGGAAACCCATTCATTTGTCGCGTTCCAAATGATCACGGGTGAGAAGAGTAGCACAGCAATAGCTGCCGCGATGTAGGGCTCTGGTCGTCGCATCCAATGCCGAGAGACAACGTCCAGGCACAGGAAGGCGAGGGTGGCAGGTCCGAGCAGAACAATCGTGTATTTGGAGAGCATTCCAAGACCAACACAGGCACCTACGCCAAACCATGCGCCACGTTTGTTACCCAAAAAAGATCGCTCCAAGAAATAAAGCGCTCCAGCCCAGGCGGCCGTAAGAGGTGCGTCGGGCATCATCATCATGCCGGTTGAAAAGAAAAACGGTAGCGTTGATATGAGAAGTAAGCTGACGAGCGCGGCAGATTTTCCAAACAGATTTCGTGTCAATAGAAAGACAAAGGTAGCTGTTGCGATCCACGCAACATAAGCGCCGATGCGTACACCAAATTCGGTGTTGCCAAATAGACTCGTGCCCAACCAGATCAACCAGGCGACCATTGGAGGGTGATCGAGATATCCAATATCTAGGTGTTGCGCATAATTCCAATAATAAGCTTCTTCCGGGATGAGATCCACAACTCCGAGGAACGTCAGTCGAAGCATAAGGGCGTATCCCGCAATGCCGATGGCGGCTACGCGCCATGAGATATCCGGCGCCAAACTGGATGTAGGGGATGGGTAAACAAAGAAAGCATTGCCGAGATAATTTACGATTGCAGCAACTCCGATAGCGAGGATTAAACCGGCTAAAGGAGGCCAATCGAGGAGGTGAACGGTGCAGGCGATGATGCCGCCTCGTAGCGAGAAAGCCAGCAGGCAGATAGCCGCGAACCGGGCAAGGCGCGTCCAATCCTGCTTCGTGCTTTGAGAAAAGGCCCAACGGGAATTGAGATTATAATTGATAATTGCAGCGGCAGCGAAACTGATCGCGTGAGATTGGCCAAGACTAAAGCCGTAGGCAATCAAAACTTGGAACAACACGATATCCGCTGCGAACCCGATCAGCCCTACGCCTGCAAAACGCCCGGCGGTGCCAAATGAAATATTGCCACCGCCCAAGACCAGCAGACGGCGCATGTAGCTGATCAAATGCTTAAGGCCGATCTTTGATTGCCCTAAAGCTCTGTCATGGAAAATAATAGGTATCTCGCTGACGCGGAAAGTATGCCCGCCAGCTGCAATGACTTCCAGTCCGATTTTGAAACCCGTAGCGTCAGGATCTACCGCTAAAAGATGTTCCTTTCGAACCGCGAAAAATCCGGACATTGGATCGCTTAATTCGGTAATCGGCCAAGCTAATGCGCCGCCAAGACGTGATAAAAGCCGACGTGATCCAGGCCAGCCCGGTGTTGCTCCCCCGGACATATAACGGCTGCCGACAACCATATCGCTCGTGCCTGCTATAATTGGGCCGATCATATTGGCAATCTGATCTGGCGGGTGGCTCAGATCAGCATCCATTACCACAATAATGCTACCATTGGCCCCTCGTGACGCTGCCAATACATCCCCCGCCAATCCTCGCATGCCATCTCCGCAGATGAGCCTGACCGGAGAGTCAAGTTCCCAAGCGCGAACGCGCTCCAATGTCCCGTCTGTTGAACCGCCATCGGCGACAAGAATTTCATATATTGTATCAGCGGTAGGCTGGGAGGTAATCGACGACAATAACACGTCAATATTGTCGACTTCATTGAGTGTAGGGATGATAATGGAGACAGGTTGAATATACTTCATATTGTTTGGACTCAGTAAAGGACAGCAGAAATGCTTCGTTGGTCTTCGATTCCATCACGGGAGCGATGCGAAGCTTGGCGATGAAAATGATTTGACGCGGCGCGCTATTGCGATCCGAGCAGCGTCGCTGGATCTGCGCGACATCGAAATTGCCGTGTGAAGCGCTGATATCTGCTGCGAAGGGGCTGTCTGGGATTTGTCATTTTTACTCACCATTTTTAGTCGCCACAGGGTGGCCTTTTGATGAGTATCCGGCTGGAAGCAGGCTTCTTTCGCGAGATTTTATTTAGATATATTTCATGATGTAGGGATTTGTTTCGGCCGGCAGACAGGTTTTATAGCCGAACAGTAATTTCGTAGTCGCCAATCAGGAGGCGCCGAAAACAATTGTGTGATACCAAGATTATTTTAGCAGCAAGTAGGAGCAAGTTGCTGGAAGCTACGAGAAGCTTGTGTCTGATACTGTCTGATACATCGCACGCAGGCGACGTTGTTTTGAATCAAAAACATGATTCTTTTCAAGTTTTCCCGGATCACATGGCAGACTTATGTGAGCGACCAAGCCAGACGTACTCTTATTCTTCAGAAGAATGGAACCGCCATGACCTTTGACAATATCCTGCACAATTGAAAGGCCGAGACCAAACCCACTCGTAGAACGAGCGGGACTGACTTTGAAGAATGGTTCGAACACTGTGGTTTGAAGCTCCACCGGTAGCCCAGGACCATCATCCGAAACCTCAATTGCCAAGGCACCATCTCCTGATGACACAAGTGACACAACAACATGCGTGCCAAACTTGGTCCCATTGTCTACCAGGTTGGTAATGGCGCGGCTTAAGGCGCGAGGCTTGCAGAGATAGGCCAGACGGTCTGGGCCTGAATAGCTTACATTGAAGCCCACATCTGCGAAATCAGAACAGACGGTACTGAGAAGGCTGGGCAAGTCTGAGCGCAACGGCGCTTCGGAAGATACTTCCTTGCTCAGATAGGTGAGGGTTTCCCTCATCATCCCATTGATCGTGGCGATATCACTTAACATCAATTCGCGTAAAGCACTGTCTTTTGAGCGCTCGACGCGGAGCCGCAAGCGAGTGAGCGGCGTCCTGAGATCATGCCCGATGGCGCGCAGCATCCGGGTTCGGTCATTCATCATGCTGCGCAACCGGCTACGCATGTCATTCAGAGCACGGGCCAGTGCAACAACTTCTTGTGCACCGCGCTCTTCGAAAGGTCGATCAGGACCCTCTTCTGCGCTTAATACCAAAGCGGCTGCGGAAAAACGCGACAAGGGAGCGACGATCATACATCCGGCATAAAAAGCCAGAAGGATTACCGGCACCACAATTGCCAAAACTTTCAAAACAGAATTGAAACGCGTTTCCAGCGACCAGAATTCTTTTGGTTCCGGGCGGATTGCAAAGGCTAAGGATTCAGTGGGAGTTATTTTGACCAGCAGGACATTGTCCACGTCTGCCGATCCCAGCGCCGTGGGGAACTTGCCTGTCAGCGCGTCGCGGACTCGCGTGCCAAGACCGGTTGTCTGATCCATGTTCGAGGCTGCTTTTTCAAACTCAGCATTGCCAACTTTTTCGACTGGTATGTCGCTGTTGGCTGTCACCTGCAAAACTATATTGCGGTTCTCGGGAGTTTTTGCTGCCAGAAACTGATTTACCACAGTTTCGATTCTGATAGCGGTTGAACGGTGATAGGGCACTGAATCATCAAACACGAGAGGCTCTGTCACGACACCCATCGCGCAAGCAATCAAAATAGGTGCAATTGCTAGCGCGATAATCTGTCCGCGAATGGTATCGAGATTGGACGATTGCAGCATTACACACGCTCCACTTTCGGCGTGAAAAGATAACCGGCGAGCCGGACCGTTTTGATGAGACTAGGCTCTCGAACATTTGGCTCTATTTTTTGCCTCACCCTGCTGACATGAACGTCGATACTGCGCTCGACAGGGCCTGCTGCACCGGCATGCGTCAAACTCAAGAGTTGTTCGCGGGTAAGCACCTTGCCGGGATTCCGGCAAAATGCGAGCAGCACGTCAAATTCTGCCGTTGTCATTGAGATGTGGACCCCATTGGGATCACGTACCCGCCGCAATATCGGGTCAATCCGCCATCCTTCAAATTGCAAGGGGTCCTGTGTTTGGGGGCTGGCAGAAGTGTACGACGAGCGTCGAAGCAGGCTTTTAATCCGCGCCAGAAGTTCGCGCGAGTTGAATGGTTTGGTAATATAGTCGTCAGCGCCCAATTCAAGGCCAACGATACGATCAATATCATCACTGAGGGCCGTTAGCATTATGATGGGAGTTGTCGCCTGTGCACGCAGTCTGCGACAAATACTGAAACCGTCCTCACCGGGGAGCATGACATCCAGAATAATAAGATCGAATGATTGCTCGCGAAGCAAAACTTCCATTTCCACCGCAGAACCCGTGGCAACAGCGTTAAAGCCATTGTCCAGCAAGGTTTCTATGACCATGTTCGCGATCTCGGGGTCATCTTCCACGAGAAGCACTCTTGCAGACTGATCCAAGACTGTCACACGCATGTGAATATTCATTCCCCAGCCCCCAAAACCATAATTCGGTGTGAGGGTAAATAATGTCCCATGAATGGCGTTATGGTGTCATTCGGAGCCACATTTGGTTGCGTTGAAAATTAGGATGGAAATCATGTCGAGCGGCGAACTTCGCAAACCGTAACATTGAATAATTTTGTCACCCCCGGGCTAGAATTTATAGCCAAGCATCAGCATCGCTGACGGTTGAAATGCATCTTGTACGATTGGACTGTCTGCCGCGTCACCGACCAGATAACCCACACCTATCTGTCCTTGGATGAGCCAACTTTTCTCCGTGACATAAGTAACGGAAGCTTCAAGGTCGACACGTTTGAAACCTGCGCCTGCATCATATGCGGCAAGACCCGATCGGGCTGACTGCGCTGAGGTCACCCCGAAGTATGATTCCATATGATTGGCATCAGCCCAGGTTGCTGAGGCGCCAGCGGAGAAAAGGAATTGCCTGTAGGAGTGCGAGACACTTGCGCCGACTGTTCCTACCAGACCCTCGCTCCCTCCGATTGTTTTATCGAAAGACGTAAACAGTTCGACCGGTCCTAGCTCGTACGCTAACTTCCCGCCAATTACGGCTCCGGCATCAACGTCGCCCAACCCTTTCAGATGATCGCTGTCATCTTCCTGTCGGCCTGCCTCATATCCGACCTTTGCCGCGAAACTAAAGTTTTGATGACGGTAAACATCGATGGAAATTCCGCGGGGATCGACGGTCACATGCTCGCCAAAAGTTGCTGAAAACATTGGAAAGGGCTGAACTTCAAATTCATCCGATCCTTCAAATTTCGGCGCATAGATACCACCTGCGCCGATTACAACGTTCCATTTGTTAAGGCGATCCTTGACTTTCTCGAAGCGACTTGGATTGATACGTTCCGGGCTCACTTCGTCGAAGGTTTCGGCTGCTGCCTGCAACGGACACAAGCTGATAATACCCATCACGGCGACCGAGAGTGTCAGTCGAATGTCAGAATAAACTTCTTTGGTGATTGGCATACAAAACTGCTCCTGAGATTTCAGAGGGGTATTGCCCAACTCGCGGCCGTCTGCCCTCATTCATCAGGAATACCCCATTTGGTATTTTCAGGGATTTTGTAATGTTAAGAAATGTTGCGCAAATATGGGCTTCATGTGGCAACTTTGGTAGCTCTTGAAGCCATTCTGCTAAAAAAGCGACGGTTGCACAGACGGTAAAATGCCGTGCAACGGTCGCCTGATCAGGCCGGACATTGCAAAAACTTGGTAGCCATCGCAATGGCCGGTTATCTTACTGTGAGAGCCCAGACCTATCGTGATCCATACTGCCTGACTTGCACTGATAATATCCCGATGCGCATGATTTAGCGGCGGGATCGAGATTGACCTTCCTGGGCGTCCAGGAATTGTAACTTCCGCATCCGCTGGCGACCAACGCACCTAAAATCGCTGCGGCTGTAATTAGTTTTCTCATAATTATCTCCCAATCGGCCCGCTGCCGCGATCCCGCATAACAATAGATTTGTTTGTAGTCGAGTCCGGACTTCAAGGTTGGAAGGCAAGTCTGAACCTCTCAGGCTCCTGGGAGGCAAACTTGTCAGTGGGATTTTGGCCAAAACTGTCAGGTAGCGAGCACCAAATGTCTTCCAGGTGATGCTCCAACGTGTGGGGGCACTCCTTATGCATCGGCTCGATTAAATTCCTTCCGAAGCTCATGCTTTGCAGCTTCGAGTACGTGCTTCTGCTTTTCCGGGAGATTTTTGCCTGCCCGATTGATGTAAAATGTCAGCATCGACATCGCTGATCGATAGGGAGACGATTTGCGGCGATCAGATTTTTCTGCCGATAGTTTAAGCGAATATGCAATTTCTTTCGGATCGTCGGATCGAAATATATCTTGTTTAAGATCCAGAGCATCGCTGTGTTCAGTGACATCCTGGGACCACTTTTTCTTTGAGCTGTCTGGCATTTTTTCACCTGCATGACGTTGAACGAATTGGGAATCCAGCATGTGTTTCAGTAGTAACCCGCGCATAGCACAAGTGTTCCCGCTTACCGTTCGCAGGAGCTATCGGAGCTCATGACTGCATGTGGCTGTGAAAGGCAGTAGCGAAGAACGAGGGTTGGAACATATTAGTGGCCGAAGTGGTTAATCAAGCATGGTGAAAACGTAAGCAGATTTGCGATGTCTATACCACTCACCCGTAAGCCCAAACGACCGCCTGCATTTCAAGAAGAACATGCAGAAAGCTCTTCAATCTCAAGTTTGCATGACGATGCAAAAAACTGTGAACGATGCGATCTGTATAAAGACGCCACACAAATCGTATTCGGAGAAGGTCGAGAAAATGCAAAGGTTGTTCTAGTTGGTGAGCAACCTGGCGATCGTGAAGATCTCATGGGAAGACCATTTGTCGGCCCCGCTGGAAGGCTTCTTGACCAATGCCTGCACGAAGCGGACATCGATCGGTCGGCCTGCTACGTGACGAATGCGGTCAAACATTTTAAGTTCGAACAACGCGGCAGGCGCCGCTTGCATGCACGTCCGAATGCCGGTGAGATCAAGCAATGTGCCTGGTGGTTAGGCGGCGAGCTCGCATTGCTTAAGCCCAGACTGGTTGTCGCGCTTGGTGCTACCGCCTTATATTCCTTGATGGGACGGTCGGTTCAACTGACTAAAGAACGAGGCAGGATCCATACTGCGACGGATGGAACGCCTGTCTTGGTGACAATCCATCCTTCTTATTTGCTGCGCATCCGGGACCGGGTCGACAAGGAACAGCAAAGGCATAGTTTTATTAAAGACCTTCAGAGGATTGTTCAGTTCCTTAATTAAACAAGCGGAGGTTGATCACGGAACCGGGTCCCGCTTGAACCATTGGAAGAACGGAAACCCGGTGAGGCAGTCATGTTTGATTTTGTACGTGCCCGGAAGCGGATGGTCGATGTGGATATCACCGGCCGAGGTATAAGTTCACATCATGTGTTGCAGGCCATGCAAAAAGTCCCACGCGAGCAGTTCGTCGATGCTTGGCTTAAGGAAAGCGCCTATGAAGATAGGCCGTTGCCGATCGCGGAGGGGCAAACGATCTCGCAGCCATATATTGTTGCTGTGATGCTTGAGGCCGCCGACATCAAGCCGGAAAGCCGCGTGCTCGAAATTGGCGCGGGCTCAGGATATGCAGCCGCAGTTATGAGTAGAATTGCAGAACAGGTCTACACAATAGAACGGCATGCGGTGCTGGGAGAGTCAGCCCGAAAACGCTTCGAAAAACTTGACTATGACAATATTCAGCTCAGAATTGATGATGGGACAAAAGGGTGGCCAGAAGCTGGGCCGTTCGATGCAATAATTGTTGCAGCCAGTGGACAGAGTGCGCCACAAGCCTTGAAAGAACAATTGAAGATAGGCGGCAGACTCATCATCCCGCTCGGTGACGAATTTCAGTCTCAAGAACTTGTTAGGATGATCCGTATCAACAAAGTTCGATTCGACGAAGAGTCTCTTGGGGCCGTCAGGTTTGTGCCGCTGTTGGGGAAGCGGGGATAGCCCGAATTAGAAATACCGGAAATTCTGAATCGAACGCGTCGCGGGAACTTGTTACAACCGGTCAACGTTCACGTATCAATTCCATTGTATGTGAGCGCCGAATGTCGAAACCTGACCACAATACCCTTAAGCAATCCCACATGCCCTTCAAACATGGTGCGAGTATATTACCCTCAGTAAAAATCGACAGCTACAATCTCCGCATCCGCGATAAAGACGGATTTATTGGCGACAAGGCAAACAAGGCGGCGTTCCTGGAGAAAGTTGATTACTGGCGCAAACAGGTTGACAGTCATGCTGCCGCAAAGCGGCTCAAAATGAAGGACATCTCCAAAACCGATATCGACAAGATACTCGGCGGTGACGACAAATTAGCTCAGGCGATCATCTGGTTGGCCATTCATGATTTTGCAACCGACTTGTCCGACGTAATCAACCGGTTTCTCAAGGAGAAAAAATGGGAAAAAACCGAACGGATTGCCGTGGGAGGTGGTCTTAGCGAAAGTGCAGCCGGACAATTTGCAATTGCCGAGGCGATGGTGCGACTGAATTCCCTTGGTAAAAAAATCGAATTGAGACCGATCGAACATTTGCCTGACGAGGCGGGCCTGATTGGTGCCGTCCATCTTGTGCCTGCGTGGGTGCTGAAAGGCCACGATGCCATGGTTGGTGTCGACATAGGAGGCACAAATATCAGGGCAGGCATAATTACATGGGAGACGCGAAAAAAAAGCCCGGATATCTCGAACGCAAAGGTTTGGAAGATGGACCTCTGGCGCCATGGCGAAGAAGATCCATCACGTGGCAAAGCACTGAAGCGGTTAATTAAAATGATTAAGGTGTTGCTGGAGAGCGCTGAAAAAGAAAAGATAATTGTCGCTCCTATTGTTGGGATTGCTTGCCCGGGGCTCATTGAGAGCGATGGGTCAATCGCCGCGGGCGGTCAAAATCTGCCGGGTAACTGGGAGGGAGAATCTTTCAATCTGGCGCGGGAAATTGCCAGTTCGATCCCAGAAATCCAGGGCAAGGACACGTTTGTTGTAATCCATAATGATGCAGTCGTTCAGGGGCTTTCCCAGATACCGTCCATGAAGGATGTCCGCCATTGGGGAATCCTGACAATTGGAACCGGGCTTGGCAATGCAAAATTCACGCACAACCCATGAGGAATTCAAGTTCTGTTTGCCTGCAGAAGCTTGGCTTGGATCTCATGCCCAAGGGAGTGCTCTTCGGAAGATAAGGCTGCCGGCGTAGCAGCGAGATGCCAACCTAATGCCAGGTCTACCACCATCGCCATGCTCTCGAGATTGGAGCGACTGAGTGTGATGGGGCTCTCAGCAGTTATTTCACCGATTATGGGCTGCAGTTTAAGCGCTCGAATATGTTGAGGGTCGTCGCTATCGGCGAGCCGATGTGCTGCTTCCGCATATAATCTTTTGAGCAAGACGCACTGTGCTTGGTCCAAATTCAATACAGGCATGAAGTCCTCCACTTCATCCAACGAACAAGACAATCTAATGTTCCATACTCGTTGTCGCTGGCTGGCGTAGGTCCTTTCCCGCAGTTGCCATGTCTGAAAGCCATCATGCTCCTGTTTCAGTATCACTTGCAGAAACCGGTTTGGATTCGGGCGATCCTTTGAAGCGGAGATAGATCGAGAGCACGACCAACATTGCTGTTGAAAAGAACTCGGACTGCCAGTTTTGAAAGGATTCAAACCAGAACTGTGAGCTGACGAGATGCTCGATCAACGTCCGGGCCGGTCCATCATGCATGGCAGCTTGGGAATTATGCGATGCATGACTGGCGACAAGATGCCCAATAAATGATGTAACAAACAAAAAGAACAACGCAAGTCCAAGGGAGTAACGATAAATCCAACGTAAAATGTAAGACTGCCGCATCCAGGCCGGATAGGTATCGCGGCTGGAGGTATCCGAAGCCGCATCTTCGGCTGAATCCGGATCGAGCGATTCAGCCGATCCTTTTTGGAACAGCAACGCTGTCAGCGTGACGTAGAAACACATTTGCAGCCATTCGCTTTCCCAGTTTTCAAATAAAGCCGAAAGAAAGGACTCGTCCTTCAGGTAAGCGAGAAGTGACATTGACGGCAGTCCATGACTAGCCAGTTCTGCATTCTCCTGGTGCCAACCCGATATCCACATTCCCAGCATGCTGCCCAGGAAAGCCACTATAAGAACGATGGTCAGGCCATTGTTCTTGAAGAATTTTTTCATTCGAATACTCCCGATGAGTTGGAAGGTATGTCAATGTGAAACAAATCTGCGGCTGTGTGGTTCCGCGCGGAACTAATCGGAAGCTACCAATTTTCCGTAGCTGGATGATTTGGTATTGTTGCGCCACATGTCACCCACGGTAGTCTGGCCTGGTTATTATAATTATATGCGGGAACTGCGAGTTCTGGTTCATCCAGAGTCCCTCCATATAGAGCAACTTCATCGGACTTATCGTAGATCAGTATCAGAGGCGTGCCGCAGGAAAAACAAAAGCCTCTCGTTGCCAAAGGGGAAGACCGGCGCTGTTTGGGTTGCGCTGACACCCAATGGAGATTGTCTGCTTTAACCCAACTGAGAACAGCAAACGCACTTCCGGTTGCACGACGGCACATGTCGCAATGACATAAGTGGGTCCGTTCGATTGCAGCAACGCGATACCGAACTCTCCCGCAGAGACACCCGCCGTGTAAATTTCCCGCCTGGCCGGTCATATGCCTATCCCATCAAGAGGCGCCCATGCTGTGGCAAGGGCGCCTCTGATTTTTACTGCGACATGTACACAACTTTGCGATCTTTGGTCGATACGATTATGGGCCGTTTATCGACATATACGTAACTATAGTCCGGGGCATCCGGAATGGGTACAAGCTCAACATCCTCTGGAACAGCCGTGCCCATAGTCAGGTCTTCTTCAACCACGATGGGGTCGGTCGGATGTGCGATCACATAATCACGCGCAGTCTGGGGCACTTCCACAATAACCGTGTCTTGCGCAAATAGCGGACTGGTACTCAACAACAGGGCAGAAATCGTTACTATAATTGTGCGTTTCATGGTCTTCCTCCTTTTGCTCTCCCTTCGAATTGGAAAACAACCCACATGCGGGAAGGTTCCACCTGTCGGAACATGGCGGGAGGTTGATGTCGTACCGCTATGAGGGTTCGGTAAGAGCCGTTAGGTGCTGTGCAATATTCTGGCGGCTTTGACGGCAGCGGTGGCACGGTTTTCGACGCCCATCTTGATATAGACTTGTTCAAGGTGTTTGTTGACAGTCCTGGCGCTCAATCCGAGAATATCACCAATGTCTCGGTTTGATTTGCCCTTTGCGATCCATAAAAGAACCTCAGCTTCCCGTGCAGTCAATCCGAAGTGCTGGCGCAGCAGTTCATCTGGGCTGGCCTGATTGGCGAGGGTTAGCCGGAACAAATATTCATCTGAGGTGAGGGCACCAAGATAGCTTAGCTGCAGTCCCCCTTGCTCTCCGGGGATTGTAATGGGGTTGGCGTCTTTGTGACTTTGTTGCCGGGTCAGCCATGCCGCGACGCTTACCGAAAGTGCCTTATAGCCCGCTTGTGTGCTGCCCATGGTCAGCTCGATCAGGTGGTTTGCCTGCGGGGTGGACCAGCGCAGTTGGCCATCTTTTCCAATTGCAAGAAGGTGGCGACCAGCGGCATCCAGCGCTATGCGCGCATTTTGGGCGGCGCGAGCATTGGCAAGGTGAACTCTGATTCTTGCCTGTAGTTCATCAATATTGATCGGCTTTGTCAGATAGTCCACGCCACCGGACTCAAGTGCATGGACGATGTGCTGGGTCTCTGAAAGACCTGTCATGAAAATAACCGGCACCTGGGTAACCGAAGCTGTGGTTTTGATTCGTGTGCAGGTTTCAAACCCGTCCATCTCCGGCATTATCGCATCCATCAAGATGATATCGGGTGTTATACGTTCGACAACATTGAGTGCGGCGTGGCCCGACGTTGCAATCAAAACAGAAAAACCCGATTGCTCCAGCGCGTCCGTCAGAAACCCAAGGGTTTGCGGCGAGTCGTCGACAATCAGGACAATATCGCGCGGATTGGTTGGCTCACTCACCTCTGATCGCCTCTTCCTGATTTTCGAATGTGCGAAGGAAACGGTCATATCCTGCCAGATCGAACATCTGAACGAATTGCCCCAGGGCCTCAGTAAACGCCCGGTTGTCTTCGATTTTCGCCAACTCGGCAATCTTTGTCTCAATGCCGCGGATGTACCCAATCTCGCCAAGATTGATCAATTCACGTACATGCGTTTCACCGGGACTGACCAGTTTACGCGGTATGAGAGATGGGGGCGATGTCGCATCAGCATAAACCCACTCCAGGCCCAGAAGCTGTGCGATCTTGTTTTGAAGCTGCCGAAGGTCAAAAGGTTTTGCGAGTGTGTCATTGTGGCCAGTTGGCCCGCCTGTGGGCGCTGCATCGCCTATATTGGCTGAAAGCATAATAATAGGCGAAAGCTCGCCAGCTTCGCGCAGTCGTCTTACCAATTGCCAACCATCCATTTGCGGCATGGAAATATCAATCAGGAACAGGTCAGGGACGACCCCCTCGATAAGCGTAAGGCATTCTGGTCCGCTGGCAGCAGTTAACACGATGAAATCGAGAGGAACGAGTATCTCTCGCACCAATTCACGATGATCTTCATTATCGTCGACAACAACGATAGTGCGACGCTGCCCGGTGTAGCTCCGAATTTTTCGTGGCAAGGGCTGCTGTTGATGCGGGTGTGTTATGGCAGAAAGCATCAGCCTGATCCTGAATGTAGATCCTTGCCCATACGTGCTGGAAACCAAAATCTCGCCGCCCAACGTTTCGGTTAATAGACGGGTGATTGTGAGGCCAAGGCCGAGGCCCGGCATTGGTTGAATGTTCTCGGCCTCTCCTCGCTGAAAAGGCTCGAAGATACGTGGAAGATCTGAGTCTGAAATTCCTCGACCGGTATCCAAAATCGTAAATGTTGCGACCTGACTGCGGTAGGTCACATCGAATAGAACACTTCCGCTTGTCGTGAATTTGATCGCATTGGACAAGAGATTAACGAGGATTTGCCGAAGACGCTTTTCGTCCGTCCGGACATAGGTCGGCAAATTGCTTGAACGTTTATGCTTGAAGATCAGTTGCTTGGCATCAGCCTGTGGTTGAAACATCTGCACGATCTGATCCAGAAAGTCGCTAAGATTGATCTCATTGGAAAAGACCTGCAACCGGCCGGCTTCGATGCGTGAGATGTCGAGCAGTCCGTCAATAAGCCCTGACAAATGATCTGCGCTTCGCTTGATGACGCGAATTGCCGACTGGCGTGGAGCAGGGATTGTTTCGTCTCGTTCCAGTATTTGTGCGTAGCCAAGCACGGCGTTCAACGGGGTGCGCAGTTCGTGACTCAGACCGATCACGTACCTGCTTTTAGCGCGATTGGCGGCCTCGGCCGCGTCCTTTGCGTCCTGAAGAGCGGCGTCCGTTTTCTTATGAGCGGCTATTTCCTTTAACAAAAGGGTGTTCTGGCGCGAAGATTCTTCCTCGGCAACAACACGGCTGTCATGTGCCAGCACATAGAACCAACAGGCTATTCCCGTTACCACTGCGAATACAAAAAATACGATCAACAGCGTCCGGTCTACAACGCCCGATGTTTCAGCTGGCCCTCCCGCCTGATGGGCTATCATGGTGAGAATTATACCGATTGCCGTCAGGGCGATGATGACAGAAGTTCCATACCGCCCCAGTCGCGATGCAAGTGCCTGGATGATGCGTTGCGGCAAAAAAGAGCGAGCCACGATAGCGACCTGTGCGTTGAAATTTGCGTTAGGTTTGCACATGTCATGGCAGCGACTGTCGAGTGAGCAGCAAAGCGAGCAGATCGGAGCGCTGTAGGCGGGACACCAAGCCATGTCCTCGGGTTCAAAATCGTGCTCGCAAATCGAACATTTGAGTGTCTGCAGCGTTTTCCAAGCCCGCCGAGGTTTCCGCACAAGATAGTATTTCCCCTTGGTTTGCCAAGCGATCAGTGGCGAGACGATGAAAGCTACAATAAGCGCTATGAAGGGCGCGAGCGCTGAGGCCATTTCACCGAAAAAACCGAAATGCGCGATCAGCGATATCATTGTCGCCGCAGCCATCGTTCCGAGGCCCACCGGGTTAATGTCGTAAAGATGGGCACGCTTGAATTCTATGCCAGGCGGGGCCAGTCCGAGTCGTTTATTGACAAAAAGGTCAGCAGATATGGCGCAAAGCCAAGCCATGGCAATAAGCGAAAAAATACCTAAAGTCTCTTCAAGCAATCTATAGATGCCAAGTTCCATCAGCAAAAGCGCAATTGCAACATTGAACAGCAGCCAAACCACGCGACCGGGGTGACTATGCGTAAGCCGGGAAAAGAAGTTCGACCAGGCCAATGAACCCGCATAGGCATTCATCACGTTGATTTTAAGCTGCGATACCACAACAAAACCAACCATCAGCATCAACGCCAAAGTTTCGGAGTGCGTGACATAACCGAATGCAGTCAGATACATTTGTGAAGGGTCTGACGCGCGATCAACTGGCACGCCGCTGCTTAGTGTGAGAACCACGAGAAACGAGCCGGCGAGAAGTTTCGGGGCACCGACTAGGACCCAGCCGGGGCCGGCAAGAAATACTGCAATGCGATGTCGCAGTTTTCGCTGCCCTTTGGGCGGCAGAAAGCGCAGGAAGTCAACTTGCTCGCCGATTTGAGCCATCAGGGCCAAGATTACTGCACTGGCTGCACCGAACTGAGCCAACACAAAAGGGGCGCTTGTTCCAGGGACAGCAACCGGCGCATCGACACCTGAAAAAGCCCGCCAAAGATCAAATTTTTCCCAATCCACGAAGGCAATTACGACGAAAGGGAGGATGTTCAATATGATCCAGAAAGGTTGTGTAATCAGCTGAAACTTGCTGATCATCCGAACGCCATAGGTAACCAGAGGAACCACAACCACGGCGCTGATAATATACCCAATCCACAATGGAATTCCGAAAGCCAACTCCAGAGCACCGGACATGATCGACGCTTCGATAGCAAAAAGCAGGAATGTGAACGTTGCATATATCAGAGAGGTGATTGTTGACCCGATGTAACCAAAGCTTGCCCCGCGGGTCAGAAGGTCAATATCAACACCGTGGCGGATGGCATAACGGCTTATTGGCAGCCCAACACAAAGCATAACGAGGCAGGCAACAGCAATCGCAGCTACAGCATTGGTCGTGCCGTAGGATAACGTGACGGCGCCGCCGATAGCCTCCAACGCCAGAAATGAAATTGCGCCAATTGCGGTTTGGGCAATGCGTTGCGATGAATAACGGCGAGCGCTCTTCGCAGTAAAGCGAAGGGCGTAATCTTCCAAGGTCTGATCCGCTACCCAGCGATTATAGTCGCGTCTGATAGGAACGATGCGTTGGCGCGCAACCATTCGCCCTGTTTTCCCCGTGCAATGGTCCGACGTGTAAATCCTAGCGCCGACCGGATGGTGTTTTTCTTACTTAAACACCGGATGCGATACGGAAGAAAGCACTGATCTGCCAACTTAGGTCATCGTCTCTACGTCGTTTAACGTATGTGGGATCGTTGTTGGCTAGCGGATAGTCCCTAAACGCAGCGGATTTGTTCTGCCGCACCTGGATAACAAGGCGCAATCAGCGTCGTTCAAAACAGTGGGGACATAATGATGAATATTAAAGCACACGTTAAAGGCGCTCTGTTAGCCGCCATGCTTTCTGCAACAGCGCTTCAGGGCGCGTTTGCCGCAGAAGATACGATCAAAGTCGGCATACTTCATTCCCTCTCGGGAACGATGGCCATCTCTGAAACCACGCTTAAGGACGCCATGTTGATGCTCATTGATGAGCAAAACAAAAAAGGCGGGATTCTTGGCAAGAAAATTGAGGCTGTTGTTGTTGATCCGGCTTCAGATTGGCCGCTTTTTGCTGAGAAAGCCCGCGACCTCATCGAAAAGGACAAGGTTGCTGCCGTCTTCGGCTGCTGGACTTCCGTATCACGCAAATCGGTGTTGCCGGTTTTCAAAGAGTTGGACAATTTGCTCTTCTATCCTGTCCAGTATGAAGGTGAAGAGAGCGAGCGCAATGTGTTTTATACTGGCGCAGCACCCAACCAGCAGGCAATTCCTGCTGTCGACTATCTTGCTGAAAATGAAGGTGTCGAACGCTGGGTCCTTGCTGGCACCGATTATGTCTACCCGCGCACAACCAACAAGATACTCGAGGCCTATTTGAAGGCCAAGGGTGTTGCGGCTGAAGACATCATGGTGAGCTACACGCCTTTCGGACATAAAGACTGGCAGACCATCGTTTCAGACATTAAGAAGTTTGGTTCCGCGGGTAAGAAGACGGCCGTTGTCTCAACCATCAACGGCGACGCAAACGTTCCGTTTTATAAAGAGCTCGGTAATCAAGGCATCAAGGCTGAAGATATTCCGGTTGTAGCATTTTCTGTCGGCGAGGAAGAGCTTGCCGGACTTGATACGACACCGCTCGTCGGTCACTTGGCGGCCTGGAACTACTTCCAATCGGTCAACACACCGGCCAACGCCGAATTCATCAAGACTTGGAAAGCCTATACCAAGGACGACAAGCGCGTAACAAACGATCCAATGGAGGCCCATTATATTGGTTTCAATATGTGGGTGAAAGCTGTCGAAGCCGCCGGAACCACAGATCCCGATAAGGTCATTGATTCCATTGTCGGCGTGTCGGTGCCCAATCTCTCCGGCGGCTACTCAACGATGATGCCAAACCATCACATCACAAAGCCTGTCCTCATTGGCGAAATTCAATCGGACGGCCAGTTTGAAACCGTGTTCGAAACACCCGGATTGCTGGTAGGGGATGAATGGTCCGACTATCTGCCGGATTCCAAAGATCTTATCTCTGATTGGCGCAAGCCAATGTCATGCGGCAATTTTAATGTCGCAACCGGCAAATGTGGCGGCAAAGGCTCCTAATGATTGAATTGAGTCACGGGCGCTCCAGCCCGTGACTTTCCATTTGCTCGACTAGAGGAGAGGGCCACAGAGCTCTTTCAAAATTCATGTATCGCGCAATCAAAATACTTATGCTCATCATCTGTCTGATCATGCTTGTTCCGGTATCGGAAAGTTGGGCCGATCAGAATAATCGCTTGGGTATAAATGCCTTGGGTCAGGGTAACTTTTCACAGGTTGCCGATAAGATCGCCGAACTATCCCGTACTGGCGATATTGCGCTTGTCCCAGTGTTTGAAGCGCTGGCAGCAGGTGACCTTTATGTGAGAAAAGCCGATAAGACCGTCTTTGTAGTCAAGGAAAATGGTAGTGAACTGAACCTGTCTGATGCTGTAACCGGGGCGTCAGCGGGACAAGGGGCGAAAGCCGATTTCGAGCGCATCAAGGTTAATAATAGTCTGCGTCGCGCTGTCAAAACCGCCATTGGAGCGCTCACGCTGCTCAGCCCGGATAGGGAGATAAGACTTCGGGCGGCCAGTTCAGTTTTTTCCTCGCCGAGCACAGACGCGCTTGAGCTCATAGAGACGGCAATAACAAGCGAGAAAGACACCTATATCAAATCTGTCATGGAGCAGGCGAGGGCCGCTGCTATTTTAAAGTCAGATCGCTCGCTTGATGACAAGCGCGCCGCTGTAACAACAATCGGAGAGCGTGGTGACAGAGATGCTCTTGGCATCTTGAGTGCCGCTCAGGCAAACGCTGATGGCGAGCTTCGGACAGACATAGACAATACCATAAATGCGTTACAGTCTGCTCAGGCGCTTTGGGATGTCGGCCAGAATGTCTGGTACGGCTTGTCTCTTGGATCCGTCCTTTTGCTGGCTGCTATCGGCCTTGCCATTACTTTTGGTGTGATGGGCATCATCAATATGGCCCATGGTGAAATGGTGATGCTTGGCGCCTACACGACGTTCATGGTCCAAGAGATAATCAGGTCGTCCTATCCGCATCTTTTTGACTGGTCATTGATTATCGCACTCCCGGTTGCGTTCGCTATTACGGGTGTCATTGGTCTTATAATTGAGCGTGGAATTATTCGTTTTCTCTATGGGCGACCGCTGGAGACATTGCTGGCAACGTGGGGCGTATCGCTTATTCTGCAGCAGGGCGTTCGTTCAATCTTCGGTCCCAGCAATCGTGAAGTCGGAAACCCGTCGTGGATGTCAGGCGGTTTCGAACTTGGTGGTATGACGCTGACCTATAACCGCATGTGGATTGTGGTGTTTGCTGCAGGCGTATTCCTGACGTTGCTGTTCGTGCTTAAGCGCTCGAGATTTGGGTTGCAGATGCGTGCTGTTACGCAAAACCGAAGGATGGCATCATCAATGGGTATCAAGACCCCTTGGGTCGATGCTTTTACCTTTGCCCTTGGTTCAGGCATTGCTGGGATTGCCGGCGTTGCCCTTTCGCAAATTGATAACGTCTCACCCAATCTTGGTCAAAGCTACATTATTGATAGTTTCATGGTTGTAGTTTTCGGCGGCGTTGGAAATCTCTGGGGCACGCTTGTGGGGGCACTTTCGCTTGGCGTCGTCAATAAGCTCCTTGAACCATATACCGGTGCGGTTCTTGGCAAAATTCTTATCCTGGTTCTCATCATTCTTTTTATTCAGAGGCGGCCACGCGGGCTCTTTGCACTCAAGGGAAGGGCGGTGGAAGCATGATCAGCGCGTTCGTTTTTAAATCGCTCGACAGGAATGTCTCCCTCTGCATTGCAATCCTTCTGGCCATTGCATGCTTGGTACCCGCACTTAATCTTTTAGTGCCAGCCGACAATCTATTTCATATTCCAACCTACGCGATGTCGCTATTTGGAAAATATCTCACCTATGCATTGCTAGCCCTGGCGCTTGATCTTGTCTGGGGTTTTTGCGGGATATTGTCTCTTGGACATGCCGCATTCTTCGCCCTTGGCGGCTATGTCATGGGAATGTATCTGGTTCGCCAGATCGGCGCACGCGGCGTCTATGGAAACCCAAATCTGCCGGATTTCATGGTGTTTTTGAATTGGAAGGAAATGCCTTGGTATTGGTATGGCTTTGACCACTTCTGGTTCGCCGCCATTATGATATTCGCTGTTCCTGGTATTCTTGCTTTTGTGTTCGGCTGGCTGGCATTCCGCTCGCGTGTAACAGGCGTCTATCTGTCCATTATCACGCAGGCGATGACCTATGCCTTACTGCTCGCCTTTTTCCGCAATGAAATGGGATTTGGCGGTAATAATGGCCTTACCGATTTTAAAGACTTGCTAGGCTTCAACATTCAATCGCAAGGCATGAGGGCATCCCTGTTCGCCGCGTCTGCGTTCGCGCTGGCAGTCGCGCTGCTTATCAGTTCAGCTATCGTTCGATCAAAATTTGGGAAGGTTCTGGTTGGTCTGCGCGATGCTGAGAGCAGGACGCGCTTTCTCGGTTACCGACCAGAAAATTACAAGCTCGTTACCTTCACCATTTCCGCAATGATGGCGGGTGTTGCCGGTGCGCTTTACGTTCCGCAGGTCGGGATTATCAATCCCGGTGAATTTGCACCAGCCAATTCGATCGAAGTCGTCATCTGGACCGCCGTTGGAGGACGTGGAACACTCATTGGCCCCATCATTGGGGCTACACTTGTGAATTTCGGCAAGAGTATTTTCACTGCACAGTTTCCGGAAATTTGGCTTTTTGCGCTGGGAGCACTTTTCGTTGCAACCACGTTGTTCTTGCCCAAAGGCATCGTTGGGACCATTCAGCAAATATTGAAATCCAGAAACGATGAAACCAGAGCGCTTTCCTTTAATCGCCTGCCTAAAGCCAAGAATGCCGAAAAGAACGCTGATATCCCTGCTGAACCACTGGCTGCGGAGTAGATCATGTCCGACATCAAACCAAAGAGCCTGTTGTATCTGGACAATGTATCCGTATCATTCGACGGCTTTAGAGCACTGAACGCCTTGTCTTTTGTGATTGCTCCCGGTGAGTTAAGGGCAATTATTGGCCCGAACGGTGCTGGTAAAACGACAATGATGGATATTATCACTGGAAAGACCCGGCCGGACGAGGGTGAGGTCTTCTTCGAAGATAACATCGATCTTACGACCAGAGACGAGGCTGATATCGCTCAGCTTGGCATCGGCCGCAAATTCCAGAAGCCCACAGTGTTCGAAAGCCACACTGTCTGGGATAATCTCGAGCTGGCGCTTAATCGTAAGCGGGGAACCTTTGCGACCTTATTCTACAATCTATCGCCAGAGGATAGCGCTCGTATCGATGAAATTCTTGAAACCGTGCGACTGACCGCACGCAAGGAGGAACTGGCTGCCAATCTTAGCCATGGGCAAAAACAATGGCTGGAAATCGGTATGCTCCTGGCGCATGAGCCCAAACTCTTGCTTGTTGATGAGCCGGTCGCGGGAATGACCGATGCGGAAACTTCTGAAACTGCCGCTCTCCTCAAAGAGATTGCGAAATCCCGGGCGGTCATCGTTGTTGAACATGATATGGGCTTCATCCGCGATCTTGGCGTGCGGGTCACATGCCTCGCTGAAGGCTCGGTACTTGCTGAAGGGTCACTTGATTTCGTCAGTAATGATCCCCGAGTCATAGAAAACTATTTGGGGAGGTGAGCCATGCTGTCTGTTGAACAAGTCAATTTGCATTATGGCGCGGCGCAAGCCTTGCGGGGGATTACGCTGGACGCCAACGCTGGAAAGATCACCTGCGTGCTCGGTAGAAACGGTGTTGGTAAAACAAGCTTATTGAGAGCGATTACCGGCCAGCACAATATCAGCGCGGGTAAAGTGATGTTCGATGGTGTTGAACTCAATGGTATGGCCCCATACACGCGGGCGAAATATGGCATTGGTTATGTACCGCAAGGCCGTGAAATTTTTCCGCTTTTGAGCGTTAAGGAGAACCTTGAAACCGGTTATGCGCAGCTTCCCCGCTCCGAACGAAATATCCCCTCGGATGTTTACAACCTGTTTCCCGTCCTGAAATCCATGTTGTCGCGTCGTGGCGGTGATCTTTCCGGTGGCCAGCAACAGCAACTCGCCATCGGGCGCGCATTGGTCATGCGCCCCAAAATTCTGGTTCTTGATGAGCCCACCGAAGGAATCCAGCCGTCGATAATCAAGGATATCGGTCGCGCCATCGTTTACCTGCGAGATTCTTTCGGAATGACGATACTTCTTGTCGAACAGTATCTCGACTTTTGTCGCGAACTCGCGGACCATGTTTACATCATGGATCGAGGTGAGATCGTCGCCGAGGGCGCTGCGGAAATTCTCGACACGACTGAAGCGCGCCGGCATCTGACGGTCTGACCATTGGGGTTACAATTTTTGGATATGCTCGGCCAGCCGACGATTGTTCAAAACCGGGCGCAGCGCGCATCCGGGGCAGGACGATTATCGGCACGGCGGGTAGAGGGAAAAACGCGGATTTCCACATTGTTTCAGGAGGGGTGTGCGAAACTGCGCTTTCCAGTCAGTTCTGGAACCTATCTGGAAGCAGTCATGATCAACAGTGCAGGTGGTCTTACAGGCGGCGATGCGATGCAGTGGAGTTTTGCCCTCGGCGATCATTGCGCGGCTCAAATAACGACCCAGGCTTGCGAGAAAATCTATAAAGCTGTTTCAGGGACAGTCGCCACCGTCTCGACCCAAATTGACGTTGGACCTGATTCCTATGTTGCATGGCTACCGCAAGAAACCATTCTGTTCGAAAAAGCCGATCTCAAGCGAACGCTAAATGTAAATCTTGCTGCGCGTGCGCGGGCTTTGCTGGTTGAATCCACCATATTCGGGCGAAAGGCCTTTGGCGAGACAATCGAAACTGCGCAGTTTTCTGATCAGTGGCGTATCCGGCAAGACGGCAGACTACTCCACGCCGAGAATTTTTCCATCGGTCCTCAGGCTGGGTCATCATTGAAACGGCCAGCCCTGCTTGGAAGCTATCATGCGGTAGCAACGGTACTTTTAGTTTCTCCGGATTGCGAGCGGTTACTTGATCCGGCGCGTCTAATCATAGGTGATCAAGGAGGCGCATCAGTATGGATGGGCAAGCTTGTGGCTCGCTTGGTAGATTTTGACGCTTACCACCTGCGCAAGCGCCTCATCCCGCTGCTCGGCCTGCTGAATGGCGGCGAAGATCTGCCGCGAATATGGACAACATAAAAGGAAAATCAAACGATGAATTTACTGCCGCGCGAGAAGGACAAGCTGCTGATTTCCATGGCAGCCATGGTGGCGAGGCGCCGTCTGGAGCGTGGTGTGAAACTCAATCATCCCGAAGCTATCGCTTTGATCACCGACTTTGTCGTTGAGGGCGCGCGTGATGGCCGATCCGTCGCGGATCTCATGGAAGCTGGCGCGCATGTGATCACACGTAGTCAGGTGATGGAGGGTATCGCCGAGATGATTCACGACGTTCAAGTCGAAGCAACCTTCCCCGATGGCACCAAGCTTGTCACAGTTCACGAACCGATCCGGTAGTTGGTATTTAGAGAGAAACTCATGAAGAAAATATTGTTATTGACTTTGCCTCTGGCCTTGGCAGCGACCACTCCTGCCCTTGCTCATATCAACCCTGCGGAACACGGCTCGTTCGGTGCAGGTTTTTCCCATCCAATCTCTGGCGCGGACCACATGCTGGCGATGGTAGCCGTTGGGCTATGGGCCGTACTGCTTGGGGGACGCGCCATGTGGCTGGTTCCGGCTGCATTCGTTGGCACAATGATTGCAGGGTTCTTGTTGGCTATCGCCGGCGTGACGCTACCATTTGCCGAGCCTGCAATTCTTGCTTCAGTTGTCGCTATCGGATTGTTTGCTGCCGTGGCACTCAAGGTTCCAACGTCGTTGGCAATGGCTCTCGTCGGTTTTTTCGCACTCTTTCATGGTTATGCCCACGGTAGTGAAATGGGCACGGCCACCGCTGGCAGTTATCTTCTTGGCTTTGCGCTTGCCACAACTTTGCTTCACGTTACGGGGCTGGCTGCTGGTGCTTTATTGGGTGCCGGTATCGGGCGCGCCATCATCCGCGTAGCGGGTGCGAGCACAGCATTCATTGGTCTTTGGTTGGCGCTTGGAGCATGAGTATGATTCCCGGTCAAATTATAACGGTGGCAGGGGACATCGAACTGAATGTCGGAGCCCCCGTCACTGTCTTGAAAGTCGCCAACACAGGTGACCGTCCAATCCAGGTCGGATCGCACTATCATTTTTATGAGACCAATGAGGCATTGGTTTTTGATCGGCAACTGACCCGGGGCATGCGGCTGGATATTGCGGCCGGCACGGCTGTGCGTTTCGAGCCAGGTCAGGAACGCGATGTGACATTGATACCGTTTGGCGGCGACCGCGTGGTTTATGGATTCCAACAGAAAATCATGGGGAAGCTCTGAGATGCCAGCCAGAATAACACGATCTGCCTATGCCCAGATGTTTGGCCCAACAGTTGGAGACAAAATTAGGCTGGCCGACACCGAACTCTTTATTGAGGTTGAGAATGATTTCACAATCTATGGCGAAGAAGTAAAATTTGGCGGCGGTAAGGTCATTCGGGATGGCATGGGCCAAAGTCAGGTCACGCGAGCAGATGGCGCCGTAGATACGGTGATTACCAATGCTCTGGTGGTCGATGTGACGGGAATATTCAAGGCCGATATTGGTTTGCGCGATGGACAGATTGCTGGCATCGGCAAGGCTGGCAATCCGGACACGCAACCAGGTGTAACGATCATTGTTGGGCCGGGAACCGAAGTTATTGCAGGCGAAGGAAAAATTCTCACTGCAGGTGGAATGGACGCGCATATTCACTTCATCTGTCCGCAACAGATTGATGAGGCTTTGATGTCGGGAGTAACCACCATGTTCGGTGGTGGTACGGGCCCGGCTCACGGAACCTTGGCTACGACATGTACACCCGGACCATGGCATATGGCGCGCATGATCCGTTCCTTTGATGCGATACCGATGAACATTGGTCTGTCCGGCAAAGGCAACGCATCACGTCCAGCAGCGCTGGAAGAGATGATCCTCGGAGGCGCGTGCTCTTTGAAGCTGCACGAAGACTGGGGAACAACGCCTGCTGCGATAGACAATTGCCTCACTGTTGCTGACCAGTATGACGTGCAGGTGATGATCCATACCGACACACTGAACGAAAGCGGATTTGTCGAGGATACGGTTGCTGCCTTCAAAGGGCGCACCATTCATGCCTTTCATACTGAAGGGGCGGGCGGTGGACACGCGCCCGACATCATCAAGATTTGTGGGCTTCCCAATGTGATCCCCTCATCGACCAATCCGACACGCCCCTACACGAGAAATACCATTGCAGAACATCTCGACATGCTCATGGTCTGCCACCACCTTTCTCCATCCATTCCCGAAGACGTGGCGTTTGCAGAGAGCCGTATCCGTAAGGAAACGATTGCGGCAGAGGATATTCTGCACGATATCGGTGCGTTCTCGATCATCTCTTCGGACAGTCAAGCCATGGGCCGTGTCGGCGAAGTTCTGATCCGCACCTGGCAGACAGCGGACAAAATGAAACGCCAACGCGGAAGTTTGCCACAGGAACAGGGGGATAATGATAATTTCCGCGTGAAGCGATACATAGCCAAATATACGATCAATCCGGCTATTGCGCAGGGTATTTCCCGTCATATTGGTTCAATCGAAGTTGGCAAGCGTGCCGACCTTGTTTTATGGAATCCGGCGTTCTTTGGGGTCAAACCTGACCTTGTGCTGCTTGGCGGTTCCATTGCTGCTGCTCCGATGGGGGACCCGAACGCTTCGATCCCGACGCCGCAACCGGTGCATTATCGCCCTATGTTCGGGGCCTTCGGCAAGACTGTTACTTCTTCATCTGTGACCTTTGTCAGTAAGGCAGCGGTTGAAAATGGTCTTCGATCGACCTTGGAAGTTGAAAAGGAGCTCGTTGCGGTCGAGAATACGCGCGGAGGCATTTCCAAGTCGTCGATGGTACATAATTCGGCAACGCCGCATGTGGAAGTTGACCCCGAAACCTATGAAGTTCGGGCTGACGGTGAATTGTTGACGTGCGAAGCCGCCGTCACGCTGCCTATGACGCAGCGTTATTTTCTGTTCTGAGCGCGTCAATGAAAGATCATTTTACAAGGCTTGCTCGCTATAACCAATGGGCAAATAAGCAGATCTATGAGGCCGCCGCTCTGTTAGACAAGGAAGATTACTTTGCAGATCGCCGGGCCTACTTCAAATCAATGCACGGCACCTTGAACCACCTGCTTGCGGTCGACAAATTGTGGTTTGGCAGATTTACCGGCAATCTCTACGCATTGCCGTCATATGACGTCATTTTACACGATACCTTCGGCGAACTGCGCACCGCGCGTATCGCATTTGACGAGCATATTATTGACGTTATCCAAGCTATGGAAGAAGCTGACATTTCCGCACCTTTTCACTGGGTTATGCTGAATGGAGCGCCCTTTATTTCGACGCTCGACCGGTGCCTGACACAAATTTTCAATCATCAGACGCATCATCGGGGGCAGGCTCATACGCTTCTGTCGCAACTCACAGGCGCTGCGCCACCGCTGGATTTCTTTATTCGCATGAATGACGATTTTATTGAGGAGTTCGAAATATGAGACGTGTCACAGGGCATGACCATTCAGGTCATTTTGAGGGGATACCTTTCGACACAATTGTTCTTGCGCATGATGAGCGACATTTACGCCGGAAGGTCCTGACGCTGCAGCAGGGCGAACAGATTTTGGTTGATCTGCCGGAGCCTGTTCTGTTTGCCCACGGAGATGTTTTGGTCCTTGAAGATGGAAGTCTTGCGGAGATTGTCGCCGCGGAAGAAGCGCTCTACGAAGTATTGCCGCGCGATCAAAAGCACTTGACGGAACTTGCCTGGCATCTGGGCAATCGCCATCTGGCTGCCCAATTTGAGGAATCTCGAATTCTCATTCTTCAGGATCATGTGATCAAGGCAATGCTGGAAGGGCTTGGTGCACGCGTAGGCGAGATTACGGCTCCTTTTCAGCCCCTACGGGGTGCCTATCATAGTGGACATAGCCACGATCATCACTCCAACGGATCACATCACCATCATGATTGACAATGGGGCATTGCTTCGTTTGATAACTTGGCTTTCCCCCGCTTTCCCGGTGGGCGCATTTTCATACAGCCACGGTATTGAACAGGCAATTCATCACGGGCTGGTTCATGACAGGCAGAGCCTTGAAGATTGGCTCATCGATATTTTAAATGAAGGCTCGGGATGGAATGATGCGGTGCTTTTCGCTCAAAGCCATCAGATTGCCAAAAGCGGCTCCGATTTTTCACAGATCGCGGATTTGGCGGAAGCACTCGCTGGCTCCCGCGAGCGGCACATGGAAACAATGCTGCAGGGCGAAGCATTTTTGAGTGCAGCGCAAGCATGGCCAAATCCAGTGTCGGAAAGGTTGCCCTCCCGAGTTGCCAGTCCTGTTGCCGTAGGCGCGATAGCCGGAGCTCATGGTATTGAGATTGAAGCAGCACTTTGTGCTTTCTTACACGGCTTTATATCCAATCTGATTCAAGGAGCGGTGCGGCTCGTCCCCTTGGGGCAGCGCGATGGCGTCGCGATACTGGCAGGACTGGAAGAACAGATACAGTCTTGTTCAAGCAAGGCAGCAAAATCCACACTGGATAATCTTGGCACCTGTGCCGTGATTTCCGACATCATGGCGATGCGTCATGAAACGCAATATTCCCGGGTTTTCAGGTCATGATTTCAAAGAATGGTCCACTTCGCGTTGGTATTGGCGGTCCCGTAGGATCAGGCAAGACAACTGTCACTGAAATGCTGTGTAAAGCCATGCGTGATCGCTATTCGCTGGCTGTAGTCACCAACGACATTTATACCAAGGAAGATGCGTTGATCCTCAACAGATTGCAGGCACTGCCGGAAGACAGGATCATGGGCGTCGAAACTGGTGGCTGCCCCCATACGGCGATCCGCGAAGATGCAACGATCAACCTTCAGGCCATCGCGGCAATGAACCAGCTACATCCCGATCTCGATATTGTGTTTATTGAGTCGGGCGGCGACAATCTTGCTGCAACTTTTTCCCCCGATCTCGCCGATATAACCCTTTATGTCATATCTGTTTGCCAGGGCGAAAAGATACCGCGCAAAGGAGGCCCGGGAATCACACGTTCAGATCTCCTGATCGTCAACAAAAAAGACCTGGCACCTTATGTTGGCGCCGATCTCGACGTCATGGCCAGTGATACAAAAACCCAGCGCGGGCCGAAACCTTTTGTCTTCACCGACATGTTGCGCAGAGACGGGCTGGATGAAGTTATCCGATTTATCGAGAGTGCAGGCGGACTGCAGCACGCGTGATAAACCGCTTTAATTCTTGGCTGATGGAGATCCGATAAAAACCAGTAACTTGTGACTCAATCTGAAATCACTTGACGACTCAGTCAGACTCAGTTGAATTTACGCTTTGATATCAGAAATTGGATTTTAAGCGTGTATGTTGTCTCCAACTGAAAAAGACCAGAGCCACCGTACCGGCAAGAAAGTTCGCTCGCTTACGCGATTGGTCGAGGCGGACGCAGATCTTCTTAGCGCGCAGCTACGGGAGTTGCGGTCGCGTGCTTTCCCGCCAACTGCAGAAAAAGAATTAAGAAAGTTTACGTCAGGTGAAGCTGCTCGCCTGATCGGTATTACCGACGCCTATATCCGGCATCTGTCATTGGCTGGCGAAGGACCTGAGGCTGAAAAAACCTCTGGCGGTCGCCGTTTATATTCTCTTGAACAGGTTCATGAGATACGGCGCTACTTGGCTAAGTCAAAAAAGAGTTATCTGCCGTCTCGCCAAGGCAACGAACATATGCAAGTCATTGCCGTGACGAACTTTAAAGGTGGCTCGGGCAAGACGACGACCGCGGCTCATGTTGCGCAATATTTTGCAATGCGAGGCTATCGGACGCTGGCTATCGACCTTGATCCACAGGCCTCGTTGTCTGCTTTATTCGGCATTCAGCCTGAATTCGATTTGGAAGACAACGATACGATCTATGGTGCTATTCGCTATGATGATCAGCAGCGGCCGATTGCGGACATTATCCGCAAAACTTATTTCGCTGGGCTCGACATCATTCCCGGCAATTTAGAGCTACAGGAGTTCGAGCACGATACGCCACGTATTCTTGCGGAGCGGCGCCGGGGAACGGAAAGACTTTTCTTTTCCCGCATAGCCAATGCTTTGGCAACGGTAGACGATCGCTACGATGTTGTTGTTTTGGATTGCCCGCCTTCGCTTGGCTTCCTTACGCTATCTGCTCTGTGCGCGGCGCGAAGTGTGCTTGTAACAATTCATCCGCAAATGCTCGATGTCGCTTCGATGTCGCAGTTTCTGCACATGACAGCAGGTCTGCTTGAGGTTGTTGAGCAGGCTGGCGGTGATGCCGATTACGATTTTTTCCGCTATGTGGTTACACGATATGAACCGAGCGATGGTCCGCAAGGCCAAATTGTTGGTTTGTTGAAAAGCCTTTTTGGCGAGCGGGTTCTAACGAACGCACTCTTGAAATCTACTGCGATCTCGGATGCGGGACTGACGAAACAGACATTGTACGAGGTTGGCCGGGAGTATTTCACGCGTGCAACCTATGACAGGGCAATTGAAGCGCTCGATGCAGTGAATCTTGAGATAGAAGAACTGGTGCGCGATGCGTGGGGGAGGGCTCTATGAATAAACGTAGAGACGCTCTTAAAGCTATGATGACGCCCATCAATGATGCGTCACATACCGAACATCGTCATGCCAAGCCTACCCAAAAGTCTGGCTCACTGAAGGCCATGGGATTGTCGTTGCAAAGCCTCTCGGAGGATGCTGATGAGGCGCAGGCATTGCGTGATCAAATTGCTTCTGGTGAGCATATCGTCCAAATCGAGGCGAGTCTGATCGACGGTTCGTTTGTTCGTGATCGACTTGATGATGTCGATGCGGGTGACTTCAATGAGTTTAAAGCCAGCATTGAAGAACACGGCCAGCAAGTTCCAATTCTGGTACGCCCAAATCCACTCGATGAACGTCGTTACCAGGTAGCCTATGGGCACAGGCGCCTTGCCGCGCTTCGTGCCATAGGCAGGCCTGTTAAAGCAATTGTTCGCAATCTTTCCGATGAAGAATTGATTGTCGCGCAAGGCAAGGAAAATCTGGAGAGAAAGGACCTTTCCTTCATTGAGCGTGCACTGTTTGCAGCAAAACTGGAAGCGCATGGCATTGACCGCAACGCCCTTATGGCTGCCCTTGCAGTTCACAAAGGCAATTTGTCGACAATGATCGCTGTAGCAAATTCTCTGCCGGAAGATCTCATTCAAATAATCGGCCCTGCTCCGAAAGTAGGGCGGCCTCGTTGGGAACAACTCTCCCAGCTGCTGCAGAAAGACAATACTCCCTGGAGAGACAGAGTTGATGTGGAGCGGTTGCTTCGCCTTGATAGCGATGCCCGCTTCGCTTTGGTTCTCAAAAGCCTGTCGCCGCGAAAATCCGGTCCTTCGATCCATCCATTGAAGTCCAAAGAAGGCCTGTCCTATGCGCAGATTGAACAAGCCAACGGCAAAACAAAGCTGACTATCGATGAAACCCTGGCCCCTGAATTCGGGAATTATTTAATAACACATCTGCCTGAGATCTATGCCGCTTTTCTTCGCGGCGAAAAAAGTGAACCGCGTATTAGAGAACTCTAACTGGAGAGAAATCGCAAAAGAAAAGGCCCCCGAAACTGACGTCACGGAAGCCCTCTCAAAGTCTAAGCAACTTGAGAATCGCATTTCCGAGAATCACTGTCAAGCGTTTAACGCCGTTTCGGCGAGCAGATTTCTTTTGCCTGATTGAGGGTGAAAGCAATGAACAGGGAAATGACAACGACGCCCTTTGGGCGCCGACCAATGTCGTATGCCATGCTGGATGCGCAAACGGAGGTCAAGAATTGTGACGTCAATGTAGTCGCGGACAAATGGAAACTTTTCCGCATGATTACAGAAGCTCGACCACTGCTGGGCATTTCAGATCGAGCGTTGGCGGTGCTTCACGCATTGCTCAGTTTTCACAAACCGAATGAGTTGGATAGCACAGCGAATCTCATCGTTTTTCCGTCAAATAGGGAACTATCCTTGCGTTGCCACGGGATGGCACCAGTTACGTTGCGCAGGCATCTTGCCTCCTTGGTGGAGGCCGGAATGATCATTCGGCGCGATAGCCCGAATGGAAAGCGCTATGTTCGCCGCGATCAGGAAGGTGAGTTGAAGACCGCATTCGGCTTTGACCTGCTGCCCTTGGTGGTAAAGGCAATCGAGTACGAGCAACTTGCTGCAACTATTCGCGCTGAGGATCTGGCAAGACGCATGTTGCGAGAGCAGGTAAGTCTTCATCGTAGAGACATTGCCAAGATGATTATCTTTGCTGAGGAACAGGCTTTTGAAGGCCCTTGGGATGCCCTCAGTGAGAGATTTATGCCCCTTGCGCGCCCGCTCCTAAGAGGTTTGGACAGGGTAGGTCTCGAGGCATTGGCAGTGAGTCTGGCTGATTTGCGCGCAGATGTTGAGAAGTTATTGGAATTCAATAATAATTCAGCTAAATCAACCGCCAGTGACGTTCAAAATGAACGGCACATACAGAATCAAAACTCAGACTCTAAATTTGACTTTGAACCTGGCTTTAGAAAAGACCAAGGGGCAGATCGTGGTGATCATCCGGATTGGAATGATGAAGCTGATACCAAAGAACTGCTCAGTTCACATCAACCGGTGCGCAGCGGTTTAAAGCCGCCAAAAGCCTTTCCGCTGGGACTGGTCCTAAAAGCTTGCCCTGACATAATCGATTACGCACTCGGCGGGATAAATAGTTGGTCTGATCTCATACAAACCGCAAATCTTGTTCGGGTAACCCTCGGGATTAGCCCTGATGCCTGGAACCAGGCCATGGAGATATTCGGTCCCAATGAAGCGGCAATTGTTGTTTCGGCGATCCTTCAAAAGGGTGAAAGTATTTTAAGTCCGGGCGGATATCTGCGCGCTCTGACAGATAAGGCCCGGGCCGGCTCCTTCTCATCAGGTCCATTGCTGATGGGCTTACTCCGGGCGAGTACAATCAAACATGAGGTGGAGGCTGGATAAAGATGGGTACGAGCAATTTTTTATGATCGCTTGGTGATCGACGGATTTGCAATTGGCATGATAAGCCACTCATTCGATGGAATGACGGAACAGAATATGAGCAGACTCGACAGTTTTATCCGCCGGATGACAGCACAGCGCGATATCCTCAATCATATTTGTGATGGTGTTAAGTATTTGGACGGGCCTGTGATCGAGTTGGGTCTCGGAAATGGTCGAACCTATGACCATCTCCGTGAAAGATTTCCGGACCGAAGAATTATTGCTTTTGATCGTGCTGTCGGATCACACAAGAGTTCTACGCCTCAGCCAGATAACCTGATTATTGGCGAGATACGCGACACGGCACAAACATTCGTCGGCGTGGATGCGGCACTTGTTCATGCTGATATTGGTACCGGATATGACGAGAAGGATGCTGTGACACTGACATGGCTGCCGCAATTGGCGGTGGCGCTTTTGGCGCCGCAGGGAATTGTGGCCAGCGGGCTTGAGCTGCGTCATCCAGCACTCGAACAATTGCCGCTTCCAGCAAGCGTAAAGCCAGGTCGCTATTTCCTATATCGGCGCGTGGAGTAGCAGAATGTCAAACTGAGGTTCGGTAAGCGGGAGAGCAGAAACTTTGATTGCCTCGACGTGATCTTCGCGAAAAATGAGGCAATCCTCATAAAAGCGGCCCAGATACCGCGTGAAAGCGATGGATTGTTCCCGGCCGTAAAATATCGGTGAAAACTCCATATAGAGCGGTACTTTTCTCTTTAATAGCGTCTGCATGGAGTTACAAGCAACCGGTTCGTATCCTTCAATATCCATCCATATAAGGCCGATTTCTTGCGGCAATATATTTGCTTCGGAGAGAATTGTGTCTACGGGTTTTACAGGCACGGTGATTTTATGATCGTGCTTGCTTTTCCTGGAAGTACTGCTTTTCCCGTGATTGTTCTGATGTTGGAAAAAATCAATCTCGCCTTCAACGTCACCAGCAGCGCATTGTATTGGAAGTATTTTAGCCTGCAGATGGTTCTGAGAAATATTGTGTTGCAACAGTTCGAAGTTGCGAGGATCGGCTTCTATGCTGATGATCCGTGAAAATGCCTGGCTCAGTGCAAAATAGATCGTTTGGGTTCCGATGTTCCCGCCAATCTCAAGCAAAGTACTTTCACCGCTCAAAAGCTTCTTTTCCCGGAGAGTTGAAAGTAACCGGTCAACGTGATCTCGCTCAAAATTGCCTTTGCGAAAAACTTTCTTCCCAATGTAGTCGTGTGGAGACACTGTCATGAGATGATCGCCACAATTAACGGTCAAATTAACGACCCGTGGACCAATTGTATTGATCAAGAGCTCGCGGCCATACCTGGTATCGAAGAAGCGGGCGACAAGAGCGAATTTCCACTTATTAAAGCGTCGGACCCACCGGTTTTTCATAGAAAAGAGGCGCTCATCTGTTGAGTAACAACGTAGATTCTGAGTGGTTCGGCTCGTCCTCTCACCGTTATTTCACGGCTTTCGAGCTGACTGGTATCAGAGCCGGCTTTCTCGATTGTCGGTTCTGACACAACAAGCGTTACATTGAGCTCTTTGGCAATTGTTTCAAGTCGGCTTGCAACGTTCACAGTATCACCTATTGCGGTTAAGCTCTTCACATTGCTGTAGCCCATGGCGCCCACAATTGCAGGTCCCGAGTGAACGCCGATTGCGACGCGCAGAGGGATAGCAAGACCTGTCGAAAGTTCATCGCTCAGCCGGTCTATCTCACGAATGATAATTGCGCAGGCCTTGAGTGCCTGCCGACATGCATCTTCGGGTCGCCCTTGCAGTCCAAACAAAGCCATGGCGCCGTCGCCGATAAATTTGTCTAAACGGCCGCCAGCCTGTTCCACTGCTTGGCCTATGATAGCAAAATAGCGGTTAAGCAGGAAAACTACATCGTAGGGTAGCTGCGCTTCGGTAAGAGTGGTGAAGTTACGAATATCACAAAAAAGAATGACGATTTCTTGCTCGCGGCCAGGATTAACTTGCTGGCTATTGGCAGGCAAATTGCTCTCCAGAGTTGGCACCAACAATGGAACAATGCTGATGTTATTCAAGGGACGCAGCTGACAAGCGAGCCGAACATCAGGGTCGGCATTGATGCGGTTCAAGGTTGCCTGTTCAGTCGCCTCCGGATTCAACAGCGTATCGCCACCTTCGATTATTTGGACTCGGCATGTGGAGCAGCGCCCCTTTCCACCACACACTGCATAGTGAGGGATACCGCCGATCCGGCTTGCTTCAAGAACACTAAAGCCGCGGGGAACGCGAACTGTTTGGCCCTCAGGGTAGCGTATCTCGATTTGATCGAAACGTTCGCGCCAACTGCGGATAAGGCGCAGGGTTAACACGCTCAACAGACTCGCAACAAAAAGCCCATAGAGCATGAACTTTATTACCATCAGCTGCTGCGCTGCTGCTGGGCTGACAATACCGCCGCCGTGAGAGCCAATTGGAGAATAACCGCTGCCGTAGCTCGACTGGACAGGTTCGCTGGCAAGAATTCTCCCCGTATAGGCAAAACCCAAAAGGCCAAGAACCGGCAGCAGAATTGCTAGCGTCAAAAAGAATGGAGCTGCTCGGGAATACCAGTCGCGATACCGCAACCAAAAGTGTACGCCAATGCATCCATGCGCCCATACAACCAGAAGCGCCAAGGATTGTCTTAAAGCGTTGCCCGAGGATTCAACCCATAGACTTCTGATGACAAATTCATATGTGTCATGCAGACCGACGATCTCATATCGGATGCGTGTACTGACGACATGTTCAATCAACAGAGCGGGAATTAATAGCCCGAGTATGATTTGGCTGGCTTCTCGCAATGGCATGACCAATGTGCGACGCAGATAAATTGATCTCATGACAAGCGCTACGTGAGTGACTGCAGCTCCGTAAAACAGGATTGTGCCTACCGGATTTCTCCAAATTGCGAGAAACCAGTGACGCCCCTCTTCCGCAGCTTTAAGAGAGATCAGGTTGAGCGAATGGTTGGCCAGATGAAGCATGACAAAAGCGAGCATAATCAGCCCCGAGATCAAGCGTATTCTGCGCAATGATCGTTCGGAACTGATTGTATTGGTGGCAAAAGCTGTCATGAAATCCGTAGCAATTTCTGTCTGGTTAGCTTAGTTGACCCGATGTGGTTTGGCGAGTAGGGCGATGCACTCGCTCTGCCCGTTAAAAATGGCAAGACAAAGCCTTAATCGTTGACGATATTTTGCAGCGACGGCAAACGTCAGCCTCGGGGCCGAGCCCTTGTGAAGCAGTTTATCTTCCCGCATGGTGCGGCAGGTTTGTTGAGAAGGTTATATTGCTTCGCACATGCACATTGCTTTTTATGCTCCGTTGAAATCTCCTAATCATCCTGTTCCTTCGGGGGACCGTGCCATGGCACGGCTTTTAATCCAGGCAATGCAAAGGGCGGGCCACCGCGTAGAGATCGCCTCGGAACTAAGAAGCTTTACCAAAACGCCTGATCAGACTCTTCTATCCACGATCCGCGGCGGTGCAGAACAGGAGCGCGGTCGGCTCGCAGATCTATGGCAATTGGGAAACAAGCCCGATCTATGGTTTACGTACCATCCCTATTATAAAGCACCGGATCTGGTGGGGCCGAGTTTGGCGACTATGTTTGAACTGCCTTACATTACTGCCGAGGCCTCATATTCCAAACGCCGCGATGATGAGGAGTGGGCAGAACAGCAATCATATGTTGTCAATGGCGTTCGGCAGGCCGCAGTAAACATCTGTTTCACGCGAAGAGATGAGGTCGGACTTGAGCAGATCGTATCTAAAAAGCGCTTGAAAAGATTGCCGCCATTTATCGACATTGCGGCTTTTTCCGATGAGCCAACTGCGGTTACTACCAATCAACTTGTTACCGTTGCCATGATGAGGTCGGGTGACAAACTGGAAAGCTACCGGATGCTGGCAGCGTCTCTGGCGCTTCTGGGTGATATGCCCTGGAGATTGAGGATTATTGGCGACGGCCCTGCCAGCGCCATGGTGAAGGCTTGTTTTGCCGGTATAAGAGAAGATCGCATAGAATGGCTCGGGCAACAACAATCCCGGGAAGTCACGAAAATCCTCTATGAATCGGACATATATGTCTGGCCGGGTTTTGGCGAAGCCTATGGAATTGCTTATCTTGAAGCACAGGCAGCTGGCCTGCCGGTTATAGCTCAAGCAGTGGCAGGTGTTCCAGAAGTCGTAAAGAACGGAGTAACAGGAATTCTTACGCCGGAAAACGATGTGGCTGCCTTTAGCAGAGCAATTGAGCATTTATCTCTTAACAAGGAGCGGCGCTTGGTTATGGGAAATGCAGCAAGACAATTTGTTTTCAAAGAGCGTTCGCTTGAACTGGCATCAGCGCAGTTAAATCTCCTGTTGAGATCTTATACGGAACAAGACCGATGATTGAAGATGCCGTTTGGCAACCGTTGCGAGACGAGCTGTCTCGCTGGATAAATGCTAGTCGGAGCGTGCAATTTTGGTTACGCGATGATGATGCCGTGGAGCCTAGCGATGCTCTTAACCGTTTGCTGATGCTGAGCAATGAATATGAGGTCCCCGTACTATTGGCGGTGATACCGTCTTTGGCTGGTGCACCGCTCGCCGACATGTTAAAGCCCGAGCGTTTTGTCGCCGTTGCGACACACGGCTGGTCGCACGAAAACCATGCTGGGAAAGGCGAAAAGAAACAGGAGTTGGGTGATCATCGACTTTTGAAAGTAGTGCTCCACGAACTTGATGAGGGAAGGAGTCGCATCGCTAAGTTGTTCACCAAACAAGCTTTGCCGATACTTGTGCCGCCATGGAATCGTATTGATTCTTCATTGCTACCGCACTTAAACAGTGTGGGATTTGCGGCGCTTTCAGTTTTTGGGAAGGGAAGCGCTGGCCAAGGGCATATTCCGGCCGTGAACACCCACATTGATTTGATTGATTGGCATGGCACTCGCGGCTGTCGGGATCATAATGAGCTGGTCGCCGAAATAGTCATGGAAATGCGTGGACGTTTTGAAGGTGATGACAGTATCATTGGTATTTTGGGTCATCACCTCGTCCACGACGAATCCGCCTGGATTTTCTTGAAGCGGCTGTTCGAAATTACGACTGAGACAGGAGGTTGCCGCTGGGTCTCGGCAGCGGAACTGATTTAAAGCCTTCCTGCTTCAGATGCATAGGCCCTAAAGATCAATGACCTGAAAATCACGTGCCGCAAATGTTTGTTCGAAACGCAACTTTGCAAGTCGTTCAAATTCGTCAATCTCGTCATCCGTCCGGGAAGGCGCGTGATGGAACAAGGCCAGTTTGCCGATTTTTGCAGCTTCCGCCAGCTTGACGCCGTGTTGCCATGTTGAGTGGCCGTAACCAAAGCGCCGCGGCATCTCGTCTTCGGTATACGTACAGTCATAAACAACGAGGTCAGCATCCTGGATGAGCCCGAGAACGGCGGGATCCAATTCGCCATCAACGTGCTCAGTATCGAATATCAGCGCGAGGACACGCCCCGCCCATTCGATCCTGTAACCGACGCAGCCACCCGGATGGTTGAGTTTATCTGTGCGTATGACAACCTTTTCAAACGGAGTGAGAGTGTCCCCGGTACGAAAATCCTGGAAGTTGATACAGGCTTGGCAAATATCGGATTCTATAGGAAACCAAGGCGGACGCATGAACTGCTTGATCATTTGTCCTGTCGTCATTTGCCCTGCCAGATGGCCGGACCAGAGACGGACGCTCATCATGGGATTATAAAGAGGCGTGAAATAGGGCAGGCCGATAATATGGTCGTAGTGACTATGGGTATAAATGATATCGAGCTGTTCGACGCCTTCCCGTGACAAAGCTTCGCCAGCCTGCCGCACACCCGAGCCGGTATCAAAAATTAATCGGCGGTTTCCGCACTGAACTTCAATGCAGGCGGTATTTCCACCATACCTTACGAACTCCGGTCCCGAAACCGAAACACTGCCTCGCGTTCCCCAGAATTTCACCCGAAATACTTGGTCGTTCATTCTGCTCTTTACACCTAGTTCCCCATTTTGGGGGATATCGTAGTCAAACTGTGATCGTTATGCGAGGCTTGTATTCCTTTTTATTGACAGGCTACGCATTAAAAATTCGCTTCTGTTGATATGTAGGCGATAGCAACTTGCTTTTTAAGGTTTATGACAATTAACCAATACAAATAGAATAGTTTATCACTTGAACGGCTCGCTCATGACTTCATCCAAATTTGCTCGTATCGCCGTTATTGCAGATGCTCATTTCCACGATCTCTATGGCGATTATGATTTTGAGGGGATAGAGGTCGAGGGCCGTCGGATGATAGCCCGCAGGCTAACGGATACGATGCGCTCTACCCGCGTTTTCAATGAGAGTTATCAGGTACTAAGGAGTGCGCTTGATAAAATCGTGGCCCGAGGTATCAACCTCGTCGTTTTACTCGGCGACTATTCCGACGATGGTCAAATCAGTACAATTTCAGCACTTAAAAAATTGCTCGACAGTTACAGCAAAGATCATGGCCTCGTTTTCGTCGGAACGGCAGGAAATCACGACATTTTTGGCCAAAACGGCCGTCATCATGCCAAGCGATTTCTCAACGCGAATGGCACCTATACGACCGTCGCCAGCGACAGTGAATTTATCGATGAAGACGCCGAGGCGATGGTGTTCAGCGATAAAATGTACTGTTTGGGATACCCTGCAGGCTTGCAAGAGCTTCCCGATCTAGGCTTTTTTTCAAAAACAGATGCCATCCATTGGGAAACGCCTTTTGGAAGAGATACCGACTGGGAGAGCCGCCTTTATAATGCCTGTTCCGCTGATGGGAAAAATGAATATCAACTGATGGATGCATCCTATCTGGTTGAACCGGTACCAAATCTTTGGCTGCTTATGATAGATGCCAATGTGTTTGAACCTAACAATGGCGATCTTTCAAATGCAGGTTCTGCTGCATTCATAGACAGCACAAATGCGGGCTGGAATGCTATGCTTGTTCATAAGCCTTTCATCGTGGATTGGATGAAAGATGTTTCAGCAAGGGCCAGACTTGAGGGGAAAACACTTCTGGCTTTCTCCCATTATCCAATGATCGACATGATGGATAATACTGCGGCAGACGAAAAGACATTGTTTGGTACGACAAGTTCTGTCAGGCGAACACCGTCCGGAAAGGTCGCTGACACAGTTATAGAAGCTGGAGTGTCCATACATTTCAGTGGCCATCTGCATGTGAATGACACGGCCAGAGTTTCGAACATCAAAGGCACGTTGACGAATATAGGTGTACCTTCCCTTGTTGCATTTCCTCCAGCGTTTAAGATTCTAACGATTGAAGATGAAATGATGAATGTCGAGACAGTTTCATTGTGCGATGTGCCAATAGATAACAGGATCAACCGTCAGTACCGAACTGAAATCGCTGTCACAAAAAAGAATGTCGGCTCTATGCTGGATGCCAGTGACTATGGCGAGTTTCTATCGGCTCACGTGGATCAATTGGTCATACATCGCTATTTGAAGCGGGAGTGGCCGCCAAAACTTGCACAATTGGCTAGGCAGTTGAATCTTGGTGATCTGTTTCTGCTGGCTCGGTCCGAGAAGATCATGGATTGGGACGAAATCATTCCGACATTGAAGGCTGAACGTTCCTGCTCAAATTTGGTGCCGGAAACCCTGGGAAAAATGGATTCCGTGCCAGCTCTCGATATGATTGGCGACTGGTATCGCTTGCGAATGGGCAGCGAGATGGCTTTAGACTGGATATCAGCAGACAGAATGGCGATGTATCGATTGTTGATCGAAGCCTACAAATCCGACACCAGTAAGGATGGGGAACCCAAACGCATGTTTGCCACAATGTTTCGAATGATGGCAGCATATATGTCGGGGCTACCGTCCCGCAATTTCTCTGTTTCGCTTCAAACGGGCCAAGTAATGCGTCAATAGCGGTAATAATTACTTGGAAGCGTGCTGCTTTTGTTTGCTGCGAGCTTCACTGAGTTCGGTTGTTGTATGGCTTAGACGGTCTGCAAGAACGCGCATGATTTCGATCGTCATTTCCGGATAATCGCTCAGGAGCTTGATAAAGTGGTCTTTGCTTATCCGCAGGGCCTCCAGCGGCGAGTTTGCCCTCACCGTAGCGGTGCGGGAGACATCGCAAAGGATCGCAATCTCGCCAACGATTGAATCATGTTCGATCTCGGCGACCTTTATCTCGCCGCTCGGGCTGTCGGCGAGAATGTCAGCTGCGCCTGACAATATCACATAGGCGGCATCAGCTGGATCACCTTGATTGAACAGTACTTGGCCAGACTTGTAGCTTACTCGCTCCGATGTAAATGCGAGAAGTTTCAGTTTTGCGGGAGCAACGCCCGAAAACAGTGGCACCCGCCGCAACATTTCCACTTCGTCTTTGAGCAGCATATGCGTAGCATCCCCTGTGACAGTCATCGGATTTATGAAGCCAATTGTTTAAATACACCGTTTTTCTCCAGAAGAGTAGCATGCGTTCCGTCTTCCACCAGTGCCCCATTGTCAAATACTATGACTCTGTCGAACAGCTTGGCCAGGCTCGTATTGGAAAGCACCCAAATGATCGCCGGTGAATGGCCCTCTTCGTGAAGATTCTCCATAATGTTGTGAGTGATCTTATCCTGAATCCGTTGGTCGAGTGCTGGAAGCGGGCGATTAAAAATCAAATAGTCGGATCGTTTAAGCAGGGCACGCGCCACATTTAATTTCTGACGCTGAACATTTGTCAGGCGCTTGCCGCCTGACCCTACGTCGAAATCAAGGCCAATGGAAAGAACGCTCTCGAAAAGACCGAGCTTATTGAAGATGTCACGCATTATATCGCGCAGTTTGTCGGTACCATCCGCTTGCGCAAATCCAACTCGTCCGAAAAGGACATTGTCCAAGAGTGTTGCGGATGAGATGAACTTCTTTGGGTCATAGCGTTCGATGACTTCCTTGAGGTCCGCAGGTAAGTTTTCATGGAAGCGGGCCCGCGCATCTACAATCTTGGCCATTAGTTCATCATTCAGCAAACCAAAGCGGTGCCTTGGCTCGATATAAGAAAAGCTCAACCGGATAATGTTTGAGCGTTCTTCTGGGGAGGCCGCTTCGAATCCACGGCCCTGCAATTTCTGCAGAAGAATCTGGTAGGCTGGAATGTCGTCAGCCGTCATGAATGTCAGCTGTTGGAAGAACGGGTGATCTGGCGGCAAATCCTGGAACAGCTCCACGGCGTTCGAAGCGATTTCCAGACCCATGAAATACAGATCAATATAAAGGTCGTTCTCTCGCAGAACCGAGCGGAAGTAAGGATGAGCCGCAAGTTTCCGGTTGGTCATCATGGGGCGTTTCATCGTGCCGAACAGAAGATTTTCCCCGATAGTTGCTTGTGGGTTGTACTCTTTCAGCTTGAACGGAACGACCAGATCTTCGAGGCCCTCTTTCTTTAGCCGTTTGCGAAGGGCTTCACGCAGTTCGACGATTCTATCGGTAAGATCGCTATGCGTGGCGGTATTGACCAATGATCGCAGCGCCATATCCTGAATATCCTGCGAAATCATGACCGCATCGAGAACGGGTCGCACTACTTTGAAAAGGTCGTGAGGACCGGTCACACCCGCAGAGGTATAATCCACCCAGTCGCTGTTGAGATCGAGTTCTGGGTTGCCAGCGCGACGTGCCTCATTGATGTTCCATTTATAGTTGATCGCCTGCTTTCCTTCATATTCGACCTTCGTCAAAGGGGCGTGTTTAAGCCCGTAGAGAAGATTGTCGCGAAGTGTTCCATGGAAGAAATAAGTATCAGATGCGGCATAAGCGATCCTGCGGCCCGTGACTGACTCGGGCAGTTCAAGCAAATCGGTTCCGTCAATCGTAATACGTCCTTGATCTGGCCAGACCAACCGGGCAAACGCTTCCGCGAGGGCTTCAGCTCCACTGGCGCTGTTGCCAACGACGGCAACAGTTTCAGAAGGATTTATCTCAACCGAGATATGATTGAGCAGGGGTGCGCCGCTATCGTCCAGAACAGTTAGATTGACTGCATGCAAAGAATGTTCAAGGCGACCTGCCGGAGTAGGCGCGAGAGCTTGAATCCTGGGATCAACCAATCGGTCCACATTAAACTGCTCGACGACCTGAGCGTACTTAACCTGAACATCCTGACGCGCCTGATCCCAATCGATCAACTCTTTCAATGGCCCAGGTAAATCCTTGTATGCATTGATCACGGCAACGAGCTGGCCAATATCCAGTCTGCCCTGCAAAGCCAAAACACCACCGATGGAGTAGAACAAAAACGGTGTGACTTGCGCCAGAAAATTATTGATGAACTTGACCAAAAATTTCCATTGATAAAGATCGTACCGGATCGAGAATATAAGTCCCAGACGCGCCGCTATATCGGCGCGTTCGTAGTTAGAGGTATCATTGCCGTGAATGGTGCCAATGCCATCGACAATTTCACCGACACGACCTGATAACTCGCGAGCCGTCAGCTGTCGCTGCCGTCCAAGCTCCAGCAATCGCTTGCGCATGCGCGGGATAACGACGCCCTGTATGGCTACAATCCCGGCCGCGATCATTCCAAGCCAGAAGTTCTGCATGATGATGAAGACAAGAGCGGTTAAAGCCTGTCCCCCAAGCAAGGCAGGCTGCACAAATGCGTCGCCGGTGAAGCCACCCATCGGCTCAACTTCATCCTTGATCATGGTGGCAATTTCTGCCGACTTTACCCGCTTGAATTGGGACGGGGGAAACCGGAGTACACGATCGATCAGTTCAAAGCGGATACGCCGCAGCATTCGCTCACCAAGGCGGCCTTTATAGGTATTGATATAAAGCTTGAAGAGCCCATTCACGATGACGAGAAGAAGGAAAACCAGGCTGAGCGCCATCAATGTCTCGAAGCGGGTCAGTTCGAGACCGTTAAAGAATGTAACTTCGCCCACGTAAGGAATATCGTACCGGATACGCATAAAGGTCTGCGTCGCTCCAGGCGATTCAAAGCCGGTACCTTGTATGGGACCGTTGACAATCTGCTTTGGCAAGTCGAACGATAGAAAATACGGGATCATTGAAACGGCTACAACGATCAGAATCCATATCTGCTGTAGTCGTGTATTCGACCAGATATACCGAGTTAAACTTTTTTCCATGAACAACCGTAAGCTGTGACGTCAGCAGTAATTTAGATCGTGAAACAGGCGGAGCGGTGGAGATGACCTTGTGGGCTGAATCACCTGAACTTACATCATCAGAGCCAATGACGCCATATAACACGGCACTGTCGGTGCTTATTCTGACAAATCAGTCTCAGAGCATGCGCCGCAATAATGCTGCGGTCTGCTGAGCACCATTCAAGTCCAAGTTGTGTTTTGGCCAATGCGCCTCGTTGACGGCAGATGCAATGGCGCTTGTAAGAATATCGCTGTTCAAGCCGCCTTCCGGTAGTGCAATTGCCAAGCCGAGAGATTCAAGGCGCGTAGCGCGAACACTTTGCTCTGTTTCACCCCCTGCGGTGAACGGAACGAGGATCGAACGGCATTTGGCGCGAAGTATATCGCAAACCGTATTGTAACCGGCTTGGGAAATTGAAAGTCGTGCGTTTTGAAGCAGACCAGGAAAGTCCTGACGAAATCTCATAACGGTGACGTTGTCAGGTGCTTCAGCGGATAGAGCTGCAAAATCAGGCTCGGGAAGATTGGGGCCAGCGATAAGGCACCAGCTGCCCTTAAAACCGGATTGGACGGCGCACTGATATGCGGATCGAAGAAGTTCCGCACCGACAGCACCTCCGCCTGCCGAGACGACAATATCAAAACTGTCATCGGCAGGAGAGGGAGCCGGTCCGGTTACAAGCCCTGTATAAAGAACCTTGTCAGCAATCAGCTCTGCCAATGGAAAAGTGTCGGGCAGAGCTATAAAATTGGGATCGCCATGGACCAGGACGTGATCAAAATGCGATTTGATCAGCGAGACGGTTTCTTCATCGCGTCCCGGCTTTGTCCGCTCCTGAAGTATATCGCGTACTGATGCCAACAATATTGGCCTTGGAGAAGCGGTCTTGATAGCTTCCAACAGCGGCATAAGCTCAAAGCGCATTTGTCTTCGGCCAAAAGGGAAGGCTTCAATTATCACGATATCGGGTTGCACTTCGTGGAAAGCTTCAAGCAGAAGCTTGCGACGATTGTTGAGATAATCGTCGTCGGCAGGCTTGCCATTCCCGTCGACAAGTCCGTTGAAACCAGCATTTCCCGCGAGCAAGGGAGGCAAAGCGATCTGCTTTACGCCGGGTCCAGGAAATCCTCGCACATTTGATCCACCGGTAACCATGCTTACATCAAAGCCGTCATCGACAAGCGCGCGCGAAATATGACTGGCCCTTGCCAGATGTCCTATTCCAAGCAGATGCTGGACGTAAAAGAAGACGCGTGGTGATTTCATGATTTCTGCCACTCATCTTCAAAGAGCCGGGTAAGTTGCCGGATACTGGAAGTATGGTCAAAATGCTCTCGAACGCGGCGCCCTGCAGCCAGACCAAGTCGATGTCTCAAATCTGGCTCGCGGATGGCCCGCTCAATGGCGACGGCCAAAAGACGGGGGTTCTCAGGTGGCACGACAAAGCCGTTTTCTCCGCCGGTCAACAGCTCTGGAATTCCCGAAATATTGGTAGAGATGCAGACGAGATTTTGACTTGACGCCTCGACGAGTACATTGGGCAGTCCATCGCGATCACCGTCTGCAGCTACGCGACATGCCAACGCAAAAATATCTGACTGCCGGTAGTGGCTCAGCACCTCTTCTTGAGCGAGGGCACCTTTCCAAAAGATGCGATCTGATATGCCAAGTGATTCAGCGAGCGGTTTGAGCTTGGACAGTTCATCACCGCCACCGATGTGAGTGAACTGCCAATTGATATCAGGCGATAATTGAGCCAGCGCCTGTAAAAGGATATCATAACCCTTTTTCGGCACCGCACGGCCGACGCTAAGTATCCGCACCGGATCAGACTTATCGGTGCCGTCGCGGTCTGATCTTCGTTGGTCGAAATGCCCAAAACGGGTCAAGTCGAGCCCATGATAGCTTAAATGTACCTCATCTTTTCGATCAGTGAGTTGGCGCATATGCTCGAAACCGGAACGGGTGCAGGTAACACTCCAGCGTGCCTTTGCCAGTTTTTCGGTTAGCTCCCAGTCTGGTGAAGTCCAGATATCTTTAGCGTGGGCGGAACAGGTCCACGGAACGCCGGTCAAAATGCTGGTATAGGCAGTCACTGATGCCGGCGTATGGATAAAATGTGCATGCAACCATTCGCCGGCGTCTGGCCATTCATGGGCCAGTACCAGTGCTTGTCCGAACCGGCGAAAACGATTGCGGGTTTTATCACGCAGGAGATCAGTCCAGAATTGACGAAGCAACGGTCGAAATCCGGGGCGCTTCCAACTACCAATCAGGCCGCGTAATACCCGCAGCGGTTCGTTATGAAGATATTCCGGCAAATAGACGACCCGAGCCTTGATCTCATCATGTATTGGATGGCGTTTCTTATCAGTGGGCTTGCGCATGGATATAAGGGTGAGGTCAAATCCTGCACGTTCAAGCCCCAGCAGTTCCTGCGCGATGAAGGTTTCTGAAAGACGCGGATAGCCCTTCAGAACAACCAGTGTTTTACGTCGTACAGTCAAAATGCTTGCTCTTACTCGGCGACCGCAGGAAGCGGTTGATTTTCTCGATCTTCCAACCATTCGCCAACTATTTCGGAGATGTGCACCAGTCCTTCGAGACGCATGCCTTCACCTTTGCCGCTTTGGGAGGGAGGTGCCCGTTCAGGAAGACGCTTGAGCACTTCTGCAAGTCTTAACGGATCCTCAGCTTCTTCAGGCAGCAGCATCTCAATCAAACCAAGCTCAGCGGCTCGTTTGGCCCGGATCAATTGCTCTTCACGAGGAGCAATACGCGGCACGATCAAGGCGGGCTTATCGAATGACAATATCTCGCAATAGGTATTGTAGCCGCCCATGGCGACTACTGCCTTCGCTCCTGCAATCAATTCCTCCATGCGGTTGTCAAACTCGATAACCTGTATGTATGGAATTTTACTGCCTTTCTTTACCAGCTTCGCCCGTTGTTTGGCAGGCATATAAGGTCCCAGAACGATGAACGCTTTATGTTGTAATGAGGGATCTTGCTGGTAGGCATGAATGACATTGTGAACGAGGTCTGCACCATCGCCGCCACCGCCCGTGGTGACCAGAATATAATCGCCGTCAGGAACATGCACGGAAGCAGCTTCATGCGATACGCTGCGTTGCAAAAAGCCAACAAACTTCATCTTGTCCCGGATAGTCTCCGGTACTTCAAGGTCAACCAATGGGTCATAAAAATCCGGCGGACCATAGACCCATACAGTGTCATAGAGCTGATCGATCTTGTTGATAACCTGATTTTGCTTCCATTCTGCTTCCAGAAGGTGCGGAGCATCCATCACTTCCCGCAAACCAAGGACGAGCGTGGTTCCTCGCGACTTGAGATAGGTTAGAGTTTCCTCAACTTCCCCCTTGAGTCCCATGGGCTCCTTGTCGACGATAAAAATGTCAGGCTGAAACGTTTCTGCGGTATGTCTTATGATGGATTGCCGCATCTTCAGCGTTTCGTGCAGATCAATATGCCGAGCCAGAGATGTATATTCTCCGTTTCGCAATTTGATGACGCTTGGCACCTTAACAAAGTCCACCCGCGCGCGATAATCAAACGCACCCGCAATGGTCGCACCCGATATGATCAGGATGTTCAATCCCCGGTAATCTTCAACAAGCGAATGTGCAATAGTTCTGCACCGCCGCAAATGACCCAAGCCGAACGTATCGTGACTATACATCAGGATCCGTGCATCCTCGAAACGACGCATCATTGTCGGAACTTTCTTTTTTGCGGACAGGCCCGCGCGATATCATTCAAATAGGCGATCAATTGCAAACTACCAGCCTCTTATCTGTATGGATCAGCGGCGTCGCGCAACCCATCTCCCAAGAAATTGAACGCCAGGATAACAAGAATGACTGGAACCATCGGGAAAAGGAGCCAAGGGTAGAACGCTATAACGCTGACGCTTCTTGCCTCCGTGAGTAGTATGCCCCAGCTGGTTATAGGTGGTCTCAAGCCCAGTCCGAGAAAGCTCAGGGCCGTTTCGCCAAGGATCATTCCGGGAATGGAAATTGTGGCAGTTGCAATGAGGTGCGACATAAAGCCTGGAACGAGATGCCGCCCGATGATGCGGCTGCTCTTGGCTCCCATAAGCTGTGCCGCCAAGACATAATCTTCTTCGCGCAGAGCGAGCAGCTTGGAGCGTACCGATCGGGCAAGACCCGTCCAGTCGAGCATGCCAAGAATTATGGTTATGCCGAAATAGATCAGTATGGGGCTCCAGGTCACCGGCATGATGGCTGCAAGAGCCATCCACAGCGGCAAGCTAGGCAATGATTGTAAAACTTCGATAACACGTTGAACGAGCAGATCAAAGACACCGCCATGATAGCCCGCAAGCCCACCAATAATGATGCCGAGAACAAAGCTTATGGTGATGCCGATCAGCCCGATGGTCAAAGATATCCGCGCACCGTAGATGATGCGCGATAGAACATCTCGTCCCAGACGGTCGGTACCAAGAAGAAACATCTGGCCGCCCTTGGCAGGACACACGAAATGGATATTGGACTGTATTAGTCCCCAGAACCGATAATCATCGCCCCTGCAGAAAAAACGGAGCGGCTGCACATCGTCCTTTTTGTTCGTATAGACGCGTTTCAGCGACTGCATGTCCAGGCTCATTTCACGGCCATAGACAAAGGGTCCAACGAAATTGCCATCCTGGAAAAGATGGACGCGTTGGGGAGGCGAATGAATAAAATCGACATTGCGTGTGTGCAGATTATAAGGAGCCAGAAACTCGGCAATGATGATCATTCCATAGAGCAACAGCAGGAATATGCCCGATGCCAGGGCAATTCTGTGGCGCTTGAATTTCCACCACATCAATTTGAGTTGAGAGGCGAGATGAACCTTCGCCTGGGCTTCGGTCATCTCCTCGATCGACATCGGATCGAACGGTGCCGACGATACAAAATGCTGCAGGGGCGCGCCGGGGAGAGGTATTTGATCCGTCACTTCGTGCTCCTGCCAGCAAGCCGGATACGGGGGTCAAGAAAAGCAAGAGCGATATCGGAGATAAGGACACCAATAACGGTCAGGAATGCGAGAAACATAAGAAATGAGCCAGCAAGATACATATCCTGGCTTTGAAGCGCTTTTATGAGCATGGGGCCTGTCGTTTCAAGTGATAGAACGATCGCCGTAATTTCCGCACCGGAGATGATTGCTGGCAGAATGGATCCGATATCGGAGACGAAAAAGTTGAGAGCCATGCGAAGTGGGTATTTAATCAGTGTTTTGAATGGATGAAGCCCTTTCGCCCTTGCCGTCATGACGTATTGCTTTTGCAGTTCGTCCAAAAGGTTGGCGCGTAAACGGCGGATCATTCCTGCAGTTCCAGCCGTTCCAACGATAATAACGGGTATCCACAAGTGTGAAAGAATGGACCGCGCTTTCTCCCAACTCATTGGTTCATTGAGGTATTGCTGGTCCATCAAATGCCCTATGGACGTGCCGAACCATACATTGGCGAAATACATCAAGATCAGCGCGAGCATGAAATTGGGAATGGCAATGCCAAGCAGGCCTAGAAACGTCAAGCCGTAGTCGCTCCAGCTATATTGGTGTGTCGCCGAATACATGCCGATAGGAAAAGCAATCAGCCAGGTGAAAAGAATAGTGACGAAGGACACGAGGATGGTCAGCCACATGCGATCGCCAATGACTTCGCTAACGGGCAATTGATACTCGAACGAGTAACCAAAATCGCCTTGCAGCATGCCGCCAACCCAATAAAAATAGCGCAGCACCGGAGGTTTGTCCAAGCCGTATTGACTGCGCAGTTCTTCCAGATCCTGTATGTTCACCGTCTCACCTTGAGCCTGCATTTCTGCAATTTGGCTATCGATGAAGTTGCCCGGAGGCAGCTCAATGATTACGAAAACGAGCGCGGATATGATCAGCAGAGTTGGGATCATGGCGGCAATGCGCCAGAGTATATAACGGAGCATCTCTAAACTTGCTCCGTCTCAAGCCAGAATGTATCGGGCATATAAATACCCAAAAAGCATGTGGGATCAAAACCATAGAGACCCCGTTCCGGCAGGTTTTGCAACTTGTTCGAATGAAGCACGGGTTGCAACGTGCCATTTATAAGCCCGATCGAGAAAACCTGGCTCGTAAAAATTGAAAGCATTTGATGCCAAATGGCGGTTCGCTCATCCATGCTTCTCGACTCCCGCCAGCCTGTTTGCAGGCGTATCAACTCTTGCGCTTCAGGCAAATCCGGGGCTTGGCCATTCTGGCCGAGCGAAAGGTGATACATGCCCCATAAGGGCCATTGGAGCTGGTCATCTGAGGTCGGCGCTAATTGCTGCGGATTCATATCTGCAGTGGCAACGCCATTCTCGATGCCGTACCAGATCGACATCATAATTCTGCCGGCCTGTGCACGGCTGCGGAAAATATCGCGCTGCGATGTGCGAGTATAAAGTGCAATGCCGATTTTTCGCCAATGATCGGTCACGAGTTCCAGTACATCGGTGTCCAGTGTACTTTCGCCCGGCGTTTCAATGGTAATTTCAGCAAGGCGACCGTCCGGCAGCAGACGAATATTGTCTTCATTGCGTTTTTGCAGGCCAGCCTCGTCGAGCAGAGCATTCGCTTGATCTGGGTCATGGTTGATCCAGGCATTGGCATATTCTGGTTTGTACAGGGGGCTTTCTGGAAGCACCGTATCGGCGCTCGCCGTTCCAAGGCCGTAAAAAACCGCCATATTGATTTCGTGTCTATCAATAGCCAGTGACAGTGCCCGGCGTACGCGCGCATCACGGAATAAACCGCGCCATACTTCATCTTTGCAGTTCAGATTGGGCAGAATTGCCACGCGCGACCCTCGGGTCATCTTCCACAGATTGACCTTTACAGGATAGCGCTTCTCGGCATCTTTCAGGAAAGTATAATCATTAAAATCAATGCCTGCTGCCTGAAGATCGCTTTCTCCCGCACCAGTTTTTGCCGGGATAATGGAAGAGGAACTGACATTCAGAATGACACGGTCGATATAAGGTAATTGTCTGCCATTCTCATCAACGCGGTGGAAATAAGGATTTCGTTCGAAAACAAACTGTTCGGAAGGCGGGGCTGTCGTGTTCCGCCAAGGGTACAGCGTTGGCAGATTGGGATTTTCTGGACGGTATTCACGCGCCATCTTGATATGCAGGTCGGCCCATTTTTTCACCCGGTTTTCCTGCATCAACGCAGAAAGCCTGAACTGGTCCTGGTACTTTTTGTGAAACTGCTTGAGATAGGCCGAGGGGCCATGAATAGCGAGCGGTTGTGGTGCTGCCAGACTGGGCAGAAAATTTGGGTTCGGGGCATCCCAAGAATAGCGCACGGTCAGGTCGTCGACGACTTCAAATCGCGGCAACTTGCCATTGACACGCAGATCAAGTGATCCACCGCCGGGGGTTAGATCTTTGTTGAGAAGTACGTCTTCCCACCAATACCGGAAGTCATCTACCGTCAAAGGCGAACCGTCGGACCAACGATGACCTTCGCGAATGGTAAACGTGAAAACAGTGTCGTTTTCTTCTTGAAATGCCTCGAGAATATCCGGTTGCAGCGTCAGCTTTTCATCATATCCGACGAGCCGGGCATATCCGTAGATCGTCATGAAACGAATGTCTTTGGCGCTACCGATTATAGTGCGGATTGTACCGCCATAACGGCCTGGTACGCGGCCCATTTCCTTGAGACCAATAATGCGAGGGCGCGTGGGCAATCGCTTGACAAGTGGCGGCAAGCTGCGCGCTCTCAACTGATCAGACAGGAATTCGGGCTCCAGATCGCGATCCGCCGCTGACGCGAAATTCGGAGATAGCAGACATCCCAGTCCGCCAAGCCCGATTGTACCAAGCACTTCGCGCCGCGTTATCACGCTCGTAACTCCCTGGCGTCAACATTGCGTCTGGCCAAAACAAGGTGTCCGCCACCCAGATCAGCCTGGGCAAGATCGTTAGAATCGGTTTCGTCAAAAAACTGAGGTCCCCAGGCTCGTTTGTCCGAGGCACCACTCGCCTTGAGGGTTTTAAAATCAAGAGGGCGGTCCAAATCGGGAAAAGGGACAGCCGCGAGAAGGGAGCGGGTATAGGGATGTATCGGATTGCGCAGAATGATTGCGGAAGGTGCTAACTCGACAATTCGACCAGCACACATGACTGCTATCCGATCAGCCATATAGTCGACCACAGCAAGGTTGTGTGAAATAAACAGGTAGGTTAGGCCCAATTTCTTTTGTAGATCCTTAAGCAGGTTCAAAATCTGCGCTTGCACGGAGACATCCAAGGCGGAGACGGGTTCATCGCAAATTAACAATTGCGGTCCAAGCGCCAATGAGCGTGCAATTCCTATGCGCTGACGCTGCCCACCCGAAAAACTGTGCGGATAGCGGTTGAGAAAGCGTTGATCAAGCCCGATTGCCTGTATCAAGGCTCGTACTTTTTCCATGCGATAGGCTCTATCCCCGCGCCCATGTATTTCCAGCGGCTCACTCAGAATGTTCTGGACTGTCATGCGCGGAGACAGGGAAGAAACTGGATCCTGAAAAACCATTTGAATATGGGTTCGCAACTCCATCAGAGCTTCGCCTTGCGCCGCTAGAACGTCAACCTCTCCCTTGCCTTCGTTGAAAGTCACGCTCCCGCTGTCGGGCGTAATGGCACGCATTAAAATTTTGCTCAATGTGGTTTTGCCGCACCCGCTTTCCCCAACCAGACCAAGGCACTCGCCCCGGCGAATGTCGAAACTGACATCATTGACGGCCTTTATGCGTGTCTTGTCCTGCTTGCCAAACATGCCGGATTTGCGAATGGCATAGGTCTTTGTCAGGTTTTTCACGCTCAGCAAAATCTCTGGCGTGTTTTCGGGCTTCGGCTTTTTTGCCCAAAGCGTGTCCGAATTGACCGGAACTTCACGCAAAGCCTTCAATCGTTCTCCTGGCTTCATGTCGAAGTGCGGTACGGCAGCCATCAGCCCTTTTAAATACGGATGCTGCGGATTGCGAAAGATAGCATCGACGGGACCCGCTTCCATGATCTCGCCATGATAGATGACCACAACCTCATCAGCCATATTGGCCACGACACCGAGATCATGCGTGATCAACAGCATCGCCATGTTCAACTTTTGCTGAAGGTCCTTCAACAATTCAAGTATTTGAGCCTGTATGGTAACATCGAGGGCGGTCGTCGGCTCATCTGCGATCAAAAGGGCAGGGCGGCAGATCAAAGCCATCGCTATCATTGCCCGCTGGCGCATGCCTCCGGATAACTCGAACGGGTACATGTCATAAGTGCGTGCAGGATTGTGAAACCCTACCAGTCCCAGCATCTCCTCAGTCTGTGCCCTGCGTTCTTCTTTGGTCGCCTGTGTATGGATTTGCAGGACTTCGCTGATTTGGTTGCCGACAGTATGCAATGGCGACAGGGATGTCATTGGCTCCTGAAAGATCTTAGCCATTCGCTTGCCACGCAGATCTCGCAGCTCAGCACCGTCAGGGCGCATTTGCAATATGTCGCTTGCTCTGCCGTTTAGAGGATCGGTGAAAAGAATTTTACCTGTGACGCTGGCCGTATTGGGCAAAATGCCCATAACCGACTGACTTATAACGGATTTGCCGGAGCCAGACTCGCCCACGAGAGCCGTCACTTTACCTGGCAGGACGCGAAGATTGACGCCCTTTACCACATTCATTCGTCCACCAAGCATCGCAAAAGAGATGCCAAGGTTCTCAATGCGTAATAAATCCGTTCCCGACACCATGCGAGCGACTTAATCCTTAAAGGCTGTCGTTTTCTGTCAACTGGAACGAGACTAGCTTACGCTCTTGTCCGAGTCCAGTTGGTTGAATGGCGATTGCCCATGTAGATCAAATACATACTCTTGTTTACGGTACAGGACAGACGGAAGCATCAAGAACATCGGAACAGCGCGGGGAGCGGCGGAAATTGTCGAAATAAAGCGCCCATTCAGTTTTGTCGGCCGCGCGATACGGGCCAAACTTGAAATATTGATTATCGCCTAGCCCTTTGTCTCCGTGGCCTATGTTTCCTTTGACGGTCACGATCCATTTATTATTGGCAAAAATCTCGACATGGCCCGATCCGTCAGGGCCTGGTTTTGTATATATGGCAAAATCAATCCAACCCGAATCCGGCGTAGGCAGCTTGTTGCCCCTGTCGGTTACAACAATGGCATCAGTGCAACTGTTGAACTGCTTGCCGTCTTGCGGGGTCCATTTATCATCAGTGGCGATAAGCGCACGCATCTGATTGGTGTCAGGTCGATACCAAACCGGCGTCTGTTTGTCGCTGCAAGCCTTTACAGTGCTTGGGCCTGCTGCCTTTGTTGGCGCGATATAATTGGTTTCAATCGTCGCAAAAAGTTTTCCATGATTGAGACGCAATGCCAAAAATGGGCTGAAATCACCCACAGCTTCTGGCCCAATTTCCCTTTTCCACTGCGCGATCAGATAGCGATGATCATCTTTCGGGATCGGATCGGCAAATTTTACCGCGAAGCCATACCAGACGCCTTGGTCATAGGGGACACGATGCTGGGTTTTCTCCCAGACTTCAGCACGCTCGCTGCAGTTTTTTCGCACTTTTGGGCAAAACGGTTTTACGCTTAACTTCAGTGCCCCAGCACCGGTCTGCTTTATCTCGGATTGAAACTCGACTTTACCAGCCTGCTGTTCAAAGTTCTGGCGGTAATAAAGCCCACCTGAGGGGGAGAAATCTTTCCCGTCGAAACCATCAATCAGAACGTCGCCTATGGGTTCTGCTGCCGCACCCGTTGCACTCAAAGCTGCCGCAAGAAAAGCCATAGCGACGTATCTTCCTGTCATTGCATGAATTTCTCTAAAAGGGGACGTTTGGGCGGAGTAGACTTGGCATCTCTGTGAAGTAGCATGACCTGTTCGGCTTCCGAAAGTCCATCATAAGTTATTTCGTCATAGGCATCGTCAAGCTGCGCGGTCTGTCCTGCAGGTTTCGGCAATAGAACCGTTACCTTCTGACCAACACCACGCAATTTTTCCTCGCCAAGAGTGGTCCAATCGCCTCCACAATATGTGGCAAAGGCCTGGCTGGCCACGACTTCGCGGTCATATTTCTTTGTTAGGCTTTGAAGTCTTTGCACCTCATTTACGGCCGATCCGAAAGCCGAAAATGTCAGCCTGTCCTTCAATCCAACATTCCCGAACATGACATTGCCCACATGCAGTCCAATTCCATATTTAATGGCGCTGAGGCCTTCTTGCTGCCGCATGATGTTGAGTTCGGCAACGCGTGCTTGAGCCTTGGAAACAGCAGACAGGGCGGACTGACACGCGACTTTGGAAGGGTCCTTGTGCCTGCCGCAAGGATAGACGGCAAGAAATCCATCGCCCATAAAGCTCAAAATTTCGCCGCCACCACGGTTGAAGGGCGCGGCGATCGCATCAAAGAAATGGTTGAGGGTATCAATATAGGCCTGCCGCCCTTCTTTTTCTGCGAGCACTGTTGATTGACGCATGTCGCCCATGACCAAGGCGGCGCGAATAGTCTCGCCATCACCCCGGCGAATCTGGCCATTGAGAACGCGCTTGCCAGCATTACCACCAAGGTAAGTGGTCAACATATTGTCGGCGAGTTTTCCCAGAACGGCCATTTTTGCCGCAACAGCAAGATGGTTCTGCAAACGCAAGAGTTTGGCAATCATTGGGTCGCTGAAGCCTTCACTGGAATCAGTTGCCCACGATCCCATCATGCCTTGGGTCGATTGGCCGCCAAAGGACTGCAAAAACGCAAGATAGTCAGTCATGCCTTCAAGTCTGAGTTCATCCAGAACCGGGAACTCCGATGGCCCATCAAGATCAATGCGCCGCCGCAGATGCTCAAGATTGTTGCTGAGCAAATAGAAATAAGGGCTGAGAAGAAACCGTTCGGGTTTTTCACCAGGATTATGGCGGTAACCTTCCACAGTCATGCCACTTGAACGCTTCCAGGTAAAACCGAGAGCGTCGTAAAGGGGGTGAAGCATTGAAAAGGAAAGATTGACGCGGGCTATTGGTAGGCCCGCCGCTGCAATGCGCTCGCAAAATCCGCGCACGATTACTTCAAGGCTGTCTCCAGCCAATGCTGACTCTGTAACCCAGTCTGCCACCTTGTCGAGAAGAATTGTGGAAATATCCGCTTGGGTCGCGCTCATCCCTCGTCCTTACAAATTCGAGCTACGTCCATTTTCCGCGTATGCCATTTGTCGAACGTGTCAACTACGCTCGAACAGGAGAATAATAACAACAGGATGAGTGAATCCGGATGCAGTGTCAACGCTGGCAAACAATCCACCTGTGGGGTCGATCCGCCAATTACGCTGGACTTTCGCAGGTAAACAGACAGGCGCCCTCTAATTAATTACATTGACATTGGTTAGATGGGCATTTCCCCAATCTGAAACAATAGGGCGTTGTCACTTGATTGTGACGTAAGTGGTGAGGTTGCGGTCGCTTGACAGCTATCCGTATAGCAGCCATCTACGAACGAAGGCGCAGGCCAGATAAGACTGGAATATCACGTGACCAATACTGCTTTTACCGACCTTTCGAAAAAACTCCTGACACAACAGGCAAAAGCCGGAGTAATCGGACTTGGATATGTTGGACTCCCGCTGGCGATTACGCTTGCACGCAGCGGATTGCACGTAACTGGCTTTGATGTCGACCCGGCAAAAATTATCGCGCTGGACGCCGGAAATTCCTATATCGAAGCGGTTAGCAATGCCGATCTAGCCAGAGAGACTTCAGCAGGAAGATTCCATTCTTCGGATGATTTCGGGCAACTCGCGTTATGTGACGTGATTGTCATCTGCGTTCCGACGCCCCTGACAAAACATCGGGACCCTGATCTTTCTTATGTTGAGGCAACGAGCCGTTCAATTGCAGCCACGCTTCGAAGGGGTCAGCTTATAGTGTTGGAGTCGACGACTTATCCCGGCACAACGGACGATATTGTCAAAACCATTCTGGAAAAGACCGGGTTGAAGTCAGGTCAGGACTTTTTTCTAGGGTTTTCGCCAGAAAGGGAAGATCCGGGCAATCGCGACTTTGATACGTCCAGCATTCCAAAGATCGTCGCTGGCGATGGTGCTGAAGCCAGTGAGTTGATGCAGGCCTTCTATGGGCAAGCCGTCAAGACTGTTGTGCCCGTCTCATCCAATGCGACGGCTGAAGCAGTAAAACTTACAGAGAACATTTTCCGGGCCGTGAATATAGCGTTGGTCAATGAACTCAAGACACTTTACGCTGCAATGGGGATCGATATCTGGGAAGTAATCGAAGCCGCAAAGACAAAGCCCTTTGGCTATATGCCATTTTACCCTGGGCCCGGCCTTGGGGGTCATTGTATTCCCATCGACCCTTTTTACCTGACCTGGAAATCGCGGGAATATGAATTGCCGACGCGATTCATTGAGCTTGCAGGCGAAATAAACTCGGCTATGCCGCGTTATGTGATCAGCAAATTGTCGGAAGCACTGGATATCCGTGAGGGGAAAGCCCTCAGCCGTTCGCGCATCCTGATCATTGGTTTGGCGTACAAGAAAAATGTTCCCGATATCCGCGAAAGCCCCTCATTACGACTGATGGAAATTATCCACGAGCGTGGCGGCACTGCCGATTATCACGATCCATATGTCGCTGAAATTCCCACGACGAGGGAATATATGGCTTTGAAAGGTCGACAATCAATCGATCTTACAAAGGAAACTGTCCAGTCTTACGACGCGGTTTTGATTTCGACAGATCATGATTGCATTGATTATGCATCAATAGCCGCATGGTCACCGTTAATCGTTGATACTCGCAATATTTTCACGAAACGTGGGCTCATGGCAGACCATATAATAAAATCATAAGTGCTACCGTGCCCAACAGCCAAGCCGCGTCACCCTCAGACGAGTTTGGCTTTAAGGTTGCTTGCAGCCATTGCATAACCGCCAGAGGCACCGTCGATGAAGTGGATATGGTCATGCGCCAGCGGCGTGGGAACCAGACAGGTTATCAAAGCCGAGCTTTGCCTGTGTAAACCGTACTGACAGATTCCCTCTTTGGCTGCGTCTTCCAGCCGCTCTTCAATACGTGTCAACCGCGCAGCATCAATGTCGATGGTCATCTTGAGTCCATCATCGAACTTGCGGAAATCAGAATTTTGAACCAGTTCGCGCTTATACGCTTTGGGATCAAATCCACCGGCTGTCAGACCCAGTTTTTCCAGCATTATCGTCAGTCCGATCTGAGCGAAAATGGCAAACTTTTTATAGAGCCTTTTCCCAGCCGGAGCAGTTGCCCTTGCCTCGGTACTGATGCCCTGCAATGTGAATTCAATCTGTGGTCCTTCTTCCGGAATTGGGTGGGCGCCGCGCGCTTGCTCGGCAGCTATGGCAACAACATCAGCCACCAATTGCTGGAAGCGGGCGTCTGCTCCCGATGCCCCGGGCACTGCAATAATGGAAACAATCTCACCGTTGTGGGCGTGGACCGGATTCCAACGGCAGGACAGGCCCGTCAGATCAGGACGCGAGCCCGAGGGCGCTGGTTTGATCAGAAATTTACCCGCTTTCATTTGAGCTTCAGCCCAACTTGCTCCTCCGCCGGCGAACATCGCATAAGAGAGCTCCGAGCTGACTTTAAATCTGGCCACGCGTACATCAAGACCTTGAGCGCGCACCGCCGCCATTGGAACAATGGCCGCTCTCAGGTTCAACTGCAATTCATCCGCCACCCAGGCTTGTACTGCCGCAAGTGCTTTGCGAGCCTCCAGCTCCTCGGAAGCAGGAAGAGCAACCAAAGCTCCATCGCCTCCGAATATAAATGGATGGTTTTGCTTCCCTAATGCGTTGAGGAGAGCCGATATGACGCTTGCGCCCGCCACGTTGACGGCCTTGTAGCGTCCCTGTTTTATGGCTTCGGTTGAACCCACTATGTCTGCAGTGGCCAACACCCAGTCAGCGGGAAGCGCCTTGTAATTGGCGTTGTCCGCAACGCCTTCAAATTGCTCGAAAACAGGCAATGTCTCAAAAAAATTGTCGTTCTTTTCAGTCGTCATAAGCGACAGTAACACAGGCCGATTGTGCAGGCGATGCACACTTATCCATCGGGCTGCTCAATGCACAATAACGGCAGTGCCTGTTAAATATGTGAAAAGTTGAAAATACAATTGTTCGCGGCTTGTGTGTCCCGTGAACGGTATGCAACGATATAACTGCTGCCGATTCTTGCCCATCAAATCGAGCCATTCCTTGAGAGTGCTAATAACATGCCGGCATATCGTGCCCGCAGGGGGACTAGTTTGTTATCCGATGCATTTTGATTTAGCCCATTTCCCGGATTTTCAGGAAGGATTTTTCGGTATCTCTGCCAAGAGAGATGTGCTCGAGATGCTGATTGATATCCGGGAGCAGTTGGATTGTCTCCACATAACCCATATCGGCTACTCCAACCAGACCGCTCCCAACAAGGGCTCAACTCCAGACGTTTCTGTTACCACAACCCTGCCTTTCAGCTGGGCGATGCGCTATTCGGCAAAAGGTTATTACAAGTTGGATCCGCTGCTTGATGCCGTGGTTATGCCTCGGCGCCCTGCCCAGGCAGCAGGAAGCATACGAAATCTGGCAGATGAAGTCGCCTTGTCATCCGAGGTAGAAAAATACTTTTGGGACCGCGAGATGCGAAACACTGGTAGCCTGTTTCTTGCAGTAGGTGCTTCCAATCCCCACGGCTTCAAAGGGATTACAGAATTTACGTTCAACGTCGGCAAATCTGAACAGGCAGGCTTCATCGAGCGGATGCGCCAACGCCTTGTTGCATGTTCATCGCGTCTGCACACCGCACTCCACGGAAATCGCAATCCGGTCCTTGCTGCCGTTGTTGCCAAGCTGCTGACAAAACGAGAACTGGATTGCCTCTATTGGGCTGCCAATGGAAAGACGGACGGCGAAATCGGCGAAATTCTTGACATCGCGCGCTGGACGGTAGTGACGTACTTGCAAAACGCAAAAAACAAGCTTGGTTGCGCCAATCGCACCTCAACCGTAGCAACTGCTTTGGCATTGGGCGTTATCGAAATGCCTGTTATCGCAAACAGGTTCTAGTCGGTGCTCTCGGAAGCTGTGAATTGAGGCAAATGGGCATCTGCAAAAGCTGCTTCAAGCAAAGCCGTGTTTTCCGCCGGGCTTCGGCCCGTTTCAGCAAAACGCAAATGATGAAGGTCAATTTCAGTGGAATGGGCTGAGAGGATCAAGCGAAAATATGCATTGACGCCCATGTTGCTGAATTCCAGATCAAGTGTCACCGTGGGCGTCGAGTTCCAGTCGAGGTGATACTCACCTCCGTGCCCGAAAGTCAGCGTATTGGGATAAAAGGTCAACTCGGTGGCCGAGTTTACGATGTCGGCAATATTGCCGAACAGCTCACAGCGGATGAAGGCAATATAGTCGGCCACGTCAACGAGCAGAAGGTCTTTGATAACCTCCGTCAGATGCCGCTCTAGAATCTCGACGCGTCTCGCGGAATACTGGGTTTTTTTCATATATTCATCCGACTATCGATAATTATACTATTTTCGGCGGGTATTAACAAATTGAATAAGTTCGGCGACAGCCTTGTAGAATTCCGGCGCGATTACATTATTAACCTGCACCTGTTTGTAGAGTGAACGTGCCAACAGGACATTCTCGAAAATCGGCACATCATTTGCCTCTGCGACTTCTCTTATCTTTAGTGCGATGATGTCCTGACCCTTGGCGACAACGACGGGAGCGGGATCCTTTGCCGGATTGTAGCGAAGTGCAACCGAGAAGTGTGTCGGATTTGCGACGATAAGAGTGGCGGTCGGAACTGACGCAATCATCCGCTGCCGCGCGCGATCGCGGCTGAGGGATCTCAACCGTGACTTGAGCAAAGGATCGCCTTCAGCCTGCTTGTGTTCGTCCTTGATCTCCTGTCGTGTCATGCGCAGTTCATTGCGCCAGTGAATGCGCGACCAGGCAATGTCGAATGCTGCCAGCACAGTTACTGCGATCGCTATCGAAGAAAGCAGGCGGGTTATATGGGCCCTAATAAGCTCCGGAAGCTGCCCGGGTTCAGTGATTATGGCATCAACAAAAAAATGGCTGTCGCGAAAAAAAATCATGAAAACAATGATGCTGGCCGCGGCAAATTTGAAGGTTGATTTTAGAAACTCAACGCGTCCGGCAGACCCGAAAATACGCGACCAGCCTTTGGCGGGCGACACCCTCGACGCTTGTGGCTCGACACGGTTGAAAACAATTCGCGGAGCGTTTTGCAGAACCGATGCAAGGATGCCTGCACCGGGGATCAGGATCATAATGGGAAGCAGCGCAAGACCGACGGCTGCTCCAATTATTCCGAACAACTGCCGCGCATCATCTGCGCTGTTCAAACGCCAGTCATCTGATTTGTCAAAGAGTTCAGAAAGGAAGGATGAGAGTTTTGCACCGCTTGGTATCGCTACAAACACCAGAATGATGATAAGCGCGATGATCGAGGCAAGGATGGGTGCTTCGCGAGAGAAGGGCAGGTTGCCTTTCTCCATTGCATCGCTGATTTTCTTTTCAGTCGCCTCCTCGGTTTTGCTCTCTTTGTCGGTCTCGTCTGACATCTAGCAGGACTGCTCCGTTAAGGTCCGACCTGCTCGGGCTCAAGGCGAAGATCGCCGCGTTCAGCCAAAGCAATTGCGGTACGTGCGATAGAGCGCCTGGCCTCCGTTACAGCATTGGCATTGATATTGTTCGGGCTGGAGAGTTCTGTCTCAACCATGCGGCGCCCGCGTGTCGATAGCGACTGAAGAATGAGTTCTTGGAGCTGCGGCTCGCAACCATGCAAGGCTGTGGTAACAACATCGGTCTGAATGTCATCGAACAGAACAAGTCTCGAGCGTTGCGACAGACGGGCAATATCCTCGAAGGTGAACAATTTCGCCTTGATCTTTGCAAGGTCGTCCGCACCGAGATCCGTCAGATCGCCAAGCAGTTCGTCGATCTCGGATTTTTCCAGCTGATTGATAATATTCGCGATCGTGCCGTGATGGCTCTTTTCGGAAGCCGTATTGTCTTTTCCTGTTACCTCACGTTGAAGAATGGCTTCGAGCATGGCGGAGACAGCTGGGGCAACTTTGCGGATATGCAACGTGCGCTGGATCAAGGCGCTGCGCGTCGTTGGTGAAAAACGGATAAGCAACTTTGCTGCGATATCGGATGGCAGGCGGGAAATCACATAGGCTGTGACCTGCGGATGCTGATTAACAAGATAGGCGTGCAAGATCTCGGCGGGAATTCGCGGTAATTGATCCCAAACGGACTCCTGAGCCAAAAGTTCGGGCCGGCGGTTTTCGATAACGGCACTTGCTTCATCGGCGGTGAGGGATTCGCGCAGCAGGCCCTCAAAGCGCATCCCGGCTTCGGATACCGGCGCACCGTCGGCAAATGCATTCTCGAACTGCTTTACCAGTTCTTCGAAGTCGCTGGGCGTGATGGGTTCGAGCTTGCGAGCGTGTACCGCCAGTGAACGCAAATCATCCGCTGTGAAATGCTTGAGGAGGCGGGACGCGGATGGCCGTCCGATGGCGACGAGCAATGCCGCCACTTTTTCAGGTCCTGACAAATCTTGGATGGCGCTTGATGCCTCTTCGGTTGCGTGATCGCTCATCTCGCCACGCTTAATTGCCGCTGCCGATGACTTCGGTCAGGCTGACGCCAAACCTTGAGCTGTCATCTTCAAGGACGATCACTTCACCGCGGGCGATAACGCGGCCATTGACGACAATATCGACCGGATCGCCGATTTGCTTGTCTAGTGTCACGACAGAACCACGTCCGAGCTTCATCAGATTTGCGACCGGCATGGACGTACTTCCCAGAACAACCTGCACGTCAACTGGGATACCCATGATCAGGTCGATATTGGGCTTGGACCCGGCTGTTTTTCGGGTCGGTTGCGGCTCGTCGCGCTTGAGGTCTTCGATGGCCTCGTTCAGTTCGTCTTCGATCGAGTTCTTGTCGGATATGGCCATGATGCGAATGATCCCGAGTGCGGAGTAGGTTTAAAGAACGGCGCCAGCAACGTCGCTGGCACGAACGATACGATTGACAAAAACTGGCAAGGGGCGCGCTGGTTCGAACGGAGCAACTTGCGTTGGCGTTACAGATTTGAGCTGATCTGTCATAAAGTGATTGATGGAACTGATTTTGACTTCCGGTGGAGCTACGTGTGACGCAGCTGCCGGTTGCTGCATGGCAGCGGCAACAAGTGCATCTTCATTCAGATCCAGCCGCGCTCGCTTTATAAGCTCCATTGCGCGGGCCATTTCAGAGCGCACACGATCAGAATCTTTCAGGCGCGCTTCAAGCCGTATGCTTTCGTCCCGGCAGATCTCCCGCTCTGCCTGAAGGATTGCCAAGGCTTTTTGAAGATTGTTTGCAGAGCTTGCTACCTGATTTGCCATCAGCCGGCTCATTGCTGTCAGTCTGCTCGCTTTGCGCAGCGCCGCAAAAAATACGATCAAGGAAATGGCACTCAAACCCAGTGAGATCAGATTAACCAGCAGCAAGCTCATCAAGGAGGTCCTCTTCTTCGTTGACGGGATCGGTGATGCGAACAGTGAATACGCTTCCCGCCTTGCCGAGACGGCATTTGTAAAGGGCCTGATCGCCACTGCGCAGACGGACTTGATCAATTGCGTCCTTGGGTAAGTGCAGAATTTGTCCCGGGCGCAGTAAAGCGAGTTGCTCAAGAGTCATTGAACCTTGCTGCAAATAGGCCTCGACCTCGATATGCGCGCGGCTGACTTCCAGTCGCAGCTTCTTTGCCCAGCTGGGATCAAGATGATGTGCGGGCTGCCGCAACAAGCGGGCGATTGCGTCCTGCATCGGCCGGAAAGCGGAGCGCGGCAACAGAATGGAGACGTGACCGGAGCGGCCCGTTACATTCAAGCCGATAGTGCAGGCAATCATTCGGGCCTCGGAAACGGTGCCCGGCGCAAGGTGCGCAGCTTCGCTAAGTTCGCCCATCTGGAAAAGCGGATCGCCGCCGGAGAACATATGATCGAGCGAGGATGTGATATCGCTGAAAGTCTGCCGCGCGATTCCCATATCCACTGACGTGAAAGGCCTAATCGTCGTCGCCATCTCGGAACTTCCGCCAGAACCGAAGAGAGCCTCAATTCCACAGTCGACAAAGCTCCGGTCGGCGGCCAGCAGGATTCTTGAGCCCCATTTGGGCACGGAAACCGTTCCCACCAAGGCCGAACCCTGGACTGCGTCGGTCACGGCTTCTTTCTCGAGGGAACGAATATTAAGGAACTCAGCGGTGACGGCTGCATCGGTTTGCGCGGAAATCCTTGCGCCAAATGTCGAAGCTAAATCGCGGAATACCGTTTCGAATGATTTCAGATCATCGACAGAAAGGCCCGCCGCCCGCAGGATACTATCCGCCAGCGCGTCAGGTTTTTTTTGCTCGGCCTCGACCTCCATCACAGAACCTTAAGCCGCTTGCTGCAGGGGCGTTGGGGAGAGAGTTTCCTGCTCCACAACGTCAATGGATGGACGATCATAGGCGGAAATAGTCTTGCGGCCATATTCGAGCGCGATTTGGGGCAGAGCACCATTCATATATGCCAGCAATGTCTGCTTTACGATGATGTAAAGCCTGTTTTGCTTCTCGCGCGTTGTCTTGATCTTGGTGGCGATCGGCCCCACGACACCGTAGGACAGGAAGATGCCCGCGAAGGTCCCGACAAGTGCTGCGCCGATGAGATGTCCAAGAATTTCAGGCGACTCATTGAGCGCGCCCATGGCTTTGATGACGCCAAGAACAGCGGCGACGATGCCAAGGGCGGGCAGTCCCTCCGAGACGCTGACCATTGCATGATAAGGCTTGAGCTTGTCGCGTGAAATGGTGTGAATTTCTTCATCCATCAGAGCTTCGATTTCATGCGAACGCGCATTGCCGATGATGATCAGGCGGCAATAGTCGCAGATGAAATGCGTCAGGTCATGGTTCTTGAGAACGCTCGGAAATGCTTGGAAAATTGTCGATTCATTCGGGTTATCGATATGAACTTCCACCTCATTACGCGATTTTGCGCGCAATTCGCGCATCAGGGCATAGAGAACACCGAGCACATCGAGATAGTCACGCTGCTTTGGCACCTTGTTGGTGAATGCCTCCATGCAGGCGCGACCGGAATCCTTGACTGCCGAGAAGGGATTGGCCACCAGGAAAGTGCCGAGTGCGGAACCGCCGATAATCACAAATTCCCATGGCTGCATCAGAACGCCAACGTGCCCGCCCATGGCGATAAAGCCACCAAGCAGACAACCCATTGTTACGACCAGTCCGATCAGAATACCCAAAACCTGCTCCTGCATGTTCGCCAGTGTTCCAGAGCTATCAAGGTCGGCTTGCGTGAACCTTGCAGCCGGAACGGAGTTTGATTTCAAAGAGCAGCTGCATGTCTTCCTTTTGTAGTAAGACAAGGAGGCTCAGCTAGCCACCGAACGCCATTTGCTACATGCCATGGGCTAGCTTGCGCCGCTTAAAATGAAAGAGAGTGGGTTGCAATGACAGTCGCCAGTGTTGCAAGGGCTAGTTCCTTACAATCAATCTCTTCCTCATGGTGAGTCCTCCTGAGCGAAGGACAAACCCGCGCACACTATCAACTGGCGTTTCTCCATCAGCTTCAGGCAAGCTTGATTTGCGACAAATACGCAAAAGCTTCTGAAAGGCGCATCATGACCAGTACGATGACGAGCTACCGTTTGATTGCTGCGGATCTGCCGCGCTCACTTGCGCGCATTGCCAAGGAACCAATGGTACAGCGCGACAGCGACTATTATCTGAAGAACATTGGCAAGGTGAAAACCATCGATGATCTGATGAAGGATACCAAGCTATATAATTATGCGTTGAAAGCCTTCGGGCTTGAAGACATGGCCTATGCCAAGGCATTCATCAAAAAAGTTTTGACCGAAGGGGTCGAGAACAGGGACAGTTTTGCCAATAAGCTGACTGATACCCGCTACAAGGAATTTGCTACGGCTTTCAACTTTGCCAAACTGGGCGACAAGACGACTGAAAGCCCGGCCGTATTAAAGCCCGTCGTCGACAGCTATGTTCAGATGACACTTGAACAGGAAACCGGTAAACAAAGCGACGGCGCGCGCCTGGCGCTTTATTTTTCCCGCAAGGCTTCGTCCATTACCAATGCTTATGAGATCCTTGGCGATAAGCGCCTGCTTGCAGTCTTCCAGACAACCTTCAATATTCCCAAACAGACATCCGCACTCGACATTGATCGTCAGGCCAAGATGGTTGAAGAGAAACTTGATCTCAAGGATTTGCAGGATCCGGCGAAGGTCGAGAAACTTCTTGTCCGCTTTACAGCCATGTACGACATGGCCAATCCCAGCACGAATATGGCGCCGTCAGTGCAGTTGTTTGGCGGTGCGGCGGAAATCGGCATATCGCCCAGCATTCTTGCAACCCTGCAATCATTCAAACTTGGAGGGCGCTGATGGAAAATTCCATTTATGTAGGGCTTTCGTCACAAATATCGCTGGAACGCCGGCTTGATGTGCTGGCGCATAATGTGGCGAATATGTCGACGCCCGGATTCAGGGCAACAGGCATGAAATTCGATGCGATGGTCTCGAAGGCCGCCGAGAACTCGAGCTTCGTCAGTGCTGGCGAAAGCTTTATTAAGACGGAGGCCGGACCGATCAATCAGACTGGCAATCCGCTTGATGTTGCCGCCAAGGGGAATGTCTGGTTTTCATTGCAGACGCCAGCAGGTCAGGTGTTTACCCGTGATGGCAGAATGAAAATGTCGACCACGGGAGAACTGCTATCGGTTAAGGGATACCCAATCCTCGACGCCGGAGGCCAACCGTTGACAATCGACCCCAATGGGGGCCCGCCGGAGATAGCATCGGATGGTGCGGTTTATCAAAATGGTCGTCAGCTCGGTGCCATTGGATTGTTCACGATCGATCCTGGTGCAAAACTCAGTTATTTCGATAATTCTGCAATCATACCGAGCGTTGCTGCCCAACCAGTAATCGACGATCCGGACGCAGGTGTCATTCAGGGTGCAATTGAGGGATCAAACGTTGATGCGATCAGCGAAATGACTCGGCTCATGAATGTTACGCGCGCCTTTGAACGCGTCAATGCCTTGCTCAGCGGCAGTGAGTCGACGTTCACGAGCGCCATCAAGACCCTCGGTTCGTCCTCTTGATGTCCTGCGATTCATGACCGCGCTGGACAGTGCCCTACAGACCATGAACACCGGAACGGTGAGGCTCGACAGCCTGGCGCGCCTGTTGTCACAGGCCAACCGGGAATGTGGGTCTGTTGCTGTCGGCGGATACGTCAATGAAGTATCGCGGTCGGCAATCGGTGTAAGGGGTATCTCGGACAAGGTGCAGCTTGGGGATCTCGTGATGATCCGATGTGATCAGCATCTTCATCCCGCCGAAGTGGTGCGGCTTGAACAAACTCAAACATTGATCAAACCATTTGACGACCGGATTACGCCATCGCTCGGCAGCCCGGTGTTTCCCGAAGGCCAGTTTCGTATTGCACCTGCACCAGACTGGAAGGGCAGGGTTATCAATGCGCTGGGCGAGCCGCTCGACGGCAAGGGATTGATGACCGCCGGAGCCGAACCAGTGCCTGTGGACTGTGCAGCACCTTCTGCGATGAACAGGAACCGGGTGGAAAAAGGCCTGCGAAGCGGCGTCAATGTCGTCGACGTCTTCGTGCCCATGTGTTTCGGCCAGCGTATGGGCATTTTTGCCGGTTCCGGCGTCGGTAAATCCACGCTGCTTGCCATGATGACCAAAGCGGCGGACTTCGACACAGTCGTTCTTGCACTGACAGGCGAGCGCGGCCGCGAAGTGCGCGACATGCTTGAAGACACAATGGCTGGCAAACTGGATAAGACCATTGCCGTTATTGCCACGGGTGATGAAAGTCCGATGATGCGACGGCTTGCTCCCAATACGGCCACTGCGATTGCCGAGTATTTCCGTGATCGCGGCGACAATGTACTTTTGATCGTGGATTCGATTACGCGTTTTGCCCATGCCGCACGCGAAATAGCCATTGCCGCCGGTGAACCGCCGGTATCACGCGGTTATCCGCCGAGCGTTTTCAGCCAGCTGCCGCGCCTGCTTGAACGGGCAGGGCCAGGTCTTGAAGGCCAAGGCACAATTACCGGGCTTTATGCTGTTCTCGTTGATGGCGATGATCACAATGATCCCATTTCGGATGCCATTCGTGGTACTCTTGACGGTCATATCGTTCTCGATCGAACCATAGCGGCTCAGGGGCGGTTTCCGGCTGTCGATATTCTGGGATCGATATCACGTCTGGCACACCATAATTGGTCTCCGGATCAGGCAAAACTTGCGACGGGTCTGCGCAGCCTGATTTCAAGGTTCGAGGAAACGCGCGATCTTCGGATGATCGGCGCTTATCAGACCGGCAGCGATCCGCAGATTGATCAGGCCGTCCATCTCGTACCGCTGATATACGGGACAATGCAGCAGACGCCAGCCTCCCCACTATCTCAGGACCCTTATAGCGACCTTGCCACCGCCTTGCGGCCAACGGAGCCATCATGACAAAACAACAAGCAAACGCGGCAAAACCCGGATCGGTCGATATCGAGACAGCCCTAGCGCCCAAACAACGCGACAAGCGTTTTGACGGCTATCTTAAAACGGCAGGCTTCGGGTTGGCCGTGGTCTCCTTCGTGCTGCCATTCGTCATGTATTACGATATTCTGGATGCGCGCCCAAAGCCCGAGGCTTCCGGTATTCAGGTGCGCGATCCTCTCAACCGTGCCAACCAGAAGGTTGTACGCGAGACACGGGGCAAGATTGCTTCAACATCACCCAATTCGAGCGAAGAGCTTGATCCGATGACGACAGCTACAACGTCGGAGCTGACAGCTGACAGGTTCGCGAAGATGGAGGATGCCAGCAAACAGCCTTTTCCGGGTAAGCCGCAATTCCTTGTCCGCGAAGTTGTAGGCGGACTGGTGATGATTGAGGACGAAACAGGATATTGGTTCGTCGAGAAGGGCTCACCACTGCCGGATGGCAGCACATTGGTGGCTATACAGCGCGGAGCAGCGCCCGGAAGCTGGAATATCAAGACCTCCGACGGGACTGTGATCGACAGGACGTTCTAGCCAGATCGACTGAAGCTGACGCTGCCGCAAGTCTCACGCAAGCCTGACCACATATATTAAGAGCGGGTTAATCGGTTCGGCTGCGGGGAAGCACATGCAAGGAATTCATCTGTTCGATCTGGCGTCACGTCAGGCCGAGTGGCTGTCAGTAAGGCAGGCAGCGGTTTCAGGAAATGTTGCGAATGCAAATACTCCAGGGTTCAAGGCTCGCGATGTCGAACCATTCCATGACGTCCTTGCCCAGTCGCAACTGACAATGGCGGCCACCAATCCGAAGCATCTGGAAATCGATGCCTCAGGCATTGCGGCAACCGCCCTGCGCAAGGACGCAGTGACCGAACAAAACCACTCCAAGAACACCGTTAACCTCGAAATGGAAATGGTGAAATCCGGCGAGATCAATCGCGAATTCGCGCTCAACACCAGCATCGTCAAGGCGTTTCACCGCATGATGATGTCATCTGTGAAGGCTTAAGCGCATGAGTGATCCGCTACAGGCCGCCCTTAAAGTCGCAGCATCCGGCCTTTCCGCCCAGTCAACACGTTTACGCATCGTTTCGGAAAATCTTGCCAATGCGCAATCGACCGGCAAGACAGCCGGCAGCGATCCCTATCGGCGCAAGACGGTTTCCTTCGCGACCGAGCTTGATCGTACGACCGGCGTCGAAACGGTTAAAATTGCCGAGGTCGGCAAGGATACTTCCGCCTTTGTCGAAGAATATGAGCCAAGTCACCCGGCGGCAGACAGTCGCGGCTATGTCAAATATCCCAATGTCAGCATGGTCGTTGAAATGGCGGATATGAGAGAAGCCAATCGCTCTTATGAAGCCAATCTCCAAGTCGTCAAGCAAGCGCGCGAGCTGATTGCCATGACCGTCGATCTTTTGAGGAATTCCTGATGATAGACCAGCTTCTCAGCGTTTCTACCCGTAACGCCCTTTCCAAACTGACCGAGACTGTCAATCAGGGGGCCGCCTCTGCTGCATCGCAAGTTGCCGCACCCGGTCAGCCATCCTTCGATCATGTGCTTTCAGAACTCGCCAGCTCCGTGAGCGGCAAGCTGCAAACCGCAGAAGCTGTGTCCATGAAAAGCATGACGGGCGACGTGCCGACCCGCGACGTGGTTAATGCGGTCATGGACGCGGAACAATCGCTGCAAACCGCGATCGCCATTCGCGACAAGATCGTGCAGGCCTATCTCGAAATCAGCCGCATGCCGATTTAGCTGGATAAGGAATCCCAATGAAAGCGCTCACTATCGCAGCCACCGGCATGAATGCCCAACAGCTTAATCTGGAAGTCATTGCGAATAATATCGCCAATATCAATACGACCGGATACAAGCGCGCCAAGGCTGAATTTTCTGATCTCTTGTATCAGGCAGAGCGGACAGCCGGCGTTCCCAATGCTGCCAACCAAAGCATTGTTCCCGAAGGAGCCATGGTTGGTCTTGGTGTGCAGACAGCTGCGGTGCGCAATCTGCATATACAGGGGCCGCTCAACCAGACCGGAAATCCTTATGATGTCGCGCTGGTAGGCCGTGGATGGTTCCAGATACAGAACCCTGCAGGCGACACCTTATACAGCCGCGCCGGAGCGTTCAACGTCAACGGGACGGGTCAGCTTGTGACCCTTGATGGCAATCTCGTTGAACCGAATATCGTTGTTCCTACCGATGCGATTGAGGTCAAGATCACTGAGAGTGGACAAGTGTTCGCTAAAATGGCGGACCAGACCCAGCTGGTTAATCTGGGGCAGCTGCAAATCGCAAACTTTGCCAATGAAGCCGGGCTGGAGCCGCTAGGCAACAATCTTTTCCGGCAAACGGATGCCTCCGGTGATCCCGTTGTGGGTGTTCCGGGTGATCCGGGCTTTGCAACGTTGAAGCAAAATTATCTTGAAAGCTCAAACGTCGATCCGGTGAAGGAGATCACGGATCTTATCACGGCGCAGCGGGCCTATGAGATGAACTCGAAAGTCATTCAGGCCGCCGACGAAATGGCTTCGGTCGTTTCGAAGAATCTGCGTTGAGGGTGATGATGACAGCCATTGGAGCGATAAAGAATCTGTTGCGGGCCAGTGCTTTTGCCACGGCCTTCTTTGTTGTGTCGTCGGCCCTGGCCGACCGCATAACTTTTATCGTCCCATCGCAGATCATCTATCCCGGACAGGCCATCGGCGGCAACGAGCTGCAAGAAAAGATGTTCACGATCAAGTCCAGTGCGGCGGGAAGTTATATCCTGTCCGCCGATCAGCTGATCGGCAAGGTCGCGCGCAAGACCCTCCTTCCGGGAAAACCCATTCTGGTTACAGCCGTGAACGAGCCGGATCTTGTTCAGCGCGGAGTTTCTGTTCCAATCGTCTACGATACGGGCGCACTGGTTATCACTGCCAAAGGCATACCAATGGAGGCCGGCCGTTCCGGTGATTTCGTAAAGGTCCGCAACATTGATAGCGGCATTATTGTAACTGGAACCGTGCTTGCCAATGGAAGCATCCAGGTTGGTATGCAATGAAGCTGCTGCGTGTCCTCATGGCATTTGTCGGCTTGATGCTTGCAGCATCACCCGCTGGCTATGCAGCTGAGCCGTCGGCCAATGCCAAGGACTACAAAACGCCTGGGCAAGCGCGGGCAGCCTTTCAAAAAGAGCTTGATGATGGCCGCTGGGGAGGTGCCTCATCACAGCTTGGCGAGGGTGGAGCAATCGCCCGCTTGAAGGATATCGCCAATATTCAGGGTGTGCGCGAAAACCAGCTTGTCGGCTATGGTCTTGTCATCGGCTTGAACGGCACGGGTGACAGCTTGCGCAGTGCGCCCTTTACCGAACAGTCCATGCGCGCCATGCTGGATAATCTTGGCATTAGCCCACCAGCCGGTGCCTCCCGTACCAAAAACATTGCCGCCGTGATCGTAACGGCCAATCTGCCGCCTTTCGCTGGGCGTGGTTCGCGGATCGATATCACAGTCTCGTCATTGGGCGATGCGACTTCTTTGGCTGGCGGTACGCTGGTCATGACTCCCTTGGCCGCAGCCGATGGCCAGACCTATGCGGTTGCACAAGGCAACATGATTGTTTCCGGCTTTACGGCTTCAGGACAGGCCGAAACCGTAACGCAGGGGGTGCCGACAAGCGGCCGCATTCCCAATGGCGCGCTGGTGGAAAAGGAAGTCACCGGTAATTTTGGCCATGATGAGCTGATTGTCGAGCTGCGTGAACCCGATTTTACCACCGCGGTACGCATTACCGATACGATCAATGCCTTTGCAAAACGCCGCTACAAGCAGGCTGTTGCCAAAGAGCGGGATTCCAAATCAATCCGCCTGCGTAAGCCTGCCAGCATTTCAGCGACGCGTTTTCTTGCCGAAATTGAGGGGCTTCCGGTCGTCACAGATGAAGTCGCCCGTGTAGTCGTTGACGAGCGGACAGGGACAGTTGTCATTGGAGAAAAAGTGCGCATCTCCCGCGTTGCGATCAGCCATGGCAGCCTGTCAGTGCGCGTGACTGAACGTCCGACGATTGTGCAGCCCGAACCATTTTCGGACGGCGAAACTGCGGTCGAGCCAAATACCGAAATTGATGTAAACCAGACATCGAAAATCGGGGTGCTTGGGGGCACCGATCTGGAAAGCCTTGTCAAGGGGCTGAACCAGATTGGAGTGAAACCACAGGGTATCATCGCGATTCTGCAAGGCATCAAGACCGCCGGCGCCCTCCATGCCGAACTGGTGGTCCAATGAACGTGTCCGGATTTCTCAAAGCATCTGTTGCAGCTCTTGCTTTCAGCCTGGCGCTGCTTTTGCCGGCGGCTTACGGCTTTTCCCAGGAAACAGCCAGAACGCAGGATGATACCGGACAGGAGATTGACCGGTATTGCTCCAATATTACCGACAAGGCCGCTGATGCCCGTTATGCGATGCAAACACGCGAGCTTCAGCAATTGCGTGAGGATATAGATAGCCGTATCGAACTTCTCGACGCCAAGCGTCAGGAATATGAAGTCTGGCTGAAACGCCGTGACGAATTTATCGATAAGGCTGAAGACTCACTTGTCGGCATCATATCCAAGATGCGGCCCGACGCTGCCGCAGCGCAAATGGCACTGCTGGGCGATGAAGCCGCTGCGGCGCTCCTGCTGAAACTCAACCCACGGGTTTCCAGCGTTATTCTCAACGAGATGCCCCCGGAGAAATCATCCAAGCTGGCGCGGGTGATTGTCGGTTCGCGGGTTGTGACGACAAAAGAAAGAACCGCACAATGAAAAAAGCGGCAATGCCGATGGCTTTGGCAAGCGTACTTCTGGTTTCAGGCTGTGCAATGAATCCGCGTGATTTTAATCGACCGCCGGAGATGACGCCGGTCGGCACGGGCGTAGGACACAATTTTACGGTGAGCGACCCATCAAACTACCCGGTACAGCCTCGTCCGCAGAAATACTCGCTGTGGCAGGACAGACAGGCCAGTTTTTTTCGCGATCCGCGCGCCACTAATCCGGGTGATGTGCTGACAGTCGTTATCTCGATTGATGACCGGGCGAAGCTTGACAACAAATCTGACCGCTCACGCGTCGCTTCGGGCATTTATGGCGCCAAGGCGGATCTGGGCGGGAGCGGAATCTCGGTAAGCAATATTGGCGGCAATTTAGATTATGATTCAGATAGCCGCACCAAGGGCGAGGGCAAGATTGAACGGTCGGAGAAAATCGATCTGTCGGTTGCTGCAATCGTGACCGACATTTTGCCGAACGGAAATCTCATCATTCGCGGATCGCAGGAAATCCGCGTCAACAACGAGCTTCGCGTACTCAATGTGGCCGGTGTTGTAAGGCCGCGCGACATTTCAGGATATAATACGATTTCCTACGAGAAGATTGCAGAAGCGCGCATTTCCTATGGTGGTCGTGGTCGCCAAAGCGAAGTGCAACAGCCGCCATGGGGCCAGCAGGTCCTTGATGCGGTCTCGCCGATTTAGAGCCCCACAATGAGCGCTGCCACCGAAGATACCGTTCAGACACGCAAGGCGCCTTCAATGGCTGCCCTGGCAGTTGTCGTCGTCGTGTTGACACTCATTGCCGGTGCGGGAGGCTGGTTTCTTGGTGGTCAACTGGGTCTGGCGGTACCTGTGGCTGCCTCCGGTGCGGCGGAGAAAAAAACTCCGTCGGTGGAGGCAATGCCCGACGGCAGTGTTGTCGTACTGAAGCCGATCCTCACCAATGTCAAAATCCCTCAGGATGTCTGGATCAGGCTGGAGGCAGGATTGATTGTCCGGCCGGGAGAAACAATTTCCGACGAGCTGACAACCGCCGTTTCCGCCGACTTCATGGCCTTCCTTCGCACGGTAAACCTGATGCAGCTGCGGGGACCAGCTGGACTGGAATATTTGAGAACTGATCTGCAGGAACGTGCGCGCATGCGGACTGACGGCAAAGTCGATAAAGTTTACATCTGGGCGCTGGTGATGGAATGAAAAGACGTTATCTGACGCCGGTGCTTCTGGCCGGGTTATTATTTGGTCTTGGTGGAACGGCCATGGCTCAACAAGCGTCTTTACTTGAAGGATTGATACCGCAAGGCAGTGCATCATCCAGCGGCCAGATCATCCAGATGCTGGCGGCATTGACCGTTCTGTCGATTGCACCGGGCATTCTCATCATGGTCACGAGCTTTACCCGGTTTGCCATTGCATTTTCGATGTTGCGGGCCGGGCTTGGACTGCAGACTACGCCCGCCAATCTGGTAATGATCAGCCTTGCCTTGTTCATGACATTCTATGTGATGGCACCTGTCTTTGACAGAGCCTGGCAAAATGGTGTGCAGCCGCTGGTCAACAACCAGATCACTCAGGATGTGGCGATCAATGAAATCACCACGCCGTTTCGCGAATTCATGCTGCGGCAGGTCCGCGACAAGGATTTGCGATTGTTCGAAGACCTGGCCGACGAATCATTTCGCACACAGGCGAATCAAGTTGTTGACCTGCGTATCCTCGTACCCGCATTCATGATCTCCGAGCTGCGTCGCGGATTTGAAATCGGCTTTTTGATCGTTCTGCCATTCCTGGTGATTGATCTGATCGTTGCAACGCTTACAATGTCGATGGGTATGATGATGCTGCCGCCAACCGTGCTGTCGCTGCCGTTCAAAATACTTTTCTTCGTCCTCATCGATGGCTGGAACATCCTTGTTGGCAGTCTTATCCGTTCCTATTCTTAGCCGGATACAGGTGCGCTAACCAACTTTGAAAAATTAATCATGAACGTTATTGAAACCGTAACATTTTTGGCATACTCATCACGCACATAACGGGTTGTCGCAATGACAATAGGCATGATGCCGCTCCGTTATACCGGTCAGTCCGGTATGTCCCAAATAATATCTCATCAGGGACTTCATCCTATGGCTAGCATTCTTACAAACGCGTCAGCAATGACTGCGCTGCAGACACTTTCCGCAACAAACAAGAACCTTGCAACAACGCAGGACCGTATTGCTACCGGTCAGCGCGTTTCGACAGCTTCCGACAATGCTGCATACTGGTCAATCGCAACCGGCATGCGCACGCAGAACTCGGCTCTTTCTGCTGTTAAGGACGGTCTTGGTCTTGGTGCTTCCATCGTCGACACTGCCTATACTTCATTGACGAAAGCTATCGACCTCGCTCAGAAGATTCAGGCGAAATATGTTGCCAAGGAAACTCCAGGCACAGACGGCGCCATCATTGATGCCGACATTGCCCAGTTCAAGGCTCAGATCGTTGAAATGGCAAAGGGCGCGACATTCCAGGGCGTTAACCTGCTCAAGACAGGTGGCACAGCCCAGAACATCGTTACCGGTTACGAGGCTGGCACTGGCGTAACAACCATTGCTGTTGCTGCATTCGATCTCGAAGCTGCTCTGACCGCCGCTACGACATCGGCAACCGTCGGTACAGCCATCGACACGATGAAAGCTGCTGCTGCGGGTCTCGGCTCCGCAAAGACCCGTATCGACACGCAGGTAAGCTTCACCAGCTCGCTGATGGACGCGATTGATCGCGGCGTAGGCCAGCTCGTTGATGCTGACATGAACGCAGAATCAGCTCGTCTGTCTGCTTTGCAGGTTCAGCAGCAGCTCGGCATTCAGGCACTCTCGATTGCCAATTCCGGCAACCAGAGCATCCTGTCGCTCTTCCGCGGCTAATAAGAACAGTTCTGCAAAACTCAATTGGCCACGCTTCGCGCGTGGCCTTTTTGTTTTCTGGCAATAGCTTTGAGCAACGCCACTCTAACTTCGCGCAAGCTTCAGCATCTATGGTCGGCCCAAGGTGTTGCGGTGGGAATTGATGGAAAAGAACCTAAGACAGACTTTTGAGCAGCTGGGCGCAGCGTTGAAAAAGCTTGGAGCCCGGCGGCTTATTGCGCTGGGCATCATCGGTGTGACGCTTTTTGCCACTATTCTTGCCTCTAGTTTTTATCTTAACCGGCCGCAATATGAGACACTCTATGTCGGGCTGAGCCGCGATGACGTTAATCGCATGGGTATGGCCTTGGGCGAAGCGGGCATACCGTTCGATGTCAAGTCAGACGGAACATCGGTTCTGGTGCCATTCGGCAAGGCCGATCAGGCGCGTATGTATCTTGCAGAAAAGGGCCTGCCGACAAGCAACAATGCCGGTTACGAACTTTTCGACAATATGGGCTCGCTGGGCCTCACATCCTTCATGCAGGAAATCACGCGGGTGCGCGCGCTTGAAGGCGAGATATCGCGGACCATTCAGGCCATACGCGGGATCAAGGCATCGCGAGTGCACATTGTCTTGCCGGAGAAAGGCAGTTTCCGTCGCAGCGATCAAGCTCCTTCCGCGTCGGTTGTCATCCGCACCGAAGGCGATTTCGCAATTGAATCCGCGCAATCCATACGCCAGCTTGTGGCAGCGGCCGTTCCGCAATTGACTGCCTCGGAAGTCACGATCCTCGATACGAATGGCAGGCTGCTGGCTTCCAAGGATGACGGTACCAATGCCGGTGCTGTCATGTCCGCCACGCTTGAGCAAAATGTCTCGTCATCCGTTGACGAAAACATCCGCAAGGCCCTAGCGCCCTATCTGGGTGTTGGACATTTTCAGACAAGCGTTCAGGTGGCATTGGATACGGATCGTCGCCAGACAAACGAGACAGTATTCGATCCTGAATCGCGCGTGGAACGCTCGGTTCGCGTGGTTCGTGAAAGTGGTGATTCTAAAAATTCCACCAGTGACAATGCGACAGGTGTTGAACAGAACATTCCGCAGGAAGAAATTGCCAGCAGAAATGGTGATAGCGCCACGGAAAAGACCGACAAGCGCGAAGAGCTGACCAATTACGAGTTGAACTCGAAGACGGTTTCGACCACGAGCGACAGCTATCAGATCAAGCGTCTTTCGATTGCGGTGGTGGTTGATCAGGCGCGGCTGCTGGCGACCGCCGGTGAGACTCCGCCGCCGGCCAACTTTGTGGATCAGCAGATTGCCAAGATTACGCAATTGGTCGCAACCGCCGCCGGTCTTGATACCAAGCGCGGCGATGTGATCAATGTTACAGCGGTGAACTTCCTGGAAGCGGCCGACGAGCAACTGCAACCGGCTTCAACACCCATATCGGAATTGATCTTCCGGCAGACAGGTACGCTCATCAATGCTGCGGCGCTGATTGCGGCGGTCGGTTTGGTACTCTGGTTTGGCGTGCGTCCATTGATGCGCGAAATGAGCAATCAGCAGAACGCTTTGCAGCTGGCGGACGAGCCGGGTTTCGCTGTGCCGGGTCTTGCACCGGCAAACAATCTTCCTGCTGTTGCTGCTGCAAATGCCGAGCAAAGTGCGCCCTATGATGATCTCAGCGAGTTAAGACGCCGCATGCGCGTTCCGGCCCAGAACAGGCTGGAGCAGATGATCGACATGGATGAGGAGCGCGTAGCTGCCATCCTCAAGCAATGGGTGCATGAAGCGGCATGACGGCATCCCAACCCAGATCCATTGCCAGCATGCTGACGGATTTCACGCCGCAGCATGTGCCTGCCGATCGCGTGACGGTATTTACCGCACCTGGCGAGCGGATAACAATCAAAACCGATATTGACGATTCTCCTGAAGAGGTAGTCGAACTCATCGACTACGAACTCAAGATCAAGGAGGCATTTGCTGCGGGCAGGGAGTCGGGGCAGGTCGAAGCTTCGGTTCTGTTCGAGGCTGAAAAGGTCAGGCTGGAGCGGGAGTTTCAGGAACAACTTGCCGGAGCTGAAGTGACGTTTCTGGAGCAGACGGGAGCGCGCATTTCAGCGCAATTGGATGAAGGGCTGAAGATGATTGCGTCTGATCTTTCCGGCTCGCTTGCTGCGGTGCTTGTTCCACTGATTGAAGTCAATATGCGGGAGCGTGCGGTAAGTGCGTTCGCAAGCGAAATAGAGCGACTGACCATGGGATATGAAGGGATTACCGCGAAGATCAGCGGCCCATCGCATCTTCTGGACGTGCTTCGCAACCGGCCCGGCTTTGATCTTACGCGTTTTTCTCTGTCAGAGGCAAACCAGGCAGAGCTGTCCCTGCGGCTTGACGAGACGGTTATCGAGACACGGCTTGGCCGTCTGATCGATAGTTTGAGAGATCACATCCGATGAACATTGATCCCGAAACGCATCGCGAAATTGTTATCGTGCGTCGTGGCCGAGGCGATGGCGAAGACAGTCATCACGGCGGTGTCTGGAAGATTGCCTATGCGGACTTCATGACGGCAATGATGGCATTCTTCCTCGTCATGTGGCTCATCAATGCTGCTAACGAGGAAACCAAAGCGGCTGTTGCCAGCTATTTCAATCCCGTAAAATTGATGGACCGTAACGCCAGACCAAAGGGTATTCAGGACTCTGACGAGGAAAAGGGCAAGGTCCGCTTCGAACGTCCCGATTCCACCGATGCGGAAACAAAGAGTTCTCGCAACGACCGTGATACTGAGACGCAGCCAGAACGCGAAGAGCGGCAGATATTCAAAGATCCCTATGCGGTTCTTGCGGAGATCGCCACGGATTCTGGTGTCCTCCAGAACCGGTCCGTCGCGGGTGCCGGTGGCATTAATCGTGCTGGTCCAATGACCGGTGCGGAAGGCGGTGAGGCCTATCGGGATCCCTTCAATCCCAACTATTGGACTAACCGGGCGGATGATGAAATTTTCCCTCTGACGGATAGCCCGCCCGTGCCACCCCCATCCTATGAAAAAAGCGCTAGCGTCAAAAAGGACGCCTCCAAACAGGAGTCGGTAACGATTGAACAGGCATCGCTGGCACAGCGGCTGAGCGCTGGCGATATAAAACCCGATCCCGCCGCCAAGTCTGTCGAGGACAAGAAAGCTGCTGGTCAGACGGGCACGGAAGGCAAGCGGGAGATGAGTCCAGCTGAGATTGCCCAAAAGCTTGCTGCGGAAATCGCAAAGACCGGCATTGCAGATGAGAAAAATGCGCCGGAGGTGACAGTGGTCCCCACCAATGAAGGCGTTATGATTCAGCTGACTGACAAAGTTGACTATGGCATGTTTGCCATTGGCTCGGCAAAGCCTGACAAGCGCGTCGTGCAGGTGCTGGATGAGATCGGCAAGATCATCGCCTCCCGCAAGGGTGATGTTGTCATCAGCGGTCATACCGATGCGCGACCGTTCAAGAGTGATAGCTATGACAATTGGCGTTTGTCCTCGGCGCGTGCCCATATGGCCTATTATATGCTAACGCGGGGCGGTCTCGATGCAAAGCGTATTCTTCGAATTGACGGTTATGCGGATCGCGACCCAAAGATTGCGTCGGATCCCTATGCAGCTCAAAATCGCCGGATCGATATTTTTCTTAAAACGGTTGGCAGATGAGAGTGAGGCGCTATCATCTTGTGTTGATACTGGGTTTGCTCGGTTTGATGCAGGCACAGGCGCGAGCGGATATGCTTGCACGAGAGCCATATCTTCTGGTGCGGTCAATGCGCATGTTGCAGGACCAGGTAGCATCTGGAAAGCCGGAAGCGCTGCCGATGCTCAACCGGGTTCTTGCGCATGTTTCTCGTCAGTTTAAAGAGGCCAAACCGGAGGCTTGGGACAAGCCGGCCAATGCCTATGCGCTTTTCATCTATCTGCTGAATGGTGGCAATCCTGATGTTGTACGCGGCATCATTGCCACGCTGAAGCCTGATCAGATCGATCCTAAACTTATCGCCGGATCATTGGCCTATGCAGATGGCGATGCGCTTCGCATTGTCGAGAACTTTCAGGAACTGCCGCCAAATCTGCCAGCAGAACTCAACGCTTCGATCTATTTGGTAACGGCATCTCAACTCGCTTCGATTGATGCGATTACAGCTCTCAAGCGCCTCGACTATATACGGCTGAATGCGCCAGGAACGCTGCTGGAGGAGGCAGCCCTGCGCCGCGGTCTCAGCATCGCCGCTGGTCTTGGCGAGAAAGACAAGCTGCTATATCTGTCCAGAAACTACCTGCAACGCTTTGAACGATCACCATATTCGGAAGATTTCTATCGCCAGCTTGTCGACGCCTTGCTGAAGCTGAAGGACAAAATCAGCGAGGAGGAAATCAAGGATCTGGCAGTGCTGGCTTGGCCGGGCGCCCGGATGCCATTTTACTTGCGCCTCGCCCGTGGCTCTATTGTTAATGGTGATCTGGTCCGTGCCCGGTTTGCCGCGCGGGAAGCGGAAGAACTGGCCACTGCGCTCAAAGCCGACAACACACAGGCAAGGCTTTACCTTGCTGTGAGCAATGTCGGTTCCGATGAGACCGGAGAAGCGGGCAGAATATTGTCCAGCCTGCCAAAGGATCGTCTGCATGGCCGCGACGTAAACCTACTTGAAGCGGCCATGGCCATGGCGGGGAAAATAACCGAACAACCGCGTGTGACGTCAGCTGCCATGGAGCCCCAAACTATCCCCACGCCAGAGATCGCCACGCAGACGCCGCAAAAGACGCGCCAGCCGCCAGCCGTCGATACGGAAGATGCGATGATTACAGAAACGCGCAAGAAGCTCGATGCGATCGATGCAATTCTTGGAAAGGCCGGGAAATGACGATCGGATCCAATATGCCTTTCAAGCTGAAGTTGCAGACGCCGGTGCGGGCTACAAAGGAAGAGACGCAAGGCAACTTCCAGGAAATGCCTGGAGCCAAAGAGCTGCAACCTAATTTTGGATCGCTTTTGGAGGCCGTCAAGCCACACCGGAAAAGCGTTTTAAACCACATTCCTGGTGACGAAAAAAGCGCTGGGCCAGACAGCCCGCCCGATCACAGGGATGAGGAATCCATGTCGCTTACACAGAGTGCTTTCCCGCAACCAATTATTGCGTTGGAGCAAATGCTGGATAGGCGGCAAGGTGATAAAACCGCTTTTCCCCCCGATACCTTGATTGACCAGCAGGGCTTGCAAGGAGCAGTGTCCGTGACAGATTCGGATGCTGCTGAATTGACGCTGGGAAACGATGACATCCCGCCACAGACAGATGCTGCAGATGTTCTTGCAGACAAAGAACAAGCGCCGAAGCAAGTGCCAGAGCGCTCAGGCAGACTTTCCGTCTCATCCGCGCCTCCTATACCCGAACAAGCCTCATCCGAGCCCGCAATGCCATCTCCTGTCTCCGCAAAGCAGCAGGAGATCAATGGCGCCAGTTCTGCCATAGCGTCAAAAGCGGTAAAACCGGAGAAACAGAATTCCAATCCGGTGACGGAGACATTGCAGGACGTGATTGCGGCGTCTGACACGAACACATTCCAGCAGGCTGCTCCTTCATTGCCACAAGCCACGGCAAAACCCTTGATGGGAAATATCGCGATGGTTACGGTACCGGCCAATTCCCCGGCTGTCACCGGCATAGAAGTGGTTTCTGATCGCACCACGGGTGCTGCAAGGACGTTGGTCATTCAATTGCAGCCCGTCGAACTTGGCACTGTAACCGCCAGACTGCGCCTGACATCCGAGGGAATGCATATCCAGATTGCTGCGGCGAGCACTGCAATGGCCGAGCATCTATCCAATGATCGTGAGGCTTTGGGCAAAGCGCTGCACAGCGCGGGCGTTACGGATGATGCATCCAATGTCACAATATCCATTATAGACCGCTCGCAGGCAGGTGCTGGAAACCCTCAAGCCGGTCAGCAAAATCTTAACGGGCAAGATCCGCAACAGCTCGGCGCGCGCGGCAATAATCAGGGCCAATCGGGTTTCCAGAATACGCCGGAAAATCGAACGACCCATCAAAGTTTTTCCGCAGACGTTGCACCGGATGACCATGTCGAATTACCGGCAAAGCCAGGCGCTCAAATTCGTTCTTTGCGCGGGCTCGTCGTTTAATTCGCACCTGACTGTCGGTTTGCCTATGCCGTCACCAGTCCGTGGGGACCAGGCCGCGTGCGCGCACGCCATGATTGCACCAAAACGAAGTTGGCAGCGAGGCATTGCTGGGCGGGCAATGAACATCATGCAGAAAAATTATGTTTGCCGGGTAATGGCACATATGACGCAAGCGAGCGCAAAAACTGGACTCCTGGCATGCGCATCTTTTGCAATAAGGGACCACGTTAATACACGGTAATAAAACGTGAATTTTATTTCCCGTTGGCAATTTGTTAAACTTATTGCGTCAGCTTTGCTACAGCCGCCGTGTCGGCTTTTCCCCCAAGTCCAGCTATTATACCACTTCATTCCGACTCCCAATTAATTAGGAACAATTAGTTGGGGATTGTCGACAACTCCTTACCACCGCTACGTGTGTCGTGCTTGGGGTTAAGTTACTGATTCGGAAGGTGGGGTTGTGATTGTAGTCGTCGACGAACGAAGTCTGGTGACGAGTGGGTATTCTGCATGGTTCGCCCGAGAGGGCATAACGACAACCGGGTTTTCTCCGAACGATTTTGGTGAGTGGGTCGCCACCGTTCAGGAGCAAGATATTATGGCAGTGGAGGCATTTCTGATAGGGGAGTGCGCGAACCGCAGCCAGTTTCCACATAAAATTCGTGAACGTTGCTCGGCTCCCGTGATCGCTGTCAACGACACCCAATCGCTGGAAAACACGCTGGAGCTTTTCCAGGCTGGCGTCGATGATGTTGTGCGCAAGCCCATGCATGTTCGCGAGATTTTGGCCCGGATCAATGCAATTCGTAGACGTTACGGCAATGGCAGCAGTGGAACCCAGATCGGGCCGATCAAGATTTTCTCCGACGGGCGCGATCCGCAGGTCAATGGGGTTGATTTTTCCTTGCCGCGCCGCGAACGCCGTATCCTTGAATATCTGATTGCCAACCGCGGACGGCGGTTGAACAAGGCCCAGATATTCAATGCGATCTATGGAATCTTCGATAGTGAAGTCGAAGAAAGCGTTGTCGAGAGCCATATCAGCAAGCTGCGCAAGAAACTGCGTGAGCAGCTTGGATATGATCCGATCGATTCAAAACGCTTCCTTGGCTATTGCATAAATCTCGACTGAAGACCGGCGAGTGCCGCCGATCTTGATCAATCGAAATTTTTTTAGCTTCTCTCAGTGATTCCCCACGTCAGCTTCGCGCAAGTATCGAGGCATAACGATTCTGGACTGAATCGCGCTTTAGGAGACGGAAATGAGCCTTTACGGAATGATGCGAACCGGCGTGTCGGGTATGAACGGTCAAGCCAACCGGCTGTCCACGGTATCCGAGAATATCGCCAACTCGAGCACGACCGGCTATAAGCGCGCGAGCACCGAGTTTTCTTCGCTTGTTCTTCCCAGTTCCGGCGGCTCCTACAATTCCGGTGGGGTCGAAACTACCGTTCGCCACCATATTTCTGATGATGGCCCGCTGCGTTTCACGACATCCTCTACTGATCTTGCCTTGAAAGGCAGGGGCTTCTTCATCGTCAGCAATGCCAATGGAACACCTTACCTGACACGTGCCGGTTCGTTCGTTCCTGATGCTGCCGGAAATCTGGTCAATACTGCCGGATTTTACCTGATGGGGTATCCCATTACCAACGGCAACGTAAATCCAGTAGCCAATGGCTATCAGGGTCTGGAGAAGATCAATCTCTCGCAAAACGATCTGATCGCTGACCCGAGCCGCAAAGGCGTCTTTACGGCGAATTTGCCGGCAGGCGCTGAGATTATACCCGCTGCCGACCGGCCACCTGCAAATACAACGGCTACGGCAAAATTTACCGCCAAATCGTCGGTTCAAACCTATGACAATCTGGGCAATGTCGTTGTTCTGGATATTTACTACACCAAGACGGCGGACAACCAATGGGAGGCCGCCGTTTATAACAAGGCCAATGCATCGGCAACGGGCGGGTTCCCTTATACGCCAGCGGCTCCGCTAACAACCGAGACATTCAACTTTGATGCCCTGACAGGCAAGCTCACATCGGCGGACAAGTCGATTTCCGTTGTCGTTCCAAATGGCCAGCCGCTCGAAATCGACTTTTCCGGCACGAAGCAACTGGCTGGCGACTACAATCCCATTCAGGTCAAGATCGATGGCAATTCGCCCAGTCCGATTGAAGACGTGACGATCGGCGCCGATGGTATCGTGGTGGCCAACTACAAGAACGGCACAACCCGTCCGATCTACCAGATCGCGCTCGCGGATGTGCCCAGCCCCGACAACCTTCAGGTTCTGTCAGGCAATGTGTTCTCGACCAGTGCCGATTCCGGTGAAGTTCAGGTGGGCTTTGCCGGCAAGGGAAGCTTTGGCAGCATCACGTCAGAAGCCCTTGAGGAATCCAATGCGGACATTGCGCAGGATCTTACGGAAATGATCGAAGCGCAGAGAAACTATACGGCAAACTCCAAAGTCTTTCAGACCGGTGCGGACTTGATGGACGTGCTGGTCAATCTGAAACGATAGCTGAACTTATAATGGGAATTGGACAAAGGGCATGTCACTAACTTCAGCGCTCCTTACTGCTCAGAGTGCTCTCAATACCGTGTCAAAGCAGACCGCGGTCGTCTCCCGCAATATTGCGGGTGCCAACGATCCAAATTTCACGCGGCGCATAGGGTCAGTGGTAAGCGGTGCCGGTGGCTTGACCTATATGTCGGTGAAACGCTCGGCAGATGAGGCCCTTCTTTCCAAGTTCGTGGAAGCCAACAGCTTTCTGGGAGCATCCGACACTTTGAAAGGCGGTCTTGATCGCCTTTCGGGCATTTATTCAGCCAGTAATGCGTCTGATTCACCGCGAGCCCTTCTTGGCGATTTACGGGATTCACTCCAGCTTTATGCCTCTCAGCCTGGCAATAGCTCGGTGGGGGAATCCGCCGTTGCCAAAGCCGTGTCGCTTGCCAATAGCCTTAACCGGGGAACGCAGGAAACGCAGAAGCTTCGCCAGGATGCCGACAATGATATTGCGGACTCGGTCAACAACGTCAACGACCTCCTGGCAAAGTTCGAGGCGGTCAACAATCGGGTGGTCAGTGGCACAAGGGCTGGGTCTGATGTCTCGGATGACCTTGATGAACGGGACGGCCTGCTAAAGCAGATATCCGGTGAAATCGGTATCACGACCTTAAAGCGTGATGACAATGATATGGTCATTTTCGCCGAGTCAGGCGTCACGCTTTTTGAAAAATCTGCACGAACTGTGACGTTTACACCGACAAGTGCGTTTAGCGCTTCAACGGGCGGCAATGAGGTCTATGTGGACGGCGTACCGCTGTCGCACGGCACATTTGATCAACCCTATGGCACCGGACGGCTGAGCGGTCTCTTGCAATTGCGGGACCAGACCGCGCCGGCCTATCAAAAGCAACTGGATGAAATTGCCCGCAGCCTCGTCAGCATGTTTGCTGAAAAAGGCACAGGCGTACCGACAGTCCCTGGCCTGTTTACCTATTCGGGCGCACCGGCGATGCCGGCCGATGCCACGGTCCTTCCGGGAATCGCGGGGTCACTTAAAGTATCATCTGCCTATATTTTGTCGGAAGGCGGCAATCCTGCGCTATTGCGCGATGGCGGCCCGGCAGGAACACCTTATGTTCAGAATCCGGATGGTTCTGCAGGCTATTCTGATCGACTGCAAAGTCTGATTGGGGCGATCGGCGCACCGCGAACTTTTGACGTTGATGCGGCAGCAGGCAACAATAAAAGCCTGCTTGATTTCGCCGCCGCATCGATCAGCTCGCTTGAGGAAAAGCGCAAATCCGTGACGGATACGAACGATTACAACAAAATTCTCTCGTCCAGAGCGAGTGATGCGATTTCCAATGTCAGCGGCGTGAACATCGATACCGAGATGCAATCGCTGTTGGACCTGGAGCACTCCTATCAGGCGTCGGCCCGCATATTGTCGACAGTAGACTCCATGTTCCAAGAACTCTTCCGGGCGGCGTCATAAACATGAAAACACAATCGGTCTCTTCATACGTCCTTGCAAACGCAACCCGGAGCATCATTTCAAAGGCGCAGGCTGATCTGGTCAAGGCGCAACAGGAAGCAACGACGGGCTTTGTATTTGATACCGGTCTGGCGCTGGGCAGCCGCACCGGGCAATCGCTTTCGTTGCGAAAGGAACATGACCGGCTGTCAGTCCTTACGGATTCCAATAAATTGCTGGCCGAGCGTATGACGACATCGCAAAATGCGCTGAGCAATGCCATGAAGGGTTCGCAGGGCTTTTTAGGAACGATCATCGCCATGCGCGGTAGCGGACAGGGCCATGAGGTTGCAGCTAATGCCGCAACAGGGCTGATGCAGACGGCGACATCTTTGATCAACACCAGTTTTAACGGCGAATATGTCTTTGCCGGCGTCAACACTGACGTAAAGCCGCTTGGCGATTATGATGCAGCAGGCAATCCGGCACGCGCGGCAGTCCTGCAGTCCTTTGAAGACCATTTCGGCTTTCCGGTTACTGATCCGCAGGTTTCAACAATCAGCGCGAACGATATGAAGGCCTTTCTGGACGGCCCATTCTCGGCAGAATTCGATGCTGCCTCATGGTCCGATAATTGGTCATCTGCTTCCGATACGCTCATGAAAAGCCGCATCGCGCCAACCGAGCTGGCCGAGACCTCGGTCAGCGCAAACAATGCCGGTTTTCGCAAGATGATGATGAGCTACACGATGGTGGCGGAGTTTGCCAATATTGGTTTGAACCAGGGCGCTTTCGATGCCGTGATCACAAAGGCGATCGAGACCACCACAGAGGCCAATTCAACGCTGCCCGGCGTGCAATCCGTTCTTGGAACAGCCCAGGCGCGAACGAAAGACGCAACGGATCGTTTGGAAGTGCAATTGAAAGTGCTCAACAGCTCAGTGATCGGCCTTGAGGGCGTCGACCCCTATGAAGCCGCCAACAGGGTGGAGGCACTGCGAACACAGATTGATGCCTCCTATGCACTGACTGTGAAGATGCAAAGTCTGAGCTTGCTGAATTACCTGAAATAGACCTGACCTTGCGTGCAATCCGCATGCATCGAAACTTTGAGAAGACAATGTACCAGGCTCGATACGACGATATCATCAATGACGGCGCGACGAGCGCCAAAGAGCGTGAACGGTCATTATTCGATCAATCGATCATGATGCTTGAGGCAGCGCGTGACGAGGACGGCTATTCGTTCAAGGGAATTGAAGCCGTCCAGTTCACGTCCCGTCTGTGGATGATTGTGATGGAAGACCTTGGCGATCCGGCAAACCAGTTACCGCAGGAATTGCGCGCATCGCTGATATCCATAGGCATATTCATTCTGAAGGAACTGGAAGCCATCCGACAGGAAAGGTCGGTCGATTATGACAGCATAATCGACATCACAAAAACCATTCGCGACGGAATTTGAATGCCATGAAAGTGTCCTTGCGCGCTGGCGAAAAAATATATGTGAACGGGGCTGTTCTGCGCGCTGACCGCAAAGTCGCGCTCGAATTCATGAATGATGTGAGCTTCCTTCTGGGAAGCCATGTGCTTCAGGCTGACGAAACAACGACGCCGCTGCGGCAGCTCTATTTCGCGGCGCAGATCATGCTGATCAACCCATCGGCAAAGGACGAGGCGAACCTGGCTTTCAAGCGCATGCTGACGGCGCTTCTCGGCACGTTTTCCAACCAGCAGATGCTAAAAGAGCTGAAGCTCATCGATGAGGTGGTCTGTAATGACCGCATCTTCGAAGCGTTAAAATCGATCCGTGGGCTTTACGCGCTGGAAGCACAAATCATGTCGGGTGGTTCAGGCGCTGCCATTCCTGCACAAACGGGCCAGGTAAGGCCGGAGGCGACAGCATGACCACTATTCCGCCCGTAGGCACGGAACAAACAAATCAGACCAACACACCAAAAGCTGTTGCGGGCGCTGATTATCAGACCTTTTTGAAGCTGCTCGTGGCCCAGATGAAAAATCAGGACCCGACCAAGCCCATGGACGCAACGCAGCAGGTGACGCAGCTGGCGCAATTCTCCAGTGTTGAACAAGCTGTTCAGATGAACGCCAAACTTGAACAGCTACTGGCAAGTTCGTCACTGTCTCAAGCGGATGGTATCATCGGACGGACCGTGACCAGCCCCGATGGCAAAGTCTCTGGCGTGGTCGAATCCGTGCGCATCTATAGCGATGGCATGGTAGCAAAGCTCAAGGGCGGGGCGGAGCTGATCATTACGGCCGGTATCGTCATCAGCTGACCATGAACGAAGCTGATGCACTGGATATTGTCAATCAGGCGATCTGGACGGTTATCGTAGCCGCCGGCCCGGCGGTCGGTGCAGCGATGCTTGCAGGTGTCGGCATTGCCTTGTTTCAGGCCCTGACGCAGATTCAGGAGGTCACCCTGACATTCGTGCCGAAGATACTGGTTATTCTTGCAGTGCTTGCTCTGACCGCACCTTTTGTCGGCTCGCAGATCAATACGCTGACGCTGCTGACCTATTCGCGGATTGAAAAGGGTTTTTGATCCAAAGCTCTAACGCGCGGGCTTCGCGTAAGCTTCGTCTCCTATGGTCCATCCGACAATAGGAGAAAGCCGTGCAGCAGGCAGCAGTAAAACGACTGGGTGATAAGGGCTACCTGACCGGCAGTGATGTCGGTCTTGCGCTCGGCATCGTCATTATTCTGACGGTACTATTCCTGCCGGTTTCCCCGATGGTTCTTGATATCGGACTTGCCTTTTCGATCGCCCTGTCCGTGTTGATCCTGATGGTTTCGCTGTGGATACAGCGTCCGCTTGATTTCTCTGCATTCCCCACTGTGCTGCTGATCGCGACGATGATGCGTCTTTCGCTCAATATCGCAACAACCCGCGTTATTCTAACCCACGGCGACGAAGGTTATGCCGCGGCGGGACAGGTCATCCATGGCTTTTCGCAATTCGTCATGGGCGGTGATTTCGTTATCGGTCTGGTGGTCTTCGCAATTTTGATCATCGTGAATTTTCTCGTCATCACCAAGGGTGCAACGCGTATTGCCGAAGTAGGGGCACGCTTTACGCTCGATGCCATACCGGGCAAACAGATGGCGATTGACGCGGACCTGTCCTCCGGACTTATTGATGAGAAGGAAGCACAGCACCGCCGCCGCGAATTGGAAGAGGAAAGTGCCTTCTTCGGGTCGATGGACGGCGCATCCAAATTCGTGCGCGGCGATGCGATTGCCGGCTTGATCATAACCGCAGTCAATATTTTTGGTGGCATCATTATTGGTGTGACCCGGCACGGTATGGAAGTCGGCGAAGCTGCTGACGTATTCACCAAACTGTCTGTCGGCGATGGTCTGGTTACGCAAATACCGGCATTGATCGTATCGCTGGCAGCGGGTCTGCTTGTCTCCAAGGGGGGCACCCGGGGATCGACGGACAAGGCTGTGTTCGGACAGTTGGGCGCCTATCCAAAAGCTCTTTTCGTAGCTGCTCTTCTGCTCTTTGTGCTCGGTATATTGCCGGGTCTGCCAGCATTTCCATTCTTTATCCTTGCCATCGGTTTGACCGCAATTGGCATTTCTGTACCCCGCAAGCTGGCCAGGGTTGCCGCCGCGGCGCAGGCTGAACTGGCGATCAAGCAGAAGACCGCCGAGGACGAAGATCGCAATTCTGTCAAGGCATCGCTGGAAACAGCACAAATCGAACTTTGCCTTGGCAAGCAACTTTCTTCGCGGTTGATGTCCTCGCAATTGGAACTGGCGCATCGCGTCAACAAAATGCGCAAGAAATTCGCGGTCGAATACGGCTTTGTCGTGCCTGAAATAAAGGTTACGGACGATTTTCTGCTGCCACCGAAAACCTATCGTATCAAAATTCACGGAACCGTAGTGGCGTCGCATGAGCTACGCGTCGGCGAAATCCTTGTCATTCCCGGAGATCGGCCGCCGCCACACGTTCCCGGCGAAGAAGTGCGCGAACCGGCTTTCGGTATGAAGGCTTACTCAGTTCCCGAAACATTCGCGGCAGAACTCAAGCGCGACAACTATATGACTGTCGATAATCTTTCGGTCCTGCTCACGCATCTGAGCGAGATCGTGCGCAATAATCTCTCGCAATTGCTGTCCTACAAAGATATGCGGGCGCTGCTCGACCGGCTTGGCCCGGAATACAAGAAGCTGCTTGATGATATCTGCCCTGCCAATCTCACTTATTCCGGCTTGCAGGCGGTTTTGAAGCTTTTGCTCTCGGAACGGGTCTCGATCCGCAATCTCAATTTAATCCTTGAGGCTATCGCTGAAGTGGCGCCGCATGTCCGGCGGTCGGAGATGATCGTCGAGCATGTGCGTATGCGCATGGCACAGCAGATTTGCGGCGATCTTGCCGACAATAGCGTGCTTTCCGTGTTGCGCCTGGGCAATCGCTGGGATCTGGTTTTCCATCAAAGCCTCAAGCGGGATGCCAAGGGGGAGGTCACGGAATTCGACATTGACCCGCGTTTGCTTGAACAGTTTGGAACGGAAGCGACCACCGCAATTCGCAAACATCTCGATGCGGGAGAGCGTTTTGTTCTGGTCGCTTCGCCGGAAGCGCGGCCCTATATCCGCATGATCATCGAGCGCTTGTTCACAACCCTATCGGTTCTTTCCCATGTGGAAATAGCCCGGGGTGTTGAGGTCCGCTCCCTTGGAACGATCTCGTGAGCTCTAATGCTTCCGCTCAGTGATACGGCACTTGCCGGATTTCTGGTGTTCGCGCGCGTTGGTGCTTGCCTGCTGATCATGCCGGGCATTTCCAGCCCGCGCATCCCCGTTCAGATACGGCTTTTTCTGGCCCTGGCATGTTCGCTCATGGTGGTTCCATTGGTGCTGACCCAGGTGGCTCCAGCAGCAAAAGCCGCTCCGCTCGTTTTGATGCGGATCATTGTGGTGGAAATTATTGTCGGCGGGCTGATCGGTGTGCTGGCCCGCATGTATTTCTGGGCCTTGCAGTTCATGGCCAATACGATCGCAATGACTGTCGGCTATTCCGGGGCACCGGCCGGGTCGATTGAAGGTGAGGAGCCGCAAGCAGCAATCGCAAGCTTTGTTACGCTATCGGCGCTCTGTCTTTTCTTCATCACTGATTTACATCTGGAGGTGTTTCGCGCGCTCCTGTCATCCTATACCGCGATCCCGGTAGACGGCATTTTCCAGCCGGGCACAGCCATGGTCAATCTGACAGACACGCTTTCAAAGGCGTTCATGAGCACCATCCGCATAGCTGCACCGTTCATTGTTTTTGCAGTTGTCGTGAATGTTGCTGTTGGGCTGATCAACAAGCTGACGCCTGCCATTCCTGTCTACTTTATCTCAATGCCATTCGTTCTGGCTGGCGGTCTCATGCTGCTCTACTTCGCCATGCCGGACCTGCTCAGATTGTTCACAAGCGAAGCCGGCTCTTATCTGAGGACATTTTGATGGCAACCAGCAAGCGTGCTTCATATCTTGCCTTGATCCGATTGCAGAAACTGGCAAAGGCCCGGTCCGAACTGACCATTGCCGGTCTCAATGCGCAATTAGTGGCGATTGGGGATGAGAGCGAGGCGCTATTCAAAATGCAGGATGACAGATTCAAACCCGGCGCTGATCTGGTTCCTCCAGACCTCATCATACGACGACTGGAAACGAACAGAATGAGAGCAATTCATCTGACGGATCAGATGGCCGTTCAACGCAAGAACCTGTTGAAGATTTCAAGAACGCTGGATGTCCTGAACGACCGGTTGCGATCCCATGAAAGCGAACAACAACGCCACCATGCCACTGTCGAAATCGATGAATATATCAGCCAGTTGCTCGGAAAAGCCGCGAATTAAAGACAAGCCCCAAATGAAGGCTCAAGCCTCAGTCAAGTTTGAACAGCTAGTGTCACAAACATGAAACAGTTTGGGTCTGTCTTTTATGTCTATTAATTCGCCTTCTGATTTGGTGTTGGATGCGACGAAGGCCGCTGATCCGCAGGCCATGCGGGCAGCGATGGAAAGATTGCGAAGCGTGGCTGCTGATCGGGCTGCGGCACAAACCCCGCTGTCCGGCGAGAGTTTTGCCCATTTGCAGGCAGGGAGGGTCAGTTCCGAGGGTGTGCAATCAAACACACCTGTTTCAAATCCGGCCTTCAAAAAGTTTGAAGCCGTCATGCTGCAATCCTTCATTGAATCAATGTTCACCGGCGAGAATCAAGCGGTCTATGGCGAAGGCATCGCAGGGGGATATTGGAAGTCGATGATGTCCGAAGCCCTTGCCAATCAGATGGCAGACGCAGGCGGAATTGGAATTGCACGCATGCTGGAAGAGCAAAGTGCCAAACGAATTAAAAACGAAGTGGCTCAGCCTCTTGGCACCACTTCGCCAATTTCTACGAAAGAGCAGGGTTGAAACCCGGTATTTTACCAGATCGAACGGCTGCGGCCGAAAGATTGGAAGGAATGAATATGGAAACCGTCAACGACAACAAGCAGCATATAGGTCTTAATCCATCGCTTGGTCCTGTTCTCATCGCCATCCAGCGATTGGAAGATGTTATTGAGTATGAGACAGATCTGCTCATGGAAGGCGGGGCTGTTGATCTTGCCGATATCAATGCAAGCAAAAGCCGTGGATTGCGGGATTTTAACAAGGCCCTGGGAAAGGCTGTGAAATCGGTCGATAACCCAGCGCTCAAGACACTTCAGCCGGTTCTTGACAGTCTGAGGCTCAAGCTGGAGCGTAATTGTGAAGCGTTGAAATTGCATCTGCGGGCTGTCAGCGAACTGACGGGAATAATCCGCGACGCGCTGGAAACACATGAAGCTGATGGCACTTATACGGCGCGGCAAATGCGGGACGGCCTTGGCGCATGATACGCATCGTCATCATCGGATTGTGGATATGCGCTGTTGCTCTCGGCTCGCTTTATTTTGCTGTTCAGCAAAACTCAGCCACTGCTGCAGTGACTTCGCATGATGCCCAGCCGCTTGATGACGGAAAGACGGAAGTTTTCAGTGTTCCAATTATTATCGACGGTGCCGTTCAAGGCTATGTTGTGACCCAGCTTATTTATACGATCGACAGCGCTGTAAAAGCCTCCGTCAAAACACCGGTATCGTTTTTCATCAATGATGAGGTATTCCGGCAGTTTTACGGTCACTACTCCGATGTGAAGGAGGTGGAGGCGGTCAAGTTCGAGGACGTAAAACAGGCCATTATCGATGGGGTCAATGCGCGTTTCCCCGAACCGCTTGTTAAAGATCTCCTGGTTCAGCAATTCAATTATATTTCATCCAAGGAAATCCGCGATCAAAACACCAAAGGTATCAGCCGCGGTTGATCCCGTTTTAGCCGAGTGAATAATATTTGCCCGACAATGCATGAAGCACGCTTTCGCTCAATGGAGCGACGGTTGAATCGGGCGCAAACCGCACCCCAATATCCAGATTCTTGCGCCAGACAATGTGTGTGATGAGCGCGCCGCAATATTGATCGTCAAATAACCAGAAACGCTCAGGTATGTCGCACTGGCCGATGATCCTTATGCGGGCTCCGCCTTTGGCCAGATCCTGAAAATGGCACTCGGTGAGGAATTGTCCATCCAAGCTCACAAGTTTACCCGAGCGCAATCTTGTCCGTTTGCGTTCCAGTTCTCTTTGTTCTGATTTGCCGGACACGGACATGGACACTACTCAACGCAATCATAAAGCCGGTTTCAAACCGAAGTCTGCAATCTGGCATTGTGTACTCTGAAACAATTGCAAATCCGTTATGAACTGGAGCGCTCACGAGTTTATGTATCTAATGCCAGCTCGCGATTGGTCAGTTGACGCTTCTCGGCAGTTGACCTGACAAAAACTCCACGACGGCCCGGACGCTGGGCAATTGACCGCGACGATGGGGCATCAGCAATGTGGTTGTCACAGTTCCGGCTGACCAGCCGGGTAAAACGCGGACCAAATCTCCACTTCGGATTGCGCTGGCGCAAATTGACGAGGGCAGACATGTCAGCCCTAGTCCGGCAATAGCCGCCTTGATCAAGGCTATCGATTCATTGGCCATCATTCTCCGGATCGGTTTTGCCGCTACCGCCACGCCAGTGTCAGAAACAAGGTGCCAGGTTTCTGCTCCGGGAGCAGTTAACAAACCAAAGTGATTGATCAAGTCGTGCGGGGTGGCGGGAGCACCTCGTGCGGAAATATATCCGGGAGACGCAACGACAAATATCGGTTCGAGCATCAACTGTTTCTGGATGAGGTCCGAATCCGGCAAGGGTGCAAAGTGACTGCGAATTGCCAAATCGTAGCCTTCCTGGACAAGATCGACGAACCGGTCGCTCGCATGCATTTCCAGATTTATCTTGGGGTACGTGCCGGCGATTACCGGAAGGAAGTCCGCCAGATAAAACTGTGTCGCAGGAATGGAGGCCGTCAGCCTCACCGTGCCGCTCGGTTCGGCCATGCGGCTTCGAACGATATTCTCTGCCGCTTCCGCTTCAATCAACGCACCACGGGCATGATTAAAAAAGTCACGGCCAGCGTCTGACAATGAAAAACTGCGCGATGTGCGGTGGATAAGGCGCGCACCCAGCTCCGTTTCAAGCTCGGCTATACGCTTGCTGATTGTCGATTTGGGAATACCGAGACGTCGCCCGGCTTCCGAAAAGCTCCCGCCTTCAACGGCCTGAACAAAAAGATAAAGATCATTGAGATTTATCATCCGCATCACCCATAGTCCACATATGTAGACGATAGGTTGCAAAATTGCAGCCTACCGAAAGATCGTCCAATAGTAATAACTAATAGGCGTGAAGGCGGAAGAGCCTTGAATGGAAAAACAGGAAACAATCATGACACAAATACTTTTTTACGGGGTACCCGAGGGCTGTTCTTTCGGTTCGATTGTCGCGCTGGAATGGTCTGGGCAACCCTATCAACTCTCGCGCATTGCAATGCCGGAAACCGTTACCAGCGAGGCTTACCGGCAGATCAATCCTATTGGGGAGACACCGACTCTGCGTACGGCAAGCGGCGAGTTTATCAGCGAAAGCATGGCAATCCTCAACCATATCGGAGCCGGAGCTGTTGAACAGGGAATAGCCTTCAGGCAGGGCACGAAAGACTTTGATCGCCTGAACCAGATGCTGGCGTTTTTGAACACCACCTTTTTCAACGCATATGCATCGCTTTGGTATGCACTTGAACATGCAAGCGATGAAAACGAAAGGGAGGTGCTGGTTGCTTATGGTAAGACAAAGGTAGCCAAGGCTCATGATGACTTGGAACTCCTGCTTGGAAACCGGCCATGGCTGTTGGGTGATAACCGGACATTGGCAGATGCATACTTTATGGGAATCGCCCGTTGGAGCGATTTTCACAAGACAGCAAGCTACGCTAACTATCCCGGTCTGAGCGCGCTTCACCAAAGATTGGAAGCTGATGCAGGCGTAAGGTTCGCCCATGCGATCGAGCATGAAGAACAGGCAGTCTCCGCTGGTGGCTTTGCAGGACATGTAAGTTTTGACGATGCCCTGAGAGCTACTCGCAAAGCAGCATAAGCAACCGGAAAAGCGGCATTTCTCCACGCTGTTGACGTGTCGTCAGTTCCATAGAGTTACCAGGGAAGCGATCCCGTTTTTGCTTTCCTGGTATAATGATGAAAAAGCTTCTTTACTTTAGGGCAAAATTCTCAGATTGAGATTGGCAAGCTTTTTCATCATACTCGGGGGAGTCCTACCATTGAAAAAACAAGTTGTTCTGACTTTACTGTTTGCGGTAGTCGGTGTTTCGGCAAGTCATGCGCAAACTTGCGAAAGTAACTTTAAGGTGACAGGAGTTCCCTTAATAACGGCAATGAATTACAAAACCTCATATGTTTTTCCAAAGGTCAAAGCAGATCAGGTTTTGAAAACACTTGCTCAGGCGGTGGCTGCGGAAGGTTTTTTGGGAATACAGGTCGACAAGTCCTTGGGCGCAATTGACGCTTACCAAGAGACCACGGGCTCCGGTCGCGAACAAACCTTGCGGATAGTGGCTCGCAAGAAGGGCGCGGGTACACGGGTCGATGCCATGTTCAACATCCAGCAGGGGCAGGTAACGTCGGAAAAAATCGTGCGCAAAGGACTCTGCGATATTGTTATGTCCGCTGCCGACTGACCAAGTCTGCTGACAGGGCATGCAAGAATCGGATTGAATTTCTTATCGAAGTCCACGATTCTTTAGGCAGAACGAAGTTTGAGGCTGCCTCCATGAACGAGACGATACATCACTATTGTGTTTTCGATACCGCAGGCGGATTCTGCGGTATCGCCTGGAACGATATTGGTATTACGCGGTTTCAGTTGCCGACGAAAAGCGCCGAGGCGACAGAGCGCATTCTGCTTCGTCGCTTGCCCCAAGCACTATCCAGCGAACCGACAGCGCAGGTTGCGAAAGTAATTGCTGCTGCAAAGCGTTACTTTGATGGAGAAGAAACAGATTTCTCCGGTGTTGCAGTAGACGTTGGTGATCAGGAGCCGTTTTTCGAGCAGGTCTATACGGAAACGAGACGGCTCGGCTGGGGCAATACCACCACATACGGCACAATCGCAAAAGAACTTGGAGCAGGCCCGGAAGCCGCAAGAGACGTTGGTCAGGCCATGGCGAAAAACCCGATTCCTCTGATTATCCCATGCCATCGGGTTTTGGCCGCCGGAGGTAAGGTCGGTGGCTTTTCAGCGCCTGGCGGTTCGGTCGCGAAGGCACATATGCTTGAATTGGAGGGCGTCCATCTTGGTGTTCCACCTGCAGCGCAGCAGTCATTTGGGTTTTGAGAATTTATCCTGATGACAAGGCTGCGAGGCGCGACTTGAGAAAGCGCAACTCTGCAGGTTGACGCGTCAGCGCTATGGCGCGCTGATAAGAATCGACGGCGGCTTCCACCATCCCTAGCTGTCGTTGCATATCGGCACGGGCTGCATAGGCCAATGGATAATTCTGGAGTTGTCCTTGCTGAATAATTGCTTCGATGGCAGCAAGACCCGCTTCAGGTCCATCACGTTTTGAAAGTGCTGCAGCACGGTTTAAGGCTGCTATAGGGGATGGGTCCACACGCAGCAGGACATCATATAGCGTAACGATCTGCGCCCAGTCCGTGCCCTCGGTTGTCGATGCGTTGGCGTGGACGGTAGCAATGGCAGCTTGAAGGACGTAGGGACCTATATTGCGGGCGGCAAATGCCTGCTCCACCAGTGCTCCAGCTTCGTTGATCAGGCGACGATCCCAGAGCGACCGGTCCTGGTCCTCCAGCAATATGATATCTCCTGCTTGATCGATACGGGTGTGATATCGTGCTTCATGCAAAAGCATCAATGCCAACAGGCCCATAGCTTCCGGGTCTGGCAGTAAATCAACCATAAGTCGACCGAGCCGAATTGCTTCGGCGCAAAGGTCGGCCCGTGTCAGCCCCGGTCCTTCAGTAGCGGCATAGCCCTCGTTGAAGATGAGATAAATAACCCGCAAAACGCTTTCGAGGCGTTCTGGAAGTTGGGCATGGCTTGGCACTTCATAGGGAATAGCATCTTCACGAATTTTACTCTTTGCCCTGACAATACGCTGGGCGATGGTCGGGGCAGGAGCGATATAGGCCCGCGCAATCTCCTCCGTCGTCAGTCCCGCAACTTCGCGCAAGGTGAGGGCGATACGTGCGTCGGCGGCAAGTGCCGGATGACAACAGGTGAAGATCAGCCGTAGCTCATCATCGCTGATATCTTCTGGCACTGCAGGTTCATAGAGTTCATCGGCAAGGGCAGTAAGCTCGGGCATGGCAGCAGCGAGCCGCGCCTGTTTGCGCCAGCGATCAATGGCCTTGAATCGTCCCGTAGAGACGAGCCAGGCATAGGGATTTTGCGGAATACCATCGCGCGGCCAACGCTCTGCGGCGGCGGTGAAGGCCTCTTGCAAGGCCTCCTCCGCCGCTTCAAATCCGCCGAGAAGACGGATCAATGTTGCAAGGACGCGGCGCTTTTCGGAACGATAGATGGTTTCAAAGGCGGCGTTTGCACCCGGCCGGTTCACAGTTCTGGCGGCGGCGTGCTGAAGTCGACAACCGGGCGGACTTCGATGGAACCGATCTTTGCCAAGGGATGTCCCGATGCGGCACGCACCGCGTCATTAAGATCGTTGGCTTCAATCAGGATAATCCCGCCCAGCATTTCTCTGGTTTCCATGAAGGGCCCATCGACTGCTGACATTTTGCCATCGCGGACCTGTAAGGTCATGGCGTTTTCAGGCAGTTCCAGGGCTTCACCCATGACGAAATGGCCGCTTTCCTTCAGTTTTTCATCATAGTTGGCACATTCGGAAAGTGCGGCATTGGCTTCAGGACTTCCGCCAAAGAGTGTTTTTGCATTGTAATAGATGAGACAGGCGTAACGCATAATCTGATTTCCTTCAGTTAGCTTGTTGAACACCCATAATCGTTTGGGGAAGGTCCGATTCGACAAAGCTACAAAATTATTTTCACGATAGCGCAAAAAATGTTGCTGACGCCGTTCAGGTCACGCGCCGTTTTTCCAGCTTCCGGGCCAAGGTACGCCGGTGCATGCCCAGCCGCCTGGCTGTTTCGGAAATGTTGAAGTCCGTTTCAACAAGCATTTGATGAATACGTTCCCATTCCAGCGTCTTGATTGAGGTGGGGCGAGCAGTCAGTGCTATATCGGCATTGCCCGACGCCTTGCTGAACGCCTCCTCAATATCATCCGTATTGGATGGCTTGGCGAGATAGTGACAGGCGCCAAGCTTAATGGCCTCGACAGCGGTCGCAATACTTGCGAACCCGGTCAAGACAACGATCAGCATCGATGCGTTATGGCTGTGCAATGCCTCGACACATGCCAGACCAGATGCGCCCGCCAGCTTCAGATCGACGACCGCATAACCGGGTGAATTCTCTTTCAGAATCTCGGTGAGCTCCTCCAGACTGGACGCCAGCAGGACATCATAGTCGCGTCGTTCGAAGGAACGTTTCAACGTCTTGGCGAAAGCGATGTCATCTTCGACAATAATCAACCGACGCTTATCGGACATGGGAACGTGCTCCAATTGCAAGCGAGGCGAGTGGCAGACTCATTGTTACTGCGGCCCCACCTTGCGGCAGATTTCTGGCGGACACGACACCTCCAAGTTTCCTCACCGCATTGACCACGAGGAAAAGACCAAGCCCGCCGCCAAGCCTGCCCTTGCTTGATTGATAGGGCTTGCCAAACTGTGCCAGCATCTCGGCGGCAAATCCAGGTCCGGCATCGCTGATACGCAGCACAAGGGTATCGCCATCGCGTTCTGCCATAAAACCTATCCAATTAGGGGAGGCGTCGAAGGCATTGTCAAGAATGTTATAGATGACCTGTTTCAATGCGGAGTCGGACACAATGGCAATATCAAGCCCAAATGCGTTACCATAAGACAGCCTCGCGCCGGATCTGGCTGCTCGCCACTCACTGACAAGTTCATCGAGAAAAGTATTTACCGTTGTGATTTTGGGAGACTCGCCCCGCGCCTCTCCGGCAGATAGCAGGATACCGGTCACAATTGCCTTGCAGCGCTGAACCTCAGCCTGCATCTCGTCTATCTCCTGCAACATTGAAGGGTCGCGGGACAAAGCAGGCATACGTCTCCAGTCACCCAATATCACCGATAGCGAAGACAGTGGTGTACCCAGCTCGTGCGCTGCACCTGACGCGAGAAGTCCCATGCGGACGATATGGTCTTCCTCCGCAGCATGTTGTTTGAGCGCCGCAAGATTGGCGTCCCGTTCACGCAAATTGCGACTGATCTGGGCAATGAAGACAACAAGAAGCGCGGCATCAAGTATGAAACATAAAAGCATTCCGAATATATGGAGCCGGAACAGTTCATCAGGCGCATGACCCGGCAAGAGCAATGGCCTGTAGAATATTATCAGCCCGGCAAAGCTTACGCTGGCGATGGCGACGATGGCGGATGTCAATCTTGCATCAAGCAACACTGCGCCGAGCGTCACCTGAAGAAGATAGAGGAAGATGAATGGATTGGTTGCCCCGCCGCTCAGGTAAAGCTGCACGGTGAGGGCGGCAACGTCCAGGACCAAAGCAATGAACAAGGCTGCCGCCGTAACGCTCCGACGCCGACGCAGCCACAATATGCTTGCAAGATTGAGAACGACCAAAGCGCACAGAACGACACCCATCGCGACAATGGGCAGGGTTATTTTCATAGCCGAATGCACCACGGTAATGGTGACGATCTGGCCAATGACAGCGATCCAGCGCAGCTGCACCAGCAGCGTCATGTTTTTCCAGTTTGCTGTGTGATCAGCGGGAGGAAAAATAGAAGCACTGATGTCGGATTGATCCGGCAGTGTGGCGATAGGAGCCGTCTTGGTCTCGCTCATGCTTTCAACCCGATCTGTATTTTGGGCGCTGCCGGGCTCGCCATTCATTTCGCCCGATAATAGCCGAGGCAGCGCCCAGCAAAAGCGCCATGCCAAACCAGGTCAGGGCATAGACCAGATGGTTGTTCGCGAAGGAAATGACAGTAAGCCCTCCAATCGGGAGCGCGTTTGGATCAGGATTTGCATCGGCATCGATAAAATATGGAGCAACAGGGCCGATATTGTGAGCTGCTGCCATAGCCATGACATCACGCGAATACCAACGGTCTCCGACCGGGTCATTGTTGCGTAGGAACCCGCCCTTGGGCTCCGTTAAGCGCAACAGTCCGGTTATGGTGATTGGCGGCAGATGGTCCGCCCGCCATTCATCACGGGCTTTATCCGTTGGAACGAAGCCGCGATTGATGAAAACGGTAAATCCATCTGTACTTTGAAAAGGGCTCAGCACCCAAAATCCGCTGCCGCGCGCTGTTACCGCCTGTACAAGCGCAGCCGGCTTGTCGAGAAATTTTCCGCTGGTCGTGACGTGGCGATATGCAAAATCCTTGGCATTGATCCCGGCCCATATATCGGGGCCGGGGGCCGCCGTAGCCGGAGCATTCACTCTTTGCTCAACCTGGTTGATCAGATCAAGCTTCCAGACACGGCGTTGCAGTTGCCAGATACCAAGGCTGGTAAGCACGATGATGCAGAAAAGGACAAGGCCGCCGATCAATGCCAGTTTGATTGAGGGCAGGCGCCTATCGTCTTCGCGCGAATTGTCTGTCTCCCCGACCCGCTCGCCGCTTGCGGCAAGCCCGCGCGCGGCCAGGGCTTTTTTCATGGCATCTGTCTCATATCCATGCTGGGCATCATGTTCGTATCCAGATGATACATAACCCAAAGCGAACCGGTGAGCGTGATAATGACCAGCACAAGCGTGAAGATGAGTGCCATCATTGTCCATCCATTCTCGGAGCGGACATTCATATGAAGGAAGAAAATCATGTGAACGACAATCTGCACCACGGCGAATGCCATAATGACGAGGCCGGTGGTTTGCTTGGAATCCAACGCACCGCTCATGACAAGCCAGAAGGGTACGGCAGTCAGGATCACGGATAAGCCAAACCCGATCAAATAGGATTTGAGCGAGCCGTGAGAATGGGCTTCATCATGATTGTGGCTGTCGTGGTGGGCCTTTGCCTTTATGCTCATCGTAGCATTCCCATCAGGTAAACGAACGTAAAGACACCAATCCAGATGACATCAAGAAAGTGCCAGAACATGCTGAGACACATCAGGCGCCGCATGTTCGCTTGGATCAGCCCATAGCGGGCAACTTGTACCATCAAGGTAACAAGCCAAATCAAGCCAATGGTGACGTGAAGCCCATGCGTTCCGACCAATGTGAAAAAGGAAGAGAGAAAGGCGCTGCGCTGGGGCGTGGCACCTTCATGAATCATATGGGCAAATTCGTAAAGTTCGATGCAAAGGAATGCCGCACCAAACAGACCCGTAAGGGCGAGCCACGCTTGTGTGGAGCCCACCCGGCCTTTTGCCATGGCGAGCATGGCGAAACCATAAGTAATCGATGAAAAGAGCAGCATCGACGTATTGACCGCGACCAGTGGCAAATCAAACAAATCTTTGGGCGCAGGACCGGCGGCATAATTTCCGCCTAATACGCCGTAGGTCGCAAACAGCACAGCAAAGATGAGACAATCACTCATCAGGTAAATCCAAAAGCCGAACATGGTGCTGCCGCCTTCGGCATGGTCATGTTCCTCAGTCAGATAAAACACAGGATCTTCAGTGGTCACATGCGCGGCTGCTCTGCTCATGATTTCAGCCCTACAGCAAGAAGTTCGGTACGGGCATTTTCACTCGATACAACCTCATCTGCCGATATGTGGAAATCGCGCTTGTAGTTGAATGTATGCCCAATCGATACCGCCACCAATGCGATAGCCGTTGCTGCCGCGAGCCACCAGATGTACCAGATCATCGCAAATCCAAAAACGATGCTTATTCCAGCCAGGATTATTCCGGTGCCCGTATTGCTTGGCATATGGATGGCTCGGAAACCGTTTTCAGGGCGCTTGTAACCGCGTTTTTTCATGTCGTACCAGCTGTCGAGATCGTGAATCACTGGCGTGAAAGCGAAATTATAGGCTGGAGGGGGTGAGGCCGTGGACCATTCCAGGGTGCGACCGTCCCAAGGATCGCCAGTCAAATCGCGCAACGCTTCGCGATTACGAATGCTGACAAAGATTTGGATGAGGAATGACAGAATGCCGATAGCAACGAGAAATGCACCAAAACCGGCGATCATGAACCAGATCTGCAAGGACGGATCTTCGAATGTGCGCAGGCGTCGTGTCACGCCCATCAGGCCCAGTATATAAAGCGGCATGAAGGCGAAGTAGAATCCCACGACCCAGAACCAGAAAGACATCTTGCCCCAAAATGGATCGAGCCTGAAACCAAAAGCTTTCGGGAACCAGTAATAGATACCGGCAAAAAGCCCGAACAGAACACCGCCGATGATCACATTATGGAAATGCGCAACAAGAAACAGGCTGTTGTGCAGCACAAAGTCAGCCGGAGGCACGGCGAGCAGAACGCCTGTCATGCCACCAATGACAAAGGTCAGCATAAAGGCGATCGTCCACATCATGGGCAGTTCAAATCGAATCCGCCCGCGATACATCGTAAAGAGCCAGTTGAATATCTTCGCCCCGGTTGGAATCGAAATAATCATCGTGGTGATGCCGAAGAACGAATTCACGCTCGCGCCCGAACCCATGGTGAAGAAGTGGTGAAGCCAGACCAGATAGGCAAGAATGGTAATAACGATGGTGGCATAAACCATCGAGGTATAGCCAAACAGACGTTTGCTGGCGAAGGTCGATGTCACTTCGGAGAATATGCCGAAAGCGGGCAGAATGAGAATATAGACTTCCGGATGACCCCAAATCCAGATGAGGTTGACATACATCATCGGATTGCCGCCAAAGTCGTTGGTGAAGAAGTTCGTGCCGACATAGCGATCGAGAGTGAGCAAAGCCAGCACTGCCGTCAGGACAGGGAAGGCGGCCACAATCAGAACGTTGGTGCAAAGAGCGGTCCACGTAAAGATCGGAAGCTTCATCATGGTCATGCCCGGCGCGCGCATCTTGACGATGGTTGCGAGCAGATTGACGCCCGACAGCAGTGTACCTATGCCCGCTATTTGCAGCGCCCATATGTAGTAGTCCATACCGGCGTCCGGACTGTATCCGATACCCGAAAGCGGCGGATAGGCCAGCCAGCCGGTCCTGGCAAACTCGCCCACAAACAGCGACATCATTACAAGTGCCGCGCCAGCGGCAGTCATCCAGAAGCTGAAATTGTTGAGGAATGGAAAAGATACGTCCCGGGCACCGATCTGCAATGGGACAACAAAGTTCATCAAGCCGGTAACAAGAGGCATTGCCACGAAGAAGATCATGATCACGCCATGCGCGGTGAATATCTGATCGAAATGATGGGCGTTGAGATATCCTTCGGACCCATTAAACGCCATTGCCTGTTGCAATCGGATCATGATGGCGTCGGCAAAGCCTCTCAGCAACATGATGATGCCGAGGATCATGTACATTATGCCGATGCGCTTGTGGTCAACTGTTGTGAACCACTCATGCCAAAGATAGCCCCAAAGGCGGAAATAGGTAAGCGCGCCCACCACGGCGATGCCTCCGAGCGCGACTACGATAAATGTCACAACAAGGATAGGTTCGTGCAGCGGGAAGGATTCCAGCGTGAGCCTACCGAAAACCAGCTTTATAAGTTCGGGATTATCAAACATATCGGGCTCGTTTCGTTCAGCTATTAGACGGTCGGCGCTGTAGACCGAACAGTTGGGTTGGTGAGGGGCGGGGGAGACCCGCACCAACAAACGGAGAGGTATTGAGGGGCGGCAGCGTCTGTATATTCATGCTGGCCTGCAGGGCTTCTTCCGTGGTGCAGATGCCGACAACAAATGCAGGATCAGGGCCAAAGACAGCGCCGCCACGCCTTGTGTACTTATCGTATTCCAACGAACGGGTATTATAGATGCCGGCCATCCCAAGGCCACCCTTGGCATCGATTTCATCCATCTCGCTCATGCACATCTTGCCGCGTTCCACACATCGGTTGAGAACTGCGCTGAACAGTTCCGGATCAACACTTGCATAATGCTGTACCGGTACTTTTTCGCTGGGCTGTTCCAGGTGCAGATAGGTCATCCGATCAAGAGTGGTGCCTTTTGACTTGACGTCGGCAATCCATTTTTCAAAACCCTCATCCGGCAGGCCGTGAAAAGCGAAGCGCATACCGGAAAAACCGGCGCCACTGTAATTGGCCGAAAAGCCCTCATATTCGCCGGGGTGATTGATGACGGCGCTCAGCTTCGTCTGCATGCCCGGCATAGTGTATATCTGCCCGGCTAGCGCAGGAATATAAAACGAGTTCATCACCGCCGAGGAGGTCAGCCGGAAAGCGATGGGCCGATCGACGGGAGCGGCCATTTCATTGACGCTGGCGATACCATATTCCGGATAGATAAAGAGCCACTTCCAATCCAGCGCGACCACTTCGACCTGCAATGGCTTGACCGTTTCGGAAACTGCTTTGCCGGGGGAAATGCGTCCAAGCGGACGATAGGGATCGAGCAAATGTGTCGCCATCCAGGTGACCGCGCCAAGGCAGATGATGATCAGCAGCGGCGCCGCCCAGATGATCAATTCCAGCTGGGTGGAGTGATCCCATTCCGGGTCATAAGGCGCATCCGTGTTTGACTGCCGGTATTTCCAGGCAAAGAACACGGTGAGCACCATCACTGGAATGATAATGACAAGCATGAGGACGGTAGAAATAATGATCAGGTCGCGCTGTTGCACGGCGACGTCGCCTGAGGGGCTCATGACAACAGCATTGCACGCGCTAAGCAATGCAAGCAGTGGAAGCAGGGCGATGGCAAAAAAACGGTTCAAGAGACTTCCTGTCAATGGAAACAGCGCCTAGTTGCGCCATCACTAGCTGCACCATAGTCAGAGCGACATTGGACAATTTGCCCAATCCTCCCGTAGTGTGTCACAATGATAAAGGATACGCTAGCAGTGACCGCAAACGAGCAGACCTGAACGGTTTCAATATTGATCGAGGAGCGCACCGGGCAATGAGCGCGAAAACAGGAGCGGCATCTTCGACAACGCTTGAGCAGGACGCAACGCGCCTTCACTCGCGACATGACGACGTTAACGTTGGCGAGATTGCCATCGGCGTGATTATCGGCAGAACGTCCGAATTCTTTGACTTCTTCGTCTATGCTATTGCCTCCGTGCTGGTCTTTCCGAAACTGGTGTTCCCCTATGTTGATGCTCTGACGGGCACGATCTATTCGTTCGGTATTTTTGCGCTGGCCTTTCTTGCGCGACCGATCGGCACGGTTATCTTCATGCAGATCGATCGCACTTACGGCCGTGGCGTGAAATTGACGATTGCCCTGTTCCTGCTTGGTAGCTCGACCGTTGCGGTGGCGTTCCTACCCGGTTATGCCCAGGTCGGTTGGGCATCTGCAGCGCTTTTGGCACTGTTCCGGATAGGACAGGGGCTTGCGCTGGGCGGTGAGTGGGATGGCCTCGCATCGCTTCTGGCGCTCAATGCACCCAAGCAACGCCGTGGCTGGTATGCGATGATACCGCAACTCGGTGCTCCCTTGGGGCTTATGGTTGCGGCGGGGCTGTTCGCATTTTTCGTTGCCAATCTTTCCGCAGAAGACTTCCTGGGCTGGGGCTGGCGCTATCCGTTTTTCGTTGCTTTCGCTATTAATGTGGTGGCGCTGTTTGCACGGTTGCGAATGGTTGTTACGCCGCAATATGCAAAATTATATGAAAGCAGAGAACTGCAGCCAACGACGGTGGCCAACACATTACAGCATGAAGGTCGCCACGTGGTCATTGGTGCTTTTGCACCGCTTGCGAGCTTTGCGCTCTTTCATATGGTAACGGTATTTCCACTGTCTTGGGTCTTCCTGTTTACGGATCAGGGCCCGGCTCGCTTTCTTTTGATTGAAGCATTCGGAGCGGCTGTGGGCGTCATTACCGTGTTTGCGTCGGGCACGATTGCCGACCGCGTCGGACGCCGGAATCTGCTGGGCGGCACCGCCATAGCCATTGCTGTGTTCAGTGGATTTGCTCCTCAATTGCTTGATGGCGGCGACATCGGCGAACTGATCTTCATGATCCTTGGATTTATTTTGCTTGGTCTGTCCTTCGGCCAGTCATCCGGCTCAGTGGCCTCGCGGTTCTCAAAGAAGTTCCGCTATACCGGCTCGGCATTGACCAGCGATATGGCATGGTTGTTCGGGGCGGGTTTCGCACCGCTGGTCGCGCTGCTGCTATCCAGCCATTTCGGCCTGATAGCTGCGGGCGGCTATCTGCTCTCCGGTGCTGTGTGCACGCTTATAGCCCTCAGCTTGAATCGTCAGACCGACAATCCGGACGTGTAGTCCCTTCCTCACTCATTCCATTTTCGTGCGGAGCGCCAAATTGATTGGCAGCTGTGCATAGTTTCAATTTTGGTTTGATCTAGCTGTTGACGGATTTTTAACATCCACTACTATATATAGTGTTCAAGGTTCTTCCGATTCGTGAGAGTGGGAAGCTAAGACGGGAATACGGTGAGTGGTGCCTTTAGGTACTGTGATGCCGGAGCTGCCCCCGCAACTGTAAGCGGCTAGCACGTGTTCGATACTGTCACTGGAGCTCTAGGCACCGGGAAGGCAAGAATAAGTGCGTTGATCTGCGAGCCAGGAGACCTGCCTTGATCTGATGAGTCCACCGGCGGGGTGCCGGAGCGGTCGCGCCAATGCACGGGGATTTTCCGTGTAAAACGCTTCCCTGCCCCTCCACGAGCGAGCTACAGGGTGAAGTGCATGAGAAACCTATCCAGCGCATTGATTGTGGGCGACCCGCCGTAAATCGGGCGGCACTTAAGTAAGTCATACAGTTCTAAACCAAACTAGCTGGCAGCACTCAGAGCTGCCAGACCATGTTCTCACGACCAAAATCAAATGAGGAAGTCATGAATATTGTCGTTTACAGCAAGCCGGCCTGCGTCCAGTGCACCGCTACGACCCGAGCTCTTGACCGGCAGGGTATGGAGTATGACGTTATTGATATTTCCAACGATCAGGATGCTCTCGAACTTGTTCAAAGTCTCGGCTACCGCCAGGTACCTGTGGTTGTCGCCGGCGAAAAACACTGGGCCGGTTTCCGCCCGGATATGATCAGCACCCTTGCCTGACTGGGATGGGTGTCATGAGTGGGATCGTCTATTTTTCGAGCAGGTCGGAGAATACCCACCGTTTTGTTTCCAAGCTGGGCTTCACCTCACAACGGATACCGATCGGCTCTCGTGAAGAGCTGAAGATCAACGCACCCTATATTTTGATCGTGCCAACTTATAGCGGCGATGGCGGCAAGGGTGCCGTTCCAAAACAGGTGATCCGCTTCCTCAACCAGGCGGAAAACCGTTTAAATCTCCGCGGCGTGATTTCCGCGGGTAACAGTAACTTCGGAGCGACCTTCGGGATTGCCGGCGACATCATCTCTGCCAAATGCCAGGTGCCTTACCTTTACAGGTTCGAGCTGATCGGCACGGAGCAGGATGTCGTAAACGTCAAACATGGATTGGAACGATTTTGGACACGCTCACGCTCGAACGACCAGTGAAAGCCAACGAACCAGTGCTGGATTACCACGCGCTGAACGCGATGCTGAACCTTTATGATGAGGAGGGCAACATCCAGTTCGATCAGGATCGTATGGCGGCGAAGCAGTATTTTCTGCAGCATGTGAACCAGAATACGGTGTTCTTTCACAATTTGCGCGAGAAGCTCGATTACCTGGTAACCGAAGGCTATTATGAGCGCGCGGTGCTTGATCAATATTCCTTCAATTTCATGCGCGATCTGTTCGACCATGCCTATGCGAAGAAATTCAGGTTTCCAACATTTCTTGGCGCATTCAAGTATTACACCAGCTACACGCTGAAGACCTTTGACGGAAAACGCTATCTTGAGCGTTACGAGGACCGCATCTGCATGGTGGCGCTGACGCTGGCGCAAGGAAGTGAAATCCTGGCGCGGGATATGGTTGACGAGATCATTTCCGGGCGTTTCCAGCCTGCAACTCCCACCTTTCTCAATGCTGGAAAGAAACAGCGCGGCGAGCTGGTGTCCTGCTTTCTGCTCCGAATTGAAGACAATATGGAATCAATCGCGAGGGGTATCAACTCGGCCCTGCAGCTCTCCAAACGCGGGGGCGGCGTTGCATTATCGCTCACCAATATCCGTGAAGCGGGCGCGCCGATAAAGCAGATTGAAAATCAGTCATCCGGCATCATTCCAGTCATGAAGCTTTTGGAGGATAGTTTTTCCTATGCCAACCAGCTTGGTGCAAGACAGGGGGCAGGTGCGGTCTATCTGAACGCACATCATCCCGACATAATGCGTTTCCTCGATACCAAGCGCGAAAATGCGGATGAGAAAATCCGTATCAAGACGCTGTCGCTCGGCGTTGTCGTGCCGGATATTACTTTCGAATTGGCGAAGAACAATGAGGATATGTATCTGTTCTCTCCCTATGACGTAGAGCGGGTCTACGGCGTGGCCTTTACGGAAATTTCGGTGACAGAAAAGTACCGTGAAATGGTCGCAGATTCGCGTATCCGCAAAAAGAAAATCAAGGCTCGCGACTTCTTTCAGGTCTTGGCCGAAATCCAGTTCGAAAGCGGCTATCCCTACATCATGTTCGAGGACACAGTGAACCGCGCCAACCCGATTGCAGGGCGTATCACCATGAGCAATCTGTGCTCGGAAATCCTTCAGGTCAGCGAGGCGAGCGAATACAATGCCGATCTGTCCTATAGCCATATGGGCAAGGATATCTCCTGTAATCTCGGCTCGCTGAATATTGCCGCCGCAATGGATTCAATGGATTTTGGCAAAACCATCGCAACGGCCATCAGGGCGCTGAGCGCCGTCTCGGACATGAGCCATATCTCGTCGGTGCCTTCTATCGAAAAGGGTAATGATGACAGCCATGCCATCGGCCTTGGGCAGATGAATCTGCATGGTTACCTGGCCCGCGAACGCATTTATTACGGCTCTGACGAAGGTATCGATTTCACCAATATCTATTTCTACACCGTGACCTATCACGCCGTTCGCGCATCCAATCGCCTAGCGGTTGAACGCGGCCAAAGCTTCAAGGGCTTCGATAACTCGAAATATGCATCTGGAGAATATTTCGACAAGTATACGGCGCAGGAATGGCTGCCAGCAACCGAGCGCGTAAGAGAGTTATTCGAAGCCGCGGGCATTGCGATCCCGACACAGGAAGATTGGCTGGCGCTGAAGCAGGCGGTGATGACCTCCGGTCTTTACAATCAGAACCTGCAGGCTGTGCCGCCCACGGGCTCCATTTCCTATATCAATCACTCAACCTCCTCGATCCATCCGATCGTGTCGAAGATCGAAATCCGTAAGGAGGGCAAGATCGGCCGCGTCTACTACCCGGCCGCGTTTCTGACCAATGATAATCTTGATTACTATCAGGACGCCTATGAGATTGGCCCGGAAAAGATCATCGATACCTATGCTGCAGCAACGCAGCATGTCGATCAGGGCTTGTCGCTGACGCTCTTCTTCCGCGATACCGCGACCACGCGCGATATCAACAAGGCGCAGATCTATGCCTGGAAGAAAGGCATCAAGACAATCTACTATATCCGTCTTCGTCAAATGGCTCTGTCCGGCACGGAAGTGCAGGGCTGCGTATCCTGCACGCTTTGATTTCCGGGGAAACAATGAACATTCAAATCAAGAATAAAGCTGTAAAGCTTCCTGCAGCCGTTCGCGCCATCAACTGGAACCGCCTTGAGGATGACAAGGACCTTGAGGTCTGGAACAGGCTTACCGGAAATTTCTGGCTGCCGGAAAAGGTGCCGCTGTCGAATGATATTCCGTCCTGGGCTGCACTCAAACCCGAGGAACAGCAGCTTACCATTCGCGTGTTCACGGGGCTGACCCTGCTCGATACAATCCAGACCAGCATTGGCGCGCCAAAACTCATGGAAGATTCGATCACTCCCCATGAGGAAGCAGTCTATTCAAACATCTCCTTCATGGAGGCCGTGCATGCCCGTTCCTACTCGTCCATTTTCTCCACATTGTGCTCGACACCTGACGTTGATGATGCCTATCGCTGGTCCGAGGAAAATGAGCATTTGCAGAGGAAGTCCGCGCTGATCCTCGAACATTACCGCAATCCCGATCCTCTCAAGCGCAAGATTGCCAGCGTGTTCCTGGAGAGCTTCCTGTTTTATTCCGGCTTCTATCTACCGATGTTCTGGTCGAGCCGCGCCAAGCTGACCAATACTGCCGACATGATCCGCCTCATCATCCGGGATGAAGCTGTGCATGGCTATTACATCGGATATAAGTTTCAACGCGGACTGGAACGTCTTGGTGAGGAGCGCCGTTCGGAAATCAAGGATTTCGCTTTCGATCTTCTGCTTGAACTCTACGACAATGAGGCAAAATACACCGAGACACTCTATGATGGCGTCGGCCTGACCGAGGACGTGAAGAAATTCCTTCATTATAATGCCAATAAAGCACTGATGAACCTCGGCTACGAGGCTCTCTTTCCTGCGGAAGCCTGCAAGGTCAACCCGGCAATTCTTTCAGCGCTATCCCCGAATGCTGATGAAAACCATGACTTCTTTTCCGGTTCCGGCTCTTCCTATGTCATAGGCAAAGCGATCGCCACGGAAGATGAGGACTGGGATTTCTGATCGGTTAGGCTTTTTAGTTAAAGTAGATGATGAGCGACTTAAACTGGAGGATTGTAATTTGCAGAAAAATCAATCCAAAACAGCTAGTTATAGCGTTTAGTTTCGGCCATCTCTGCATTGATCAGCCTAGCTGCCCAGTATCGTTTGCAATGCGGAAATCAGCTTTGCGCATTCGGAATCTGTGCCTATGCTGATGCGTAAATAGTCGTTTGTCCTCTCGCCGGGCAGGTGCCTTACAAGAATGGCCTTTGTTCTGAGTTGTGTAAAAATTTCCTTTGCAGAGCAGGCAGGGTGATGGACAAACAGAAAATTTGCCGAGGAGGGCAGGACTTCAAAGCCAAGGCCGCGCATGGACAAAGCCAATCTGTTGCGTGTCGCCATAATGTTATTGCGGCTTTCTTCAAACCAAACTGTATCCTGCCAGGCGGCGATAGCGCCGACGATGGCCAGTCGATCCAGCGGATAGGAGTTGAAGCTGTCTTTAACGCGATTTAACGCTTCAATAAGAGAAGACTCTCCAACAGCAAAGCCAACGCGAAGCCCCGCCAGTCCGCGCGATTTTGACAAAGTTTGGACAACCAGCAAGTTTGGGTAGTTCCTGACGAGAGGAATAGCGCTTTCAGCGCCAAAATCGACGTAGGCTTCGTCGATGACGACCACCTGATCAGGATGCTCGATGAGGAGTTTTTCAATTTCCGATAGTGGCAGTGCTGTACCGGTCGGCGCATTTGGGTTTGGTAAAATGATGGCACCGCAATTTCGCCGGTAATCGGATGTGCGAACTGACATTATGTCATCGAGTGCGATTTCGTCGAAATCAATTCCGTAAAGACGGCAATAGGTAGGATAGAAGCTGTAGGTAATATCCGGAAACAGCAACGGTGCATCGTGCTTCAACAAAGCTTGAAAAGTATGTGCCAGCACTTCATCGGAGCCATTGCCGACGAAAACATTGCTTTCGTCAAGACCGTAACTTCTGGCAATTGTTGCCCGCAATTGCAGCGCCGTGGGATCGGGATAAAGGCGAAGTGAATCTGTCGTTTCCGCAGCAATCGCCTTCAACACAAGCGGTGATGGCCCATATGGATTTTCATTGGTGTTGAGTTTAATCAGATTACCAAATTTGGGCTGCTCTCCTGCTACATAGGGGGACAACTCGTGAACAATCTGGCTCCAGAAACGGCTCATAAAACATCCAGCGCTGAAAAATTACTTGTACTCTTCCATAGCAAAATCAAGCTTATGCGCTAGCCTAAACTTATGACCCACCCCACTTGGGTGTTGCAATTGTTTTTGTCAAAACTTCCTCTAGTCTGTTTTGAACAGCTTCCCATAATCCAACGTAAACCCAGGGAGAGAAAAATGAGACGTCTCATGAAGGCAGATCTATTGCTGCTTGCTATTTGTCTGATTGCGGGTTCCGCATCCATTCAGGCCGTTCAGGCGCAAGAGAGTTGGCAAGGGAGCTGGGGTGCCAGTCCCGCCTTTCCTGTTGGGCCAGAATTGAATAACTCGACAATACGGCAATATATTCGAATGAGCGCTGGCGGTTCCAAAGTCCGGTTCCGGTTTTCCAATGAAACTGGTACGCAGCCGCTCGTCATAGGAGCGGCGCGTGTGGCGCGCCCTGGCAATGCACAAGGGTCAATTGATCCTGCCAGCAGTAAAGCATTGACCTTTGGCGGAGAGAGCTCAATAACCATACCGGCTGGTGCCCCTGCAATTTCTGATCCCGTGGACGTCAGTGTTGCGCCGTTTGATACACTGGCGGTCAGCCTGTTTCTCTCACGCTGGACAGGACCTTCAGTCGTCCATCCGCTTGGTGAGCACACAGCTTATCTATCTGAGACGGGTGACAGTACGGAAGCGTCTGTACTGCCAGATGCAAAAACCTCTACCATGCGATTTGTACTTTCGAGAGTTGAGGTGGCCGGAGAGGGCGGTACGCTGGTGACGCTCGGAGACTCGATCACAGATGGGTACAGTTCCGGGGTCGATGCGAACATGCGCTGGCCCGACGTGCTGGCTGAGCGGCTTGGCAAAGCCGATGGAGCAAAGGTCGGCGTCGTCAATGCCGGTATTAGCGGTAACCGAATCCTGCACGACCAGCCGGAAGCGATGTTTGGTCCAAGTGCGCTTTCGCGTCTCGACCGGGATGTCCTGTCTGTACCAAATCTACGCTGGGTCGTAATCATGGAAGGCATTAACGATATCGGCCATTCTACCTCTGCCGGACTATCTGAACAGAGTGTCACGTCAGACGAGATTATTGGCGGACTGAAACAGCTTGTCAGTAGAATTAAGGGCCATGGAGCAAAGGCCTATTGTGCAACGCTAACTCCCTATGAGGGGACTGTTTTCGCCAACTACTATAAATCGGAAGGTGAAGAAAAGCGTCAGGCTGTCAATGATTGGATCAGGACCAGCAAGGGTTGCGATGCAGTGATCGACTTCGATGCCGCTGTTCGCGATCCGGAAAACCCGAAAAGGCTTCGGGCGGAATTTGATGAAGGAGACCACCTCCATCCAAACGCGAAAGGTTATAAGGCGATGGCCGACTCCATCGATCTGAATTTGTTTCAGTAGATAACAACAATGAAAGATTGGTCGATTCGGGAGGGCGAGTCGTCAAAACCTTTGGTTCGTTTGATACAAGCAATGGTATGCTTGTATCAAACGCGACACTTCCGCAGAGCTGGTTTACAGTTCAGATCACCTTGCCGGGATTCATGATGCCGTTGGGATCGAGCAGAGATTTGAGCGAAAGCATCAGATCGAGCTTGACCGGATCAGCAAGCCTCGCCAACTCCGTTTTCTTGTCCAGTCCAATTCCGTGTTCCGCAGAAAACGATCCGCCCATTTCCCGCAAGGTAGCATAGATCAGCGACTTTACTGCTTTCTTGTCGGATATTCCGGCGACGCCAATATGCAGATTTCCGTCTCCCAGATGGCCAAAGGCAAAACCGTGAACATTTGGCCCGAGCATCGCAATTCCTTCGTGGAATTGTTTCAGCCAGGATTCCAGATGCTGTAGTGGGACGGAAATATCAAACCAGTGACCGTTCGGGTGGACGCGATCAATGACACTGCTGTCTTCGCGTATGTTCCAGATCTCACGGCGTTCCTTCTCGCTCTGCGCAAGAATTGCATCAAGAACCAAGCCGTCTTCTATGGTCAGCGCCAGAGCATTTTCCAGAGCAGATTGCGCTGATGCCTGATCGGCAGCATCGGTTTCGATGATCAGGTAAATGGGAGCCCGGGCGATAGAAGCGAGCGAGGGCGGTCCAAGATGATCGACTGCCACCACGAAATAGTCGTGCGCCATGAATTCGGCCCGCAGCAAATGCACGTCATGATTCGCCTGCAATTGATGGAACAGTAAAACCGCGGCAGTCGCCGATTGGCAGGCGACGAGCGCAGTTGCGGTCAATGCGTCGGGAGGCGCAAGTTTAATCACCGCACGCGTTACGATGCCGAGCGTGCCCTCCGCGCCAATGAATAATTGTTTTAGGTCATATCCCTCATTTGATTTCGGCACCTGCGCCATATCGCTCATGACGCGCCCGTCGGGGAGGACCACTTCAAGACCGAGTACGCGCTGGCGCATGACACCGTGCCGGAAAGCCTCCATGCCGCCGGCATTGGTCGAGATCATTCCGCCTATCGTGGCAGTGCCGCGTGATGCAATGTCTATGCCTGTGGAAAGATGATGATGTGCCGCCGCTTCCTGTAGCGCAAACAATGTGACACCGCCTTGAACGATTGCTGTGCCGGCGGATGCAGACACCATCTCGATAGTGTTCATTGATGATAAAGAGAGGATGATTTGTCCAACCAGGGATACGGCTCCACCCACTAATCCTGTCCGCCCGCCATGGGGAATAACTGCAATCTGCTGTTCGTTGCACAAACGAAGGACAGCAGAAACTTCCCGGGTGGTTCGGGGTGTCACCATTATGGTGGCATCGAGATTACGCTCGTCGGAACCCGGATGGATCATGGCGAGGGCTTCTCCGGTCTTTAGCCCGCTGGCACCGACGATGAGTTCAAGTTTGGCAAGGATATTTTCGGGTATCATTGAGGGTCCGTAGCCTTGCGCCGGTCAATGATAATTCTAAAGGCAAGTATGGCGGCAGTGACAAGGATCAGAAGAACCGAAATTGCGGCAATGGATGGATCAATATTGTCGCGCAGACCCATCCACATGAGCCGGGGAAGGGTGATTGCATTGACGCTGGTAATGAAGAGGGTGACACCGATTTCCTCCCAGGAAAGGACAAAGGAAAGAAGCGCCGCTGTCGCTATGCCAAATTTGATATTGGGGATGATGACTTTGAATGCGCGGGTGGCCAGATTGGCGCCGAGACCGCGAGCCGCAAGATCTATGCGACGGTCAACCTGAAACAGGGAAACAAGAATGAGGACGACCGCAAAGGGCGTTATCATCACAGCATGGGCGAGGGCAACGCCGAGCCAGGTATCATATCCGATCCAGTTGTTAAAGCTCGACAGGGTGGTCATCAGGAAATAAAGCGTCATGGCTGAAACAACTGGCGGAACAATGAGCGGCAACAGCACGAAGCCGATCAGCAAGGCTGAAAAACGTGGCTGGAACATCCAGATTCCAAGTCCGAACATAGTCGCCAATGCTGTTGCTAAAATGCTCGACACAATGCCGATGCGCAGACTGAGCAGAATGCTCTGGAGCCAGGCCGGATTATCGAGAAGAGCCTGATAATGGCGAAGCGAGACATTGCCGGATGGCATAGAAAGAAATCGGGCAGGGGTGAATGAAACCGGTATCACCGCGACAAGCGGCATCAGCAGGAAGAGTGCGACGGCTGTAGCAAGAATAAGAAGTACGGGACCGGGGCGTGAGGATTGCATGACTCTACCCCACCATATGCGCGGGTTTGATAAAGCGCCGCAGCAGTGCCAGCAAAATCGCGATAAACAGCACCAGTACCACGCTGATTGCGGCGCCAAGTCCCCAGTCAGGGCTCTGGAAGATGCGAAGATAAACCAGCTCCGCCACCATAACGCTTCGACCGCCGCCGAGGATCGCCGGTGTGACGAAAAACCCAAGTGCAAACACGAAGACGATGAGCGCGGCACCGATCAATCCGCCATAGGTCAAAGGCAAAAAAACTGTCCAGAACGTGCGGCTCCTGGATGAGCCCATGCCCCGCGCCGCCAGCAATACACGCTCATCGATGCTGCGCATGGCGGATGCGATGGGAAATACAGCAAAGGGAATGAGGAAATGCGTCATACCGACAATGACGCCAAACTCATTGCGGGCGAGTGCAAGCGGTTCACTGATGATACCGGCCGATTGCAGCCATGTATTGATCAGCCCGCGATTGGACAGCATCGCCAGCCAGCCAAAGGCGCGGGTAAGCACGGAAATCCAGAAGGGCACAAGAATACAAAATTCAGCGAGCGCGCGTTGGACTGAGCTGCCGCGCACCCAGACATAGGCGATTGCGTAAGCTGTGATGAGCGAGGCGGCGGTTACAATCAGGCAGATGCGCAGTGTGCGAACGAAAACAGACTGGACGAGCGGATCGGTAAACACGGCTATATACTGACCAAAACCGGTCTCGGGCAAGGTAAAGCTCCAACGAACCACACCCAGAAAAGGCACGACATAGGCGAGCCCCAGAAACAGGAGCAATGGTCCCAATAGCAGGAATTTTCTGGAGGTTGCCGAGCCCATTCAACGTCCCTTGTTGCAGTGTGTGGAAAATGGCGCGGGATCATTGATCACGCGCCATTTTTCCTCAGGCTGAAATGACTTTTGTATATTCGTCGAATGCCTTGCCATAATTTTCGGCATACCATTCCATGTCCAGCGGGACCTGCTTGGCCATGTTGGCTGGATCAACGCAGTTTATCCGCTTCTTCTCGTCCGGTATCAGCGCATCGGTTGCCGGATTTGCTGGGCCTTGGCCCAGGAGATTGAACATTTCAAGTTGCCGCTCAGGGGTCTGCGCGCTGGCGATGAATTTCATCGCATTGTCCTTGCCGCCGGGGTTGTTTTTCATAACGGCCAAAGCACCGGGTGAGATCAGGCCCTGATCCCAGACGAATTTGATCGTGCCGCCTGAATCCTGCTCGATAAGCTGCGCGCGCGTCGACCAGATCAATGCCATGGAGGCTTCACCGTCGATCAAAACGGATTGGCTTTCTGCGCCGCCGCCCCAATAGGCCACAACATTTTCCTTGAAAGCAGCAATCTTGTCGTGGGCACGCTTGAGATCAAGCGGGTAAAGTTTTTCCGGTGCAACCCCATCAGCCATCAAAGCCGCTTCCCACATGGCCGCACCCCATTTGTACATGGAGCGTTTGCCGGGAAACTTCTTCACGTCGAAGAAATCTGCCATGCCGGTGGGTACCTGATCGCCAAATTTCGAAGAGTCATAGGCAATGATGTATGAGAAGAAATAGGTTGATGCCGCTGTGTCCCAGCCAAAGCCGGGGCGCATCTTGTTCTTGTCTACAATAGCGTAATCGATTGGCTCAAGCATTCCCTGCTTGCCGAGTGAAATACCGGAGAAAGGATCGATATCAAGGAGGTCCCAGCTCGGTTTGCCGCTCTTGAACTGTGCTGTGACCGCTCCTTCCGTGGGGCCTGAACCGTCCATCTTGACGGTAACACCGCTTTCCTTGGTGAAGGGCTGGCCATAGGCCTTGTCATAGGCAGTCATGGCATCACCACCCCAATTGACCAGCACAAGCTCCTTGGCCTGAGCATAAGAACCGGTGGACCGGAGAAGCGCTGGGGCACCCGCCAGAAATATCGCAGCCATCTGCGTAAAGCGCCTGCGGCTAATCTCGCCCCGCTCGACTTTGCTGGCCAGTATTTCGAGGCAGTCTTTTTGAAATGCGTGATCCATTTTGTTTCCCTCTGGATTGTTGTTGTCACATTCCTGAATGCAGCCTAACTCCCATTCGGCAGCAAAAAGCCCTGATGCTCCGGCCATGACACCCACACATTCGTGTTGGGTTCTATGGGCGAGGTCGTCGCTGTCGGCATTGAAACCGCCAGGCTCGTTCCGGTGCGTGTTCGTAAATGATACTTGGTCGAAGCGCCAAAATATGTTGCTCCTTCGACCCGGCAGGTGATGGCGTTGCAATTGTCTTTCCGGTGCTCCACAGAAATGACCATGTGCTCAGGCCGTATGGCCGCCAGCGCTGCCCTGCCTGCAAGTGCGGATGATTTATTTACAGTGATTGTCTGGTCTTCAAATCTGCCGGCGGCACGCTCACCATCCAATTGAACAGTATCGAGCGGCAGAAGGTTGATCTCGCCAAGGAATTCGGCAACAAAACGGTTTGCCGGTCGCTCATAGACCTCCTGCGGTTTGCCTGCCTGCAGCAGTTCGCCATGATTGAAGATGGCAACGCGGGATGACAAAGCAAGCGCTTCGGATTGATCATGCGTAACGAAGACAAAGGTTGTGCCGGTTTCCTGATGCAGCCTCTTGGCTTCTTCCTGCATCATTTCACGCAAATTTTTGTCAAGGGCCGAAAATGGCTCGTCCAGCAGCAGTACGGAAGGCTCAAACGCCAAAGCACGGGCAAGGGCAACGCGTTGCTGCTGGCCGCCGGAAAGTTTGGCTGGCAGTTTCTTCTCATGGCCAACTAGGCCGACACGCTCAACCATTTCACCGACCCTACGCTTGATATCGGCAGCAGATTGGCGGCGTACCTTGAGCGGGAAAGCGATGTTCTGCTCGACAGTCAGATGCGGGAAGAGGGCGTATCCCTGAAAGACCATACCATAGGAGCGATCTTCAGCGGGTATATTGGTAATGTCTTTGCCGTCCATCACCAGTTTGCCGGATGTTGGGGCAAGGAAGCCCGCCAGTATCATCAGAAACGTGGTTTTGCCCGACCCCGAAGGCCCCAGAAGAGTCAAAAATTCGCCGCGCTTGATGTCGAGCGACAGGTCTTTGAGCGCATGAAATGCGCCAAATGTTTTGCCAATAGATATAGCCTTGATCTCGGCGGCTTTCGCGTCGCCCGGCTGCATGCTTTGAGGCATTGATTGAACCTCTTTCCCCTTCTTTTTAATGAAGCCTAGGCACAATCTGCAATAACGACAATTGAATTATATTACCCTGACACGTGAAAATAATTCACGCCACCGCCGAATCTATCCCACGATGCGTTTTAGGCGTTGCGGGTTTGAGAAAGCCGGGACTTCAGCCATTCAGTAAAGGCGAGCTGCGCCGGATGATCCATTCTCGCATAATCGGTAACAAGAAAATACGACTTTGGTGATTTGATAGCGAGATCGAACGGCTGAATGAGCTGGCCGCCTCTCATTGCCTTCCGGCATGTCAGCTTGTCGCCGATTGCAATCCCCTGCGCCGTGATCGCTGCCGAAAACACAAGGTTCATATCGGAAAACACAATTCCGCGCTCTGAGTCAGGGTTGTCGACATTTGCCAAGGCCAGCCAGAGCGTCCAATCCTCGAAATCGACCAGATGCAGCAAGGGTGCCCGCAATATATCCTTGGGTTCGGCCAGCCCACCCAATTTGTTGAGCAGAACAGGGCTGCACAGCGGAGTAAACTCGATCTCGCAAAGCAGATCGACGGCCCTGTTGGGCCAATTGCCATCACCAAAAGCGATAAAGAGGTCAACGCCCGGCGCAGTTACGTCATCAAGTTTGCGCGGAGTGACAATCCGCAGGGCGATATCGGGATATTTCTCCTGAAACTCCGCGATATGTGTGCAGAGCCAAAGCGATGCGAAGCCGGACGTGCAACTGACAGTCAATGTCCCGCCAGTGCTTGCAGGGCTATGTCGCCCGCCAGCATCGTCGATGACGATGAGCGCCTTGCGTACATCATTGGCATATTTTCGTCCCCTCGGCGTAAGGGTAACACCCTTGCCATCCCGCTGCAAAAGCTCGAATCCAAGGTCGCGTTCCAACAGACGAAGCTGGTGGCTGACCGCGCTTCTGGTCAGGTGCAGTTCTTCCGCAGACCGCCAAACGCTGCCATGTCTGGCAAAGCTTTCAAGTGCGCGAAGCGCCTGAGTTGAGGGTATTCTCATGCGATGCCTTCGATAAGAGGTGAATAGAATTTGCACGTTTTGAGAAAACATATCACTTTTTCTCCCTGCATCCAGATGATTATCTGCCGTCTAACGGGAGATAATTGTGGTCACGGAAGCATCGGTCTCAGCACTCAATTTCATTGATGATCACAAGGCTGATCTCTCGGCATCGGCACGCACTATTTTTGATTTCGGAGAAACCGCCTGGCGCGAGTACCGATCTGCAGACTGGTATGTTCGTCGCTTGCGGCAGGAAGGCTTTGATGTAGAGGCCGGTTCTGCTGGCATGCCGACTGCATTTTGTGCGCATTGGACCAATAAAGCAGGAATGTCGGGACAGGCGCCAACCATTGGCATGTATGCAGAGTACGATGCGGTGCCCGGCAATTGCCAGGCTGCTGTCACGTCGCGGCAACCGCGCTCCGGACTGAGCGAGCATGCTGGTGGTCATACTGACCCGCATTCGGGACTCGGAATATCTGCTCTTGGAGGTCTCTTGGCCACAAAGGCGGCAATGGAAAAACACGGTATTGCCGGAACCCTGCGATTTACCGGAGAGCCGGCAGAGAAAGTGCGCGGCTCCAAGCCTATCCACGCAGCCAAAGGTTATTATGACGGATTGGACGGCATGATCTCGTTCCATCCGTTCTATATGCTGCCTCTGTGCAACACTGTCCGGTGGGATACGCATTGTGGCGCCGCTTATTCGATGATCTATCGATTCATCTGCGATCAGCCTGAACTTTGGGGGTTGAGCGATGGCGCTCCCATTCCGCAATCACATTCCGCTGTGCGTGCGCCCGGAGCCAATGATGCGCTGATGATGATGTATATGGCATCAAAAGCCTTGCGCGATTCCATGTTGCCGCATCAGGGCGGCTGGTCGATCAGCGAGGCAATTCTCACTGCAGGGCAGGCAACAGCTGACAATCTGCCCGCTGGGCTTGCCGAAATTCAGTATATGATGCGCGTTCCGACTATCGCCATGGCTGAGAAGATTGCCGCCGCGTTGGATCGAAACGCCGAGCATGCTGCGGCAATGTCCGGTTGCAGGGTTGAGCGGCATTGGGTCTGTAAGTCTCGGCCCGGTCTTGCCAACCACGCAATGGCAAATATTACCTGGGAAGCGCTCAAATATGTTGGTGCTCCGCAATGGGACGAGGCTGCAAAAGCAATCGCGCGAGAGATTCAAGTCAATGCCGGTATTGACGCCATGGACGACCCCTTTCTGGATGAGTGCGAGCGTTTGATTTCACCGCAGGATGCAGAAGCCATATTACGGCGTGACTTGCCCCCCTCGCAGTTGAATTCGACCTCCGATGACTACACCGACATGACCTGGCATGCGCCGACAGTGCGCTTCTACGTGGCTCGTCCGGCGTTGAAAGCGCCAAAGGGTAAAGCCTATCCGGGCTGGGTCATGAATGCCCTTGGCGGAATATCGGAAACGATTGATCCGATGATTGTTTGCGCCGCAAAGACAGTGGCCCTGACGGCATTGCGCTTGCTTGAAGATGGCGAGGCCCGTCGTGGGGCAAAAGATGAGTTTATTGAACGGACAGGCGGCGGTGTCGGCGGTTCCAAATGGATCGCGCCGCTATGCGATTACGAACCGCCAATTCATTTCCGTTGGCCCGAATACATAACAACCGCGCGCGGAACCGAGTGGTGGATACCAAACGCCGCATAATGAGGAGAAAGCAATGACACGTCACGAGAATGGTTTTGATGCCGATGCTTTCACATTGAAACGGCGAAACCCCAATGGCGCTACAAAGCCGCTTGTCAATTGGGGGTTTCGCAACGAGACCGATCCGCTGACTGATGTGTTGCTGGGATCGCCGGCATTTCTACGTCATATGGCAACCAGTTCACTTTCCCGAAAACACTTGCGTGAAGCTCCCTGCAATATTCAAACCGCGCAGGCGCAGCATAAGGAGCTGGTGGCCGCCTACGAACATTTCGGCGTGAATATTCACTGGCACGAGCCGGAACCTGAATTGCCCATGCAGGTCTATTCAAGGGACTCCAGCGTCATGACGCCCTATGGCGCAATCATCACCGCCATGGCGAACTGGTGGCGACGCGGAGAAAACTACGCGGCGATCCGCACCTATGAACGGCTGGGTATTCCGATCTACGATATGGTCACAGCCGGAACCTTTGAGGGTGGCGATTTTAACGTCATTGAAGAAGGCTGCGTCCTGATCGGATGCGGCGGTGCGCGGACGCAGGAAGAGGGGGCACGCCAAGTCGAGGAGTGGTTCCGCAAAGAAGGTTGGGAAACACGGCTTGCCTTTATCGACGAATATTATGTCCACATTGATCTGATGGTCGTGCCGATCGCGCCAAAGCTCACTGCCGTTTGCCTTGCCTGTACGGAACCTGGCATTGTCGATTGGCTCAAAGCAAAGGGACATGAAATAATCGATGTGCCTTTTCAGGATACGATGAATCTTGGGTGCAATTTTATGTCGCTCGGCAAGGATCGCATCATCGCACCGACATCAAGCAAGACGTTGATCGAAAAGCTGAGGGCGACAGGATTTGAAGTTGCGGCAGTCGATATGAGCGAGATTTCCAAAACCGGCGGCGGAATCCACTGCATGGCGCAGGCACTGCTGCGGTCCCCAGCGTAACAAGAGAGGTCAGCTGATCTGATATTGAGGTGCACACGGCACGGCATTCAATCCGGCATTGAGATTCTGGTTGCATTTAGTGGTAAGCGTTCTTATCGAAACTTTGGGCTGAAATAGCCTGGGGCTCGCGCTTCATAGTTTCACTTATCAATGCAATCTGGAACGCCAAGGGTTGATGTGCACAGCGAAGTAGCTTTGATCTCGACAGTTGCCGTCAGCTTCGTGGCCGCAGCTATTTGCGGCTATCTGGCTGACAGATTATGGTTGCCGCCGCTGGTGGGCTATCTTTTCGCAGGCATTCTTCTGGGGCCTTTCACGCCCGGCTTTATTGCCGATAGCGGACTTGCGGGCCAACTTTCCGAAATGGGCGTCATACTGCTCATGTTCGGCGTGGGGTTGCACTTCTCCGCATCGGAGCTTCTGGCCGTCCGCAATATTGCTGTGCCGGGCGCGATCATCCAGATACTCCTTGCCAGTTTGTTGGGGATTGGCCTTAGTTCTTTTTTCGGATGGGGTATTGGTGCCGGGGTTGTTTTCGGGCTTAGCCTGTCCGTCGCGAGCACGGTCGTGCTTCTCAAAGCGCTGGAAGAGCGCAATCTCGTTAACAGCGCGAGCGGGCGCGTTGCAGTTGGTTGGCTGATTGTTGAAGATTTGGCCATGGTTCTGGCCCTGGTTCTGCTTCCTGCATTGGCTGAAGTTCTCGGTGCAACCGGCACGGGCATTAGTGGAACACAGCTTGCGCTTAACCTTGCAATTACGCTGCTGAAAGTTGCAGCCTTTGCGATAATGGCGGCCTATCTTGGCCCCAAGGTCGTGCCGTGGCTTCTTACGCTGATCGCACGTACGGGTTCGCGCGAATTGTTCACGCTTTCCGTGCTGGCAATCGCCTTGGGAATTGCGTTCGGTTCTGCCGAAGTTTTTGGTGTGTCATTTGCGTTGGGCGCCTTCTTTGCGGGCGTCGTCATGAGTGAGTCGAATCTCAGCCACAGGGCTGCTGCCGATTCACTGCCGCTCCAGAATGCTTTTTCGGTTTTGTTTTTCATATCAGTCGGGATGTTCTTTGATCCTTCCATTCTGTTGCGCGAACCATTGGCGGTCATCGGAACTCTGCTGATCATTATCCTTGGAAAATCCGTTATCGCTTTGGGGATTGTGCTGGCTCTTCGTTATCCGATCGGCCTTGGCCTGACAGTTGCAGCAGGACTTGCCCAGATCGGCGAATTTTCCTTCATTCTTGCAGGGCTTGGCGTTTCGCTGAAGCTTCTTCCCAAGGAGGGGCAAGACCTTATTCTGGCTGGAGCAATCCTTTCGATTACTCTCAACCCGCTGATTTTTGCTGCCGCCGAAAGGCTTAAGAAGACCGCCCTGATCAAGTGGCCCATCTGGTGCGACCGGCATGGGAAAATGAAGCATGAGAAGCTGGAGCGCGAACTGGCCATTATAAGGGTCGCGGGTGAAGAGCGCGACAAGAAGCACCAGCAGGAGCTTAAGCAGCTTATTGAAACGTTTCCACTTTTCTCGCAGCTCGACAAGACATCGCGCGAAGAGCTGTTCCTGCTGTTCAGACCCAAATCAGCATCTCCCGGCGAGCGCGTCATTCGCGTCGGCGATCGTGGTGACGGCATGTATTTCATCGTTGCTGGTGCTGTGGAAGTCCGGCTGGACAGCGGTGATGTTCCGTTGAATGCCGGTGCATTTTTCGGCGAAATGGCGCTCTTGAGCGGCGGACGTCGCACTGCGGATGTCGTGGCGATCGATTTCTGTCAGTTTCTGGTCCTTGACCGCCGGGATTTCAATATTTTCGCCTCGCGATATCCGGGACTTCGCTCCGCCGTTACCACCATGGCAAGAGAGCGTACGGAGATGAATGTTTCACGCCAAAAAGCAGATGACTGACACAGCGTCGTTCTGGCTGCCTTGATATTACAACATTCCGCACCTAGTTTTGGGGGGACATACGCAGGAGCTTACGACAATGAAAATTACAACCGAAACTTCATTCGCCTTATCCGCAATTGAATTATCGGTTGGTCATGTCAGCTCTTCTCATTCTGCAGAATGTTTCCCACACCACGGCTGAAGGCCGCGAACTCTTCAAATCCCTGGACCTCAGTCTTGAGCGTGGTTGTACCGGCCTTGTCGGGCGCAATGGTGTGGGCAAATCCACTCTTTTAAAACTCGTCGCGGGTGACTTCGCCCCGCAATCCGGCACGGTCAGTCGAACAGGCTCTCTTGGCCTTCTTGAACAATCTGTTCACAACTCAGATTTCAGAACGGTTGTCGACGCGATGGGCGTTGCCGAAGCCTATCAAACGATATGGCGGATTATGGCTGGCAATGGCACGCCCGCCGACTTTGAGAAGGCGGACTGGACTCTCCAATCACGGTTGATCGAGGCATTGGCACAAGTGGGAATGCAGGAATGTGACCCGCTACGTGATCTGTCGACATTAAGTGGCGGACAAAGAACCAGAATTGCACTTGCCGCCCTGATCTTCAGCAAGCCTGATCTTATTCTGCTTGATGAGCCTACCAACAATCTTGATCGTGAGGGCAGGGAGGCCGTGACGGACTTTCTCCTCCATTGGAAAGGAGGGGCATTGGTTGTCAGCCACGACAGGCAGATACTTCGCCAGATGGACCGGATCGTCGAATTATCCGGCCTTGGCGTAAAAACATATGGCGGCAATTGGGACGATTATAAAGAACAGAAAGGCCGGGAGGTAGAAGCAGCAGAACGCGAATTGATCGTTGCCGAACGCGATGCCGCGCTGCTCTCCCGCAAGATACAGATTGCTGCAGAGCGCAAGGCCAAAAAGGATTCTGCGGGAAAACGTTCACGCGGCAAAGCGGGCCTCAGCAAGCTCATTTTGGACGCACGTGAAGATCGCGCGGAGCAAAGCTCAGGACGTGGCAAGCAATTGGCAGACAGGCAGCGTCAAAAGGCTGAACAGAAACTGCAATCGGCCGTCTCGAACATTGAGCGCCTAAAGTCACTCTCCTTCGAGATCGGGGCATCCCGCACACCGGCTGGAAAAATTGTACTTGCGTTTGATGAGGTATTCGGTGGGCCGGACATGCGGGCTCCGATAATCAACGAGCTCTCCTTTACAATAACTGGCTCCGAACGCATGGCCATTACAGGGCCCAATGGTTCAGGCAAAACCACACTCCTTCGTCTCGCAATGGGCGAGCTTCTTCCCACAAGCGGAAGACTTCACCGCTCGGGGCCATTCGCCATGCTGGACCAGTGTGTCAGCCTGCTTGATCCTGCAAGCACGATTTTGGAAAATTTCAAACGCCTCAATCCCGACAGTACGGACAATGATTGCCGTGCTGCATTGGCACGGTTTCTCTTCCGGGCCGATAGTGCGCTACGGCTGGCCTCCTCCTTAAGCGGGGGAGAGATACTTCGCGCCGGGCTGGCTTGTGTGTTGGGCAGTAACGCACCTCCTGATCTGCTGATTCTCGATGAACCTACAAATCATCTTGACCTTATGTCGGTTGAAGCAATCGAAACGGCACTGAATGCTTATGACGGTGCATTGCTTGTCGTTAGTCATGATGAAGACTTTCTGGCGGCAATTGGCATTGAAAAATGGCTAGCACTTTAGCCATTCGGCAATGCCGCGCCCTGCTGCGCGGCCCGTAGCCAGGCAAGCCGTGAGCAGATACCCCCCTGTCGGCGCTTCCCAATCAAGCATTTCTCCGGCAGCGAAGAGACCGGGGATTGCTTTAAGCATGTAGTTTTCGCCAACACTGTCCCAACGAATACCGCCTGCGGAGGATATTGCCTCTGCTATCGGGCGGGGTCTTGAAACAGAGATAGGCAAATGCTTGATGAGCCGTGCGGTACTTTCAGGGTTTGTCAGATCGGTGTCGTCAGCGAAATGACGCAACAAAGCCAACTTCACGCCATCAATTCCCGCGCCCTTTCTCAGGCGGTTCGAAAAGCTTGATTTGCCGCCTTGCCGCGCCAGATCTTTGACCAAGCGTTCCAGCGTTCGGCCCGGCACAAGGTCCACCAGAAGCGCAGCTTCGCCCTGGGATGCCAGTCGCTCGCGCAGGTTCGCTGCATGCGCGTAGACGAGACTGCCCTCAATGCCGTGGCGGGTAATCACGAATTCGCCGGGAATTATACCGGCATCGGAAGTGGCTGTCACGGATTTGACGGGCGCACCGGCAAAACGTTCCCGGAACATGTCATCCCAAGCGACCTCAAAGCCGCAATTGGCCGGTTGAAAGCTAGCAACATTCACACCGGCATTTTGCAGCCATGGGAGCCAACTGGCATCGGAGCCAAGACGCGGCCAGCTTGCACCACCAAGTGCAAGCAAAGCTGCATCCGGCTGTATCATTTTTTGACCATCCGGCGTATCAAACAGATAGTCTCTCCCAGAAAACCCGGTCCAGCGGTGGCGTGTACGAATTTTTATACCGCATGTTTCCAGCCGTTTTAACCACGCTCGCAGGAGAGGGGAAGCCTTCATCGCTGTTGGAAATACGCGGCCGGATGTGCCAATGAAGGTTTTAACGCCGAGCTCTTCTGCCCATGCCCGAACGGCTAGCGGACTGAAAGCGTCAAGCGCCGGGCGCAAACGATCTGACGCCGAACCAAAGCGCATCACAAATTGCCCATAGTCTTCGGCATGGGTGAGATTCAGCCCTGACTTGCCGGCCAGCAGAAACTTCCGGCTGAGCGTTGGCATGCTGTCATAGACAGTTATCGAATGACCGGAAAAAGACAGTACCTCTGCTGCTGCCAGACCGGCGGGGCCACCCCCGATAATCGCGATCTCTTTTGGTTTCACACGCAGCCTGCTCGAGTTTGGAGAAATCAGGCGTCGAGTTCCTTTCGCCTGATGAGCTCGTCCCGTATCAGCTTCTTGGCAATTTTTCCATATGCGGACTTTGGCATTTCTGGCCAGAAAACAAGACGCTTGGGCAGTTTGTACCGCGCCATCTTGTTTCCAAGCCAATCGATAATGGCCGCGCCGTCGGGCGCCGCGCCAGCTTTTGCCACGCAGATCGCAAGCCCGACCTCGCCCCATACGGGATCGGGAATACCGATCACCGCTGCTTCGCTTATATCTGGATGAGTGAGGATTTTTTCTTCGATCTCACGGGGATAAACATTGGAACCGCCCGAAATATACATGTCAGAGGCGCGCCCAGTGATGAAAAGAAAGCCTTCCTCGTCCAGATGGCCGAGGTCGCCAGTCCGGAACCAGCCATTACGAAATGCTTTCTCATTGGCTTCGGGATTGTTGTAATAGCCCGCAAATACCGCAGGGCCTATGACGCAGATCTCGCCCGTTGCACCGGCGCTGACTTCGTTGCCATTATCATCCTGAATGGATATCTGCATTCCGGTGCGGGCAAATCCGCAAGTGCCGATTTTTGCCTGCGTATTGTCTTCTGCAAAATGATATGCGGGCGGTAAGACAGTGATGTTTCCCGTTACTTCCCCGAGGCCGAAATATTGGACAAGGACCGGCCCCAGCGTCTTGAGTGCGTGGATCTGGTCGGTGCGATACATTGGAGCGCCAGCATAAATCACATAACGCAACGATGAATGATCATAGGTTGCGACCGACTGGTTTTCGGTCAGAATCTTGAGGATCGTCGGAACGGTGAACATGTTGCTCACCTTCCATTCTTCCACCAGTCGCCAAGCTTCCGCCGCATCGAACTTTTCCGTAGGCAGCAAAATGGTTTTCGAGCCTCGCGCCACCTGCGTGAGCTGATGGATACCGGCACCATGAGACAGAGGAGCAACGACGAGCGAAGCGTCCTTATGTGTTGTTCCCGGCATCAGGTCGCAAAGGTGATTTGTGATGACAAAAGCCATTTGCCCATGGGTTAAAATGGCGGCCTTCGGTCTGCCGGTTGTGCCGGAGGTGAAGAAAAACCAGCAGGGGTCGTCGTGATTAACCAAAGCCATTTGCGTTGTCTGGCCGGAAAATGCGTCAACCAGATCATCATACTCATCGCCGAACTTGCTCGTGCCAATACTGACGATGAATTCCAGTTCGTTGCTTGAGGCGCGGCATGCAGCGGCATGGTCGGGAAAGGCGTTAGCGCATATCATGCCCTTTGCCCCGCTGGCACTGGCAAGATAGGCTACTTCCTCCGGTGTTTGCCGGAAGTTTGCCGGTACCCATACGGCCCCAAGCCTGAAACAGGCAAACATTGATTCAAACATCTGGTTACAGTTTTGCGACTGGATGAGAATGCGATCGCCCCGCACAACGCCAAATTTGCTTTGCAAGGCTGTAGCCATCGCATTGACGCGCTGGTCAATCTGCGACCAGGTCCAGCTTTTATTTCCCCAGACAAACCCGATTTCTTTGGGAAACCGCCGCGCGGCCTCACTCAGGAAATTGGCAAGGTTCATCACCCGCTTGCTCATAGGCAAAATAGCCAGTCCCTCAGCCTGCGCCATTAATTTGCTCCCTCGACCTTTGTTCCCAGCCTTGCTGGATTGACAGGACGTTTTATCCGTCCATTCAAAGGTTGAAGATGGGCGAGCCGCGCCTCAATCTTCCTTGCCTCCACCTGCATAAGCGCGACAAGCTCGATCTGCCTGGCGGGCTGCATACGGCTATCGATGGCGGCAATGCTTAAAGCGCCCGCAGGACGCCCATCAGGATGGTGTATCGCAAGCCCGATTGCCCAGGAGTTTGCAAGGATTCGGCCCGGATTGAGCGCAAAACCAGCTTCCCGGGTTGTCGCAACATCATCCCGGATTTGAGCGGGTCCCAGATTGGGGTATTCCGCTTGCAATACCGGATCGTTTGCTTCGAGTATGGCTTCGATTTCCTCGTCTGGCAAAGCTGATAAAATGGCCAAAGAACCGGCGCCTACGCCAAGCGGATGGCGATAGCCCGCTTGCAAGGCATGGGTGCGAATTTGGTATGTGCCTTCCTCGCGGTGCAGGCATACGGAGGACGTTTCCCGCTGAATTGAAAGGAAGCTTGTGTCTTCGGTCTTGGCGGAGAGCGTTGTCAGGCTGTCGCGGGAAATTTGGAGCAGGCCATAGCGGCGCGAAGCCAGTGTGCCAAGAATGTAAGCCTCCTCACCGAGAAAATAACGCCGGGTCATCTCGTCCTGCTCCAGCATGCCCGAACGCATCAATGCAAGCAGCAGGCGGCGCGTCGTCGGCTTGTTCAAGCCGCCTTGTTCAACAAGCTCGCTAAGGGTCGAGCCCTGATCTCCAAAATAGCTGACGAGGCTTAGCAGACTAAGCGCCCTGTCTACGCTTTGTGCACCGCTAAGGCCGGATGTCGACGCGACACGCTGTTCCATCTTCCGTTTCCCAAAAGGTCCATAATGTGGATCAAGATTCAATCTTATAAGACAATGCCATAAAAAGGATTGCAAGACCGCTTTGTTTGTTTATGATTTTCCAGGAACGAGGAGAGAGCGCATTCTATAATATGGATCGCAGTGTCGATATGGCAATGGAGGTTGCCCTATCCGGCAGGTTCGCAGAACTGCAAGAGATACCCGGGAGGAACTTCAATGAACAATTTTTCACGTCGCCAGATCTTGCTGGCTGCTGGCTCAACACTGGTTGCCAGTCCATTTATTATGAGACGCCCGGCCATGGCTGCTGAGTTCTCTTATAAATATGCCAATAACCTGCCTGTTTCCCATCCAATGAACATTCGAGCCAAAGAAGCCGCTGACAAGATCAGGGAAGAGACAGGCGGCCGGTTTGAACTGTCGATCTTTCCCTCAAGCCAGCTCGGTTCTGACACGGATACATTGAGCCAATTGCGTTCCGGTGCGGTCGAGTTCTTCACCCTGTCTGGACTTATTCTTTCGACCCTCGTGCCCGCCGCGTCAATCAACGGTATCGGTTTTGCCTTTCCCGATAGTGCAACGGTCTGGAAGGCCATGGACGGTGAACTTGGCGCCTATGTGCGTACGCAGATCGAGAAGTCCAATCTCTTTGCCATGGACAAAATCTGGGACAATGGTTTCCGCCATATCACATCAAGCACAAAGCCAATTGTAACGCCCGACGATCTCAAGAATTTCAAGATTCGCGTACCGGTCAGCCCCTTATGGACATCTATGTTCACGGCTTTCCAGTCATCGCCAGCCAGCATTAACTTCAATGAAGTCTACTCATCGCTGCAGACAAAGGTGGTGGACGGGCAGGAAAATCCGCTCGCCATTATTTCGACTGCGAAGCTTTATGAGGTCCAGAAATACTGCTCCTTGACCAGCCATATGTGGGATGGGTTCTGGTTTCTGTCGAACCGCCGCGCCTGGGAAGCGCTTCCGGACGATATCAAGGAAATTGTTTCCAAAAACATCAATGCTGCCGGTCTGGCCGAGCGCGACGATGTTGCCAAATTGACTGAGACCTTGCAGGCGGATCTTAAGTCCAAAAACCTCGAATTCAATACGCCCGATCCTGCTCCATTCCGTGAGGCATTGCGTAGCGCCGGATTCTATTCCGAGTGGAAGGGCAAATATGGCGATGAGGCTTGGGGACTTCTGGAAAAAGTCGTCGGACAGCTGGCCTGATTGAAGAGCCGCAGACGATGACCGGAATCAAAATAACCGAAGGCGCGGTCGCTGCAGGCGAGGAGAGTATTCTATCTCCTGCACAACGCGGCGACCAATCTTTTCTCTCAAAATGTGACCGGCTTCTCGGCCATCTGGTCGAATATCCGGTGGCTGTCCTGGTGGTTGCCGAAGTGGTCATTCTCTTCGCAGGCATCGTCGCGCGTTATGTTTTGCATCGTCCTTTGATCTGGTCAGACGAGCTGGCGTCGATCCTGTTTCTTTGGCTTGCCATGCTCGGTGCAGTGGTAGCCTTCCGGCGCGGCGAGCATATGCGCATGACTGCGCTGGTTGGCATGATGAACCCGGCAAGGCGCGCATTTTTCGACGTGGTTGCGGTGGTCGGTGCGCTGGCGTTCCTTCTGTTGATCATTTACCCGGCCTATGATTATGCCCATGAAGAAACCTATATAACCACGCCTGCGCTGGAGATTGCCAATGCATGGCGGGCGGCGGCACTGCCGGTTGGTGCAGCCCTTATGATTGTTTCATCACTGATCAAGCTTTTTCAGGTTTCCAATCTGCGCAATGTCTTTACCGCCGTGGTTCTCATCGGTACTATTGCTTTGGTCTTGTGGCTGCTTGGTCCATCCTTGAAGACGCTTGGTAATCTCAATCTGCTGATATTCTTCGTCGGGATTGTCGCTGCGCTTGTATTGAGCGGTGTGCCGATTGCCTTTTCCTTTGGTTTGGCGACATTTGGCTATCTGTCTTTGACGACAAGTGTCCCGATGCTGGTTGTCGTAGGGCGCATGGACGAAGGCATGTCGCATCTCATTTTGCTCGCGGTTCCGCTCTTCGTTTTTTTGGGCGTGCTCATCGAAATGACCGGCATGGCGCGGGCGATGGTACAGTTTCTCGCCAGCCTGCTTGGGCATGTCCGGGGTGGATTATCCTATGTGCTCATCGGTGCCATGTATCTCGTCTCCGGCATTTCCGGTGCAAAAGCGGCCGATATGGCTGCTGTTGCGCCCGTTCTGTTCCCGGAAATGAAAGCACGCGGCGCAAAACCGGGTGAGCTTGTTGCGCTACTTTCCGCAACGGGGGCCCAGACCGAAACCGTACCGCCAAGTCTTGTGCTGATCACAATTGGCTCAGTGACTGGCGTTTCAATTGCCGCGTTGTTTACTGGAGGATTGCTGCCCGGGGTGGTGCTTGCCATCATGCTGTGCTTTGTCGTCCGGCACCGCTACCGCAATGAGGACCTTTCCCACGTAACCAAGGCAACTGGCAGCCAGATTGGCCGCGCATTCCTGATTGCGTTGCCGGCTCTGGCCTTGCCATTCATCATCCGCGCGGCTGTCGTGGAGGGCGTGGCGACGGCGACAGAAGTATCCACCATCGGCATCGTCTATGCTGTTCTGGCGGGCCTGCTGATTTACCGGCAGTTCGACTGGAAGCGCCTGAAGCCGATGCTCGTCGATACGGCGTCATTGTCAGGCGCGATCCTTCTTATCATCGGCGCGGCAACGGCCATGGCCTGGGCCTTGACGCAGTCAGGTTTCTCGCGTGACCTCGCTGCAGTCATGAGCGCATTGCCCGGCGGTCCCATAACATTTCTGGCGGTTTCGATTGTCGCCTTCATCATCCTTGGCAGTGTGCTTGAAGGTATTCCTGCAATCGTCCTTTTCGGCCCGCTGCTGTTTCCCATTGCGCAACAGGTTGGCGTGCACGAGGTCCATTATGCAATGGTGGTTATTCTCGCCATGGGCATTGGCCTTTTCGCGCCGCCATTTGGTGTTGGCTATTATGCCGCTTGCGCCATTGGCCGCGTCAATCCGGATGAGGGCATGAGACCGATCTGGGGTTACCTTGCCGCGCTTGTGATCGGGACTATTCTGGTTGCAGCCATACCTTGGATTTCGATTGGATTTCTTTGATGGCAGACAGACTGAAAGACAAGATCGCGATTGTTTTTGGCGCGGGTTCATCAGGCGAGGGTTGGAGCAATGGCAAAGCCACGGCTCTGGCCTATGCCCGCGAGGGCGCCACGGTTTTATGTGCCGATTTGAGCTTTGATTCTGCGAAGGAAACGGCCGAAATCATTTCGGGCGAAGGGCTGGCGGGCATCGCAATTGCGGTTGATGTCACAGATACCAGTTCTATAAACGCAGTCGTCGATACAGCCATTCGGCAATATGGCAGGATTGATATCCTTCATAACAATGTCGGCGTGGTGACGGCAGGCGGTCCGGAAGAGCTCGGCGAAGAGGCTTTCCGGGCATCACTCGATATTAATGTCGGCTCGGTTTTCCGTACGGCAAAGGCTGTCCTGCCCCATATGATGGCGAGGAAATCCGGCGCGATCATCAATATCTCGTCATTGGCCGGGATCCGTTGGACTGGATATCCCTATTTCGCCTATTATACGGCCAAGGGCGCAGTCAATCAGGCTACAGTGGCACTCGCCATGCAATATGCAAAACATGGAATTCGGGCCAACTGCATAATGCCGGGACTGATAGATACGCCCCTGATCTATAAACAGATTTCAGGCAATTACGCTTCCGTTGAAGATATGGTCAATGAGAGAAACCGGCTTGTGCCCATGGGCCATATGGGAACGGCTTTTGACGTGGCCAATGCGGCGGTCTTTCTCGCATCCGACGAAGCACGGTTTATCACCGGCGTCTGCCTCCCCGTTGATGGCGGGCAAAGCTGTTCGGCGGTTGCGGGTGTCTGATCGCAGTCTGATACAACCGGGTCCGGTTGCAGCGCAGCGGTTCGAAAGCTTCGAGGGCAAGGGCCGTAAGTTAGAGTTCACTCTTGCCCCTGGCCTCAGCATCAACGACGCGATTGCGCGTCCATTGCTTGCAGAAAATATCCGGGCAGCGGCGCTGGCCATTGAGGATGGCTCATTTGCCCCGCTTCACTATCTGATGCCGGCTCTATCGACCGATGGTGTTCATGCGGCATGGTATAGCGGTCAATATTCGCCGATGGATGAAACGGAACTCGAGCGCGGCAATGTCACCTTTGGCGAACGCGATGGCGCACCATTCATTCATTGTCACGCGATCTGGAACGAGGCGGATGGCAGTCGCAATGCGGGCCACATCCTTCCGCACGAGACAATTGTCAGTCAGCCGATCCGTGCCACGGCTTGGGCTGTTGATAGTATCGCAATGGTGTCCGAGCCTGACGAAGAAACCGGCTTTACGCTGTTTCATCCCGTACCGTTGAATGAACTGAAAACGGACCAACAGGGGCCGCGCATGGTGTTTGCCCGTATTGCTCCTAATGAGGACATTATTGAATCCTTGGAAGCCATATGCCGCAAGCATGGCATCGAACATGCATTGGTTCGTGGCAGCGTTGGCAGTCTGATCGGTGCCCGCTATCTGGGTGGGAGCATTGTCGATGACATTGCCACGGAAGTGTTTGTTCTTGAGGGAATTGTGAGCGAGGGCGCCGCTGCGACCCGGCTGGAAATCGCAATGGTTGATACCCATGGAACCATTACGCGCGGCTTTCTGGAGCGTGGTGATAACCCTGTCTGCATCACATTTGAGCTATGCTTGGAAGAAATTGCCCGCCCGATGTGGTGAGGGCATGACCCTATAACGAAATTGCAATAAGTTTCGATGCTGCACCGGCAACTGGCTGGGCAACACCTATTGCTTACGCTGGATAAGGGGCGCACATTCTCCCTCCCGCTGTCTTACATAATAATAAATACGGGGACAGGACAGCTCGATCACCTAAGGAGGAATAGTGTGAACAACGTTCTTAAAAGCATGATCTTTGGAGCCTTGGTTCTGGCAACATCCACCGCCGCTCAGGCTGGCACAACGCTTGACCGCGTTATGGAAAAGAAGGCTATGGTCGTCGCTACCAACAGCAGCTGGCCGCCACAGAGCTATCTTGACGATAACAATGAAATGGTCGGTTTCGATATCGATATGGCCAAAGAAATCGGCAAGCGTCTTGGTGTGGAAGTCTCGTTTCAGACGCCGGATTGGGCAACTTTGACCGGCGGACGCTGGCAGGGACGCTATGATGTCGGCGTGGGTTCAGTGACGCCAACCAAAGCGCGTGCGCAGGTTATCGATTTCGCATCGGTCTATTATTACAGCCCCTATGTCTATGTGGTGCACAAGGACAGCAAGGCGAAGTCCGTCGATGATCTGAACGGCAAGGTAATCGGCGTTGAGACCGCGACGACCTCCGAAGATTTTATCCGCCGCCAGCTAGAGATTGACGCGCCAGGATTGCCACCTGTCAAATACAAGATCGAACCGGGCGAAATTCGCACCTTTGCCGATTCCATGCTGCCATTTGACGATTTGCGCCTCGGTGACGGCGTGCGTCTTGATGCTGTCATTGCGCCGGAACAGACAGCGCAGAACGCAGTGAAGAACGGCTATCCCGTCCGGATTCTTGAAGGTGGCTATGCTTTCCGCGAACCACTCGTGGTTATTGCAGAAAAAGGTGATCCGGAATGGACAGCAAAGGTTGGCGAAATCATCACTGCCATGCGTGCTGACGGTACGCTCGCGACCCTGACGACCAAATGGTACGGCAAGGATTATAGCGCCAACTAAGGCTGCGTAAGCTGCGCGCCGCCGAAAGGCGGCGTTGCCCCTCTGCTTCTTCGAGCAATGAGAATCCAATGAACTATATCGATACTTTTTATCGACGCACCATCGCCGATGATAAATCCTTTTCTGCCTTGTCCGGAACTGTCGAGTGCGACACCTGCATTATCGGCGGGGGGCTGGCTGGTCTGACGACCGCGCTGCAACTCGCCCGCGCGGGGCAGGCCGTTGTCGTTCTTGAAGCACAACGTATCGGGTGGGGTGCATCGGGCCGGAACGGCGGCTTCGTCAGTCCGGGTTTTGCCAATGACGGGGAAGCGATCGCACGGGCGACAGGTGTCGAAAATGCAAAGAAATTGCATGGGCTTTCCATTGAAGGTGTGCGGTTTGTTCGCGACACCATAAACGAATTGAATATTGCATCCGCTGCGCCCGTTAATGGGATCATGAGTGTCCTGCGCTATAGCGACGAACAGGCGATGAAGCAGCGAGCCGAATATCTCCACCGGACCTTCGACTATCCAGTTGAATATATGAGCCGGGAACAGGTGCAGGCGAAACTCCGCTCGGAGCGATATTTTCAGGCATTGCGGGACCCGCAGGCCTTCCATATGCATCCCCTCAATTACCTGCGCGCCCTGGCGCGGGAAATCGAGCGCCTGGGAGGCAAAATCTTTGAATCCAGCACTGCAAGCTCAACTGAATTTTCCAAGCCGGAGAAGGTTGTCAGCACTGATATGGGTAAGGTTAAAGCGCGAAATGTCGTCATCACGACCGGCGGTTATACATCCGGGCTGATCGGCAAGCTCAAGCGCAGTTATCTTCCCATTGCTACCTATGTCATGCTGTCCGAAGAGGCACCGGACCTGATCCGGACGGCTATCCAGACGACAGATGCAGTTGGCGATAATCGCAGAGCAGGGGACTATTACCGCGTTGTCGAAGGCGGCAAACGCCTGCTCTGGGGTGGGCGCATCACGACCAGAGCGGCATCCTCTGCCGCCGTTGCTGCGGAGCTCCGTAGGGAAATGGTCGGCACCTATCCGCAACTTGCCGAACTGAAAACCGAAATATCCTGGTCGGGCCTGATGTCATACGCACGTCATTTGATGCCCCAGATCGGTCAGTTGCAACAGGGCGTCTGGTACTGCACCGCCTTTGGCGGCCATGGGCTGAATACGACTGCCATGGGCGGCAAGGTGATTGCGGAAGCAGTGCTTGGACAATCGGAGCGTTACAGGCTTTTCCAGCCATTTGGCCTTGTTTGGGCCGGTGGGCTGGCAGGGCTTTCCGTTGCGCAGCTGACCTATTGGAAACTGCAGGCACAGGATTGGTGGCGGGAACGTCACGCGTAAAATTACTGTTTTTGAATTGGGGGAATTGATATGATTGCCACGCTCATCCTGTCACACCCGAAAGCCGTGAAACGTGTCGGCGCTACCCTCGCCATTCTGGTGGTTGCCGTGCTGCTCTACTGGATGGGCATCGGTGGAGCTTGGGTTGCCAGCATATTCCCCTCGCTTCTTCCGGGCATGGAAGCGTCACCCCAAACCACGCGTGCCGTTGCCGCAATCATTTTCGCGTTGCTGATAGCCGTTAACTGGAAGCTCCTTGGACTTTTGCCGCGCACCTATCAAATCGGTGCCGTTTGGGCAGAGTTGTTTTGTTTGCTGCTTTTATTTTTCTACTCCTTTAATCTGAGTTTCTCTTTCATTGCCAAAAAGATCGGCTTTCTCATCACGCAAGGTGTCGTGACGACGCTCTATATCTCGGTCATTTCAATATTCATCGCCACCGTGATTGCACTTATCGGAGCGATCGCCAAACTTTCGAAAAACGGCGTCGTCTATGGCCTTGCCAGCTTCTACACCTCTCTGTTTCGCGGTTTGCCGCTGTTGATGCAGATTTACATTATCTATCTGGGTCTGCCCCAGGTCGGCTATGTCATCGGCGCTATTCCGGCGGGCATTCTGGCGTTGTCGCTGTGTTATGGTGCCTATATGACAGAGATTTTCCGCGCCGGTATCGAGAGCATACCGCGCGGACAAAGCGAAGGCGCAACAGCACTCGGACTGCGACCCAATCACACGATGTTTCTGGTCATTCTACCGCAAGCCATGCGCGTGATCATTCCACCAACGGGCAACCAGTTTATCGCAATGTTGAAAGACTCCTCGCTTGTATCGGTCGTCGGTGTTTGGGAGATCATGTATCTCGCTCGCACAATGGGTCAGAAGGAGTTCCGCCACATTGAGATGCTGATCACAGCGTCGATGATCTATTGGCTCCTGTCCATTGGCCTGGAGATTATCCAAGCCCGTATCGAAGAGCGCTTCGGCAGGTCACTGAAACGCTGATGTCCTCTTTTGAAGGAAATGCCATGACACTACCCATAGTTTCCGCCGGTGAAATTGAACTGAATGGCGTCCACAAATGGTTCGGCACTTTCCATGCGCTGGATGATATAAATCTTGTCATAGCGCCGCAGGAAAAAGTAGTAATCTGCGGCCCTTCCGGCTCAGGCAAGTCGACGCTTATCCGCTGCATCAACCGACTTGAATCGCATGAGCAAGGAAAGATTGTTGTTGGCGGAATAGAGCTGACGGAAGATGAGGACCAGATTGACGAAGTCCGCCGCGAAGTCGGCATGGTCTTCCAGCATTTCAATCTTTTCCCGCATTTGACGATCCTGCAAAACTGCATCCTTGCTCCCATGTGGGTGCGTAAAATTCCAAAGAAACAGGCCATCGAAACCGCGATGCATTTTCTGGATCGGGTGCGTATCCCTGAACAGGCAGGCAAGTTTCCGGCACAGCTTTCAGGTGGACAACAGCAGCGAGTTGCGATTGCCCGCGCGCTCTGCATGACGCCTAAAGTCATGCTCTTCGACGAGCCAACATCGGCGCTCGATCCGGAGATGGTCAAGGAAGTGCTCGATACAATGGTCTCTCTTGCAAAAGAAGGAATGACGATGGTCTGCGTCACCCATGAGATGGGATTTGCCAAACAGGTCGCAGACCGTGTCATATTCATGGATCGCGGACGGATCGTTGAAGAGGGCAAGCCGCTCGAATTCTTCGACAATCCTCAAAACGAGCGAAGCAAATTATTCTTGAGCCAGATATTGCATTGAGGTCGAACTCCTACGCGAGATAAATCACGCAGGCGATGATGGCAATGAGCGCCGTTAAGACGGCCGCTGCGACGTATCGCGACTTGGCGGATGGGGCCGGTTTGGCGTCTGCGTTCTGTATGGCGGGTGCTATGTTGGAACGGATGTCCACCGATGAAGATTTGTCAGGCGGCAACGAAGTCTGGGGTGGAGCGGCAAGAGGTTTCTGATCGATTGATTTCGAACTGGCACCCAGCTCTACCGAATTTGGCCTTTGCTTGTCGTCGAGAATTTCGTGTTTGCGTTGGCGTGTGGCACCGTCCGCCGCGCGTTCGAATTTTCGCATGGCATTTTCATCATTCCAATTGCTTTCGAGCGCCTGCTGCGATCCCGCATTGTTGATGGACTGAACCAAGAAACCGTCCTTTCTGGATAGTTATGGCTGAACGTCTTACCTCTGCTGTTGGAATGATGGCGAGAACCTGTCTGATTGGCAAATATATTTTGTCAGGCCGTCAATTCTAATTTGCCCTATGTCATAAAACTGTGAGGCACATCTTCCATGTTTCTCCTGCCGTTGCCGGTGAGTCCCACGCGTTCTTTCGCGTAGCAGCAACATTCCGATTTCCCGATCAGGCAGGAGAACGCGATGTCTTTTCGTATAGATGTAGATGGTAAGAACCGCTTTGATGCCAATGGCAACAAGATACCGCTGACCTCTACGCAACAACAGCAACTCTTCGTGGAGCAAATCAGGCAGGCTGTGCGCGAACGTGCGCAGGCAGGCGGGCCAAGCTCATTCGACCCCGACAAAGAAAAGCTGATCGTGGTTCAGCCGGGTGATAGTCTTTGGGAAATCGCCAAGGATAACAATGTGCGGTTTGGCGACGTAGTTGAGGCAAACAAGGGACTTCACGACAATCAAGTCGATTTGGTCAATCCGAATGACATCATCATCATTCCTCATATTGCGCCGGATCTGGCTGCGGACACCGTCAAGGACAGCAAGGGCGTACCGGCGGGCGAGGCTGCTTTCAAGAACGAGCTTTATGAGCGCGGAAATAATCTTCAATATGCAGATGATCCATCCAAGACCGATTTTCCTGGTGAAACCAAAGGCATACAGCAGGATGTAGGGGCCTATCTCGATGGGCTTCCGGCAGGTGAACGGCAGGCCGCCGTTTCAAGGCTCATTGGAAACAAAAGCGATTGGCAGGATGCAAGTCCGGCGCTGAGCGCGATAGAAGCCGCTGCCACAGAAAGGCAGTTGATCGCCGATCCTCAGGAAGCCTTTGCAAAGGAAATCTATGCGACAGGCAACAAGCTGCAATATTCCGATAATCCAAACACTGACTATAAGGCCGGAACCGCAAATATTGCAGCGGATGTAAAGGACTATCTTCAAGACATTCCGGAAGGCGAGCACACCAAATCCCTTCAGGCGCTTTACGATCACGACTGGACCGATGCGGGACCGTCGCAAGTCGCGCTGGAAAACACGGCCAAAGAGCTTGGCATAACACTGCGTCCTTCGACCCATCATGGACCCGAAATCGAGTCGCAGGCACGGCGGATTATTGACGATGCGAAGGCAGCGGGCAAACCGGATGAAGCGTTCAATGCGTTAAATGCCGCCTATGGCAAAGCGCCGGCAGAAGTGCAGGCTGCAATTGACGGCAATGCCGATGCCAAAGGGCTCATAAGCACTGCTGCGACTTGGGCGACAGAGAGGCTCAAGGATTATGATCCTGAAAAGGCGATCAGCGATCAAGGCGATAGTGCGGAATCCATGCGCAAACTGGAAGCCTTGACCAAAAATGCGGATCCACAGCTGGCAGCGCAATTGATGCTTGATGCTTTGCCGACGATAGAGGCTGCAAACGCACGCAAGCAGGAGAAGATTGGTGGTGACCTCATTGGCCTGGAGGGGCAGCAAAATCTCAATATGATTCTTGGTCGAATCGGTGACACGCCAAAAGGCCAGATCGTCATCGACCACTTTATAGACATGGATGTTGGAAACCCCACATCGATGCGTATGGCGATCATTTCAGGCTCAGGCCTTGATTTTCCGATCGAACGAGCTGCGACGTCTCCCTCAAGTGCCTATCTGGAGAACACGATCCTCCCGAGTGTCGTTGAATTCTCCAAAGGTTCTGTGAATGGCAGTGTCGACAAATACTCCGCCCATATGCAGGAGCTCCAATGGCTGATCGCAAATCACGGCGCCACAATGACGCCGGAACAGCTTGAGAAAGCTATTACGGATTATGAAGCGGAGAAGGGTCAGGGCTGGACAGATCAGAAGCTGGCGCTGGAAAATGATGTTGCCGCAAAGGGCAATCAACTTCTCAATCAGATAAGCCAATTGGGAAATCTGCCGCCGGAGCTGTCTGCTCAACAGGGCGCTGCCGATGAAAAAATCAAGGAAATCCTTTCCGACGACAAATCAGTCATGGCTATGCAGGTCGCGCTGAAGAATGATCCGGCGCTACTGGATAAACCTGCTGTTGTTTCCCTGTTATCCCATCAGGCACGCTTGACGGATCGTGGCCGGAAACTTGCAGAAGAAGCAATGACGCAGATCGTGCGCCGGACGGTCTTGCCGTCATTCGGGAATCTCAATCCGAACGACCCTGCCAGCATTGAGCGAGCCAAGGCTGGCATAGCCTCTTTGCACAATTCTCCTGCTGCCAAATTGCTTGGCATACCCGACGATGAATTCAAGAAAGCACTGAGCGCAGTCGAGGAGGCACTTCCGGCAGCGGGTGATACTGAAGCCCAAATGGTCCAGAAGTTGAAAAACCTCGACGCCAGGTTGACTGACACAAATGATGGCATGAAGTCGTTCAAGAATACGACAGTTCCCGGCCAGATGTTGCGCTTGATTGGACTGGCCGCCGTGGGCGTGGGGTTGGCCTCGACATTAAGTCGAACGGGTGAGGACCCATTGATGAAGTTCAAGGTCTTCATCGATGCTGCCGGTGTGGGGCAGCGCACGATCGAATTGCTCAATGGCTTTCAGCAGATCAACCCGGATTCAATGGCCGTGAAACATTTCGGCAGCAGCAGCACGACCGCCGCAAAGTGGTTGGGGTCGGTTGGTGCAAGCTTCGATCTGGTGCTGGCGACGCGCTCCTATATGGGCGGTGACTGGCAGATGGGTACATTGCAGGCCGCCGCTGGTGCAGGTGGTATACTCGCCGCTTTCGGGACTGGATCTATGGCAGGACCGGTTGGTCTGGTCATTGTAGGAGCTGCGGTCATTGGCCAGATGCTTCTTACGAATACCCGCCAGTCGAATATCTATATGACAGACACCTCCATGCGGTTTTTGCAGCACGCCCAATTATCGCAAGAAACCGCGAAGACACTGGTTGATCAGAGCGGTGAAGGGTTCAGTCCTGTTCCATTGCTTGTGAAATATGCAGAGCTGAAGGGCTACAAGCTTGATCAGCCCGCAGACCTTCAAAGCTTCGTCAACTGGCTCAATGCCATACCGCAAGACAAGCTCGCTACACTGCGTGATAATCTGCATCATACGCTTGATGGTCTGAATGGGGACGTTTCCCGCTTTCCCGCCACCGCGGAAGGGGATGCAAACTACACTGATCCGCAAAAGCTCAATCACCGCACACAAAGCGCCTCGGGCAAAGCCGCGGTGACGCTTCCAAGTCTTGCCGACAAGATCAATGACGGTGATGCGAGCCCTCAATCCGTAGCGCAGATTGATGCCACCCTCCGGCAACTTGGCATATCCGTGGCCTGAGGCTATGAGCCTCAGGGTGCTTTTTGGGGTACGCCATCCACGAGCGAACGCATGATGTCCGAGGTTCCCCGGAGGTCCTTTAACTCTGACATCATGTAGGGCACCAGATAGGAAATATAGAGCACCATCAACACGGCAAAAAGCAGGTTCTTGATGGCAAGCGACAGATCGAAAACATGCAGCTGCGGCGACATGCGCGAAAGATAGGCCAGCATCAAATCAGTCAAGAGCAGGGCAAGAACGATAGGTGCAATCAAAATGACCGCGATTTGCATGATGCGGTCCAGAACCCCAAGCAGGGCGGGAATGGCATTCACGTTGATCACCGGGGCGAATTTGACCGCGGGCCACAATTCATAGCTTTTATAGAAGCCATCGACGAGCAGCAGAAACCCGCCTGACATAAAGAAACAGCGCGAGCAGGGCAAAGACAAGAAGAGTTCCGGCAATGCTGGTTTCGCTCACTTGCAAAGGGTCGATCAACTGTGCCGATGTCGAGCCACGTTGCAAATCGACCAGATCGCCTGCAACCTCTGCGCCCCAGAACGGGATGCCGAAGGCGATGCCGATGATCATGCCGACAATCAGTTCTTTAACGAGCAGACCGGTAATAAGCAGGCTGCCGAGCTGCCCTTCGGCAAGAATTCCATTCAGCACCCCGGGGACAGCCGGAATACAGATCGCCACCGCAACGCTGGAGCGGATCATTCCAGTCAGTCCCAGCCGGATGAAGGCGGGCGTGACCATGATCATGCCCAGCGCGCGGGCAACGCTTATGGCCATTGCAACGAGCAAGGGATAGGCGAGGGCAAGGAAGGACGATGTGCTGGAGATAGCGTCCATATTCCACTAACGCGTCATTGCCGGAAAACTGTCAAGCACATGACTTGCCAGATTGGCGACCTGCACGGCAAGTGTCGGCCCAAGCACAATGAGGGTAAGCATGACGGCAACAAGCTTCACCGCCTGTGGCAATGTCTGATCCTGAATCTGTGTCAGCGCCTGTATCAGGCCCACACTGATGCCAATGATAATGGCGATCCCCAATGCCGGTGCCGAAGCAAGCAGAACCGTCAAAAGCGCATTCTGCATCTGTGCAAGAAAAGCGGTCTGACCCACAGCTACGTGCCTCCATAACTTAGTATGAGACCATGCATCAGGCGGGACCAGCCATCGACTGCCACAAAGAGAAAGATCTTCAAAGGTATCGAGATCAGGGTCGGCGACACCATCATCATGCCCATCGCCATCAACACGTTCGAGACGATCAGATCGATGACCAGAAACGGCAGATAAAGCAGGAAGCCGATCTCGAATGCGCGAGTGAGTTCCGAGCTTACGAACGCCGGAATGAGCACAAGCAGACTGTCCGGCTTGAGGTCAGCGCGCGCTTCAGGCGACCACACATTCTCGGTTGCCTGCAGGAAGAACTGACGCTCGTTTTCATTGGTGAACTTGGAAAGATGAGCTTGCAAGGGCGGTCGCAGGGCTTCTGCGGCAGCCCTCATACTATCCATTGATTGCGTGTCGACCTGCTGGGCTTCCAGAATGCGATACATCTCGCCCACGAGCGGCGTCGTTACATATACGGTCAGGATCAGTGCGATGCCGTACAGGACCAGATTGGGTGGCGATTGCTGGATACCCAAGGCGTTGCGAATGAGAAACAGCACGATGGAGATTTTGAGAAACCCCGTCATTGTCACCACGGCAAGCGGGATCAGCCCGATAACCGAGACAACAATGATGATCGGTATGAGATTGGTCTGATACTCACCCAAGCCGGACGACCCTTACGCCCAGTCCAGCGCCGATCTTGACCAGTTCGCCGCTGCCAACCAGACGGCCATTGGCCAATATGTTCACGGCATTTGAAGTGCTGGCGGCAGCGGGCAGGACACTGCCTTCACCGAGCTTGCGAATTTCACTCAAAGGCAGTTCGCAGCGGCCGATTTCAAAGACCAGCTCTACCGGGAGGTCGTCAACTTGTTCGAATCCTGCCGATCCGGAAGGGTTGGTATAGGATTGCGACATGGTGGAAGTCTCCCCGTTCTTTGCGGGCAGGCTCCACCCGCTGGTAAGTCTGTGTGCCTGTCCGTCCGGTGAAATTGAAGCAGTGAACCGTCCCGAGAGAATGGCAATGGGATCGGCCTCCGATGATTCCCTGCGCAGGATCACATCACCGGCTTTGAGACCGCGCAATTCTGCCATCGTCAGGACCTGCGTTCCGGCGCAAAGCTGCACCGGAAATTCGATACGCGACAGCAGTTCCGTCGCCTCGGAAGCATGAGTTTGCTTGATCGCACTGCCAAGAAGCTTTGCGGAATCACGCGTCAGGTGCAATTCAGCATTACGCGGGTAATCGTCGAAATCGAGAACCCACGGCAAGATGATGTCGTAATCCGCGACCTCCTCCTGATCGCCGAAACGAATGGGATATCCGATAATCTCCTCAAGCCGGTCCAATTGTTCCGAAAGAACATGTTCGATCAGGATGGTACGCTGGCGTGGCTCAAGACCGGCAATCATTTTGGTGATGCCGAATCCCTGAACAAGACGCTCAAGCGTGCCTGCCGACAATACCAGTTTACAGGCCCATGGCCCTATGGCGACCGGCACCGTAACTGGATTGAGAAGGAGCGAAGCATTGTCGGCCAGATACATGCCGATTTCAGGCCCGCTCCTGGTCAACTGTACGGAAATGGGCTTCCTCGGAAACATATTCAAAATGGCCATATGATCCGGGTTGACTGAAGGTAGCCAGTCAAGGGGTTCCTTTGCGTCCAGGGGCCGGGTTTTTGAGAATGTTTGCGTCTCTGCGAGCATGTTCATCCTCAAAGTCCCTTGTGAACTGATGATGCGGGCCTCTGCTGGTCCTCATCCTCCAGTTCCGTCATCAAACCGGCGCGTTTGTCCTTTTTGACGCCCTGTTTCTCGAGAAGAAGCTCGAGCTTGTCATGCTGCCGGAGCCTGGCAAGATGTTCGGCGGCTTTTTCGCGGGCTTTATCTGCTTCTTCAACCAGTTTGACCTTTGCCTGCGCCTCCATCTGCTGGAGATGGGCCGCCTGATAGGTCAATGCGGACAGAGCGTCCTGATAATCATCAAGTGCCTGACGACCGAGCAAACCGCCGGACATTTGGTCATACATTGCCGTTTCGCGGCTGAGACGACTTTCATCATTCTGGATGATGCGCTCTGCTGCCGCGTCCACGGCCATTGATGCAGTTCTCTCGGCATTTTGCTGACGAATGGAGGCCTCTTCGGCAAGTCTTGTGCGCAATTTGCGCAGCTCCATGAGCTTTTTCAGGTTCTTTTCCTGGCTCATGCGAGAAGTCCCTGCAATTGCAGTTCAGTCTCGGCAAGTCCGAAATGTTCGTCGCTGCCTTGCCGGAGAAATTGTTCGATCCGCGCATGGCGGTCCAGCGCTGCGTCCGAGCGCGGGTCTGCTCCGCGCTTATATTCCCCGACGCGCAACAGCAGTTCTATATCTTCATAGCGCGCCATGAGATCGCGGACTTGTGCGGCGTTGGCACGGTGGGTTTTACTGGCAACCGCATCCATCAGGCGGCTGCGGCTTCGCAAAACATCAATGGCAGGAAAATGGTTGCGTTGGGCAAGTTCACTGCTCAGAACAATATGTCCGTCAAGAATAGCCTTTGTTTCTTCGGCCACAGGATCAAGCGTTCCGTCGCCTTCGGTGAGCACCGTGTAAAGACCGGTAATGGATCCACCAAGGCCCGGCCCGGCGCGCTCAAGCAAGCGCGGCAAAGCGGCAAACAGGGAAGGGGGAAAACCTCGCCGCGTCGGTGGTTCCCCTGCCGCAAGTCCGATCTCGCGCTGCGCACGGGCAAAGCGGGTCACGCTGTCCATCAGCAGCAACACATGCTGGCCCTGATCCCTGAAATATTCAGCGATTGCCGTGGCGCCATAGGCTGCTTTGACCCGCTCGATGGCAGGACGATCAGAGGTTGCAACAACAACAACGGAACGTTTCCGGCCTTCTTCGCCGAGCTGAATATCGATAAATTCCCGCACCTCGCGTCCGCGTTCGCCGATCAGCGCGATCACGATAACGTCTGCCTGTGTGCCGCGTACAATGCTGGAAAGCAGCGATGATTTACCGACGCCAGCTTCACCGAATATGCCGATGCGCTGCCCGCGTGCCACTGTAAGAAGACCATCAATAGCCTTCACACCCAGCTGCAGCGGATATTGGATTAGGTCGCGTTGCAATGGCTGGAGAGGAACATTGTGCGTGGGATAATAAGTGCCGGTATGCAGGGCTGTGGGCAGGCCCGTGCGGCTGAGAACTTCACCAAGCGGATTGAGAACGCAGCCCAGCAATTCCGGTCCTACCGGAATCTGCAATGTATGGCCGGTGGGTATCACCTCCGCCCGTGTCGACATGCCGTCGAGATCGCCGATTGGCGTGAGAACGGCCTCCTCGTCATGAAAGCCAACCACCTCGGCGGGGACAATTTTTCCCGACACGGGGTCACGCAGATGGCAATATTCACCAATGCGCACCATCGAAACCGTTGCATGCACGATAATGCCGGTAATCTTGCGAATACGGCCCCGGACAGGGCGCGTATCAGCCTTGGCTGCAGTGTCCTGCAGCCGGCCCATGAGTTGGCTGAGGTCGGGCGGATTGAACTCGCGCTTCATTCCGCCGCTCCGTCCTGTCGCTGGGGTGCGACAAGGGCCTCACGGATGGCGGCAAGTTGCGTTTCCAGTCCCGCATCAACAACTGCTATCGCATTTGAAAGCACACATTTGGTGCCGCTCAAACGGGGGTCGGGAAGAACCGTGATGTTCAGCGAAGGATTGACATAGTCAGAGGCGATCCGCCGGGCTACGTCTTCGGCAATGTCCGGAGCGACAGTTATCGTGATGTCCCGCTCACGTTGAAATCCCTGCAATGCATGTTGTGCAAGTTTTGCAACCAGTTCCGCATCGTCGAACTTGCCGAAAATCCTTGAGATGATGGAAAGGCTGAGGTCAACAAGCTGCCGGTCAAGCCCGGCAACATAATCATTGACGCGGGCAGTTGTTGTCGTCAGCAAGGCCGAAGCCTCAAGCGCCCCTTGCTGGAATCCCGCCTGATAACCCTCCTTGCGGCTTGTCTCTTGAATCCCATGGATCTTTTCCATCTGGGCAATAGCTTCGGCTCTGGTCGCTTCGACAAAAGCAAAGCCGTCGATCCAGTGCTTAACATCCTGCTCGCGAATAATCTTTGATCCGGGCATCGTCGGCAACTGGCTCATCACACTGCCTCTTGTGCGGGTGAAGAGTCTGGATTTACCACAAGCCTTCGCATGATCGCTGCGCCAAGGGCACGCTGTTTTGCGTCCGGAAATGGGATGAGAGAACGGTCATTGGCATGTTTCAGGCGGGCCCATGCGCCGATCGCCGCCGGCAGTGCTGCATGCCAGCTCGCAAGGCATCGATAACCATCGGCCTCAAGATTGGCTTCCAAAGCATCGAGGCTGTCCGGGGAAGGCAGGTTGCCTGCCAGATCGCGGTTGGCAAGCGCTGCCTGAAACGCGACCTCACCGATGCGCCGCTTTATCCCGGTTACCTCATTGGTGCGGATTTCGCTGGCCAGAAATTGTGCCCATAAGACTGCACCGGCAAGAGGGATCAAAGCCGCAATCTGATCGGCCGGGATAGAAATCAGATGAACGTCAGCCGGGTCAATGCTCATCGGCGCTGGCAATTCCGGCAATGCGAAACGATCCATCAGCAGTGATGTCAGCTGCCTCTGTACCCTTCTCGATGCCTGAAGTTGCGCCGCTACGTCTGATGAAATCACACCGTCATAGCAGGCAACAATACGCTCCGGGTGGACGAGCTTCGCGGGAGTTGAAATAAGACTGTTCCAATCCGACTGTCCGGATGGAGCGCTTGCTGCTTCGTTGGCCGAACCCAGACCCTCGCTCACTTGGCGGGTCCCACAGGTACAAGCGGATAGACCCGTCTGCGCTTCTTTTGCCAGAACAGGTAGCCGAGCGCTCCGCCAAGACCGAGGACCGCGATGAGCAAGAGACCGAAAAGCCATTTGGCTTTCGCGGCGCTGGCCGGGAGCATCCATATGCCGAGGAATGATGTGAGTTCAGTATTGGTGCCTATAGTGGGACTTGTCACTGCGACCACAGGTATGACGGACACTTTTTCATAGGTAAGTCCGGCAATACCATTTGCTACAAGGGTTTTGATCTGCGGTATCAGCGTATTGATATCCAGATTGGGTTCGTGCCGGATAAAAACCGAGGCTGAAGCGGGAACTGCATTGCGTTGCAGCGGATCATTATCCGGCAGAACCACATGGACCCGGGCGGAAACAACCCCATCAATCTCCGACACAGTGCGGGATAGTTCCTCGCTCAGCGCAAAGATCATCTGCGCTCTTTCCTGGACAGGAGAGGCGACGAGTCCTTCCTGTTTAAAGACGCTGCCCATCGTCGCAAATTGCGTTTTGGGGAGACCGGCCTCGTTGAGAACTGAAACTGCCTGCGCGAACTGGTCTTCATCGACCGTCACAGAAAGCTTGCCATTCTTTTGCAGAACGCGGCCTGCGGGGATGCCCTTCTGGAGCAGGGCGGCAACCATGGCATTGGCCTCCCGCTCTTCGAGATTGGTATAAAGATCCTCTTTACATGCCTGCAGGGCGAGGCAAGTCATCGCCACGATCAGGCATCGTTGTACCGGGCTAATCTCCATGCGAAGCTTACTGACCTTTGACAAGTGTATTTGCTGCGCCTGTTATTTGCGTTGTTCCACGCACGACCATCTGTGTTTCAATCGAATGATCGAACACAGTGCCCAATTCCTGTACGACACGGGCAATGGCATCGCCTTCCACCTTGGCGGATTTTTCGCCATTGCTTCCCGTGCTGGTGAAGGATTGCAGCGAGGTGCCCTTATCCGTTTCATTTGTGCGATTGACGAATTTCCCGCTGCGCTCGACAAACCCTTTCAGGTCCTCAACCAGTGAGCGCCCGAGGTCGGCCGGACTTGCACCCTGTGGCAGCGTCTGGATATTGCGGGACATATGCTCGAAAAGATTTTGCGAAGCGACAGATTGGGTCGCTGTCGCATCTGCCGGCACTGTTGCGGCTACGGCTGCCGAGACTGCTGTCATAACAAATTCTCCATCTGATCCGGACTTTCAGCGATAGGGCTCATTCGTCCTCGGACATGGCTTCGTTCAACATTTCATTGGCGATTTTCATCATTTCCTGGCCGATCAGCGAGGTGCCGCCACTCATCACAGCTTGATTCAGCGCTTCTTCAAATTGCTGCTGTTGTTCCGAAGGTGTCGGCTGATTGGCTGGCTGCTGCGTAACATTGGAAATCTGTGGGGTAGCCATTACTGCTCTCCTGTCTGCTGTTCGGCACCCGCTGATATTTGTCGGCGCGCGCTGTTCTGTCCTGTATTTCGCGGTTCGGATTGGGCAACTTCTTCTACGACTTCGTTTTTCTGTCCGCCGCGGAACACGCGTACGCGAGGATCGTCCGCTGTGGCTTGGGGTGGTGGCTGAACTGTCGAAACGACCTGCTGAACCATGGCGATAAAAGCGGGAGGGCCGGAAACGCGCAGCGCCGGGGCGTTCGGGGTGGACTTGATGGAGAAGCGATCATCCATGAGATCAAGACGCTGAACCTCATCAACAACCATCCCGCCATTTGCCCGGCCAAGGTCGATAATCTGGGTGGCGAATTCTTCGTTGGAATTCATGTGAAGTATTGATCCGTCATAGTACCAGATCAATCCGTTTGCTTCGGCCAGGCGTGTCAGGAAAGCGCCGGCTGTATCGGCGCGCACTTCACCTCGCACCTGACCGCGTATCTTGTCCGAAAGCGCAACGGGAACACCGAGGTTGCGGCCAAATTCTTTCAGCGCGTCGCGAATATCCTGATTGATCAGCACATAGGAATATCGCTTGCCGAACCATTCGGATGCCGCTGCAAATGCCAAACCGCAGGACGTAAAAACGAGGCCTGCTGTGGCTATCGACACAACGAGCCTTCGCATATGCCCAACGGTCATCGGAAAAGTCATGCGAAAGCACCCTCTAATGCGAAGTGTCACATTTACCTCTATAACAGCAATGAATCAGATGCAACGCAACTATAAACTAAATGTAGTTTGACCCTACTGACATTTTTTGTCAGTAGTAACACCATGTATTGCAAATAGTTCAAATTTTGAATTAGTTTTGATCTTGCGGTGCAAAAAATTGTACTGATACGATTCCGAGATCAACTATCGTTACGTTTTGTAATATGAACTGAACTTTGTTAAATTGCCTTCTCTATTTTTTCATACTATCACCGATTACTAGCCAGTTCGCTTAATCTTCTGCCCCGGCTGGCGCCGAGACAGTATAATTCGGTTTGGATTTCTATAGATGAGTGTCAATCTCAAGGAGAAATAGCATGGCTGTTCAAGGTGTTGGTGGAGCGACGGGCTCGGATGCTTCAATCGGAAAGATGGAAGCAGCTTTTGACAAGGCGATCGAAAAGTCCGCAAAAATCACCGAAATCACGACTGAAAAGAAGGTCGCACTTGATGCTGCCAAGCAGCGTCCAAACAACTGATTTTTAAAATTTGCGCAGGTGGCAAATGTGTCATCTGCGCAAATTTCCATTGCCGGTCGGGCGCCTTTTGCCAGTTTGAGCCCGATGTAAAGACGCATGCGAATACTTCAAATACTTTACAAACGAGGCAAACGTCATGGGCTCCATTGTTCGATTTCAAGAACCAAAACCAGCATTGTTACTCCGGGTAACGGCGGGTGTTCATGATGGCGTACTGCTCCCGCTGGAAGGCAATGCCTATCGCCTGGGATCAGCGGCAGATTGTGACCTGACGCTTAGCGACCGCGATGTCGGTGCTCATCACATGACGCTCCAGCTTCAAGGTTCGAATGTACTGATCGAGGCCATTGACGGCGATGTCGTCATTGATGATGACACGCTTGTGCCAGCTGGCCATGGCGTGCGTTCTCCCTTGCCTTTCGAATTTCAGATCGGTGGCGCAACGATCGAACTGTCCTCACCCGTGCCTGAAGGCGATTCATTGCGGAAAATGCCAAGAGCCAGTTGGATCGCCATTGGCGGCGGCGCGCTGACGCTTTTGACAATTGCTGCCGTCCAGGCAGGGGTCGGTGATTTCCTTGGTTCGAATAATGCTGCTGTTGCCCATCTTTCGGCCAAACATGGTCAAGTTATCGAGAGCGTTCATGCTCCTGCTGCTGATGAGCCGGTGGCGGCGTCGCTCAAGACCAGACTTGCAGAAAATGGCCTCTCCGGTCTCAAGGTTGATGCGGACGGGACGCGTTTGACAGTGTCGGGCGAGTTGACCGCAGACGAGAACAAGGCCTGGGCCAATATCCAGAACTGGTTCGATCGCACCTACGGCGGAACCTATGTGCTGACCAGCATGGTCGGGGCTATGGCGCCCAAAGTGCAACCCAAATTCAATTTGCAGGCTGTGTGGTTCGGGGATGCGCCTTACGCCATCAGTTCAGATGGAACGCGGCTCTATAAGGGAGCTGCGCTCGAAGATGGCTGGATCATCAAGGACATTCGTGACGGACGCCTGACCGCGGCCCGTCAGGGCGAAGAGTTTGTCCTGACGTTCTAGAGTTCTGCCTTAATGCGCATAACCCCAGGAATTGTAAATGATTTTTGGAAGGACTTATGCGCCGGATAAATAATTGCTGCGTCTTTTGTATGTGGAGACAAAACGCAGTGATGGGGGATGCGAATGGCACTTGACGTTCGTCGGCAGGAAGATCGGATTCGGGCGCAGCTCGGGTCAGTTTCCGCACGTCCCGATGCCACGAGGGTCGAGCAGGCACAATCCAAAGCATTCGACGCATCCCTGGCTCGCTCCGAGCAGGCAGCGCGGCGCGCCAAAGAACCATTCATCGGCCAGATAGGACGGCTGCGAAAGCCGAAACTGGCAAATCCCGGCGTGTTCGATCTGGCGCGATCGCAGGAGATTCTGGACTATCTCATCAATGATCTGCTGCCGGAGCTGGATATTGACGAGGAAATCGCTGCCATCACCGCATCAATGCTGACGGAAGAGATAGAGAGCAGGCGTGAATTGCAGGAACGGCTCAGTCTTGCGCAAAATCAGGCATTGGGCCAGTGACTCAGCAGCGCCGGGACAGTGTCGAATTTCTTCATGGGCTCGGTTATCTCTATTGCAGGGCGGGGCAGCCCGAACGCGGATTGGTGTTTCTGCTGCTGGCCGCAAAGATTGCCCCGCATGAAACGTCAATCCTCAAATCCCTGGCGGCGGTCTTTGTCGAAACCGAATCCGCCACGCGCGCGCTGACTGCCATTGATCGAATCGAAGATATTGAAGGGACAGTTGCCCCTAGTCTTTCCCTTCTCAAAAGCAGGGCGCAATGGCTTCGCGGCGAACATGACCGGGCCCGCGAGACGTTTCAGGATTATGTAGAACGAAGGCGGTCGGCATGAATATTCTCGCCTCGCTCAATCGCTTTGCGCGGGTGGCCTCCAAGCGCTCGGACATTGTCATTGCGGCTTTCATGCTGATTGCCATCATCATGATGATCATTCCGCTGCCGACATTTCTTGTCGACATGTTGATTGGTATGAACATCGCTTTCAGCCTGCTTATCTTTGTTGTGGCCTTCTATATCTCGAAGCCCGTGCAGTTTTCGGCTTTGCCGTCAATTATCCTGCTCGGCACGCTTTTTCGTCTTTCGCTTTCGATTACCACGACGCGTTTGATTCTGCTTCAGGCCGATGCCGGCCAGATCGTTGCCGCCTTTGGTGATTTCGTTGTGGGCGGCGAGGTCGTGATCGGTCTTGTAGTCTTCCTGATCATCACCATTGCCCAGTTCGTCGTGATTACAAAAGGCGCCGAGCGCGTGGCCGAAGTCGGTGCGCGCTTTGCTCTTGATGCCATGCCCGGCAAACAGATGAGCATTGATAGCGAGGCGCGCAGCGGCGATATAGATCAGGCCGAGGCAAAGCGCAGGCGTCAGGGTCTCGAGCGCGAGAGCCAGTTCTATGGCTCCATGGACGGCGCCATGAAATTCGTCAAAGGCGACGCAGTTGCCGGGTTGATCATCATTGCGATCAATCTCATCGGCGGCCTTGCCATCGGTACATTGCAACATGGCCTGCCGTTCGGCGAGGCAGCGCATACCTATTCGCTGCTGACTGTCGGCGATGGTTTGATTTCGCAAATACCGGCGCTGATGATGGCGGTCGCCGCAGGCATGGTGGTGACCCGAGTAACCTCTGACCGGGACGAGGATCTGGGCAGCGAGATCATTGGCCAGCTGGGTGCAAACCATCGTGCTCTTGCCCTGGCGTCGGTTATTCTTTTCGGCTTTGGCGTCGTTCCGGGGTTCCCGACCTTCGTGTTCTGGACACTCTCGGCACTGGCAGGCGGACTTGCCTATGTCGTGCACAAGAGGGCTGGCGGCCAAGATAGCGATGACGACAATGCCGGCAATGTCGTTCAGATCGGCAATATAACCAAGCCGCCACTGACACTGGCAGACGGGCAAACAGGACTTCTGCCCGGTTCGCAGCGCCTGGTCCTTTGCCTTGGTTCGCATCTGGCGGAGACTGCGGCGCTTCCGGTATTGCAAGAGAACATTGAACAGGTCCGCGCCAACGTCCTTACCGATATCGGTGTGCGTGTTCCGCAGATCGGCATTCGCACCGATCCGACGCTGGAACCTGACCAGTTCCGCATCGATCTTGAAGGTGTTCCGGTGACGGACGGAATAATCTTTATCGATCAGATTCTGGTGACGGATGAAACAGTTCATCTCGAACTCATGTCCATCCCCTATCAGGTGCGCCCCGTTCTTATTGGACGGAACGATTCCGTATGGGTTATGCAAAACCACAGGCAGACATTGGAAGATGCCGGCATAACATTCCATGAGCCCGCTGCGGTTTTGATGGAGGTTCTGACCCGCTCTGTGCGCCGTTATGCATCCGACTTCATTGATGTGCAGGAGGTTCGTTTTCTCCTGTCGCAGGTTGAGGAGGATTACGGCGATCTGGTCAAGGAAGCCGTAGGCGTTTCATCTCTGCAGAAAATCTCCGAGGTTCTTCGCAGGCTGGTTGAAGAGGATATCCCGATCACCAATCTGCGTGTTATTCTGCAGGCCATCGTCGAATGGGGACCGCAGATCCAAAGCCCCTATGTGCTGGCCGAGTATGCGCGTATCGGATTGGCAAGGCAGATTTGCCACCGGCATTCGGAAATGAACCGGATCGTTTCTGCCTATCTGCTGACGCGGGAAACCGAAGATGCAGTCCGTGCCAGCGTGAATCAGGGGCCGGGCAACCCTTCGATCAATATTCCCGAAGATATATCCCGTCCCATCATCGAGCAGCTGAAAAGCCGGTTCAATGGCAGGGATACGGATATCGTCAGAACAGTGCTGACAACAATGGATATTCGCCGTCCTATCAGAAATCTCCTGATACGAAACGATATCAATCTGCCGGTTCTTTCCTACCAGGAAATCTCGCCGGAATTCAGTGTGCAGTCTCTTGGCTATATCTCGCTACCGGCCTCCGGCCAGATGCGGCAGATCGGGGCAGGGGCAAATGAGTAAGCGTTCAGTCAGTTTCCGTAACCAGCAACATCAGAATGTGGTGGACAATTACCCTATGCTCATACTGAATTCCTTTAAAAGGATCCGGCCGGCACGTTTGCCGGCGCCCATATTTATGCTCGCTGTGCTCTTTTCGTTTCTTGCCTGTCTGCATCCAGCTTCCGCTCAGGTCAAAGTGGATGCCACTGCGGGACAGGTGCTCAAGCTCAGCATGGGACAGGGACAGATATTGCGTTTCGACCAGCCGGTTGAATCGGTCTTTCTGGCCGATACGACCATTGCCGATGTTCGGGTCGTCTCGCCTGGAGCGGTCTATATTTATGGAACGAAAATCGGCAACACCAATCTGATCGCGCTCAGCCCCGATCAGGGCACGCGCGGGACTGTCCAGATACGTGTTGTCGGCAATCCAAAAGAAGCGCAGCAGTCGGCCAAGGTGCTGCAACCGACCTCCACGGTGGATATTACCCTGTTCGGTGAGCAATATGTCGGCAAAGGCCAGACGAACAATGTGGGCGAGGCGCTGGACACGGACAATGTGCTTCAAAGCTATTCCAAACCTGACAAGCCCGCGCTCAACAATACAACAATTTCGGGTCCAAATCAGGTCAATATCCGCGTGCGGTTTGCCGAAGTGGCACGCAATGAGCTTGCGCGCTATGGTGTCGATTGGAGTGCGGTCGTCAATAGCGGCTCGTTCTCCTTTGGTCTTGTCAGAAGCGGTAATGTTGCCAGCCGGGATGGTGCAACTGCAATTGGTGTGAATAGCCGCAACGTCAATGTCGGCGTGCTTCTGGATGCATTGAAGGACAATGGCGTCCTGACGATCCTTGCAGAACCCAATATCACCGCCGTCACGGGACAAACGGCAAGCTTTCTTGCCGGTGGTGAAATCCCGGTTCCGATTCCGGTAGGAAACGACCAGATCGGCATCGAGTACAAGCAGTTCGGCGTGTCCTTGCAATTCACACCGACACTTCTGCCAAATGATCGCATTGCCTTGCAGGTGAGGCCGGAAGTCAGCAGCGTTTCGCAGGATAGCGTGGTGTCCATCGGCGGACTGGTTGTGCCATCCCTGCGCATCAGGCGTGCCGATACCACCGTGGAAGTCGGAAGCGGCCAGACATTTGCCATTGCCGGTCTGTTCCAGCGCCAGGAAACGCAATCGATCAACAAGACACCGGTCGTCGGTGATGTGCCGATCCTCGGAGAATTGTTCAAGTCGAAGCGTTTCCAGCGCAACGAGACGGAGCTGGTCATTTTGATCACGCCCTATCTCGTCGAGCCTACATCCTCCCGCAATCTAAAAACGCCGCTGGACAGCCCGTCGGGTGCAATCTCGTCGCCGCGCAAAAAGTCCAGGAAGGTCGTCAATCAGGGGTATGGTTTCTATGTTGAATAATCGACCAATGTCCCCCAATTGCTTTGGCCTCAAACTGTTGCTTCTGACCGGTGTGGTGGTTCTTTCCGGCTGCATGGGTACCAAGATCCAGCCCTATTCGCCAAACTACAGCTATATCGACGCTGGCGGGACATCGCGGCCGGGTGTGGTTAGAAAAGGGTATGACAGTGAACGGGCCGCCATGCTCGTTCCCGATGCCTGTATCACGCCCGATACGGGTGAATACCCGATGTATCTGCCGTCGGGCTGCGCAAACAATCTCAATTTGCAGCACATGGCGGCCAAGAAGCAGGACTTGATGCGTGGCCGGGAGATGGGGCCAGCCATGGCTGCGCCTGTCGCCCGCGCCGCACAGAATTACATTGAAGGAACCGACCCTGAAACCAGACGCCGCCGCCTTTCGGCGGATGAGGCAAACCGGTCAACCCAATGAGGATTATCGGCATGATCAAATTATATCGGGGAGCATCAATATGATCATGAAACATCTTGTTGGCGGTATCTTGCCCGTCCTGACCTTGGGGCTGGCAGTAACGGGCTGCATGTCCGGCACAGCGGAGCAAACAGCAGCCAAGAAGCCTGTCAGCGAGCAATCCAGATTGATGAAGATTGCCAGGGATATTGATGCAAAGGGCGAGAGCGGCACAGCTTTGGCGCTATATGAACGCGCTGCCGAAATGTCCGAAAATGATTCGACCGTCCATGTCAGGCTTGGAAATGCCAGGATGAAAGACGGTGATCCGGACGGGGCGGAACAGGCCTACCGTTCTGCATTGCAGATCAATCCGCAAGACGCCAATGCCATGCTTGGGCTTGGAACAGTGCAGTTGCAGCGCGGCGATGCGAGCGCTGCCGCCCGAATTCTGGCGTCGGCTGCGCCAGCGGTAAACACCGTATCGGCCTATAACAAACTGGGAACCGCCATGGTTCTGAGCGGCGATGGCGCGGGAGCGGAAGGAGCCTTCGCCAAGGCGCTGGCGCTGCAACCGGGAAATCTTGATACCAAAACCAATCTGGCATTGGCGCAGGCCCTGTCGAACAAACTGCCCGACGCATCGACAAGCATGAACAGTGTCGTGACATCGCCACTCGCCGAGAAGCGTCATTTCATCAATTACATGATCATTCTCAGCATGTCGGGAGATTCGGCCGGAGCACGTGCAATCGACGTGCCTGACATGGCGGTGAACCAGAAGAATCAGATTTTGGCGAAAGCTGCAAAATTACGCTCGATTCAGGATCCGGCGAAGCGGGCACAGGCCATTGGCCTGCTCGCTTCGGCGTAATCAAGGACGAAAGATGTGAGCCAGACCAGCGAAGAAAAAACACTTCCAGCGTCAGACAAGAAGATCGAGGACGCCCGCAAGAAGGGTCAGGTGCTGCATAGCCCTGACATGGTTTCCGGCGTGATCATTCTCTCCTGCACCATGTTCCTCATCTACATCGCTCCGGTTCTGCGTGTGAAAGTTGGTGCTCTGCTTGAGGAAGCTTCGCATATTTACGACCGTCCTTTTGCCGAAGTCTGGTACCGGTTGATCACAATTTCGGTCCAGAGCCTGCTCACGGCCACCATACCCATACTCCTTATCACCATCTTCGCAATTCTGATTACCAACGTCGCGGTGACGCGCGGCTTTGTCTTTTCCGCCAAGCCCATTGAGCCCGACTTTGACCGTATTAATCCGGCGACGGGGTTGAAGCGTATATTCTCGCTCAAAAGCGTCGTTGAGTTCTGCAAGGCCCTGTTCAAGATCATTGCCGTGACAACCGCTTTTGTCTTCGTCTTTCAGGCCGGGCTGAAGGCCCTGTTCGAGTCGCCATCCTGTGGCGGGCTGTGCATGCAGGCGACATTCTTTGCCATGTTGAAGCCATTGGCTGCGATAGCCGTCGGCGCATTCCTGATCCTCGGTTTTTGCGACATTTTCCTGCAACGCTGGCTGTTCCTGCGCGAAATGCGAATGACGAAGACGGAGAGCAAGCGCGAGCACAAGGATATGGAGGGTGACCCGCTGATCAAGCAGGAACGCAATCGCCAGCGCCAGGCCATGACCGGTGGCAAGACCGGGCTGAAAAGTGCAGTTCTGATCATTGGCGACCCAGCCGATACAATTGTCGGAATCCGCTACGTGCGCGGTGAAACGCCGGTTCCCATCGTCGTTTGCCGCTCGTCCGGTGCCGGTGCCATGCAGATGAGCCGGCAGGCTGGCGATCTCGGGATTCCCGTATCGTTGGATGGCGACCTTGCCCGTCAGATCGCCAAGACTGCCAGCATAGGCAATCCGGTTCCCGAACGCGCCTTCCAGCCCGTCGCAAATGCTCTTGTCGCAGCGGGGTTGATTTGAATGTTTCAGGATTTTGCACGGCCAAAGCACGCAATGCTCTCAATGGAGGTATATTTTTCATGATGACCCTGAAGTCCGGCTTCGGAGCATTGACGATTATTCTGGCTTGTCTTGGCAGCGTCGGCGCGGGTGAGAAAGTGCTCCCGACCGAGCCATCACCGCCCATCCTCGACCAAAAGAACCACAAGGTCTGGATTCAGCAAGGCTATCTCGATTTCCTGATGGAGCCGGAAAGCTATCCGCCTCGCCATGCGCGTCATGGCGCTGTGGCAGTGGACAGGCTCCAGCCTGCCGCCCCGCGCAGCGTCGTGAGCTACGAGACCCATGAAAAGCCGGGCACGATCATTATAGAGACGGAAAACCGCTCGCTTTATCTCGTGCAGGGCAATGGCCGTGCACTGCGTTACCCTGTTGGTGTCGGCCGGGAAGGCTATGGCTGGCGTGGGACCGAGCGTGTGTCGAGCAAGAAGGAGTGGCCGGATTGGCGGCCTCCCTCCGACATGCTTGCCCGGCGGCCTGACCTGCCACAACGCATGGCTGGCGGACCGGAAAATCCGCTTGGTGCACGCGCGCTTTATCTGGGAGACACACTTTACAGGATTCACGGCTCGAACGAGCCTGAAAGCGTGGGGCAATCATCCTCATCAGGATGTTTTCGCATGACGAACGAAGACGTCGTCGATCTCTATCGCCGCGTAAAAATCGGAACAAAAGTAGTTGTTTTGTAAGGAGGCAATACAATGGCATTTGTCGTGAAATTTGATGGAAAAAGCTTCAGCCTGAAGAGTGCAGATGGCGCTCAGACTTACAATGTCAGCCCGGCACAATCGCAATCCTGGCAAGCGGCGCTGGAAAAGCAGGCCAAGATGCAGGGCTTTAAAAGTACAACCGAGTTGCTCGACACCTTTGTGGTGACGGTGCCAAACGCCGGTGACTCCCAGTATAAGATCGCCGATCAGTTTGGTATAGGGCCCGAAGGGGCGCAGGCGATGGTGGAGGGCAATGTGCAATTTGCCGATCCTGATCTGATCCATACCTATCATGAGGGCGATCTCAATCCTGATTTTGTTACGGTTCCCGTACAGCCCGAGGCGGATAAGCCCATTTCGAATAAAAACCCGGATGGACCAGTTCCCTCATCAGACGAGCCAACGGGGCAAACGGATGGTGTCAAGAAGCAGAGTGCGATCGATACGCTGAAGAATCCCAGCGCTACCTCAGAACAGCGCAAGACTGCCATTGCGACCTATCTCGATGGGCATAGTGGCAGCGTAGAGGACCGTACCAAGGCGGCGATTGAGCTGCTTGATCCCAATCAGGATTATGGCGAAGAAAAAGTGAGGACGGCCAAACGTCAGGAGATACTGGATGTTCTCGTGGAGCCATCCAAGGACAATGACGCCAAGAAAAACGTCTTTGACAGCCTGCTGGAACACAATTGGGTTTCGAAGAGATTTGACGACAAGAGCATGGACAAGCTGATCGGCGAGCACGCCAAGAACAAATACAATATCGATTGTGATCCGGTGAAGTGGAATCGCTGAGGTCTGGCCCTGGCTTTTCTTTGAAACAACGGACTGCGATGTCCGATTTCGGAAGGAAATAAGATGTCTTTTGGTGCAAATAATATCTTTCAGCGCTGGCGGGCCCAGCCTGCGAATGTAGACAATAAATTCGATACTGCCCTCACGCAAAGTGCCAAGGCAGCACCGCCACCGGCGACCCCGCCAAAACCGCCTGTGGCACCGCACGGATGGAATGAAGGCCCTGCCGGTATTTCACAGCACCGCACGGAACCCGGTCTTTGGCCTTTCCGCATCTATGACAAGGCGGGAATAGACCCGACGGATAATAAGGCATTGCACGATCAGCTCGTTGCCACGCCGCAACTGGATCCCAAAGCCTTTGGCAATAGGCCAGCTGCGCCAGCGGATGCCGACAAGGCTTTGGAGAACTGCGATACGATCAATGTTCTCAGCCCTGAGCGACTTGCATTGCTTGAAGAACAGCGCACCGCATTGGCGACGGTAAGTGATAGCTCAAAGACCCAAGTTGAAAGAGACGGGGCAAAAGACGATCTGATTGTCGCCATCGGCAATGAGATTGAATTGGCCACGGTAGGACAGGGCGTGCCGAAGCTTGGCACTGACAAGAATGGCGACAAGAAAGTCGACGTCAATGAAGCAAGCGATGTTACAAAGCCCATCCTTGAACGCGCGCCAAATGATCCTGTGTTTGTTGATGCCTTCAATCAGGCGAAAGAACTGAAAGAATCCGCGTGGAAGGCCGATGGCCGCACGGACGATCAGATTGGTGTGATTGCCAAGGCAGGCGACGCCAAGGATTATGACAAGGTAACCAGCGAAACCAAGACGCAATTGGTTGACCTCGCACTCGCAGCGGGCCCCACCGAGGCCCAGCAGATAACAGCGTTGAGCAACCGCGCCGATATTTACATGAACTTCAGTGCAGGCGATCCTGAAAAATATCAGGCAGCGCTTCAAACCGGTGCTGAACAGGCGATCAAGGAAATTCGCGTTGATCGTAAGGTTGGGGAACTGACCAACGCCTTTGGCAAGGGCGATCTTGGTGGTGCTCAGGCATTCATGGCCAAACTGCGTGAGCAAACCGGTACGAAGGACACGCTTCCGGGAAGCGGTTCGCTTCTGGCTTCGGATCCCCGGGTCATGTCAATGCTCGATAAGTCAATTGATGCGATCGCCGGTGCCGGCCCGCGTGATGGTGACATGAAAGCGAAAACCCAGGCAGTTGTCGATCTGGCCGAGGCCAGCCAGAACATTCTTTACAATGATGGCGACAAACCCGGCAAGGGCAAGGACTTCGTTGATCATGTTGCGAAATATGTGATCGACAAGATGCGCACGGAGTTACCGGGCGATCATCTGAATGTCTTCAGCCAGAATAAATTCTTCAGCATTGCCAGCCGCGAGGATTTGCAGGGGCGTGGCACATCCCTGCTTTCGGCGACTTCGGCCTATACCGCAGTTGAAGCTGACAAGCAGAAGGATAAGACTATATCACTCGAAGACTATGATAATAGTTTTCAGGGGATCAATTCCAATGCGCAATGGGCGACCCGTCGCAGCATCGAAAACTTCGGCTCGGCGGCCAAATCGCTCAATGAGGAAATAAACACCAAGTACAACGAGCTTTATCACGGGCTCTCAGGCTGGGGTTCCAATGTCAAAGCCGATAACGGGATTCCTCCGGAAGCCCAGCTTGCCGAGGATATGAAGGCAATCGACAATATGTCGCCGGAGAACAAGAAGAAGTCCGAGGAGCTGGTTGATCTGGGTGAAACCAAACAGAAGCAATGGGAGATTCAGGACAGTATCGAGCTTGGTGTCAAATTGTACAGTAATGACAACAAGAAGGTCGATGGACAGGATACAGAAGCGCCCATCCCGATGTTGTTCGGTACCGGCATCATGATGACCAAATCCAAGTCGACCAAGGAAGCACTGGCGGACCTGCCGGAGCGTCCGAAGGAAATGACCACCACCGAACAAAAAACCCCAGGCACCGTCTGGGTGCAGCGTGCGACCCGTGCTTTGGCGACAGAAGCCATCACCCAAACTCTTAAAGGCCGAGTCGGAGATATCACTGCTGCAATGGGAGAGAATCGTTTCCAGGAGATATTGAAAGGAAACACCCTGCCCACAATGGCCGAAGCGCAGGCAATTCTCAAAGCTGACAAGCTGAGGCCTGCCGATGCTGCCTTCTTGAAGGATGTTAAATCAATCCTGGGCGAGTCGAAAGTCCATGATATCGTGTCCGGAAAAGTCGTTCCCACTGATGAGGAGCGCAGGCAAATTGCGAGCGTACAGCGCCTTGATCACGGATTTGGCAGAGTTACACGCTTCTCCTCCGGGTTAAGTGCAGGCCTGTTTGGCAAGAACATAGACGGCCTGACGGGTACTCCAGACGATTTGGTGTACTACGTGCCGCATACGATAATGATGTTGACCGCGGCACAGACGGCTTTGAATCCCAATGCCAAGTCAATCTTGTCGACTCCGTCTGCTACCGGAAATCCGCCTGACGTGGCCGAGATCAATGGGCATGTTAACAACGATCCGACGCTTGATTCAAAACAAAAGGAGAGGTGGAACAAGACCTCTCATATGCTCACGAGGGCGGGTGGCGTCGATACTCTTTATGTCGCCGCCGACATGACAAACATGATTTTGAATACAGTGGGGACTGACTCCGTCAAGCAGGATACAGTCAAGGCCTGGGGCTATGGCATTGCTACGGTTAGCGATGCGATGTTTGCGGTTGCCGCCTCAACGGGGAAGGTAACCACAGGTGCCGCAGAGGCTGCTTTGGTCAAAGAAAGCGGAGCGGCTAGATTAATGACGCGCCTTGGATTTCTCAGGGTCACAGGTGTTGCAGCAGTACTGCAAGTCGCCGGTGCCGGTATCGTTGGCGGGCGAGGCGCTTATAACGCTGCTCATACCTATGACAAGGCGGATGCTGATGCCATCCAGGTTCTGTATGGAGTCAATGATCGCAAGACTGCGGAAATGCTCGCCGAACATAATGATCTTCTGGATGAGGGTCTTATGGGCATACTCCAGACCGTGCTTCCGGGCGATAAGTATCTGATGGGCGGCGATGAAGGCACACGCAGTGCAAATAATGTTCTGACCGGCACCTATGCCGATCTTGATTACAATCGGGCGCGGCTCGGCAAGCTGTTCAACAGTTGGACACCGGAAGAGGCCAGGGAAGTGTCCGAGACAATTCGCAACATGACAACCAATGACGACCACAAGTTGAAGGATACGCAGGACGATCTTCAATATCTGCAATTGCCTTTCGATCCGGCCAAGGCAGATTTGGCTAAGTATCCGAATATCAAATATGACGCTCAGGAAAAACGGTACGAAGACTCGCAGACTTCCATGTATTGGGACGGAAACAAATGGTGGGCTCCTCCCAAGAAGGTCGATCCCAACGCTCCAATGACGTACCACATATTATGGTACGATCCTGCGGCGGGCCATACAATGCGTAATGATGGCTTCGCCCGTGAGGTTAAACCCGACAGCACAGAAGGGCTCAAGGCCTGGTTGAAAAACAAAGGCTATCTTGATTGACCACAAAAGGCCGGCGCTGAGCGCCGGCTTTTTTCTAGAGTGAGAGGCCGAGCGTGCTCAATCTTTTCTGCACGTCTTTCTTGCGATCCGGATGAACCGCCAGAATATTGGCAACCCTGCCTGATGGAAACGCAGCATCGACTTCCGCGGCGTTTTTAAGAGGTGCGATTGAATCGATATCGACCTCCCATACCCCATATCCCCAGCTTGTCAGAATGTCGCAAATTTTACCCGGCGTCACGCGGGACAGGTTCCACAGCACATCCCGGTTTATCTCGACGAGCATGGTTGGATGCGATGATTGGATCGTATGGGCAGCGCCCATGAAGAACATGCCTTCGGCGCCCTCAATATCCACTTTGATCGTATCCGGCCTGATGCGTTTGGCGATGGCATCGAGCGTTTCGACCCTTACACTGCGATCTGAATGGCGGTTTTGCGAACCAGCAACGAGACTGGTCGCACCGGCATTGACGGTTTCGTCCGCTCTGTTGAGTTCCATCGTGCCTGGAACATCTGCAAGAGCGATCTGATGAACCGTGATTGTTTTTGAAAGCTTGTTTTCTTTGATCGACTTGCTGAAAAGCGTCCATAAATGGGGGAGAGGCTCGAAGGCCACCACCTTGCCTGAAAAACCGGGCTTTGTGGCAACTGAAAGCGAATAATAGCCCACATTGCCGCCGACATCGAAGAAGGTCCCATTGTCCGGTGTGATCGCCTTGATAATATCAATGTCGAACTTCTCATAGCCGCCGCTAAAAATGCCGAAGGTCATGTGATATTGGCGCAGGTCGAGATAGATTTTGAACCCGTCCTTGGTTTCGTACATGACTTCAATGCTCTTGGGCACGAAATTATTGAACAGCAGTTCGGCGTGCCTCTGGTGAAATTCGACCGAACTCATGAACCTTCTTCGATGCTCCGTCAGGGGCAATTCTGAAATGCTGAACAGGTTCTCGGAAATGATACGGGTTTCTTCAACGTTCACATCACGCCCGAGGATGTACTTATACGAATTGAGAATGTCGTTATAGCTCGTCATTACGCTTTCACTCATTTCCCGGAATGGTTGGCACTGGTTTGTCTGTCTGCATTGCTTTTTTGACGTGCTGCCGCGTCCAGCAACTCGTCGAGTTGATCAAAGTGCTTTTCCCACTTTTGCAGTGTCAGGGGCGCGCGACGGCGATGCTCCGCGGCGTGGGTTTCGATTGCTTCGCGCCATCCGAGACCATCGAGCGGATCAAGAAAGATTGCATGCTCTCCGGCTATTTCCTTATGCGAGGGAATATTGGAAGCAATAATGGTCGTGCCGGTTGCCATGGCCTCGGCCAAGGGCATGCCATAGCCTTCTGCAAATGAGGGGGCGAGCAGGGCGGTCGCGCCTGCCATGAGATCGGCGAGGGCTGCATCTCCAAGATCTGGAGCTTCGATGACAATATCGCGCAATTGAGGGCAACGTTCGAGGGTGGCAAAGACCTGCGCGTTCTCCCAGCCGCGCTTTCCGGCGATGACGAGGCGCGGTGTATCCTTACCGTGCTCGTCAACCAATGCGCGCCAAAGTTGCAGGATCATCGCATGGTTTTTGCGCGGCTCAATGGTTCCGACCATCAAGAAATAGGGTCGCTTTGAACGGCGCGCGGCTCTGCTGGCAACGTTGAAACTATGTTCGACGCCGGGCGGGAGAACGGCAATTGGGGGAACCGCACGGCCTTGCTCTTCGGCAAAGGTTTCAAATGAACGAGCGGTGGTTTGCGAGTTGCAAAGAACCAGCCCGGCATGTTTCAGCACCGTTTCCATGCGTTGTAGGTGTCGCTGCGGCTCGTTCTTGCGGACAAACTCCGGATGGGTGAGCGGGATGAGGTCGTGAACGTAGAATATGCCGTTGCTGCGTTGAGCATCCAGCCAGGAAAAGGCGGCAGGACGATGCAGATTGGTGTGTGACACATGCACAAAGGGTGCGCTGGTGGCCAAGCGGCTCATTGGTAATATGGTGCGCAGCACCTTGCCGGCATTCATGCCCCATTGTTGAAGCTTGGATTTATTCTTCGTCGGCACGATGCTCTTTAACTGTGACCAGGAGAGACGGCCGTCTATTGCCGCATAGATCTGTTCCAGTTCTGTCGATTGCGATTGGGTCAAAGCAGCCGTTGACCATCTCTGTTCCAATTCACTGATCAATCCATTGGCGCGGCCACGGTTTATCTCGATTGGCTTTGTCCGTCCCATTTCAATGAAATAGGAGCTGCGCGCCTTTGCCCAATTGGCGTATTGAAGCTCGAAGCGATCAATCCCGGTGGGTGTCGAGAAATGCGACCTGTCAATCAGCCGGGAAATATCCATCGCAATTGCATTCATCATGACCATCCCATCATGCGCAGAGCCGTCTTCAATAAGGATGGCCCTGCCGGCGCCTCGCCATGCAGTTCTTCGATCACGTCTTCCACTTCGCAAAGAAGGTTTGTGCGGGCGGAAAAATAGAGCGGGTAAAGGATCAGCGCTCCGGCAACCAAAGCATCCAGTGTCAGATATTTGCGTGGGCGCAGCGGGGATACACAATCATGCGTCAGCCCCCAGCCTGCATAGAAGGGTAGGCCGTGACACCAGACCGGACGGCCCCGCATCAATGCTTCGAACCCGATCAGGGATGTCGCAACGTGGATCTCGTCACAGGCGCGCAGCAAGCTATCTACCGACACATTGCCGACGACCAGATCCGCAAACTGCGCAAGCTGGGCTGGGTCTGAAGCCATCCCGCGCTTTCCCGCGAGCATGTCGGGATGTTCCTTGAATATGATGAAGGCTTGCGGACGTTGCGCGCGGACAGCTTTCAGCAGATCCATGTTTGAAACGCTGTTGGTCAAGCCAAACCGTAGCGATGCATCGCCCGGCACCTGTCCTGCAACAAGGATGACAGGTTTTCCAGCTGCCAGATGACGGTAGTCTGGAGTGATCGCGCCCTGAAGATTATATTTGGTAATGTTGTGCTGGATTATGCTCTGGCGCAGGCGGGCAGCCCGGCTCAGCAAAGCAGGCGTGAAGTTGGTATTGAGCAGCAATCGTTCAAGATCGCTCTCGCGTGTCGCATCGAAATATATGCCATCCCGGTCGAGGCAAAGCGATGAAGCCGGAACCAGATGTGAGCCAAGCCCGACCGAGCGAATAAAACCATCTTCCATGCGCAGGGTGGGGACGGAACGGGCACTCCTGTTAGTGACGGCAGCCTCTTCCTGCCGACCCCAACGGACGAGATAATCTGCCTGTGCAAGCGCTTTGGCATCTGGCTTGGAATTGATGAACCGGACCGTCGACCATGGACCGGAAAGAAAGCGTTTGACGCTGCGGTGCTTGTGCTTGGAAAAGCCGACGCACAGATAATTACCGCGCCGCGCCAAGGCATGATGCCGCCAGGCAATGAGCCGTTCGATTGCCTTCTCGGCTGTGGTTGCTTTCCCGCTGACCGGGTCGACATAGCGGGAATAATGCAGCAATGCGGCTGCAACAAAACTATCCAGGTCCGGTCGGCTAGTCCGGCGCGAAAAGGCAGCGCGTGCAACCGGACCGTCAGCCCAGTCAGTGGTAAGCCCCCAGCCTGCATAAAACGGGACGCCAAATGTCTTGACGGGCACAGACCGGATCAAAGCATCGAAGCCGAACTGGCTTGAAACAGTCCACACCTCGTCCACGACATCAAGCAAGGCGTGGGGAGAAACATTATCGCTTATAACGTGAAGATTGGCCTCACCGGCAAGGTGTGTGAGATAGCCCCTGGCAAATCCTGCAACAATATCCGGGTGGCTTTTAACGAGAACAGTGGCGCCCGGCACAGCCTGTGCTTCCTGCAACATCTGGTGGAAACTGTGCTCATTGGCACCCGCACCGCTGACCGAATAGTCCCCCATGACCTGGTCGATCAAAAGAATCCTGCGGCCGGAGGTTGGCACGAGAGAAAATGGATAGTCCGGCAGATGGTTATATTTGGTCAGTCTGTGTTCAATGATTTGCTGCTGCAGGGCGCGGCTTCTGCAAAGATCCTGCTCGCCAAAGCCGCCTTGTACAAGAAGCTCCAACCGCGATGGTTTTGCTGCGTTGAAGTAAATGCCGGTGTCGTCGGCAACGATTGCAACCCCCGGCGCGCCAGCCTTGCCAAGTCCAACAGACCGCAGGAAACCGTCTTCCAATGCCCAGTAGGGTAGCCCGCGCAACTTTGCCAACCGGCGGGCCATGCGTGCCAGCGGTTTTTCGCCCCAGCCGACAATGCCGTCTGCCGGTCTGGCCGCCAATTCGGCACTGCATATGCGCGATGTATTCAAGGCAACCCCGATCAAAGGAAACCGCAGGCGCGTTGGCGTGAAAGCCAATAGCCGCGCATTCTTCTCTGGCAGCCAGTTCGGCGCTGCTTCACGCACTCGAAAATCATCCAGAACCACCGGGGCAGAATGTGCAATGGGAGGTGGCGGGATTACGCTCATGGCATCAATTCACCGCATCTGCTGAAACAGAAGCACCGACGGTTGCTGCTTCTGTTGTCGCGGTGGTTCTGTCTTGTGCGGAAGGCATTGTCACCAAAGACGAAGCTTCATCAATCGGGACAATCTTCAGCTCCAGCTGAATTCGTTTCACGACTCTTTTGGCAGTCGCCTCGAGCAGATTTCGAAGATAGAAACTGCCATTGACGAGGCTTTCGTCGTGCATTCTTGCGTTGAATGCATTTACCGCCGTTTTGTCCGGTGCCTCCGGCGAGGCCCAGAATGCATCCATATTGCTGGCAACAGCACCCTTTTGAGGGTCGTGTGCAAACGACAATCCCTGACCGCTATACAAGGCATCCCCCAATGCCAATAGCGGTTTGCCGTGGTTTAGCGCCAGCAGGCCCGATGTGCTGTTGACTGTCACCAGCCCAAGCGAATGGCGGATCAGCAGACCGATTGAGCCGTCATCAACAATGTGAACCCGGTCTTCGCAGCCGGCAATGCGGGCCAATGCCATGGCAAAGGGACGGTAGCTCTTGTGGCCGCGGTCCATTGGATGAATCTTGATGACAAGGTGATGATTGCTCGCCGCATGCCGTTCGAATGAGCGCAGGCTTTCGGTGATCAACCTCTCCATCGTCCACCCACGACCGTGGCGAAGCAATTGCTGGTCATCATGGACCTGAAGCGCGACGACAAAATACTGACCCTCGAGATTCTCGATCAGATTGAGCATCAGTTCATTATTTGCCGGATAATAGCGAAGCTTCCGGTAGAAGTTGCGCGTCCATAGAATGGATTCGGAAATGATGCCGCGGCTGCGATGGTGCGCATTGCCGCGAAAGAACACGGTCCCCGCCGTTTTTGCCAGATAATAACGGATGGCAAGGAAGGTCATGGCGCGGAAGAGATTGCCTTTTACCTGTTCCGGAGGCAAAGCGGGGCCACGGGCAACAAGACGCGGCGTGTGTGTGCGCAAGGGAGACATGGCATTATTGCCACCCCATTCGAGCGTAATGAAGTTTGGCCGAACATAGCCCTCTTCGAATGAAGCGACAGGAATACCGGCCTGCTGCGCCACTCGAATGGCCTGGCGGTGATAGGGCCGGCTGTCGCCGAAAAGAACGATGGTCTCCGGTTTGCGGCCGCGGATAAAATCGCTCAGCCAATCGCTCCATGCCTCTGTCGTTCCGGAAAAATGCAACGTTTTCGATCCGCGAAAATAGGACCAGTCTCCGCCGTTGAAATTGACTTTGAGAACGTCATAGCCCTCGGCTTCGAGTTCTGTGGAAAGAACACGGAAAAACGGACCGACAGGACCTTGCAGGAGAAGAATGAGAGGTTTTTGTGTGGGCTGCGTATGGCCTGTACGCTCCGGAAATGAAACGATCAGGCCCAATTGGTCGGATTCATGGCGTCCGATTTTATGCCCCACAGGTCTTCAAGCCCCTTTACAACGCTTACTCTGGGTCAAAACTCTACTCAGAGCATAAAATTGATGCTTTTCAGAGAGTTATTTCATCCGCAACCATTGGGCGCCATACTAATTACGCCAGAACAAGTAAAAAAACGCCAATTACCCACTAAATTTATCTATTATGGTTTCTATTCTAAAATCTATTTACTTAGTTGCGTTTATATAAATGTTTACAGTGGTTTATAATTGCGACTAATGTTTTTTCATTATATGCTTCACTTTAATTAGTGCCGATAACGCACGTTTTTAGTGCACATATTGGAGCGTAATTTGGCTTGGATATCCTCTAGACACCGGTTCTACGCAGCATGACGCGCGTTAGTACAAATGATGAGTTTACCGACTATCTGACGTTGGTGGATATTCATGCCGGAGATGTTCCTCCCGAAACGAAATCTGTCACTGATCGGGCGCTTTCCTGGATTCGTAACCACATTCTCGTCTTGATCATGGTTGCATTGCCGACCAGCCTGGCCACCATTTATTATATTGCAATCGCATCGGACCAGTATGTTTCCGAAACGCGGTTCGTCGTGCGCAGTCCCAACAGAAACGCCGCCGGGCTGCTCAGCGGTTTCCTTCAAAGCACAGGCTTTGTCCGGGCTCAGGACGACAGCTATGTCGTCATGGAATTTATCGAATCGCGCGCAGCCTCCGGCGATCTGGCGGAACACAGCAATTTGCGCGAAGTATTGTCCCGTCCGGAGGCAGACTTTCTTGCCCGCTTCCCCTCACTCTGGAGCAAGCCCACCGAAGAGGCGCTGTTTGAGCACTATCTTGATTTTGTGACAATCGAGACCGATTCCGGTGGCGGGGTTACAACATTGCGGGTGCGTGCGTTCCGTCCGGAAGATGCGCAAATGCTGGCGCAAGCACTTTTGGATCGCGCTGAAATGCTTATTAATCGGCTTAATGATCGCGCGCGTCAGGATGCGGTTCGCTTTGCGCGTATTGAGGTTACAGACAGCGAAAAACGGCTCGGTGACCTGCAGAAATCCCTGACGGATTTCCGCAACAAGGTTGCGATGATTGATCCGAGCAAGCAATCCACCGCCATGTTTGAGATGATTGCAAAATTGTCGGATGACGTTGCGCAAAGCAAGGCACAGCTCGCTTCCCTGATGCAACAGACACCGCAAAGCCCTCAGATACAGGCGATGCGCAGCTCCATTGATGCCAAGGAACAACAGATTATCGAAGAGCGTGCCAGGATCGTTGGCGATGACGCTTCCATGGCGCCGCTGATTGCCGAGTACGAGCAATTGCTGCTGCAGCGCGAGCTTGGCATGCGGATGCTGGAATCGTCGGCGACATCGCTTGAGAATGCCAAACTGGAGGCGCAGAGGCAGCAGCTTTATCTCGAGCGCATCGTTAGTCCCAATCGCCCCGATTACGCCATGTACCCAAAGCGTATTAAATCCATTCTGATGGTATTGGCCCTGTGCTTTGCCGCGTTCTGGATTGTTCGCTTTTTCCGCAACCAGATTTACGATCATTCAGAGACATGAATACAGAAGGCACAATCACGTTCCATGGTGGCAAGGACGGTCTCCCGCCCTCATTGGCCGCTAGCCGACCCGCCAAGACCGGTGCTGTTTCTGTTCGCAATATCATCAAGGAATATCCCATGAATGGGGGCACACGCCGTGTGCTTGATGACATAAGTTTTGAGGTGAAGGCCGGCGAGAAAATTGCTGTTCTTGGTCACAATGGTGCGGGTAAATCAACGCTTGTCAGGCTTATTGCGGGGATGGAGCCGCCGACCTCGGGTGAGATTACCAGAACCATGTCGCTATCCTGGCCCATTGCATTGAGCGGCGGGTTTGGCGGATCGATGACCGGCATAGACTGCATGCGGTTTCTGTCGCGCGTTTATAACAGGCCTGTCGACGAAATCCGCGATTGTGTGGAGACGTTCAGTGACCTTGGCAAATATCTGCGCATGCCGATCAAAACCTATTCCTCGGGCATGCGTGCGCGACTGGCGTTCGGGCTTTCCCTTGCGATTGATTTCGATTGCTATCTGATCGATGAGGTCGTTGCGGTTGGCGATCAACGGTTCCAGCGTAAATCTTTTGAAGAACTGTTTGTGAAGCGACGCGATCGGGCAATGATCATTGTCGGTCACAGCCTGGATGTCATCGCCGAACATTGTTCATCAGCGCTTGTGCTCAAGAATGGGCGGGGCAAGGTGTTCAATGATGTAAAATTTGCCTTCGACATCTACGCGTCGCTGTAGGAGGGGGCATGCAAAGCAAAGCCCCAAAGCTTCATCAGGCACCACTACTCGAACTTGATGTGATCGCGCACCCGTTCGATCAGGTAAAAGCCTATGGCGGTGGTGATCAGGCAGCAGGAGAAAATATACGAGATGTCGTAATGGGCGACGATTGTATCGCCGAATGTTCCGGACCTAAACATTTCGAAGCAGTGTACGAGCGGCACATAAAGCGCCAGTTTCTGAATGTCGGAAGGCAGCCACGAAACCATGAAGAACATGCCCGAGATGGGCAAGGTCAGATATTGCAATGGCGCAATGAGTTTCTCGACAAATTCGAAGAACTCCGCCAGAGCCGCCAATATCATGCCGACCCCGAAGGCAAACCAGGCCATGAAGAACCAGCCCGCCATCACCAGTCCGAGATCGTGATAGGGCTCCATGAGACCAGCCAGGCGTGTCCCGGTGTAAACAATAATCAAAGCAAGTGTGGTGCCGCCAACCTCCAACAAGGCACGTGCCATCAGCGTATCCGCCATACGGATTTGGCGATGATACATCAGAGGCAGATTGTGCTTCAGGCAGGAAACCAGCTGGGACGAGACGTGGCGCCAAAGGGTCAGTGGCATATACCCGCTCAACACAAACGCAATAATGCCAAGGCCATGCGACTCGTGTTTCAACAAAGTCCACATAGCCATGACGCCAAGCGTCAGGATCATGGGTTCAAGAATGAGCCACAGAAAACCCGACATTCTCGCGACCATAGCGTGTGATCATCTCACGCATGACAAGCGCACCAAGGACGCGCAGCTGGGTACGTATGCCCGTAAGCATCGTCGTTTTCAATGTGGGTTTTGCCGGAGCAGCTTCCATTCTATCGCCTTGGTATTAACCAGAGGAGTTCGTTGACGAATATATACATACAGTAGTATTCTGCAATAGAAATAAGAATAAACTTTGCCTATGTTAAATAGATAAAGTTTAAATAGGTAATGATGCTCAGTATATTTACTGCGCTTCTGCATGTGCATAAAGGGGAATCGCCATTAATAGTCTTGCTCCAGGTCTGTTTACACCGGCACCCGCGCCTCGGCCCATATATGCACGCGCAAAATTTGTGCCGCGCCTGCTCGCTATCCTGTTCATTGGCCTGCCGACTTTGCTGGTGAGCCTCTATTATATTTTCATTGCATCACCCATGTTTGTGTCGGAGTCGGCCTTTGTCGTGCGAATGGCCACGCCGCCATCCTCATCAAACCTTGGCTCCATGTTGCAGAACAGCGGCATCACGAGATCGCAAGACGACACTTTTTCCGTTCAGGAATATATACGTTCCCGGGATGCTCTGACTGTTGTGCAGGATACTCTGCCCCTGCGAACCTATTTTGATAGCAGCCATGGAGATGTGCTGGCACGGTTTCCAGCTCCGTGGGAAAGCGGGCTTTTCGAGGAGTTGTTCCGCTATTACGGCAAGCGTGTCCAGATTGTGCATAATGACACGACAGGCATAACCCTCCTGCGGACCTCGGCATTCCTGCCGCAGGACGCTCTGGCCCTGAACAAGACACTTCTGGATATCGGCAATGCGCGTCTGATCAAGATGAATGAACGGGCGAGGGGGGATGCGGTACGTTTTGCTACTGCGGAAGTTGAAAGTGCGGAGCAACGGATGATCGAAGCGCAGAAGAACATAACGCTCTTTCGCAACAAGGAGCTTATGATCGATCCCAAGCTCAACTCCGTGTCCATGGTCGAACTCATGAGCCGGATCAGTTCGGAGCTGGCTGTTTCCCGCGCCAATCTTGCAGAAACCAGATCCACGGCTCCCGATTCAAGCTCGATCCCCTTTATGACGAGCCGCATTGATGCACTCGAAAAGCAGTTGGTCATGGAGCGGAGCAAAGTGGCGGGAGAGGACGGTTCGATTGCGCCGCGAATAGCAGATTATGAAGCCTTGATGCTGCAAAGGGAATTTTCCAACAAGGCGCTCCTGTCAGCATTGGATTCGCTGAAAACGGCGCGTGCCGATGCACGCCGGCAGCAGCTTTATCTGGAAGTGGTCGTCTCGCCCAATTTGCCAGACCAGGCCGAGCTTCCTCTGGCCTTGAAGAATATTGCGATCGTATTTCTGGTCACATCGATCGGATATCTGCTTGGCTGGCTACTGCTTACCGCGATCCGCGATCACGACAGTTGAGTTTAGACAGGAGCGCTCAGGCGGGTGGTGCAAAACAGGTGTAAATCTCGCTGATGCACGCTTGAATTTCGTTCTCTATAGAACCTGTCTGGTCAATATACCCGGATCGTTGCGCTCTCACATTGCGCGCCAGAATATAGTGCGACAGTGCTGTTTTGTAGTCGCCATTCAATTTGTGTAAATGCCCAAGCTGAATCTCTACGTCTTCCAGACTGTTTTGGTCAAAAGCTTCCGCATAGGCGCGATATTCGCCATAGAGTTTCTTGGCTTCGTCAAAATCCCCGTCTTCTTTGGTTATATTGGCGTAGACGGCAATCATGTCCCGCTCATTGTCCTCGGTAACAAGTTCGCGCAGCAGTTGGCGTGCGCGAGACCAATCCTGCTGTTCAACATATTTCATTGCTTCAAGGCGCTTGAGCTGAACACCGGGTTTGCCGGACCGGCTGCGTGCAATATTTGTGTGGCGGATCAATTCCTCGTCCGCAGGCGCCAGTTTTAAACCCTTCTCGTACCATTCAAGGGCTTTTTGTGACTCACCCGCCCGGCTGAAGAGGTGTCCCAGCTGTAGATACACATCCGCATTGTCAGGGTTCATGCCGACAAACTTCCGATATGCCGTTTCGGCCCGATCATAATTGCCGAGTTCCTTTTCGGCGTGACCCAGCTGCACAAGCAAACCCGTGCGTGCGGGATCGGCGGCAATAGCCTTGGTGTAGAGCGCTGCGGCCTCAGCCCAGTTGCCTTTGTCGCGAGCGGCATCGGCCTGCTGGGAAAGGTTTCTGGGGCTGGCCGAGCTGTCGGCCACCGCAGCAAGCTGCACTGCAATACGCCGCGTCCGGTCCGAGAAAGGCAGTTTGATCATGAGTTTTCCAGCCCCTGCTTGCTCCGGATCATGGAGACATCGCGCAGTTTGATCCAGGGCGTTGTGTCGGGCGTTTCGAGTATTTTAAGCCGGAGTTCCACAAATCTATGCTCATTGCGGATATTCACGCACAGGCTTCCGACGAACGAACCGGCAATGATCAATTCCTGCAAGGTGTCGAGTCCGGAATTGGCGCTGACCTGTAGGGCAATTCTGGCTGCCGGATCCTGCACGAGATCCAGCCGGACCATCCACGTGCCGGCTTCCAGACTGCGTTTTGGTCCGGTAATCAACCAGCCAGGCGAAACACTCCATCCGCCATCGACAACATTGACCGGCTGGTGCAGCAGGTCCGGGCCGATCATCCAGCCTTCGCCTGGCACTTCGCGAACAAAAATCAGTGTCTGGTTGCCATCAATATCATAGGAAAGGCCTGCCGGCAGGGTGCGGGCGGAACTGGGATCAACCGGCTTGTTACCCGAGTGCTGGGTCACCGGTTGTTCCAACGTATCCCAGAGCGAAATTTGGCCGTCGCGGCGTGCAATGGAGACAACCCGTTTGACGATATCTTCACGCGTCGTCACATTGCGCCGCAGGTCGAACTCCATGGTGAGCCGTTCCTTGTCGGTGGGGTCACGACCGCAAATCTTGTCGAATGTATAGCGCAGGAAGGCGACGTTATTGTCTGGTGCAAAGCGGGTGAAGCTTTCGATGATGGCATATTGGTCCGGCGAGCGGCGCAGCACCTGTGCCTCGTAGTCGATAGGTTGTTCTTCGCCGCCGGATGATATTCCGCGCAGGGCATCAATGATCTTCAGGCGGTTCGTACCGTTGCGGATGGCTTTCACAAAATTTTGCCTTTCTTCATCACTGAGGTCATCGGCAGACAAGTTGAAAGCAGTTGCCCAAGCATCCACAAAGGCTTCACCGGACAGGGAAAAGACGTCCTTGGGCACAGCTTGAAGCGGGATTTTATGCAGCTCGGCGATTGTCATGTTTTTGATCCAGCATCTGTTCGATAAGGGCGGCATGTCTTGCGGCTACGCGCGGATAGGAATTCCACTGCACGGCCTGACGCCGGTCGGGATCTCGCAGCCCAAGCAGGACAGGATTTTGTGCAAGACTGATTATGGCTTCGGCAACGCAATCTATATCCACGGAACGAACCACATGGCTGATCGGCCACATGTCGCGCAGGACGGTCGAGCGTGAGCACAGAAGTGGCCGGTCGGCACTCATTGCAATGCGAGCCGCTCCCGTCGCCGTTTCGTTCGAGGGACCATAGAGAAAGGCCAGAAGATCGGACTGTGCCAATTCGCGGGCAAGTTCATCCTGTTCCACGAAATCAAATCGTGCAGAGGCTACATCGTGCAGATTGAAATGGGAAAACAGGTTTTCAATGACAACCCTGACTTCCCGCGATTCATCATTGGGAAGCATGCAATTGAGAAGCTTCAAGCGCAAGCGTGGTTCAAAGACCCGCGCCCGGGCAAAGGCCTGTACCAGGAGGTCGATATTCTTGTGCCGCGTCAGAAATCCGAATGATCCTATGGTAAAAACCGATGGATCGGGGCGGATATCGTCTTCCGGTATCGGAATGACGCCATGGGGCATGACAACGGGATTGGGATGCCCGGCTTTTGCCAAAAGGCCCGCATCCTCGGCAGAATGCACGAATACAATGTCGAACAGCTTCGTCCATTCGAGATGACCGTGGCGAAGAACCTCCTTCACACTGTGCATCGTAATAGCGCGCAATTTATGCCGGGTATTTGCCAGCGTATTGTTGACAAGTTCCATATCGGGTGTCGAGAAATGTCCCGGATGATGCTGTATCCACAGCACGTCTCCCCGGGCATTTTCGATTTCCGAAATGAATCTTGTCAGTGATGTCAGATCATATCCCCAGGAGCGGGAAACAAGATGCTGCGCGGGAGCATGTTTTGCCTGTGCGGAAGGCGGCAACTCATCATTGAGCAGGCGTCTTGCATAGATGTGCGAAAATCTGTCGGCAAATGCCGGGGTGGAATAGAGATGTTCCGAATAGGTAGCGATGCCGCATTGCTGATGCCAGGACGAAACCAGGTCCAAGCTCCAGGGTTTGCGCGCTGTGGCTGCGCTTTTCTTGACCTTGGCGATTGATGCAAGCACGCGCCCTGCTACAGCACCCCAGCTCAGGTGATCGGCCAGAAGTCTTTGGGCGTTTTTACTTCGCAAGCGAGCGTCTTCGTGATTCGTCAGGGCCGCCCGCATCTGCGCGCCAAGATGTTCAACAGAAGGATCAGCCCAAATGCTCAAAGGCCCGGAAACATGGGTTTGTGAGGGGGCCATTTGATAGTCCACCATCCATGCGGTCTCGGGCGTACAAAAATCCACCTGCCCGCTATAGGCCGTGGTGACAACCGGTATATCAAGGCGCATCGCCTCAGCCAGAGGCAGGCCAAAACCTTCGCCTCTGCTTGGCGCGGCAACAAGCGAGGCTGTGCGATAAAGCGCCAGCAGCTGCTCGGAAGTGTAAAGATCATTGATGATTGTTATCGGTGCAGCAGTGGCGAGCCGATCACTGAACTTTTCCATGACCGACGACAGAATATTGTCCGGGTTTGGAAAGGTCTTGATGACAAGTTCAACCTGTTCGTTTTGCTTGAATGTCTGTGTAAAGGCATCCACAAGCACATCAATTCCCTTGCGCGGAAAACAGGATGAGACATGCAGAATGCGTTTCTTGCCGGTGGCGGGCAGGGGCGAGGGCGTGTTCAGGCCCGCATCAAGCGCAACATGGTCCGTGCCATTGCCGACAACTTCAACAGGGACCGTCAGGCCAGATTGCACGAAAGCCTGTTTCACAAAATTGGCCGTTACCATGACCAGATCAAGGTCGCGGTTAAAACGCTCGATCATATATTGGGGAACTTCCAGTTCTTCCCAGGCGAAGTTCACATAGGCGTTGAAGCGCCCAATCATGTCATGCGTGGCTGGCGGCCATGTGTTACGCAAATGGATGTCGTATTTCTCGGTCGGATAGCCGGGCAGCAGCAGGCGTTTCACCTCGGGAGCGGCGTTGAGCCTTGCATCGCTCTGCCAATCGGATTCGGGCGTATAACAGTGAAGATCGACACCGGCCTCAACAAGCGCTTTTGCCAGAAGCCGATTAACGATGGCAAGGCTGTAATCGCCTTTGAACACACCGTCGAAGAAAACACGCTTACCGGCAAATGCCTCGCGCGTGAACTTCAAATTTTTATCATCAAGATCAATAGTATAAGGCGACACGATTGGCGCACTGCGCATACACTTTTCTCCAGAACATCTGCCGGCCAGATGTCATACTGAATGTGAAAAACTTCTAATGCGTAAATCGACCTCTACCTTGCACAGTAAAGGTCGATTCTAGATTAAAGAAGTATGTGAGGCGCGTTGACTGGAGTAAACGCGCCCCACAATTATCAGGAAACCTTGGCTTCTTCGGTTTCGTAGCCAAGCTCTACTTCGCGCTCGGTGATAATTGCGCGCGCTGCATCCACAGCCGGACCCGAATAGGCAAGCGGGTAGCATGCCTTCGCGTCATATGCCTTGGGCGAGGTGAATTGCAGTACACCTGGCTCAAGGAATACATGACGGTTGCCGAGATCAAGATAGGTCTCAGCCATGGCACCGTTTGCCCAGATCACGTCATGCTGCTCAAGTTCGATATGATAGTAATCGACTGGATTGAGTGTGATCGGCTGGCTGACGGTTGTCCCGTTGATCAATAGTTTTGCCGGCACAAGAGATCCATTGACGAACATGCAATGGTCCGGCGAGACGTAGAGGTCGCGCGAGGGCATGTCTTCCGCAATCGCACCGGCAAGGATGCGGATTGGCAGATCATTGCGTGGCTTGTCCAGTGTCTTTGGATCAATGGATCGATTGCCAACCCATTTCACGGCAACCGCGCCATTGTTCAGGCTGGAGATGACCGTCCCTGCCTTAAGGCGTTCAACCGCGATTTCGCCATCCGGAGTAGCGATAAGTGTGCCGCGAACGAAGCAAGGAGTCAGGAAGGTCAGCGTGTCTGTGGCGTTGTTGTACGTATAAGTAGCGCCGGCAGGAATGTCATAAGACGCGATAGGCTGCAGGATGCCCAAAGGTCCATAGAACGTTACTGTGTTTCCTACTTGCTGGACACTGGCCGAGTCGATCACTGTTACGCGATCGCCATTGTCCACATTTATAATGTCCGGTGGGTTGCTAATGTTAAGATTAACCAACCCGGCATCATAGATGAAGTGTCCATTGCCATTGGCATTCAGGAAGTCAACGGTTGTGCCGTCAAGAATGGAAGCATTGATCGCCGCGGCCTGAATTTCCAGACTTGTGCCGTCACCAATCATATAATGGAACGTCGAGCCCGCCGTCACACCGGCAAGAGCCGTATCAACGACAAGATCAGCGCCGTTTTGCAAGATGATGGTGGTGCTTGTCAGGACACCCCCACCGATGAGGTTCGTCAGTGTAAGATCGACGCCATCGATGATCAGCGTACCATTGGAGACCAGGCCCAATTCGAGGGTATCGCCGTCCTGGGCGCCGCTACCGGCATCAATGGTCTGCGTGGTATTACTGATCAGATCGAGATTAATAACAGCCATAGTTATCCCCGCTCCTGTTAAGAGTTAATTTATCATAGTAATGCTGTCTAATTGGGATCAGAACTTGTAGTTCAGACCCACACGAATGCTATGAAAGTCTGGTGAAGCCCGTGTCGAGACACCTTGGCTTTCAACAGTATAATCGCCGAAGCTGACATACTGATATTCAAGCTTGGCGGTCACATGGTCGGTGAATGCATGTTCAACACCTGCACCGGCAACCCAGCCAGCGCGGGTCTTATCCTCGTCCATGAACTGCACGCCATCTGCGGACATCTTGTAGTTGACGCGGCCATAGGCCAAACCGCCCGTACCATAGATCATGGTGCGATCCCAGGCATAACCGAGACGGGGACGCAATGTGCCGTACCAGTCGATGCTGGATTTGGCATGGAGATCAACCCCAGATAGTGTTCCTGATGTAGAGTCATCAAGGCCTGCGCCCTGGAAGTCGGCTTCAATACCGAGAACAAAATTGTTCATCTGGTAGTTATAGCCGATCTGGGCACCGCCGATAAAACCATTCTGCTCGATCTTCCCGATATTTCCAAGAAAAGTATCGCCGACCCGGACGCCAACGCGGTCATCGCCACCGAAACCGTAACCGGCATTCACACCCGCATAAAAACCTGTCCAGACAAAGCCCGGATCAGCCATAACAGCTTCGGGAGCAGCTTCAATGACAGCATCGGCGGCATGCGCGCCCCCCGAAACAACCAATGCCGACAAGAATAGACCGATAACGTTAGATTTCCGCATGAGATTCACCTTTGAATGTGCAACTTCAACTGATATTTGCACAGAATAAACCTTGGGAATACAATATAGTTAGGTCAGTAATGCTAAAGATATTCGTTAAATGTGATTAATTGACGTAATTTGTATTGAACAGAAATGCGTTTGACTATTGAGCGTCCGCGGGCTGATTTTCTTTCGATTTGAAACGTTCTGATGGCGACAATGCCCGCTCGTTTTCAAAGTAATTTCCCGTATCGCCAAAGCGTTGCGCCGGGAGAGATTCTTCTGGAATCAATTCAACCGACCAGTGGGCGATTGAACCTTCTATGGCGCCGCTTTCGGTAAACAGGCGCACCTCTATCGGTTCCTTGGCACGTTCGATCTGAAACTGAGCTTGAGCAACAAATGATCCGGTTTGCGAGGGGCGGATTCTGATTTTGCTTAGCAGCTCTGAATTGTGAATTTCGATGGTGAATATCTGGCCGTAGATTTCATTGTCGATGCGCATGGAAAAACGAGCAGTCCATTCCCCCGGAGGCAGGTGAAAATAGGGACCATAAACGACACAGCGTGCCCGCCCCACCAACTTAATTTCGCTGACAATATTGGCCCCTGCCTTATCGGCGAGCAAGAAGGTCTGCAATGGCCAGGTCACGTTGGTAATAGGGGTTCGCATGATCGAACCATCCAGCGGTCTGAGCACATCAAGTGCGATAGCACGTATTTCGGGCGAAATTGCTTTGAGCTCGGTGCCGGGTGGCAAATAATGAGGGTCAAGCTTTTTGGCGGAAACTTCGAATGTGGGAATGCGCGAAAGGTCCGGCGCTGGTCCTGAAAAATCTGTTCCCAGTTTTTCAAGACAACGGATAATTCCTTCCTTGGAGAGATTGATCCCAAGTGTCCGGCAAAAATGGCCAAGTATTCTATGGATTTGCACCGGACCCATTTTCTGCCGCTGTACGGCAAGGATCGATGGATGCGTGCGTATTTGAGAGATGCAGGCAAGACTTGCCGACATGGCCCGTACAAGCGGAATATCAGTTGTCCCCGTCGTTTTCGCCAACCAGTTTAGAGAGTCCATCACGTTTTCAGTGAAAACGAGATAGGGCGCTTTTGACCGCATAAGAAAAGCGCAGAGCTCCTGATCCGGGTAGTGGGAGGTAATAATCATTGCTTCGCTGGTGCGGTTTCGCCAGGCATCCTGCAATTGCGGCAGGGTCTCTACTTTCACAGTGTTGCAATCGCCATAGATCTCGCAGGCAATGGCCTCGAGCGCTGCAGTGCCCCAGGAGAACATCGTGCCGGGCAATCCAAAGGCGACGAAGAGTGTCATCTACCTCCTAGCTCCCCAAAAGATCGTCATAGAGTGTGGCGATCTTTTGCTGATACCGTTCCGGCGAGAATTGAGCGGCCTGCGCCGGGCCAAGTTCTGCAAGATGGTCGCAAAGGTCTTGATCATTGGCAAGCGCACGCACCGCATTACGCAGGGATTGAGTATTATAGGGGTCAATCAGCAGTGCGGCATCGCCAGCAATTTCCGGAACGGAGCCTTCTGTGGATGTCAGCACCGGTGTACCCAACTGCATGGACTCCAGAACGGGCAGACCGAATCCCTCATAGAGCGAAGGAAACAGGACGGAGCGGGCGCCCCGGATCAGACTGACCAGCAGATTATAAGAGACGAAATCGAACCGATGAATCCGCCTGCCGGGAATGATGCGATTATCCTGCTGAAGGAAGAAGCGAAAGCGGTCATCTTCAATCAAAAGCTGCGTCTGATCGCCCTTCCATCCCGGCGCGCCGACAATGATCAAGGGATAATCGACCTTGGCCGAAAGATAGGCTTCAACCAGACGGGATAGGTTCTTTTTGGGTTCAAATGCGCCGAAAAAGAGAAAGTATTTTTTCCAGTCCAGATTGAATATTCCGGCAATTTCGTCCTCGGCCACATCTTGCGATTTTTCGCGCAGTTCCAGCGGCACGTGAACAGCCTGATAGGTATTGGTTATCCGGCTTTCTTCCACGCCGAGAAACCGGATAATGTCCTGCCGCGATGTTTCGGACACCGTAACAATGTGGTCAACGGATTTAACCAGATGCTTTAGCATCTTGTAGTGGTAGCGTTTGTTGTCCTCGGTAAGGTAGGGCAGGCGTAGCGGCACCAGATCGTGAATGGTGCATACATTCAGTGCTTTTCTGGCTCGCATCGGTATTGGATAGGTGCAATGAAGAAGATCGGGCTTGTGCGCAAATGAAAGCGGCAGGCTCTTGCCGAAATTCTTGAAGTGATGCCGTGCCGTGGCAAACAGATCATTATTTGCGTAAAGATAATCCGAGTCCAACACATTGCCCTGCAGGGATTTCAGGATAACGGTCCCGGTCAGTTCAACATGGGTTGGTGTTACGCCGAATGGTGCGCCAACGCGCCGCCGCGCCCAGCGTTTGCCCAGAGCTACGGGTCCTAATTTCCTGTTCGAATTATCGTCAAAGAGCACCACTTCGCGCAAAGCCGGATTGCGGGGCAATTTGCTTTGGACACTGTGTACAATACCTGTTTGATAACCAAGACCCCGCACTGTCTGAATCAAACCACGTGTATAGGTGGCAACGCCGGTCCCCTTTTGCAGGGATAAATTGAGTCCATCGTAGAGGATGGTTTTTACCAAGGCGGCATCCTTTCAAGCCATATTTCAAGGCACTATGACCTCATGCAGGTTCGTTATCCGAAAGCACAAGCAGCCAGTCCTGGCCATAATTCTGCGTCATCAAATCATTGGCCGTAACGGGCCGGGCAAAGCCTTCAAAATCGAGACGCCGTATCTTTCCGTAAATTTTCGTGAGCTTTTCGACGAACTGAGCGCTGTTCTCCGAACGGGCAGCGTTGAACTCGACCACGATCATCGGCCGGTGACGTTGTATCGTCTCGCTCATGGCAGAAAAAATATCTTCTTCCGCACCCTCCGCGTCGATTTTGATGAAATCAACCCGTTCGAGCGGCATGCATAATGCATCCATGGTAGCGGCCGGAATTTCGATAAGGTAACCGCCATGCTGCCGGGCATTTTCGGCATTGAAAGCGGCAGGCACAACAGTTGCATTTTTCGGCTCGTGATCGCGGACGAAGAGCTTCGCGCTACTGGATTCTGTGCCGCCAAGCACCTTTTCTATAACCTGGCTGCGCGGAGTAAACCCGTTCAGGTCGAGGCTTCTTTTGAGGAAGTCTGCCGCGTGCGGATTGGGCTCGACAGCGATCAGCTTTCCTTTCTCCCCAACGAGTTCGGCAAGCAGCACTGAATAATAGCCGAAATTGGCGCCGACATCGATGGCTGTCATCCCGGCCCGGACATTGCGGGCGCAAAACTGTGTCAGCCAAATTTCCCAAAAACCATCGAGCAGAATATGCGAGCCGAAGCCGCGGTCCCGCGTATCGATATAAAGCTTATATCGGCCAAGCACGCGGGCAATCGCAGTGTGATCCCCCAGATAGGCACTGTTTGCGAGTGCCAATATCGCAGCCTCAAGATCAAGGCGCTTCAATTTCGCTATCTCGTGCAAGTGAAGCAATGATGGCATGCGATATCTCATTCCAGTACGCGGTAGTAGACAAAAACAGTTTTCACAGACGGCTGGCACTCAGACCAAGTGAGGTTGCGCTCATTGCAGGAGAACTTACACCTTGGAAAATCGCCATGACTTTCTGCAGATCTGCACCCGCCGCATTGGCAACGTAAATCACGTCGCGCGGTTGGATTTCGAAACGCTGCATGGAAAGCATCACATTCGTGTCACGCATATTGAAGCGATAAACCACGGGAATGTATTCACCCCTGCTGAGGAGCGGACTGCCTGCCGGGATGAAGTGTCTCGCGATAGACGCCAGCTCGTATCGCAAAACGAATACACCGCTCGCATCCGCCCGCTGGTCATTCAGACCTGCGGATTTTGCCAAGGCATCAGCCATTGTTATGCGGGACGCGTCGAATGGAACTTCTGCATTACGGCCAGCGGCGCCGAATACCAGAAATGTACGTGGTTCGCGCACCACTGTTATCAGATCACCGGAGCGCAAACGGATATTTTCTTCCGGGTTTTCCAGCATGACGTCGAAGGGTACTCGTGCGACGACGCCGTTGCGCGTTAGCCCAACTATGCTGTCGCTTGCTGTCGCACGAAGGCCACCTGCACTTGCGATGGCATCAAGGACCCGTTCCCCGGCACCTGTCAGCGATACTCTGGCGCCTGCAGCCACTTCGCCGGTTACGGTCACTGCATTGGCCGTGCTGCGCTGGATGGTGACCAGCGCCTGCGGCTGAACTGCCTTGCCTTCAAGCGCCTTGGTTATCTGTTGTTCGACCTGTGTCGGCGTATTACCAATGACCTTTATGCGGCCCGCATAGGGTACAGCGATCGTTCCATTGCCGGAAACCGTCTGGGGCGGAATTGTGGCTGAGCTGCCTGATGGCTGCTGAAAACCGGCCATGGTGATGTTTCCGCCAAAGAGACTGCCGGGAGGCGCTTCCCAAATGTTGACGGCTACAACATCACCCACAGCGATGCGCAGATCACTGGAACGCGGCCCGGCGCCAAATTTGGCAGCAAGACTTGCCCGCGGACGGGTCCCGGCATAGGTCAATATATCCTTGCCTATGTCGACGAGCGCGTAATTCAGGTTGGTTGACGTCTTCCGCTGATTGAGAACGTCACCCGTTGTTGGCCCCGAGCGGGGGAGGCAACCGGAAACCGAAACCGCTATTGCCAGCATAAGTGGTAAAACGCTTATCCTGGCCAGGGTGAGTGGTTTTGAGGAAGGCAGGCTACGCAAGGTACAAACTGGCATTCGCAACATGTGTCAGGTATTCTTTTCATGAAAGCGCATCATTGCCGACGGGCTCATTCCATAGGCATTGCGGTATAGTGACGAGAAGCGTCCGGGATTGGAAAATTGCAGGTGGATGGCAAGATCCGTAACATTGCGCGCACTGCCACTCAGGATAGCCTCATGTGCCGCAGATAATCTGTACTCGCACAAAACATGCATCGGGCTTGTATCCCGATATTCCTTGAACATTCTCTGCAGCGCCCGCGCACTGCACCCTGCTGCATCTGATATATTATCGAGTGTTACAGCATTATGGATATTTTCGCGCATGAATGCCTCGGCGCGCTGCAGGTAGCGCGGCGATATCCGGCGACCTGCCAAATTGTTGAGCGTGTTTACATTGTCGGGTTTTGTCATGAACAGTTTCGCCAGCAGTAAGCGTTCATAGACGTTAGTCAGAACGTCTCGTGTCGAATTGGTCGCATTGGCGAGATCTTCACTGACGTAACACAGCGTTTGATACAGAGCCGCCGCACTACCGGAGCGAAAATCATGGAGGGGCGCAAAAGCCTGCTCCTGAAAATAGGGCCGGTGCATCAGGCGTTCGAAATATTCCCGCAGCGTGGTGATCGGCACCCGATAGGCTACCCAGGAAGACCCGGGGTGGATTTTGGCTTTCACATCTGCCCGGTCGATGATGCTGGTTGCATTGCCGGCTACCAATGTCTGTATTTTTCTCTTTTTCATGTCGACCAGGTCAATAGTTCCCTTGATGACAAAGAGAAAACTGAGCGTTGATGAAGCTCCTTTGGAGATCATTTCTAGTCGGCCATGGGTATCGCCGTACATAATCGTGGTTTGTTGCAGTTTATAAAGGTTGCGACTGTAGCCAATATTGCCCTTATCATCGCTATAAGAAGACCAACGCCACTTCTCATCCGGAGCCTCTGCATCCCGATCAGTATCATCTGCTACGGTCAAAGACCTGTAATCAGATTTACCTAGAGAATTGTCGTACATGTGTCCCCCAATTACCTAAACCGTGTTAACCAGTTTCATACGAAACTAAAGTTCAGTTATTGAATTAAAAGGATTTATTTCCAATTTTAACAATATTACAAGAATCTATAAGACTAGACGTGTTCCAAACCTCTAAATAATCCGATTTACCACTCTCTTTTTTAGACACTGCTTCATCGCCTTACATATGGCAATATTTTTTTTTGAATAATACGCAAACAAAGTGATTTTGATCCAAGATGTTTGACGAGACATTACTTTTTGGCGCTTATAATACTTTATTGTCGTAAAATGTATGTTTGAAATCCGGTCAACAACCGGATGAATACAAGAATATAATATTCAAGTTTGAAACTCCGGGCGGATTTTGGCTAAAAGAATCGCAGCCTATATTGCTTCGGCGCTTTACGTCCGACGCAATCTGTCCTGAGTGGGATGTCTCGTCAGAAAAACGGTTTTACGCCTTTACGCCTGATTTTCAGGGTTGAGAGGGGAGGCCTCTATCGCCGCCTGAATGGTTCGCGAGGTCACAGAGGGGCGCGCGCGGTTAGCCGCATCGATCATTTCATTCGTCGGGTTACGAAGAACATCATAGACAACGGGGAGCGCAATATTGGCATAATCGCGATAGGTTTGACGGATGAAGTCGGGGATTTTGTCCCACTCCTGGCTACCAGTACTGCGGTAAGCATGAATAGCCTGGGCTACTGCTTCAATAAGTTTTTCGTGTCCCGTCATGGTTCAATTCTCATTTTCGACCATACCCCACCACCGAAATGGTCACTCCTCAGATTAATTTAGTCCGCAATCGATTAATTATAGTGGGAATCGTTTATCTATTTTCAATATAGGCAAGCTTGTCTTTGCCAATTAACGCATAATATGGTTATTGTTGACTGGTTTAGATGGTGTCGCTTCAAGACGTTCTTCCACGAGCGATGCCTGCATTCTTTATTCATTTAAAGCTTACTCCTTGTGGAGTGCAATTATGCAGAAGCTCGGCCAAGAGATCATATGTCACGAGTGCAAAACCAGTCATATGACAGTTCCGATTGAAGAAGAGGACGAGGCGCCCGTGCATTGTTCCGAATGCGGTGCCTTAATGTGCTTCTGGCGCGATGTGGTTGCCGACGAGACGCCGGCCATGAAAAAGGCATGAGCCCAGCAATCTGGCGCGCCAAGCTTTACAGTATTGGGCAATGAAAGCGCTCTCCCCTTTTATTGTTCTTATCTGCTTTTCTGAAGTATTCACGCACAAATCAATTGTACAAAGTTAGCCCGCATTTTTGCGGTCTGTCATCCCCGATTTGAAAAATAGAAGGATGAACTGTCGCAGATTTGCGACAGTTCAGGACAAATTCCGAAATTCAATCATAGTGGCCCTTTGAATACGAAGAATGCGCCGCCACAAATCATGGCAAAACCGACAGCGTGGTTGATTGTGATTTTTTCGCCGAGATAAGCCACCGAAAAGCCTGCGAAGACCAGAAGCGTGATGACTTCCTGGATCGTTTTCAGCTGGGCTGCGGAATAAACCTCATGCCCGTAGCGGTTGGCCGGAACGGCAAGGCAATATTCGAAGAAGGCGATCATCCAGCTGACAAGAATGACCAGCATCAAGGATTTATTGCCAAATTTGAGATGCCCGTACCACGCAAATGTCATGAATACATTTGATCCGAGGAGCAGGAGGATAGGACGGATATAATCGAAAGACGGCATGGAGGGTCTCTTTGGTTGTGGGATTTAACGGTGATATCAGAGTACGGGTCGCCGGACGACGGGCGATAAGCGCCCGCTCCCGGTTTTTCCGGCACTGCATCTTTTGCGCAACGGATCAGAGATAGGAATTGAAGGCGACGCCGAGCAGATCGGTCTGGGTGACCAGCCCGAGAACATGGCGGGAATCGTCTATGATGATCACCGCATGGGTCTTGCCGTCAGTCAGCATGGGCAAAAGCTTCATGGCATGGTCGTCAGGCTTGGCAGTGACAGCAGCGGTGATTGACCCTTTGATTGCCGCCCCGGCATTTGCCAATTCGCGCAAGCCGATCGTGCCAAGCAGGCATTCTGAAAGGTCAAGAACGGGCAGGGCACGCACATTGTGTTCAAGCAGCAGGGTCCGTGCGGTATCCGCACTGGCATCCTCAGAAACCTTGATCACGTCGCGTGACATGATATCGCTGCACAGCAGTGCCCGGTGCCGCCGTATAGCGGCCTGAACCTGCACTTCCCGCAGCAGAATATCGATATCGCTTCGTTCAATATCGAATGTCTCATCAAGTGCTTCCAGCGCGTTATCGACATCTTCGCTTTGAAAGCCCGAACGCAATGGGGCTGGCGGGTCCTGTGTCCCATGTATATTGGCAACAGGCGCGGCTGCCTTGTGTGGATAGGTTCTGCCAGCCAGCCTGTGAAACAGGATACCCAGCACAACGAGCAGCACGGAATTCAGCGCAACCGGCACGAATGGAAAGAGAAAACCCGCCGAAAGAACCGCTGGCCCGCCGATAACAGCTGTCAAAGCGGCAGCGCCACCTGGCGGATGCAGACACCGTGCCACCGACATCACTGCGATTGCACATGCAACAGCCAGAGCAACAGCCAGTTCCGGCTGATGTACGAAATGAGCCACTGTCACGCCGACCAGGGCGGAAATTGTATTGCCGCCGATGATTGGCCAAGGCTGTGCCAGAGGGCTGGCCGGAACGGCAAACAGCAGGACCGCGGATGCGCCAACAGGCGCGACGATGAGCGGCACGGCGGGGCCAGCACCGAACATGATGCCGCAAATCCAACCGGTCAGGCCAATGCCGATCAATGCCCCAATGCAGCCGATAATTCTCTCGCGCAATGTCGCCCCGGCGAGGATCGGCACGAAGAGACGAAACCGCTCCGTCCCATCGGGGCCTTTTGAATATAAAAACTGGCGCATTTGGAAAATTCCGGGCGACTTTCGATATAATACCCGCATCTACGGCGGACGGGAGCCAATGAAAAGGGAAATAATTCTCTAAATCGGCGATTATCCGTAAAAACTTTTTCCCTTTGCCATGGTAACGAAATACCAAGGAAGCCCTGTCAAATTAGGAATATCGCGACTCGATATTTCCGACTTTTATCCAGTCACCCCATGATGGACTGAAAACGGCAGGACTCAATGGCTCAGAAAAAGCGCCGCACTCGTTCAACTTCGCGCTCTCCGAAGCGATCTTCCTCGCGGTCGTCGCAGCGTTGGTCTCCTATCGGGCTGCTGCTTGCAGTGGCGGTATTGGGTGGTGTCGGGTTGTTGGCATTCTGGACAAAGGAACAGGCGAAAAACCCATCTGCAACAAACACCAGATCCCCCGTGGCTACAGCTTCCAGAGCGCCGTCTGCGGTGCCCAGACCCGAGAAAGAGGTGAGGTCGCCGGCAAAAACAGCGCTTCGCGAGGAGAGCGGACGGACAGAGATAGCACGAGCGCCTGTGCCGCGACCCTCCGTTCCCGTGGGCGTGCCGCAACAAAATCCTGCTGCAACCAAGCCGACGCAGCAAGCATCATTGCAGCGTCCGCAGGGGCCCATTGGCAAAGCAATTGGCGAGCCACCGCGCGGCACCAATGTGCCGGGCATGGCGCCATCGGTAGTCTATGCTCGTGACAGGCTGGTTTTACGGCGTAGCGCATCGCAAGCTTCCGCCTCGATAGGCTCTGTCGAAAAAGGGCGTGAAATGCGCTCCTACAGCAAAGCGGGCAAATGGCATCATATTGCAGTGCCGACAACTGGCATGATTGGCTGGGTGCATGAGGACATGCTGATAAAGGGAAGGCAGGCTCCCAACATATCAAGCATGACAACCGGCGCAATATACCGTGCACCTGCACAGGCAGTCTATCCTCCGCGGCCGGTGGGTGCGCAATAAGCCCGCGCCGTTCCTCGCGATTGTTTTTGGTTTTTGTCATTGACGCTCCTTCCAGGAAGTTCCGTCAATTAGAAAAAATAAACCTGCTCTCCATCATCTGAAAATCAGGAACCTCATCTGCCTATGCGGGTTAATCTCTCAGGCGGCTGACAAAATGGTCGCGAAAGATGGAGGTTCATATGAGACGAATTGCACTCGCACTTGGCGCGCTTTCGATTGCCTCACTGGCTTATGCACAGGAGGCTCCTAAGCCGACTACAGAGTCTGAAACACCGGCAGTGACAACGCCGGATTCTACCAATCCTGCTGCGCCTGTCGCCGGAGAAAATAGCTTTACAGAAGCCCAGGCCCAAGAGCGCATTGAAGCCAAAGGCTACACTGCCGTAACGGGCCTTGTAAAAGGCGAAGACGGCATCTGGACGGGTACGGGCACCAAGGACGGCAAGTCTTTCGAGGTCAAGCTCGACTATCAGGGCAACATAACAGAGACCGCAAAATAAGGGCGTAAACCAGCTTAAGGAGATCAGATATGCAAACTGTAACAGGACTATATGACAATCACCGCGATGCAAGACAGGTGGTCGAGCAGCTCGAAGACGCCGGGGTTTCCTCTTCCGATATCACAATCGCGGGACGCGATGGCGATAGCGGCGAAACCTATGCGGGCGAGGGGGCTGCTGCCGGCGCCGGTATTGGCGCTGTTGTCGGTGGTACGGGCGGGCTGCTTGCCGGTCTTGGCATGCTGGCAATTCCTGGTGTCGGCCCTGTCGTGGCGGCAGGCTGGCTCGCAGCTACAGCTGCTGGTGCGGCGGCCGGTGCAGTGGCTGGCGGCGCCGCTGGCGGATTGATTGGCGGGCTTACGAGTTCCGGCGTTGATGAAGATGATGCGCATGTCTATGCGGAGGGCGTCCGCCGCGGCAGCACGCTCGTATCCGCCAGGGTCAGCGATGACCAGGCCGATATTGCCCGCTCGATCATCAACAATAATACGCCGGTAGATCTCGACACGAGGCGATCGATGTACCGAGAAGAAGGCTGGGAACGCTTTGATGAGTCAAGCCCGGCATTTACCGAAGAAGAGCTCGCGCGCGAACGTGACAGGGTACGCAAGTACCATCCGCTATAATAGCAGCGGCTGAAACAGAAAGAGCGCCCTTGGGCGCTCTTTTGCGTTTATTCAGCCGCTTCGGTTATGATCCGCGCCGGGTGGACAAGCGGCACCGGACTGCTGGCATAGACCTGTTCCGTATGCGGTTCATCCGGTTTGTTCGGGCGCATAGACCAATGGAATATTTTGCCCGTCCAATGGCTCACATCATCCATGATTGTGTAGAAGGACGGTACAAACACCAGCGACAGAACTGTTGAAACCAGCAGGCCGCCAATCACCGCAATCGCCATCGGTGCACGAAATTCACCGCCATCACCAAAAGCCATTGCCGCGGGAAGCATGCCTGCCGACATGGCAATCGTCGTCATCACGATTGGCCGGATGCGTTTGCGCCCGGCATCAATGATTGCCTCATTGCGCGGTATCCCATGTTTCACTTCTTCTATGGCAAAATCGACAAGCATGATCGCATTCTTGGTGACAATGCCCATCAGCATCAAAATACCGATGACCACGGCCATGGAGACGGAATTATTGGTCAAAAGCAGAGCCACCGCGACACCTGCAATCGAAAGAGGCAGTGACATGAGGATGGTGAAGGCGTGGAACACACTGCCAAAGAGCAGGATCAGCACCACGAAGACCAGCATCAGGCCCATGATCATTGCATCGCGGAATCCGGTAAAGACTTCACCCATCACCTCGGCATCGCCGGTTTCCTGAATCCTGACGCCTTCCGGCATGGATTTGGTCTGCGGCAGGTTTTTGACAATGGAGAGGCCCTCGCCAATTTCCTTGCCCTTGGCCATGTTTGCGCCAACGACGACCCGGCGTTCGCGGTTGAAGCGCTCAATGGAGGAGGGACCCTGTCCAAAGCTGATCTGCGCAATTGATTCCAACGGAACGACTACACCGGCAGGTGTTGTTACGGTCAGGGTCTGGAGCACAGAAAGGTCACGGCGCGAATCCTCGGTCAATTGAACGCGGATCGGGACCTGCCTTCCATCAACCGTATATTTTGCCAAATTGGCATCAAGATCACCCAAGGTCGCAACACGCAAAGCCTCCGACAGCGCTGATGTCGACAGGCCCAGCTCTGCCAGCTTATCCATGCGCGGTGTCACTATGATCTCGGGGCGATCCAGCGCCGCCGTGGATGACACAGCCTGAAAGTCGCCGGTTGCAGTCATGGCGCTTTGCAATTGTCTTGCCTGCTGGGTTACTTTCTCACCATCATTGCCGATGACGCCGACAGCAAATTCGCGTTCGCCGCGATCATTGACGAAATTGGCGCGCAGATCGGAAACCTCGGACAATTTGTTGAAAATTTCGGTCTCCACCTGTTTCTGAGTGCGGTCCCTTTCGGATTTATGGCTGAGCTTAACGACCATCGTTGCGCGCCTTGTATCCAGCGAACCCGTTGGCGACGCACCGCCCGTCACATAGGTCTGCTTGACTTCTGGTATCTGGCGAACAAGTGATGCCGCCTCGTCACTAACGCGGCGTGTTTCCTCGATAGGTGCACCCGGAGGCAGTTCAAGGCTCACGACAACCCGGGCTTCATCCTGTGGCGGGACAAAGCCCGATGGCAGAAAGCCCATGGCCCAGATTGCAACAGCAAAAAGAGCCACGCCGCTGCCCAGCGTCAGCCAGCGGAAACGCAAAGTGACGGTCAGAAAACGGGTATAGGCCTTGATCCAGCCGGTTTCTTCCGAGCCGTGGTGCAGGCTTTTACCGTCGCGCAACAGATAGGCGGTCATCATCGGCGTAATAAGCCGTGCAACAAGCAGCGAGAAAAAGACCGCGACCGCAACCGTCAGACCGAATTGCTTGAAATATTGACCGGCAATGCCGCTCATGAAGCTGACCGGTGCGAACACGGCAATGATTGTGGCCGAGATGGCGATAACGGCAAGCCCGATTTCGTCGGCAGCTTCCAGTGAAGCCCGATAGGGTGATTTGCCGGATCGCATATGCCGGACAATGTTTTCGATTTCGACGATAGCATCATCGACCAGAATACCGGTCACCAGAGTAATACCAAGCAGACTGATCAGATTGAGCGAGAAGCCCAGCATGTCGATGGCCCAGAAAGTAGGGATCGCCGACAAGGGCAGGGCAACAGCCGCGATCAATGTCGCCCGCATATTGCGCAGGAACAGGAACACGACAATGATGGAAAGCACGGCACCTTCAATCAGCGAACTCATGGCGGATTCGTAATTGCCATAGGTATAATTGACCGAATTATCGATCATGCTGAAGCGTGTATCGGGGTATTTTTGCTGCAACTGATCAATGCGCGCCTGTACAGCTGCAAAAACTTCCGTATCGCTGGCTCCCTTTGCCCGGAACACACCCAGCGAAACAATCGTCTGATTATCGACTCGCGCAAAGGATTTTGGCTCTTCAAAAGCGTCGCTGACAGTTCCGATTGCATCGAGCCGGACAGAGCGTCCACCGGCGAGCGGAATTTCCACCGCACGCAGATCTTCCAATGAACGGGAGCCGCCCAAGGTTCGGATCGTCTGTTGCGTATCGCCAAGATCACCGCGACCACCGGTCAGATCGGCACTCATGGATTTCAGGGCACGATTGACATCGGCAGCGGTAACCCCGAGTGCGGTCAATCGATCGGGGTCGAGCGAGACACGGATTTCGCGCTTCACCCCGCCATACCGCTCTACCTTGCCAACGCCCTTGAGCCCCTGAATGTCGCGGATGATCGTGTCATCGACAAACCAGGAAAGCTGTTCCGCCGTCATTGTCGGAGCGGAAATGCCGTAGGTCAGAATTGCCGAACCTTCGACATCCACCGAATTGATCAGCGGTTCCTTGATGGTCGCTGGAAGATCATCGCGGATGCGCGATACGGCATCCTTGACGTCGTTCAGCGCTTTTTGCGTATCAACCTCCAGCCGGAACTCGACAAGCGTTGTCGAATTGCCTTCAGTCAGATTGCTGATGACATTCTTGACGCCGGTAATATTGGCGACAGAATCCTCAACCCGCTTGGCAATCTGGGTTTCCAGCTCTGTCGGCGCAACGCCCGGATCGGTAATCGAGACCGATATCAACGGCACGTCGATATTGGGGAAGCGGGTGATGGGCAGTTTGGAAAAGGCCATCAGCCCCAGCACGGTCAAAACGACAAAGAGGAGAATTGCCGGAACCGGGTTGCGGATGGACCAGGCGCTGATGTTCCAGTTCATTTGACCGCTCCGGTCTGCTCGGCTGAGACACGAACCGGGGTAACGCGGTCGCCATCGGCGACGAATGTTCCGGCGCGGGCGACGATTTCTTCGCCCTCGGCAAGACCCTCAAGCACTTCGGCGGAATGGCCGTTGCGAATGCCGACTTTCACCTTGCGGCTTTCGACAACACCGTTCTTGACGACCTGAATGAGCGTCGCCGGCCCATTATAGACAATAGAGGAAAGTGGAACGCTAATGCCGCCACGACGGGCAAGTTCAATGACAGCGCGGGCAAAATTGCCCGGGCGGATTGAAGGGTTCTTCTCAAGCGACACTTTTACCGCGCCCAGACGCGAGCTTGCTGAAATCTCCGGAGAGATCAGGCGGATTTTGCCTGCGACCGCCTCTTCCATGCCCGAAACGCGGACAGAGACCGGCATGCCCGCCTTTAACAGCGGCAAATCGACTTCCGGAATATTGCCTGCGAGCTCAAAATCATTATCGCGGGCAATGCGGAACAATGGTCCCGCATTGGCGGAGACGATCGCGCCAAGAAGCGCGTCGCGGCTCAAAATAACGCCGCTTGCCGGTGCTCTTACATCGGCTTTCTCCAGACGCAGCATGACATCGCGTTTCTGGGCGGCGACAAGTTGCAACTGCGTTTGCGTTGCCACCAGCGCGTGACGAGCCGTGTTCAGCTTGGCATTGGCGCTGTCATGAGCATTGGTTGCATTGTCAAATTCAGCTTTGGAGGTGAAGCCCTTGGCGCTCAAGGAGCGGGCACGCTCCAGCGCTTCCAATGCTTGCCGCACGGCAATCTGCGCATCGACAATCTGTGCTTCGGACTGTGCGATGGACGCGGCGGCCTGAGCCCCTTGCGCTTCGATTTGTGCAAGCTGGATCTCAAGCGAAGACTTGTCGAGCCTTGCCAGGATGTCGCCTTCCTTGACCACATCGCCCTGATCGGCATTGAGCTCGAGCACAAGCAGTCCGGCAACATCCGTGCCGACGGCAACCTCCTGCCGGGGAACAATGGTTCCCGTTACAGTCAGTGTCGCCACCATTTCCTGCTTTCCGGCAGCGACCACATTGATCGAGGGAGCCTTGGGTTCGCTTGCAACCGCTGGTGTGTCTTCCGCCGCGGCAATTACGGGCAAGGACAAGGCGAAACCAATCGCCACAATGGAGGAGAAGAGAACTTTTCTGAGATTGCGGTGAGGGTGGCGGTTCATCTTGGAGCCTGAGGGTGAGAGCTATAGTTGCTTGTTCGTTGGTCGCAAAACGGCGGTTGCCAGCGCACGGAACACGGGTTCCAATGCTTCCAGCGGCACGCCTTGTGCGGGAAAATTGCGAAGGATAATGCCTTCGCCCATGGCTGCGAGCGTGGCGACGGCAAGCTCCAGTTCGACCACCGGGTCGATAAGGCCGGCCTCTTTTGCTGCGGTAAATGCAGCAATCAGCCTTTCACGCATCATGCCTTCATGCAGTTCGCAAATGGCAGCAACCGCATCATTGCGTGTTGCCTCGGCGCGTACTTCAATGAAAAGGCGGGCACTGGCATCGGCTGGGCCATTATTGCTCATATCCATCGACATGTGGCGCACATGCTCTATGCCCACTTTGACAACGGCCTCAATAATGTCATTGCTACTGGACATGCGATCAAGGATCTCTGCGCTTTCACGACGATGTTGCGCACAAATATGTTCAATGATCGCCTCTTTTGAGGAGAAATAACGATAAAGCGCGCCGGGGCTCATGCCAGCCTCGGAACAAATGTCATTCATGGAGGCTCCGCGAAAGCCGGAGCGGATGAAACAGGTGGTTGCAGCGGCAAGGATGCGCTCTTCCTGCGCCTCGCGATTGCGCGCCCGCTTGCCGAACAGCTTGGTGACAAAACAGCATGATCCTTCCGTATCATCACTTGATGCGGCGGGTGTCTGCCTTGGCATTGCTTGATCGGTCATCAGTCACCAATAAAAAAGAGAGAACGTTCTCTCTCATTTATATCAGCTGCACAATATCGTCAATATGAGAATGATCATTCTTGTTTTACTGCTGACAAAAAAACCGTACTGCATGGGAATAAACCCGCGATAGGCTACGTATATCGGTCATGAGCAATGAGAAAACCCGCTTCGACGTGATTGGCCAGCTTGGATCGCTGCGCCGTTATGCGCGCTCGCTGGCTCGTAATGAGCAGGATGCCGAGGATCTCGTGCATGATGCGCTGGTGCGGGCCTATGAAAAGCAGGCGAGTTTTCGTCCGAACGGCAATTTGCGGACATGGCTGTTTTCTGTGTTGCACAACACGTTCATTGATGGCTTCCGCTCGCGCCAGGCTGATGCGCGCAGAATAGCCCAGACGGCAGAGACGGCGGAAACCGTCCAGCAGCCATCGCAGGAACATGCGGTGCGGCTGGAACAGATACGCCAGATGTTTGAAACCTTGCCCGAAGAGCAGCGAAGCGCCCTGCATCTGGTGGCTATTGAGGGGCTTTCCTATGAGGAAGCTGCCGGAATTCTGGACATACCTATCGGCACATTGATGTCGAGGGTCAGCCGGGCACGGGCTTTCATGCGCGCCAGCGAAGGCGAGGAGCCCTCTTCCCGCGCCGCCCAACTGCGAATTGTCGGAGGTCGTGATGATTAAGACAAGAGACCCTATCGTGCAGGCCGATTTTGATGCCTATGTGGACGATCAGCTGGATGGTGCACGCCGTATCGAGGTGGCTGGATATCTTTCCGAGCATCCCGAAGATGCTGCCCGCGTCATGGCAGATCTGCGTGGCCGTGATGAATTGCGTCTCGCGCTCTCAGCGCCCGCTTCGGTTTCCGGCCTTGCTTCTGCACAGGCTGCCGAGCGGCTTCAGCGCAGCCTTGGACGCAGGCAGATTTTCAATCGGCTGCAACGCGTTGCGGCGGTGGCATTGCTTGTTGGCCTCGGTTGGATGGCCCATGCCGGTTTTGGTCCGTTGATTGTCTCGGAGGTTGTCGCTTCACAGCCGGCTCCTGCCTATGTCCAGGATGCGGTGATGGCGCATCGCACGTCGCTGGTCCGCGCTGCAATGACATCGCAGCCCGGCACCCGAAATTATGACCCGGCTGAAATACGTGCCGCCACGGCAATCATTCTGCCCAAGCTTCCAACCGAATGGAAAGTGAAGGACGTGCAATTGTTCCCGTCCACATTCGGACCAAGCATTGAACTTGAGATCGGATCGTCTGTCACGGGTGCCTTGTCCCTTTTTGCGGTTCGCCCTGGGTCATTTGATGTCGTTAAACCACGCATTGTCGAGATTGAAGACATGAAAGCAGCCTATTTCCAGATCGGCGACGTCGCCTATGCGCTCGTTGCCGATGGTGGTTCCGATGAGCTGGGCAAAGCCGCTACACAACTTGCCAACACACTTTACTGATCAACAACAGAAGGAACGTTCTGATGAATACACCACTTCGTTATGGCATCGACCGGGCAGGCGGCCAGTCAGCCGCTGCGTTCGACGAGGGCCTGCGCCAGCATATGCTGCGCATCTACAACTATATGGGCCTTGGCCTTGTTCTCACCGGTGTTGTCGCTTTCGTCGTCGCTTCAACGCCAGCACTTTATGTACCAATCTTCTCGACACCGCTTAAATGGGTGGTGATGCTGGCGCCGCTGGCTTTCGTGATGTTCTTCTCGTTCAAGATGCAGACAATGTCGGCAGCTTCCGCCCAAATGCTGTTCTGGGCGTTCTGCGCCGTCATGGGCCTGTCCATGGCTTCCATCTTCCTGGTCTTTACCGGCAACAGCATTGCGCGCACATTCTTCATTGCCGCAACAATGTTCGGTGCAACCAGTCTTTACGGTTACACCACCAAGCGTGACCTTTCGCAGTTCGGCTCGTTCCTGATCATGGGTCTGATCGGTGTTGTCGTTGCCAGCGTGGTAAACATCTTCCTTGGTTCGACAATGATCCAGTTTGTGGTGTCAGTTGCCGGCATTCTCATCTTCGTCGGTTTGACCGCCTGGGACACACAGACGATCAAGGAACAGTATGGCGAGAATATTGATTCAGAGACACAGCAGAAAATGGCCGTATTCGGTGCGTTCTCGCTCTATCTCAACTTCATCAATATTTTTCAGCTTCTGCTGAACTTTACAGGCGAGCGCGAATAGCAACGCCTGAAGAGTTGACGAAAGGGCCGGAGAAATCCGGCCTTTTTTGTTGGTTATTATTCGCCGCGGGGGCCGAAAATGGCTGCGCTTGCCCAAGTCTGCTCAATACGATCAAGCGTTTTGAAAGTGATTTCGAGGTTACGAATATTGTCGGGGCTGTCGGCAACGATTTTATGGCAGTTGGCGGCGATGGCCGTCATGTCGGCGCAAAGCTCCTTGCCCTTTTCCGAAAGCTTGATTCGCGCTGCGCGGCGATCACGCTGCAGGGCGTTACGCTCAATATAACCGGACTCACCCAGCTGCTTGAGGTAGTAGGAAAGGTTGGTGCCCGCATAGGGACCGCGTTCCATCAACTGCGTGACAGAAATTTCATCATCGCCAATTGCCAGAAGCAGCATCAGATGGGCGTGGCCGATTTCTTCAACGCCGCGACGGGTCATTTCCGATTGCATAAAGGCTGCAAATCGTCTGTTCACCCGCTCCAGCGTGCGCGCAAGTTCAAAATGTGTGATGTTCGGTGCCGGAATATTGGCGGGCTTGCGGCCACCAAATGGCTTCGACACGTCATCCCGTGCCGCTTCGTTATCAATCATATGTTGCAGATAATTCGGTACCATCGAAGTCTCCGTAACGGTGCCCACCGCCAGTTTACGAGAAAACTTACCAGCGCTTAATGGTGCGCCGCACATCAAAGCAATTAACAAGACAATCAATCAGAAGCCATCGGTATATAAGCATAAAGTATTAGAGAAAAGCATTCATTTACGATCGTGCCGCTTTTTTTCACGATGGCTTCCCTTGGCGCAGATTGGGACAAAAAGTGCCAAGCAGCGCCATATTCCGTTATTATGCCGACATATATTAAATAATATGCACAATGCGTAAGCTTATATCTGATGATGGATAAATATTAGGCAGTTATTCTTGCTGACGCCTGCGAAGCAACAATTCACCCTGCAGGGCAAAGGTTTCACGCGTTCATTCGAGGCCTATAAAAGTGCACAAGAAAACTGTGGCAGACGTGGCGACACGGGTAGCCGGTTGGCAGAGGTATTACGGAAATCCTAATATTCTCGACGAAATGAACAAGGGCGTTGCCGATGTGCCCGCCGGCAACTCGGCTCGATAGCAATTGCTGATGTAAACGCCCTGTTCAGTCCAATCCTCTGGCCGAGTACCGGGGCCGCATCTCCGCAGGGAAGCGGCTGCGGAGGATGACTCGCCGCAACAATTATTGAAAACCGGCGAATCGCATGGCAAAAAACTATTAACTTTTCCTGTCTATATCAGGAACAATGTTACGAAAATTGTCTCTGAAAATGGCAGTAATCGCCGTCATTCTGGCTCTGGGCGGGTGCGCATCTGCGCCCAGCCGGATTAATAATGTCTGCGCTGTTTTTGAGCAACGCGATGGTTGGTTTGATAATTGGTATGTTGCTGCCAAACAGACCGAACGCGAATATGGCGTACCAGTACCAATTCTCATGGCGACCATCCGCAAGGAATCCGGGTTCAGTCCCCGTGTAAAGCCGCCGCGTACAAAGCTGCTTGGCTTCATTCCATGGAAGCGGCCATCCTCCGCCTATGGCTTTTCGCAAGCGCTGGATGGAACGTGGAAACAATATCAGCGCGAAACCGGGCGCTATGGCGCAAGCCGCAGCAAGTTTGCCGATGCGGTCCATTTCGTTGGCTGGTATCACTCCAAGAGCAACAAGACGAACGGCATCGAGTTGAATGATGCCTATCATCTCTATCTGGCTTATTATTTCGGTCACGGCGCTTTTTCACGCGGTGAGTGGAAAAGCAATGCCAGCATGCAGCAGGTCGCCCGCGCCACCACCAAGATGGCCGAGGATTACGCCGCGCAAATGCGAAACTGCAATCAATAACTCTGTTGGACTGTCATTGTCGGCGCGAATTCTGCTCGAGTTTCAGTTTGCCGCACCAATATCTTGCGTGGTTCGACGAGGCTCACCGTGAGGAAAGCTGGCGGTTGCAGGGAGTCAGGATTTGCAACGCTGGCAACTGTCATTGCAGCACTTTAACCTTCCTCATGGTGAGCCTCGTCGAACCCTGCATAACGCTGTTGCCACGCCCTTCAGGCGAGAGCCTCATCCATGGAATCAAGGATTGCTGTCCAGCCTTTGTTATGGCCATCGCGCGATTCTTCATTGCGGAATTTCACATGCCGCAGGGTAACATCCGTCTTGCCCTGACCCGCTTCCACAAAATCAATCGTGACCACGCTGTCATCGAGTGAGTGCGGAGAACCCCATGTGAAAGAGAGCCGCGAATGCGGATCGATTTCAAGATAAGTCCCATAATGCGGGATTTCCCGTTCGCTCGTCACCATGATGATCTCGAAGCGGCCGCCTTTGGTCGGGTCATTCTTCACCTTGGAGTCCGCGATGCAACCTGGCGGGCGCATAAATTTTGCCATGGCGTTAGGGCTGATCCAGGCATTGAAAACCTTCTCGCGTGGTGCGGCGATTGTGCGGTTGATCGTCAGTTCTAGCTCACTCATTTTCGTCATCCTCCAAAAGCATGTTCTCAAGCGCTGTCAGGCGCAATTCCCAAATCGACTTCAACTGACCGAACCAATCTTCGGTAAGTCTGAGCGGGGCAAGCTCGGCAGCGATAAAGTGCTCGCGGCCCGAAGTCTGCCGGGTGACAAGTCCTGCTTCCTCCAGCACCTTGATGTGTTTGGAAACGGAATTCAGGGACATGTCGAAATGGGCAGCAAGCGAGGTCACCCTCAACGCACCCTCCTGAACAAGGAGCGTCAAAATCTGTCGCCGTGTCGTATCGCCAGCGGCCTTCAGAATTCGTGACAGGGCATCGTCGTCCATTTCATTCATCCATATGGTTGAATATCGCATCTGCGCATATTAGTCAACCATATGGGTGAATATTATTTCCCGTGCAATCTGAATGTCCGGTTTCGCACAGAAAAACCGGAAACAGTGTCCCGTTGATTCTGCTGCCTATGGGCGAGGGCTCTACATTTGCAGCAGGACGTTGAACCCGCCATAGATCATGCGCTTTCCGTCAAATGGCATTTGGTCCATCTGCTTTGATAGTCGCGGATCGTCCATGACCAGCTTGTTTATCTTGTCGCGTTGCTCACGGGATTCGTAGGTGATCCACGAAAAAATTACGATCTCGTCGTCCTTTGCCTGTACGGAGCGGGGAAACGACGTCAGTTCGCCAAAGGGCACATCATCGCCCGTGCATTCAACATAGCTTAGCGCGCCATGCTCCATCCAAACCTCGCCTCCCAGTTGGGCAAGCGCCCTATAAGCGTCGATCTTGTCCTTCGGAACTGCAAGTATAAAGCCATCAACATAGGTCATTTTGATTTCCTCTCATGGTTCACTCCCAAAGGAACGTTTGAGGAAATCCAAATCCTACATCGCTGTTAAGTTTTTGCCGGCGAGGTTTGAGCAATATGTGCCCGAACGTGTCGTGGGTTGAGCAGAAATATCGGAATAACTGTGCCAACATGTTGGGCGGGCGATCGTTACGAGCTATATCATCTTTATTTGCCGCTTCATCCAACATGGGTTCGCTCAGGAATGACAAAACTGCTTGCCAGCGTACAGAATCTGCCTGAGGCGGAAATCGTCTTCGAAAATGGTGCGGACATTATTGATGTCGGCGGTCCGGCCATAGCCATGTCAGGCTCGGTCGAATCCGGGCCTTTGCCGGAAATCATCAATTTCGTGGCTGGCCGCAGGCCCGTTTGTGCCGATGCCAGCCATTTGCCGATGCAGGCGGATGTGATGCGCCGCAAGGTTGGAGAGTTTGTCGCTGCGGGTGTGGAATATATACGGGTGGGCTTGCGTCCGGGCGAGAACCTGCTGGCAGTGATCGAGGCGATCAAGCCGTTCACCTCCAAAGTGAAGCTTGTCGCCGTCATGTTTGCTGAAGAACAGAGCCGATATCCCAAATCATTTTTAGATGACCTGGTTGCGGCCGGTTTTCACGCCGCCATGATTGACACGGAAAACACCCTTGGCGAACGCTTGCTCAACCATTTGTCGCCTGACCAGATCGGTCAGTTCTTCAAGCTCGTTCAGTCGAAAGGCTTGCTGGCGGGTGCCGCCGGTTCGCTCGAAGCGCCCGATATTCCACGACTGCTTTCCTACAGGCCGGATATGCTTGGTTTTTGCGCCGCATTGCGCACTGACCTTTATTGGGCGGCGCCAATGGATGGTCCTGCGGCAGCAAAGATAAGAGGGCTGATTCCGAAAGGCGCAGTGCGGACCGTTGCACCATTGGCGGACGGCAGCGAACCTGGGTTGGGTACGGACAAGATTTTCGTGCGCGATTTTGTTTTGCCGGTCGAGATCGGTGCCTATAGTTTCGAGCATGGCAAGACCCAGAAGATGCGCTTCGATGTTACTGCCGAAGTTGTTCGCGTTGCCCGCAATGCAGAACAATTGCGTCATGTTGTTTCCTATGATCTCATCATGGACGGCATAAGAGCCATTATCGCCCGGGGCCATGTCGAGCTGTCTGAAACATTGGCCGAGCAGATTGCGGCTTTCATTCTGGAAAATCCGCGTGTGCTGAAAGTTGTGGTCAGGGCCGAGAAGCTGGAATTGGGGCCGGGCGGCGTCGGAGTTGAGATTGAGCGCCGCCGCGGTGAAACCGGAGGCTGGGGCGCTTTTCACTAGGTTTGTCTGGCCGTGCGGTTTTTGGGGCGTGGTTCGTCCTTTGACACGCTCAGGAGCTCACCATGAGAGAGGTTGTTGTTTGCGGAAACCTTCCTGCAATACTGCGATGAACTGCAATCAATCCACATTACTCATGGTGAGCTTGTCGAACCACGCACTATTGGTTCCCGGGCATCAGCGATAAGGATTTCGCGCTCGCTGCAATGATCGAGAAGGTTGTGCAGTGGCAGCCCGGCAAAGAAGAGGGCCCGCTAGAGGGAACGCCGCAGGATGACCCGCGTTATGCCTATGTAAAATATGATGTCTGAAAGGCAAGATTGAAGACCTGTCATTCCACCAGCCGAGATTGAAATTAGCTGCGCGACAGAACACAAAATTCCCGGGTCGAAATTAAAGAAACGATCGTTCAATTAATTTCGACCGGATTTCCAGAAATCGGCAATATTTGGAGGCTAAAAACAGGCTTTATAAACACGCTGCGCCGAAAATCGCACAACCTCGCTACACATTTGCGGAAAACTTCCCGAAGAATCGCCAATTTTCCCGAAAAAATCCAACTTTTAAGTGCATTTCAGTTGTCTAAAGTTGTGCGAAGCGCATGTTTCGTTGCGATAAATGCCGTCCGCGACTGGCATTGCCGGAATTATTGCCTGTAAGATGTGAGCCCGAAACAACCTTGCCCGAACAAGAAAGTTGATGCGGTGACAGACCGAAAATCGCCCTTGGCGCCGTTCAAAAACGACACGTTCCGTAACATCTGGATTGCAAGTCTATCCTCGAATTTTGGATCTTTGATCCAGTCCGTTGGTGCAGCCTGGATGATGACGACCATTTCCAGTTCTGTGGGCATGGTGGCCTTGGTTCAGGCCTCGACCGCATTGCCTATCATGTTGTTTTCATTGGTGTCTGGTGCGCTCGCGGATAATTTCAATCGCCGCCGGGTGATGCTTGTGGCGCAAAGTTTTATGTTGGCTGTGTCCGTTTCTTTGTCGGCATTTGCCTATTTCGGGCTCATTACGCCTTGGTTGCTTCTCGCCTTTACCTTCCTGCTGGGATGCGGGACGGCATTGAACAACCCGTCATGGCAAGCCTCTGTGGGCGACATGGTTCCGCGCGATGATCTTCCGGGCGCTGTGGCGCTCAACAGTATGGGCTTTAATATAACGCGCAGTGTCGGCCCCGCTATTGGTGGCGCTATTGTTGCTTTCGCGGGAGCCGCAGCTGCATTTGCAGTCAATACTCTCAGTTACTTGCCCTTGATACTTGCCTTGTTTCGCTGGCAACCAAAATATGATGCTAATCCTTTGCCGAGAGAAACTCTCGGGAGAGCCATTTCTGCAGGTTTGCGTTATGTTGCGATGTCTCCGAACATTGCAAAAGTCATATTCCGCAGTTTTGTTTTTGGGCTTTCTGCCAGTGCTGTTCTCGCTTTGCTGCCATTGGTTGCACGCGATCTGGTGAAAGGTGGCCCGCTGGTTTACGGCATCCTGCTTGGCGCCTTTGGCATAGGGGCCATTGGCGGAGCGCTTTTAAGTGCCCGCCTGCGGGAGTTCATGTCAAGTGAAGCCATTGTAAAATCAGCGTTTATCGGGTTCGCGCTTAGTGCTGTCGTAACTGCTGTCAGCACCAATACCTGGCTGACCAGTGCTGCGCTTCTTGTATCCGGCGCGTGTTGGGTTCTGGCACTGTCGCTGTTCAACGTCACCGTACAGCTATCGACACCACGCTGGGTTGTGGGCAGGGCGCTGTCGCTCTACCAAACGACAACTTTTGGTGGCATAGCCGGAGGAAGCTGGATATGGGGTCAGGCCGCTGCAGAACATGGTGCGGAAATGGCGTTGCTTGCATCGAGCGTGGTAATGCTTATAGGCGGCGCGATTGGTCTTCGTTATGCTTTGCCGGAATTCAAAACACTCAATCTGGATCCGCTCAATCATTTCAGTGAACCATTGCTGGCGCTTGATCTTAAACCGCGCAGCGGGCCCATTGTTATCATGATTGATTATGTCATCAAGGAAGAGGACGTGAACGAATTTCTTCAGGTAATGGCGGCGCGGCGGCGCATCCGAATTCGCGATGGTGCAGGCCATTGGGCCCTGATGCGCGATCTGGAGAACCCGGAGATTTGGACGGAAAGCTACCATACGCCGACCTGGGTGGAATATGTGCGCCATAATCAACGCCGCACAAAGGCCGATGCCATTGTCGGAACGCGGATCAGAGCCCTTCACAAGGGCGATACTGAGCCGCGTGTCCACCGCATGATCGAGCGGCAGACGACGCTGCCTCACGATATTGCCGCTCATAAAATGCCCATAGATATGTCTTGATTATCAAGGCTTTAAGTCTATTGCTGCTCGAAAGCTTCCATCCATATAAAATGGAACGGAAGCATGCACATGAGCGATTTTCCAGATGCCGCCCTGTTTGATTAGACCCAGCGTCTGCCGAAACCACAAGTCGGCCTTATCACCCGTGGTTTTCGTGCCGGTCATTCTGACCAGACAGCGCGCAAAAGCAACGTCGTCGCTTGCCGTAATATCCAACTCCCGCGACTCATTTCCGATAGGCCCGGTCCAGCTATCGAACCAGCTTTGAATGCCTTCGGCATCCTTGCCACGATACTGTAATGGTGGGGCAAGACTGAACTCGACAATGTCTTCCGTCAGATAAGAAAGCGTGCTCTGCGCATTCTTGCTGGAAATTGCATCCGACCAGTTTTTGAGGGTGTCCTCAATGGCGGTATTTTGATTAATACTTGTCACTTTTACTTCCCTTCCAGTGTTAATTGCGGAATGTGAAGCGAGCTTCAAAGTTTTGCGACGAGTGCCTCAAGTTGATCGGTGCATTGACCCCAACCTTCATGAAATCCCATCTTCTCATGTGCTTCGCGATCAGCCACGGACCAGTGACGGACAAGCGCCGTGTATTTCGTTTTGCCTTCCTGCTCCTCGAAAGTAAGAATCAGTGTCATGAAAGGTTTTTCTGATGGAACCCAAGCACTGGTGAAAGCATCGGTGACCACAATCCGTTCATTCTCCATGACTTCAAGATACACACCTCGATTGGGGAATTCATTCCCGTCCGGTCCACGCATGGTGATGAAGTTGGATCCGCCAACGCGCACATCCAGTTCCGCATGCGGTGTTGTATAGGGCAGGGGCGCGAACCATTGTTTCAATAATTCCGCATTGGTCCAGGCTTTAAAAACCTTTTCCCTGGGGGCGTTGATGAGGCGTGTCAGAACCAGATCACGATCTGTATTTGCCATTGTATCCATTGCAGTTCTCCTTGTTTCGATGGTCTGAACTAAGGACGAACGGCACGCGTGAAATCCGACATTTACCGCGAAAAAAAATTGACGTTTATTTTTTTGAGAGACTATCAAGGTGGGTGCGGATATGGGCTGCTTCAGCGGCAGTATTGGCAAGAGCGATTGCGCGGTTGAATGCTTCGCGCGCTTCTCCATTCCGGCCGATTTTCATCAGCAATCCGCCCTTGACCCCGAAATAGTGAAAATAACCTGAGAGCCGCTCTTCCAATGGTTCGATGAGCGTCAGTGCTGCTGCGGGCCCGCGCACTTTGGCGACGGCAACTGCGCGGTTAAGCGTGATCACGGGTGAGGGCATCATGCGCTCCAGTGCGCCATAAAGCACGTCAATTTCGTTCCAATCAGTCTCTTCTGCGGTGGGCGCGCGGGCATGCAGCGCTGCTATTGCCGACTGAATTTGGTAGGGACCAGGCTGCCTGTGCCGCATCGCTTTATCGATCAGGGCCAGGCCCTCATTGATCATTTCACGGTTCCAGAGTTTGCGGTCCTGTTCCTCCAAAAGAATGACTTCGCCATTTGCATCGAAACGTGCAGCCGATCGCGCATTCTGTAGTAACAATAATGCCGCCAGGCCCATTATTTCGGGTTCGGTCGGATACATGCGCAATAAAAGCCTGACCAGACGGATTGCTTCGTCGCACAGCGGAATGCGGGCTTTTTGTTCGCTGGCGGCAGCGGAATATCCTTCGTTGAAAATCAGATAGATCATTGCCGCGACAGCCGCTAGCCGCTCAGCACGTTCAATTGGATCGGGCGTTTCAAACGGGATTTCGCCTGCGCCAATTCGGCTTTTTGCACGTGTTATGCGCTGTTCCATGGCGCTTTCGCCGACCAGAAAGGCTTTGGCAATTTGTTTTACCGAAAGGCCCGAAACGATTCTCAACGCCAATGGAATTTGTTGCGTTGCCGGAAGGTCAGGATGGCAGCAGATGAACAAAAGACGAAGGATATCATCACGATAATCCGCTCCGTCGATGTTCTCTGCAATCGTCGTTTCATTATCCTCCAGATCAGACAGCACTTCTTCAGGCGGCAATGGCTGCTGCTTTGCCTGACGGCGGACCACGTCAATTGCGCTGTTGCGCCCGACGAAAATCAGCCAGGCCGTTGGATCGCGTGGCGGACCGTTCTTGGTCCAGTTTTTCAGCGCTTTGACGCAGGCCTCCTGAAACGCTTCTTCCGCTACATCAAGATTGCGAAAGTAACGCAGCAGCGCGCCTACAGCCTGCGGGCGGGCCGCTATAAGTGCCGCATCGATCCAACGTGCATCTGTCATGGTTTGGTTTGTCCGGGTCTGAATATTGAAATAGGCCGAATTTCGTAGGATCCCGTTCCGGGATTAGCGATCGAAAGTTCCTTGGCAATATCAAGTGCTTCGTCCAAAGAGGCGCAATCGACGACATAGAAGCCGAGGAACTGTTCCTTGGTTTCGGCAAAGGGACCATCAATAATGACGGGATCATTGCCGCTCTTGCGTAAGGTTGTTGCAGCTGTCGTCGGCAGCAGCCGTGCTACCGGACCGAGCTTTCCTTCCTTGGTCAGTCGTTCCTGAACAATTGCGAGCCGCGCCATGACAGCATCGTCCTCGTCTTTGGACCAGGCGCCAACGATGTCTTCGGAATTGTAGCAAAGAATGGCGTAGAGCATTTTATTTCCTCTTCTTCATAGGATGACGAACCAGTATGACTTATGCCGACAACGGGTCAAAAATTTATTGCGATTCGTATCTGAAAGGTATCATCGTGCGAAAAACAGGTTGGTCACCGGAACAATATCTGAAGTTCGAGGACGAGCGCACGCGCCCAGCCAACGATCTTTTATCGGCGGTGCCGACGGCGGAAGTAGAATTTGCAGTAGATCTCGGCTGCGGCCCGGGAAATTCTACAGAACTCTTGCTCAAACGCTATATCTCAGCAGAGATTCTGGGAATAGACTCATCTGCAGAGATGATTGCGCAGGCTCGTGAAAGAGTGCCGAATTGCAGGTTTGAACAGGGGAATCTCGATACTTGGCGTCCGGAAAAGAAAGCTGACCTCCTTTACGCCAATGCTTCAATGCAATGGCTGTCTGGGCACGACACACTGTTTCCGCAACTCACGCAGTTTCTCAATATTAATGGTTCCTTGGCAGTGCAGATGCCGGACAATCTGGAGCAGCCGACCCATATTGCCATGCGGGAGGTTGCGGCCGACAAACGTTGGGCCGAAAAGCTTTCCGGAGCCAATGCAGCCAGAAGCAGCTTAGGCGATGCTTCATTTTACTATGATTTACTTAAACCTCACGCTCGGCGTGTGGATATCTGGCGCACCATCTACCATCATCCGCTAAAAGGGCTCGAGGGTATTGTTCAGTGGTTTCTGGGCTCCGCGTTAAGGCCGTATCTTGCTGCGTTGAGCGAAGAACAGAAGCCGCAATTTATTGAAAAATATCAGGAATTACTCGCTCAATCATATAAGCCAATGGACAATGGCATTGTGCTCTTGCCATTTCCGCGTCTGTTCATCATAGCAACAATCTGAATATTCGTCTTAGCTTAGGGGGACCATCATGTTCGAAAAGCTTTTCAAGCTTAGCGACCACCAGACATCCGTAAGGACGGAGGTTTTGGCGGGCCTGACAACATTCCTGACCATGTCGTACATTATATTTGTCAATCCAGACATCTTGTCTTCGACTGGTATGGACCGCAACGCTGTCTTTGTTGCGACTTGTCTCGCAGCGGCGCTGGGTTCGGCCATCATGGCCCTTGTCGCCAATTGGCCAATCGGCATGGCGCCCGGCATGGGTCTGAATGCATTCTTCGCCTTTACAGTGGTTGCGGCACTTGGTTTTACCTGGCAGCAAGCGCTCGGCGCAGTCTTCATTTCAGGCTGTATTTTTCTACTGCTAACAGTGACGGGCATCCGAAGCTGGCTTGTTTCAGGCATCCCAAAATCCATTCGCAGCGCTATCGCCGCCGGTATTGGTCTCTTCCTTGCGCTGATCGCATTGAAGACGTCGGGCATTGTCGTGGACAATCCCGCGACGCTGGTTGGGCTTGGAAATCTTGGCGACACCGGCGTTCTGCTTGCTATATTGGGTTTCTTTGTCATTGCAGCTCTCGATGCACTCAAGATTCGCGGCGCGATTCTCATTGGAATACTTGTTGTGACTGTGCTGTCGATGGTTCTTGGTGTCAGCGAGTTCAAAGGCGTCTTTTCAATGCCTCCAAGCTTGGCCCCAACATTCTTTCAGCTCGATATAGCGGGAGCGTTGCATACCGGTTTTCTGCAAGTCATTTTGGTGTTTGTACTGGTTGAGGTATTTGATGCCACCGGCACCCTCATCGGTGTCAGCAAACGTGCGGGCCTTATCGAGGAAGGTAAGCCCAATCGCTTGGGCCGTGCGCTTTTTGCCGACAGCACCGCCATTGTAGCCGGGTCGGTTCTAGGAACCAGCAGCACCACGGCCTATGTTGAAAGTGCATCGGGAGTGCAGGCAGGCGGACGCACTGGTTTGACGGCTCTGGTTGTTGCGCTGTTGTTTCTTGCAGCTTTGTTCATAGCGCCATTGGCTGCGTCGGTTCCCAGCTATGCGACCGCGCCTGCATTGCTTTATGTCGCGGGTCTGATGATGCATGAACTGGTGGAAATCGAATGGGATGACATTACGGAGGCCACGCCAGCTGCATTGACTGCATTGGTAATGCCGTTCACTTATTCAATTGCAAACGGTCTTGCCTTCGGGTTCATCAGCTATGTAATTTTGAAGGCGGTAACCGGAAAATTCAGAGATATTCATTTGGCAACATTGCTTGTAGCGGCTTTATTCGTGATCCGGTTTGCATTTTTTCCGCATTAATTGACCGGCGAACAGCGCGAATGTGCTCTATTCGCGCTGTTCGCGCTCCATAGGAGGAGGGGACCTGCGGAATAGCAATATTGCCGATTGTGAATGATATTATAATATTATAAATAGATATCAGGGAGAGAGGGAGGCAGAGGCTGCACGGTTCAGAAACCGTTGCGTGGCATGTTTTGCAATCTCCTGTGTAAAGTCACCCCATGAATTTACAGGCAAGCACTTGGCAGGCAGGGAACTCACCGATTACGACTTTCGCACGACGGGCCAGTCGCGAACGCATCATGGTCATGTTATGCGTGATCTTGGTCTGAAGATCATCAGCGGCGCCTATCCTGAAAAAAGCATACTTCCAGGAGATACCGAACTTCTGCAACGTTTTGGAGTATCGCGAACCGTTTTGCGCGAAGCGCTGAAAACGCTGGCGGCGAAAGGTCTGATCCAACCGAAAGCCAAGATCGGCACAAGGGTCTTGGAACGATCGCATTGGAACCTGTTCGATCCTGATATATTGGTTTGGCATTTCGAAGCCGGCGCAACAGCCGATTTTCTGGCGAGTATTGTCGAGATGCGTCTGGCATTGGAGCCTGAGGCGGCGGGTCTTGCAGCATTGCGACGTACGGACAAACAATTGGAAACATTGTTTCGCTGGGTCGAGCGGATGGGAGAGGCAAAAGAGTCTGCAACGGACTTTGTCTACAGCGATTTGCAGTTCCATATTGCCGTTGCAGAGGCTTCCGGGAATCCCTTCATGCGCTCTATCAGTGCACTGATAGAGGTAGCTCTGGTGACGACATTTACCATCAGCTCGCCGATTCCTAATTCAGAAAGTCATATCCGTTCAGTAGCCCGCCATGCAGCAATTGCTGCGGCAATTCGTGACGGAGATGTGGAGGCCGCTAAGGCTGCGATGCGCGTTGTCATTGCCGAAGGCGCCGAGCGCGTCCTGGTTGCAGGGCGCGCAGCGTCATAGAACTCGCAACCAGCCGGTATTATCACATGTCGAGGCTGTTCTTCCGTCAATACCGATAACGGAAGAACACGCTTCGATCATATAGAAGATACTTAAAGTGCTGTGATCTTCACTTTGGAAGGCTTTTCCACCTTGAGCGGATTGCGCAAGGGAAGGCCGAAAGCTGGTGCCTCGATTTCGAATACGTCGCCATTCTCGGGCTTTATACCGTCGGCAAATGACAATGTTGCTGTTCCGAACATGTGAATATGAATGTCACCTGGTTGACGGAAAACCGAATATTTGAAGTGATGATATTCCAGATTTTCAATCGTATGGGACATGTTATCTTCGCCGGAAAGAAATGGCTTTTCCCATATAGTCTTGTTTTTTCGCGTAATGCGGGATGTGCCGCGAATATCTGCTGGCAAATCGCCAAGGATCAATTCTGGGCCGACCGAGCAGGGGCGGAGCTTGGAATGAGCAAGATAAAGATAGTTTACGCGCTCCATGACATGATCGGAGAATTCGTTGGCCAGCGCGAAGCCCAGCCGGAAAGGTGATCCATCCGGGCCTATCACGTAAATGCCAGCGATTTCCGGTTCTTCCCCTGCATCATCGGCAAAAGCTGGAGAAAGCAGGGCTTGGCCTGGGCCAGTCAGCATTGATCCGTTGCCTTTGTAGAACCATTCCGGTTGAACTCCGGTCTTTCCCTTTTTGGGTTTGCCGTCTTCAAGACCCATACGGAACATTTTCATAGAATCGGTGAGTGTTTCTTCTTTGGCATCGCCAATCTTGCGGTGCATGGCATCGCGAGTTGCAGCAGATCCAAGATGTGTCAGCCCGGTTCCTGTCAGATGGATATGAGCTGGATCATGGGTATCGATGGGCGGCAGCAGTCTGCCTTCACTATAGGCAGCAGCGATATCGACGGTCTTTCCAAGTCCGCGAATTTCAATAATTGCAGCAATACCAGTCCCAGCTTCGATTGCCGCATGGGCCAGTTCCAATACAGAACGGGTCCGTTTTACCAGACGAAACTCTTCGCCGATACGTGCAGCAACCTGACGCTTGCCCTTGGTATTGAGTAGTTGAACCAGATTCACAATTTCCTCCCGGTGTTCATTTGCAAATATTTATATAAGGGGATCGACGGATATGTCTTCCAAAAAATATTATAATAGGATTATATGGCATTAAGCCAGCGTTGGGTAGCCTGATGCGCAACTGAAAATGTTTGTGCAGCGGAATTTCACAATCGTGAAAGAAGGCCTATTCCAAAAGTCATACTTTTCAGATAAATGTGCAGACGGGCCCTGCCTTGGGAGGACTGGTTCAATCTTGGCAAAGCTGGCTGCGGTCAACAAAAGCGCGTAATTTGATTGGAAATTGGGAGGATAGACGTGAAAATACTTAATTTGGTTGCTGCGGGACTGATCGCGCTGGGCGCGATGAGCACGCAAACTTTTGCACAAGACAAAGGCACCGTTGGCATTTCCATGCCTACCAAAGCCTCCGCCCGCTGGATTGCTGACGGCGATAACATGGTCAAGGCGTTGAAAGAACGTGGCTATGGTACCGATCTGCAATATGCGGAAGATGACATTCCCAACCAGCTGGCCCAGATCGAGAACATGGTCACCAAGGGCGTCAAGGTTCTTGTGATTGGTGCCATCGACGGCACCACGCTTTCCAATGTGTTGCAGCAGGCACATGATGCCGGTATCAAGGTTATCGCCTATGATCGCCTCATCCGTGATTCCGGTAATGTTGACTATTATACAACATTCGACAACTTCCAGGTTGGCGTTCTACAGGCGAGTTCACTGGTCAAGGCGCTTGGACTTCCTGATGCGAAGGGCCCGTTCAACATCGAGCTATTCGGCGGCTCACCAGACGACAATAACGCCTTTTTCTTCTATGATGGCGCAATGTCGGTGCTTCAGCCTTTGATCGATAGCGGCAAACTTGTTGTCCAGTCCGGCCAGACAGGCATGGATAAGGTCGGAACACTGCGCTGGGACGGAGCTGTTGCTCAAGCCCGCATGGATAATCTCCTTTCAGCCTACTACACAGACAAGAAGGTGGACGCAGTTCTGTCGCCATATGATGGTCTGTCCATTGGCATCCTCTCGTCGCTACGTGGCGTAGGCTATGGCACGAAAGATCAGCCATTCCCGTTCGTTTCCGGACAGGATGCTGAAGTGCCTTCCGTCAAATCCATTATCGCAGGCGAGCAGTATTCAACGGTCTACAAGGATACACGCGAACTAGCCAAGGTTACGGCCAACCTTATCGACAAGGTGCTGAAAGGCGAAGAGCCGGAAATCAACGACACAAAGACCTATAATAATGGTGTGAAAGTTGTTCCAGCCTATCTTCTCAAGCCTGTTGAAGTCGACAAGACCAACTGGAAAGAGATTCTGATTGGTGGTGGCTACTACACCGAAGATCAGCTGAAATAAGCTGACAGATCGCAAGAACCCTGCATCTTGCGATGCAGGGTTCTTTTCCTATTGCAGTGACGTCGATGAGGATCTCGATGGATACAATCCTCGAAATGCGCAATATCACCAAGACCTTTCCTGGTGTCAAAGCGCTGAATAATGTCAATCTTAATGTTCGCAAAGGTGAAATTCACGCTCTGGTGGGCGAGAACGGAGCCGGAAAGTCAACCCTGATGAAGGTGCTAAGCGGAGTTTATCCGCATGGCAGTTATGAGGGAGAAATTTTCTACAAGGGCGAGGAGCAACGCTTCCGCGATATTAGCGACAGTGAGAAAAAAGGCATTATTATTATACATCAGGAGCTGGCTTTGGTGCCGCTGCTGTCAATTGCTGAAAACATCTTTCTTGGTAATGAACCTGCAAAGTTTGGCATTATTGATTGGCACATAGCGGAAACCCGCACGCGCGAATTGCTTGCCAAGGTTGGCTTGAAAGAAGACCCGCTGACGCTCGTGACCAATCTGGGTGTGGGCAAGCAGCAATTGGTGGAAATTGCCAAAGCCTTATCCAAGGAAGTTGAACTTCTCATTCTTGACGAGCCCACAGCCAGTCTTAATGAAAAGGATAGCGATGCCTTGCTTGAATTGCTGCTGGAATTCAAGGCGCAGGGTATCTCGTCGATCCTAATCTCCCACAAGCTCAATGAAGTCGGTAAAGTCGCGGATCGCATTACAGTCTTGCGCGATGGTGCAACCATCGAGACGCTGGATAAGCAGGATATTTCCGAAGACAAGATCGTAACTTTGATGGTCGGCCGCCAATTGGCAGACCGCTATCCGCAGCGTGTGCCAAATATTGGCGAAGTTGTCTTCGAGGTGAAGGACTGGGTGGTCCACCATCATCTCCATAGCGACCGCACCGTGGTCAACGGGATCGGCATGAATGTCCGCAAGGGCGAAGTCGTTGGCATCGCAGGGCTGATGGGGGCCGGACGAACTGAATTCGCCATGAGTGTCTTTGGCAAGGCCTATGGCAGCAAGATTAGCGGCGAAGTTTTCATCAAGGGCAAGAAGGCCGATGTTTCAACCATTGGACGGGCCATCGATAATGGCATTGCCTATGTCACGGAGGACCGCAAGACCTATGGCCTCAATCTGATTGATCACATCAAGCACAATACCACGATCGTTAATCTGGAAGGTGTTTCCAGTAATGGCGTTCTAGATGATATGACCGAATTGAAGGTTGCGAATGAATATCGCACCAAAACCAATATCCGTTCATCCAGCATCTATCAGAAAACCGGAAACCTTTCCGGCGGCAATCAGCAGAAGGTCGTTCTGTCGAAGTGGCTTTTTGCCAATCCGGACTTATTGATTCTGGATGAGCCAACGCGTGGCATTGATGTCGGTGCCAAATATGAAATCTATTCGATCATCAATCAGCTTGTGGCGATGGGTAAAAGCGTTTTGGTGATCTCGTCGGAAATGCCGGAACTTCTCGGCATATGCGACCGGATTTACGTTATGAATCAGGGCAAGCTCGTTGGCGAAATGGCTGCCAGCGAAGCCAGCCAAGAAAAGATCATGCGCGCCATTATCCGCGCTGAAGGGAAATAATCATGAGTATTGAAACTGCACCGGCAAAAATTCAGACCGACGGTTCGGCGACAAAAGGCAATTTGCGTGAATACGGGCTGGTTGCGGCGCTGATCCTGATCATGCTGTTCTTTCAGTTCACCACCAATGGCACGCTGTTCCGCCCGGTGAACCTCACCAATCTCGTTTTGCAGAACAGTTACATTATTATCATGGCTCTCGGCATGCTTCTGGTCATTGTTGCCGGGCATATCGATCTGTCTGTCGGTTCCGTGTCGGGCTTTGTGGGCGGATTGGCTGCTGTCATGATGGTGAAATGGCAAATTCACTATGTGCCGGCAACGATACTCTGCCTCATAATGGGTGGTGTAATCGGCGCGGCACAGGGCTATTGGGTCGCCTACCACAAAATACCATCCTTTATTGTCACGCTGGCTGGCATGCTGGTTTTCAAAGGGCTGGCCCTTTGGTTGCTCGGTGGACAATCGGTTGGCCCGTTCCCGCCTCAGTTCCAGCTTTTGAGCTCTGGTTTCATTCCTGACTTCTTTGGCGTCGGCGGCTTCAACGTAACTTCCATGCTGATCGGTATCGTTCTGGTTGCCTTGATGATCTATTCAAGTGTCCGCGGCCGGGCAAAGCGCGAGAAGCATGGCTATCACGGGGAGCCCTTTGCGCTCTTTGTAGCCAAGAACCTTATCATCGGCGGTATTATTCTATTCCTTGTTTACCTGCTGTCTTCTTATAAGGGGCTGCCGAACGTTCTCGTCGTCATGTCACTGCTGATTGCGCTTTTCGTCTTCGTGACCAAGCGCATGACAATTGGCCGACGTATTTACGCCATGGGCGGTAATGAAAAAGCGGCAAAGCTCTCTGGCATAAAGACCGAGCGGCTAACCTTCTTCACCTTCGTCAACATGGGTGTATTGGCCGCGCTTGCTGGATTGATTTTCGCTGCGCGATTGAACACGGCAACGCCGAAAGCCGGTCTTGGCTTTGAGCTCGACGTCATTGCGGCTGTGTTTATTGGCGGCGCATCGGCAATGGGGGGCGTCGGTCAGGTGATGGGCGCAGTTATTGGCGCCTTCATCATGGGCGTCATGAATAATGGCATGTCGATTATGGGCGTTAATATTGATTGGCAACAGGTGATCAAGGGGCTGGTGCTTCTGGCTGCAGTGGTCTTTGACGTTTACAATAAGAACAAGGCTTGAGCCGTTCAGCTGACAGCTCGTTCTCTCGTAATTCAAAAACCGGGGCTGGCCA